>CAIYTH010000014.1 GCA_903929135.1 uncultured Chlorobiales bacterium
ATCAGGGAGGATTTATCAACTTTAATTTGGGTCTTCGTTTTAATTTCTCTTAAATCAATAAAAAAGCAGGAAAACAGATTCGGCAAGTCGGATACAATTGCGGTATTCAGACTTCGTCATCAGGATCGAGGATACCGACCAGAGCAGGAAAGTCGAGGATGCCGAAAAGAATCTCATCAGCACGTTGGAGTGGGCGGGCATCATTCCCGACGAGAGCCCTCTGCATGGAGGCAACTACGGCCCTTATGTCCAGTCGCAGCGTCTCTCCATCTATCGTGACTACTGCACGCAGCTCCTCGAAGACAAGAACGCCTATTATTGCTTCTCAACCTCCGAGGAGCTTGAGGAGAACAGGCAACTCCAGCTCAAGCAGGGTCTTCAGCCGAAATACAACCGCACGTGGCTGCCCGAGGAGATGGGTGGCAACATGCCAGAATCCGAAATCAGGAAAAAACTCGACGAGGGCGTGCCTTACGTGGTGAGGATGAAGGTCCCGGATTATGTTTCGGTCTGGTTCGAGGATCTCATCCGTGGTCCCGTCGAGTTTGATTCGTCGACCATCGACGACCAGGTGCTGATGAAATCCGACGGATTTCCCACCTACCATTTCGCCAGCGTCATCGACGATCACCTGATGGAGTTCACCCACATCATCAGGGGTGAAGAGTGGCTGCCTTCGATGCCGAAGCATCTGCTCCTCTATGAATTCTTCGGCTGGGAAGCTCCGAAGTTCGCCCATCTGCCCCTGCTGCTGAACGCAGACCGGTCCAAGCTCAGCAAGCGTCAGGGCGATGTGGCTGTCGAGGACTACATCCGCAAGGGTTTCAGCCCTGACGCGATCGTCAACTTCGTTGCCCTGCTCGGATGGAACGAAGGCGAAGGGAGCGAACAGGAGGTATTCAGCATGGACGAGCTCATCCAGAAATTCTCCCTCGAAAGGGTCGGCCGCGCCGGCGCCGTGTTCAATGTCGAAAAACTCAACTGGCTCGAGAAGCAGTACATCAAGACGCGGCCGGTCGAGAGGATCGTGTCGGCCATCAAGCCGCTGCTGCTCAAGGAACTTCAGGAGAAGCCGTTTGAGATGCCGGAAGAGCGGATCACCTCTGACGCCTATCTGGAGCAGGTCGTCGATCTCATGAGGGAACGCGTCAACTATGAGCACGAGTTCGTCACCTACAGCAACTACTTCTTTTTCGAACCGGAGTCGTATGATGCCGAGGCCGTCGAAAAGCGGTGGACCTCCGAAATTCCGGGTCTTCTGCGGGAGTTTGCATCGGTGCTCGAATCCTCGGAAGATTTCGGTGCCGAGGCAATCGAGGCTGCCCTGAAGGCGTTTGTCGCCCCGAAAGGGTTGAAGCCCGCAGTACTCATCCACCCGCTCAGGATTGCAACCTCCGGCGTTGGTTTCGGTCCGAGCCTGTATCACATGCTGGAAGTGCTTGGCAAGGAAACCGTGATTCGGCGTGTGCAGCGCGGGATCGAGCGAATCGGCCAGAGCGCCTGAAACCCTGAGCCCGCCATGCCGGATCAGGGATGGCGGGCTTTTCGCAAAAATTCATTTTCTTTTTTGCGAAAACGGTCAAATCCGTATATTTGCACTCACGAAACATGGACAGATAGCTCAGTTGGTAGAGCAAAGGACTGAAAATCCTTGTGTCGGGGGTTCGACTCCCTCTCTGTCCACCAGGTCTAACGTTTCAGGCTGCAAAGCCTCTCTTGCTTTCCGACAGGCCCCAAAACATTCCCGTCTTCCTTCTTTCAGATTGAGCGTTCATGCGATTCGCCTCGTGAACCATTATTTCCTCGCGGCATGAACATTACGACCGACTCGACCCAGGAGGTCTGGCACAAGCTTGATGATCCCGGGTCCTATGAGTGGTGGTATTTCGATGCGGAGGACAAGATTCAGGGCATATCCGTCGTCTTCATCTGGTTTGCCGGTTTCGCCTTTTCGCCTTTTTACCTGAGTCATTACGACGACTGGCGATCGAGCGTCCGTCCCGACTCGCCTCGTCCCGACCAGTATGCCGGCTTCAGCTTCCAGTTGTACGAGCATGGTCGGGAAATAGTCAATTTCATCAGGGAAGGCCATGACGGAGAGTTCGGCGTCGAGCCTTCAGACATAGGCGCCCGTTTCGAGAAAAACAGTTTCGTGTATGACTGCTCGAAAGATGAATATCGCCTGACGGTCGATTTCGTATTTCCGGCGAGAAAGAAGCATGTTCGCGGCTCGTTCACCTTCAAGCCGGGGTACCGTTACGATTTTCACCGTGAGAACGGCTCCATGCCGGGTAACGGGCACCGGCACCAGTGGCTTCTGAGCGTCCCGAAGGCTGATGTCGACGGTGAACTCCTCGTCGACGACACTGCATCAGGAAAGCGTCTCGGCATGCATATCAGGGGGAACGGCTACCATGACCACAACCTCGGCACCATACCGATGCATGAATATTTCAGCCGATGGTACTGGGGGCGAGCCTTTTCCGGACGATTCGACCTCGTCTACTACATTATTCATTTTCAAGGCAAGGAGAGTGAGCCTCTGGCCATCGCGATGCTCAACGATAATGAGACCGGTCGTCAGCGGGTTCTGGAAAAGATAAGGTTCCGGGAAGAGGGGTCCATGAGGGGCCTGTTCGCTCCTGTCCACGGCCGGAGCCTGCACATCGAGGAGGGGGCTGTCAGTATCGACGTCAGCCACCTGCAGGTGCTCGATACCGGACCGTTCTATCTCAGATACGCTTCGAACGTGTCCCTGACTGTCGATGGAGAGCGTTTTGACCATATCGGAGGCATGTCCGAATTTCTCGATCCCGGAGCCCTGAAATCGCGTTTCATGCGATTCTTCACGTCATGCAGGATCTGGCGCGAAGGGAAGTCGTCAGTCATGTACAGGGGGTACAATTTTTTCGGAAACCAATTTGATTGGTTAAATAGGAAAAAATTTTAATTTCAAAGTCGTTCAATACGAATTCGCGGCTGCTCGGATACCGATAATTTTCAGGATTCCCGGATCAGAAGGGAGAGTGGTTCTTCCCCCTGCAGTCACCGTTGTCTTCTTGATGTTCAAACAATCCAAGTCATAAAAAGGAGATAGACCATAATGGCACAAACTGGTAATTTTAAAAGCCCCGCAAGGCTGAGCACGCTGGGTGAAGGTGCTGAAGTCTCTGCATCGGGTTCCGTTCCGGGTGGAAAACCGAGGGAAGGCGGCCTGAAAGGCGTCGATTTCGAACGCAGGGGCTTTCTTCACAAGATCGTCGGAGGCGTCGGTGCCGTTGTGGCAGTCAGCGCGCTGTACCCGGTCGTCAGATACATCATTCCTCCGGCCAAGACGATCAAGACGGTCAATCAGCTGACCGCTGGCAAGGCTTCGGAAGTGCCGGACGGGACGGGCAAGATCTACCAGTTCAATGAAGACAAGGTCATTGTGGTCAACAAGGGAGGCTCCCTGACTGCTGTCAGCGCTGTCTGCACCCACCTCGGCTGCCTCGTGCACTGGGACAACACGGCCACCCAGCTGGCCTGCCCCTGCCACGGTGCCAAGTACAAGCAGACGGGCGAGATCATCTCCGGTCCTCAGCCAAAGCCGCTGAAAAGCTACAAGGCGAAGATCGACGGTGACAGCATCATCATCTCAAAAGCTTAAGCATCAATACCTGAAAATCAAGGGAGTCAAGACACATGGCTGAAAATACCCAGAATCCGGCCGCAGGCAACGCTCCTGCTAAGCCGAAACCGCCAGCCCCCGGCGCCGCCAAGCCTGCCGCACCGGTTGCTGCCAAACCCGCCGCACCGGCTGCCGCAAAACCGCAGGCCCCCAAAGCAGAATCCGCTCCGTCAGGCGTTTACAAACCTCCGGTTGAGCGCCAGGATGCGAACCCGTACAAGGACTCCAGAGTCGGTATCGTCGGTTCATGGCTCCAGGAGCGTTTCTATGTCGTCCTGCCGATCATCGACTACCTGAAGAAAAAAGAGGTGCCCAAGCACCGCCTCTCCTTCTGGTACTACTTCGGCGGTCTCGGCCTTTTCTTCTTCATGATCCAGATCATCACCGGCCTGCTTCTTCTCCAGTACTACAAGCCCACCGGTGCAGAGGCCTTCTCTTCCTTCGTCTTTATCCAGAAGGAAGTTCCGTTCGGCTGGCTCATCCGCCAGGTCCACGCATGGAGCGCCAACCTCATGATCATGATGCTGTTCATCCACATGTTCAGCACCTTCTTCATGAAGTCCTATCGCAAGCCTCGTGAGCTCATGTGGGTCAGTGGCTTCATCCTGCTGGTGCTCAGCCTCGGCTTCGGTTTCACCGGTTACCTCCTGCCCTGGAACGAGCTGGCATTCTTTGCTACCCAGGTTGGTACAGAGGTGCCGAAAGTGGCTCCGGGTGGTGCATTCATGGTCGATATCCTTCGTGGAGGCACTGACGTCAGCCCCGAAACCCTCACCCGCATGTTCTCCCTCCATGTCGTTCTGCTTCCCGGCCTCGTGCTGCTCGTGCTTACTGCACACCTGACCCTCGTGCAGATCCTCGGCACTTCGTCCCCTATCGGTTACAAGGAAGCCGGCCTCATCAAGGGATACGACAAATTCTTCCCGACCTTCCTTGCCAAGGACGGTATCGGCTGGCTGCTCGGTTTTGCGCTTCTGATCTACCTGGCTGCCATGTTCCCCTGGGAAATCGGCGTCAAGGCCGATCCGCTTACCCCGGCACCGGTCGGAATCAAGCCGGAATGGTACTTCTGGGCTCAGTTCCAGCTTCTCAAGGACTTCAAGTTCGAAGGCGGTGAACTTATTGCCATCGTGCTCTTCACCATCGGCGCCGTCGCCTGGCTGCTCGTGCCTTTCTTCGATCGCAAGGCATCGAGTGAGCAGAAGAGCCCTGTTTTCACGATCATCGGACTTCTCGCACTGACTTTCCTCCTGATCAATACCTACAGGGTGTATCATGACTACGTCCTCGTAGCTCCTCATTGATACGGCATCGTCCGATGACTTCATGCAAAAGCCCGGGTTTTCCCGGGCTTTCTGCTTTTATGGATTTCCGGATCCGGAAGCTGTCTGCCGGGAGAGGTCACACCCCCTTCAGCATCGCCTGCATTTCATAACCGCTGAGGAAAGCGGCCGCATCGAGCTTATCGAGTCCTTCAAGCCATGGCTTGAGGTCGGTTTTCGTCGTCGCAGCCTTCGTCCCGCCCACGACCGGAATGGGTGTCCGAAGCTGAGCATGGAGCCAGAGCCACGAGACGATGAGGGTGAAACGATGCTCCCTGAACCATGTTTTCGAGTGCAGGTGCTGGAACTGCATGAACGACGTGAAGTGGGAGTCTCCCGATTCGAAGAGCGAGTCGATCGTTTCCGTCAGCCTCGACTCAGGCGTAGCCGTATCAGCAGAATGCCCTTCAGGAACGAGAAGGCAGGAGAAGAGGTCCACGAGTTCCGTTCCGTAGAGCGGGAACCCCGGTTCTACGGGCCACACCGGGACAAGCTGGGAACCAAGCAGCCAGTCGTCGATCAGCTGGTGCTGAAGCAGGCCGTTATGGCTGAGCATCTCCTGGATGCACTCCAGAGCGATCAGGGTCCTGACGGTCCGCCGGAAATCAGGGCTCTCTGTCTCACCGATGCCGAGTGCCGCCTTGAGGCGCTTTTTCCCGGCAAGCTTTCCGATCTGTGCCGAAAGCCGCAACGCCGAGAGGTAACGTTCCCGAGCCCACCCGGCAGTGCCTGAAGGGAGGGCGAGCGGTCGTTCCATGATCTCCTCGAACCGCACCGACAGATCGGCAAGAAGCGTCTCGCAATGCCGGCCGAACGAAGTTGCCGTACCGGTGTCGCCGGTGGTTTTCGCGGGTTCGGGGATGAGTGCCTCGAGGCCTGCAACGACGATCCGGTGTACGGGCCTGAGGCTCATGGAGAGTGCCTCAAGCTCGATGGAGGCGGCACCCCGACCTCCGAGTTCTTCGCAGACGCGGTCGTAGGGTTTCAGCCTTGAAGGCCTGACAACCCTGAACTCGAGGAAAACGTTGTACCCGTAGCCCTGAAGCGACATCTGAAGTCCGTTTTCGCGGATGCCGGAACATGAGCGGATGAACTCGAGCCCGCTTGCATGGTCCTTGAACACCACATAGGATCCATGGTCGTCCGGGATCGCAAGGGCGTCGGCAAGCAGGGTCTGCCTGATGTTTCCGTCCGACAGGTATCCTGCAGAAAGGCGGATCCATCCTTCGGCAGCCTCCCAGCGGTTGTTGAACAGGACGAGCGCACGCTCCTCGCCGAGCCTGTTGCTGTAGGCGAAGATATTTTCGTTGACCGTCCCGTCAGGAGCATAGAGGTCGAACAGGAAAAAGTGCTTCACATCGGCGAACAGGCTCCGCTTCTTCATGATCGGGAAGATCTCGCGGTAATGGCGCCCGACCAGATCGGCATCGGGCTGTTCGTCGTAGTAGGCGCGGGCATATTCCATCCCGTATTTTTCAGTGAGCCCCTCGACCTGCCCGTGCCCGATCATGGGCAGGCCAGGCAGGGTGATCATCATCATGCAGACACCGAAATATTTGTCACCCTTCCCGAACTGCGCGATGGCCGTGTCCTCGTCGGGGTTGTTCATAAAGTTGACGTACCGTTTCAGGATCTCAGCGTCGAACTCGAGGGTTTTCTTGATGAGCTGTCGATAACTGGAGTTATCCTCCTTCTTGAGCATGTGCATGAAGGCGCTGTTGTAGACGCGGTGCATGCCGAGGGTCCGGACGAAGTAACCTTCGAGCATCCAGAACGCTTCCGCCAGGAGCAGCGTGTCCGGGACCTCCTGCTTGACCCGATCGACCACTTCACGCCAGAACTCCTCCGGGATGGCGGCCTCGAAATCGGCCATGCTCATCGAGAACGCGCCTCGGGACGGTACTCCGGCAGCGTGGCCGTGAAGGGGGTACCAGAGCCTCTGGATGTGCATCTTGGCCAGAACCATCGCCGCATCGAACCTGATGATCGGGAACATCCTCGCCACATGGAGGATCTGCTGGATGACGGCCTCCCTGACTACCGGATCGAGGAAGTTCAACTGGGCGGTGTCGTTCCAGGGCATGATCGTGCCGTCGTTTCCATGGTAGATGTACCTGGTGTCGCCGGTAAGGTAGTCGACCCGCTTGAAGGTCACGGCGGCGTCGGTACGGTTCCAGTAACCATCCTCGATATGGATACCGTAACGGCTGTCCTCGCTCAGGTTCGGGCCGTTGTAGGTGTAGTTCGGGTAAGGGAGTTCGTAGGTGCCGAGAAACCACTCGGGTTTTTGCCTGACCAGTTCGGAGTCGATACCGGTATGATTCGGAACCATGTCGCTCGCAAGACGGATGCCACGCTGCCTGGCCCTGTTCCTGAGGTCGATGTATCCTTCATGCCCCCCGAGCTCGCGAGCGATCTCGTAGTTCTCGAGGGCATATGCCGAGGCCTTGGCCTCAGGGTTTCCCTGAAGCTGCTTGATCATTCTCGATGCGTGGCTCCTCTCCCAGAGCCCGATGAGCCAGAGCGCAGTAAAGCCCCGTTCAGCAAGGAGGTCGAGCTCCCGGTCAGGTATGTCCTGAAGGCGTCGAACCGGATAGCCGTACTGGCGGCTGAGCTGGTCAAGCCAGACATAGGTGCTCTTGGCGACCATGACCACTTCGGGCATCCAGGAAGAGTCGTGTGAGTACCTGGCCGGGGCGTCGCCGAGGTTCGAATATGCTGGCACCTGTGCCTCCTTTTCGTACAGGCTTCCTTCATTGCGCCCCTGTTCAGAGGCAAGCTTTTCGAAGAAGAGATATCTGTCCTCATCCTCGATCAGGGTGATCGCATCGTCGAGCAGTTCCCGCCAGGGTGAGTCGACGAGCAGGTCGGACCAGTGAAGCCGGATATACCTGAGCTGTGCAAGGAGCGAGTCCGGAGCATAACGCATCGGCAGTGAGAGCAGGTCGGCCATGTCGAGCTGCTCCGGACCGATCGGCCCGGCCGACTCCATTGCGTGACGCATGGCCGATATCAGGTGCGGATAGGTGCTGTTCGCACGTAACCCGCTGTCGGAGATCAGGTCAGAAAACTGTTCGAGGGCCGGATTCTGGTTGTTCAGCCACACCAGGTAAGACTCTTCGACAGTCTCTATCAGGTTCATGCGGTCGCTCAGGTACTCGCCGGAGCTTTTTGCCGAGCGGTACAGCTCATGCGGCGGGAACTGATCGAGAAAGCCGGAGAGGTACTCTTTCGTCTGCCAGTTCGAGATATCCTTTTCTGCCAGTTTCAGGGCTGAGGCCGTCACGCCCGATGCCTTACCAAGGATGTGGTGGAGCACTTCGTGAAGCAGCTTCATGCCGTGGAGCTGAGCCGGGAGAATCTTTTTGGCGCTTTTTCCCTTCAGAAGTTCGATCCGGCGGTTGATCGCCTCGGTCAGCTCTTCAGCCTGCCTCAGGGCTTTTCCGCGCTCGGTCGGGAGTGACAGGGCTTCGGGATCGGTCAGATGATAAAGATCCCTTGCCTGACGGTTGATATAGAAGTGTTCTTTGGCTGGATTGTTGGTATCGGTGCTCATGGCCGGCATTGCGTGCTCAGGAAATTTCGAAGAAAATCCGGTTGTCCGGGAAGGAGTCAAACTGCAGTCTGGGGAAGTTACGTAATAATATCCACGGGTGAAACCGCAAAGAGCTTCGCTGTTCGTGGCCTGCAGGCGTCAGTTCTCATTTTGAGAGAAGGAGGGCTCGATGTTGCCGTCTTTTCGATGCACCGTTCTTCGGTCACGGTACCTAAGTGGTTTTACAAGAGTATGTTCCCTTGACGCCTGGTTGGTGATGATTCATGGTACGGTATTTGAGCAATGAATATGGACCAATCCTTTTCCTGCTCATTTCCATGTCAGATTTTCTTTTTGCAGGAAGAGGAGCTTCATCATCGAAAAGTTCAATACGAGCCATGACACCGGAGCTTATTGTCGCCATCGAAGCATGCCTGAAGGCAGGCCAGGCCATTCTCAGCCATGATTGCTGTAACGTATCTATACTGGAAGACGAGACCGATGACGGGCTTTTCTCGGAAGAGGCGAACATTGAGACCTACCGTCTCATCGAGCACAACCTGTCGGTCACCGGCTTGCCGGTAATTGGCGAGTACAGTCAATCCGTACCGTACGATGTGCGTTCCAGCTGGCGACAGTTCTGGCTCGTTGCGCCTTTCGGGGGTGACGACGAGTCTCTGCACGGAGCAGGCGAGTGTACGGTAAACGTAGCCCTGATCGAGGGGCACGAGCCTGTGTTAGGTGTCATTTACGCTCCGGCAACGGATGAGCTATATTGCGGCAGCAGGGAATCCGGCGCTTATCGGGTACGGAATGCCAGCAGCACATTCGCCCAGACCACCAGGCTTCTGCCCACTTTCGGCAAGCAAAACCTCCCCGGACCTTGTGTCAGCCGTCTCATTGTCAGCCACAATCAACTCGATGAACGGATGCGCTTCTACATTGAAGAGCTTTCAGCGCACTATGCCGATATCGAACTTGTCCAGAATGCCGGCACCCTCAATTTCGGCATGGTGGCATCCGGAGAAGCCGATCTCTACCCCCGGCTTGACTCTACCTGCGAATGGGAGACTGCTGCAGGTCATGCCATTCTGAAATCCGCCGGGAAGAGCCTCTTCGATATTGTCAGCGGCAGTGAACTGGTGTACAACAAGCCTGATCTGGTCAATCCGTTCTTCATCGCGCGTTGAGACGAACCCCGAACGTTCGCAGGATTCGTGTTTCATGGTGAGCTCGGCTTGCTCTGCCGGCAGGGGGCCGATCCCCTGCTGCCGGACTCTCCGCGGTCTCGATGTTCGATGATTACCGGTATTTTATCTATATTTAACATCATGTTTCCTGTTTAAAGACCTCGTGCATGTTGCTCAGTCAACATCGGCCGAAAACGAATCCTGCATGAAAGGCATCATACTCGCCGGAGGTTCCGGAACCCGTCTCTACCCGGTGACGAGAGGCACATCCAAACAGTTGCTTCCCATCTACGACAAACCGATGATCTACTATCCTCTGACGACCCTGATGCTCGCCGGGATAAGGGATATTCTCATCATTACGACCCCTGAAGACCAGCCTGCTTTCGTCCGGCTTCTTGGCGATGGCAGCGAATGGGGAATTTCACTCAGTTATACGGTGCAGCCGTCCCCCGACGGACTGGCCCAGGCGTTCATTCTCGGAAGGGATTTCATCGGTGGCGACGACGTCTGTCTCGTGCTGGGCGACAACATCTTTTTCGGATACGGATTCAGCGCAATGCTCCAGGATGCTGTCAGGAGCGTGACCGAGGAGCGGAAAGCCGTGGTGTTCGGTTACTATGTCAGCGATCCCGAGCGATACGGTGTCGTTGAGTTCGACCTTGACGGCCGGGTGATCTCGATTGTCGAAAAACCGGAGAAACCCAAGTCCAGCTATGCCGTTGTCGGACTCTACTTCTATCCGAACGACGTCGTCGACATCGCCTCGAACATCCGTCCTTCAGCCAGGGGAGAGCTCGAGATCACCTCGGTGAACGAGATGTACCGGTTACGCGACAACCTGACCTGCTCCGTTCTTGGGCGGGGGTTCGCCTGGCTCGATACGGGTACGCACGACTCCTTCCAGCAGGCAGGCAATTTCATCGAAACCGTAGAAAAACGTCAGGGGCTCAAGATCGCCTGTCCCGAGGAGATCGCCTGGCGCAGTGGGTGGATCGGGGATAAGGATCTCGAGCGGCTGGCCTCTCCGCTGCTCAAGAACCAGTATGGCCAATACCTGCTGAAACTGCTCGCGCAGGGCTATGACGGGCCGGCCTGAATCCGCCCGTCGATCAACTATCCTATGCTGAAACCATGAATGTCATTCAAACCGCGCTGCCGGGAGTTCTGCTGTTCGAGCCCCGCGTGTTCGGGGACGATCGCGGCTATTTTTTCGAATCCTTCAGGCTCGATATCTTCGAGAAGCATGCAGGCAGCCGTGTGTTCGTGCAGGACAACGAGTCGTTTTCGCGTCACGGCGTCCTTCGCGGCCTTCATTACCAGAAACCGCCCTACACCCAGGGTAAGCTTGTTCGCGTGGTCATGGGGAGCGTGCTCGACGTGGTCGTCGACATCCGCCGGGGTTCGTCGACGTACGGCCGTCACCTGGCCGAAGAGCTGAGCGCCGGGAACCACCGGATGATGTGGGTTCCGCCGGGTTTCGCCCACGGGTTCACCGTGCTGAGCGACAAGGCAGTGTTCAGCTACAAGTGCGACGCCTATTACATGCCCGAGCACGAGGCAGGCATCGCATGGAACGATCCTGCGCTTGGCATAGACTGGCGGATCGCTCCTGTGGATGTCAGCGTCTCGGCAAAGGATGCCCGGTTGCCGCTGCTGTGCGACATCGAGGCGCTCGATATGCCGTTCTGAAGGATGCATCTGTTTTATTCTCTATATAACTGACCGTTTCGCATGAATATACTGGTGACCGGAAGCCGCGGACAGCTTGGTTCGGAGCTGCAGGAACTGCAGGCTGCCAACGGCGCACACCGATACTATTTCACCGATCTGCCCGAATTCGACATCACTTCGGCCGATGCTGTCCTGAACTTCTGCCGTGAGCACGAGATCGGGGCGATCGTGAACTGTGCGGCCTACACGGCCGTCGACAAGGCTGAATCCGACGTTGTGACGGCATTCAGGGTCAACAGGGACGGTCCGGCGGTGCTGGCGAATGTGTCGAGGGCCTGCAACGCCCTCCTGCTGCACATTTCGACCGACTACGTTTTCGACGGGCTTGGCTGCAGGCCATACCGCGAAGAGGACCAGGCTGTTCCCTGCGGAGTCTACGGCCAGTCCAAATGGGAAGGTGAGGAGGCGATCCGGAGAATTGCGCCCTCCTACATGATCTTTCGCACCTCCTGGCTCTATTCTGCGTATGGGCAGAACTTCGTGAAGACCATGCTCAGGCTCGGCAGGGAACGGGAATCGATAGGCGTGGTGTTCGACCAGGTAGGAAGCCCGACCTGGGCGGCGGACCTGGCTTCAGCCATCGTCTCGATTCTCGATCGCTTCGATCCGTGCACAACCTACGGCGAGACCTATCATTACTCGAACGAGGGGGTCTGCTCCTGGTACGATTTTGCCCGGGAAATCATGCATGCCGGCGGGCTCTCCTGCAGGGTGAAGCCCATTGAAACCGCCGATTATCCGATGCCTGCGAAGCGGCCGCATTTCAGTGTGCTGAACAAGCGGAAGGTCAGGGATGCATGGGATTTCGAGATCCCGCACTGGCACGATTCGCTTCTCAGGATGCTCGATTCCGTGACGCCAGACGCTCGTTGAGTTCCGTGTCACGCGTCACGTGTTTCGTGTTACGGTCATATTTCCCGATGTAATGAAACACTATCCATTATCAATTGTAACTCCATGCACATTCTTGTCACGGGAGGAGCCGGCTTCATCGGCTCACATGTCGTCAGGCACCTGCTGACGGCCTATCCATCCTATACCATTACCAACCTCGACAAGCTGACCTATGCGGGGAACCTCGCCAACCTGAAGGATGTCGAGTCGCACCCGAACTACCGTTTCATCAAGGGCGATATTACCGATGCCGCTTTTCTCGGCAAGCTTTTCGACGACAACCGTTTCGAAGGAGTCATCCATCTTGCTGCAGAATCGCACGTGGACCGTTCGATCGCGAGCCCGGTCGAGTTCGTGATGGCCAATGTGCTCGGCACGGTCAACCTGCTCAATGCGGCACGGACTTCCTGGGAAGGAGCTTACGAAGGAAAGCGGTTCTACCACGTCTCGACCGATGAGGTATATGGCAGCCTGGGGTGCGAGGGCATGTTCACCGAAACGACTCCGTACGATCCTCACAGCCCCTATTCCGCCTCCAAGGCCTCTTCGGACCATTTCGTCCGGGCGTTCAACGACACCTACGGCCTGCCGGCGGTGATCAGCAACTGCTCGAACAACTACGGCCCCTGCCAGTTTCCCGAGAAGTTGATTCCGCTGTTCATCAACAACATCCGCCATGGGAAACCTCTTCCGGTTTATGGAAAAGGCGAAAACGTCAGGGACTGGCTGTGGGTTGCCGACCATGCAAAGGCCATCGACCTGATCTTCCACAAGGGGCGTACCGGAGAGACCTACAACATCGGCGGCCACAACGAATGGAGCAACATCGAGCTCATCAGGCTCCTGTGCCGGATCATGGACCGGAAACTGGATCGGGAGCGCGGAGCTTCCGAAGCTCTCATCACCTATGTGACCGATCGGGCCGGACACGACCTGCGCTACGCCATCGATGCATCGAAGCTGCAGCGAGAGCTGGGCTGGGTGCCTTCGCTGACGTTCGAGGAGGGTCTGGAGCAGACGGTCGACTGGTACCTGGGCAATCAGGGCTGGCTCGACGAGGTGACTTCCGGAGCTTATCAGCGCTACTATCAAGAGATGTATTCCGGCCGGTGAAAACCGACTTCGTACCGTCAACCATCAGGAACATGTCACAGCTTTCTTATCCATGATCTACCCAGTCATTCTCAGCGGAGGTACGGGAATCAGGCTCTGGCCCCTTTCGAGAGCCATATATCCCAAGCAGCTCCTGTCGCTTTTCAGCGACCGCACCATGCTGCAGGATACGGCGCTTCGCCTGTCGACGCTGCCCGACGTGGGGCCGGTCACCTGCATCTGCAACGATGAGCACCGTTTCCTGGTCGCCGAACAGCTTCGGGAGGTCATGTCCGTAACCCCGACCATCGTGCTCGAACCCTGCGGCCGGAACACTGCACCGGCGGCGGCCATAGCTGCCCTGATGCTCTCCGGCAGCCATCCGGGGGCGCTCATGCTTCTCCTGCCTGCCGACCACGTGATACACGACCCCTGCGCTTTCGCCGAGGCGGTCAACCTCGGCCGCGAGTCAGCGGAACAGGGATCACTGGTCATGTTCGGTGTCGCTCCGGCATCGCCCGAAACCGGTTACGGCTATATCCGTGTTCCCTCAGGCAAGGGAACGTGCGGCTCGGTCTGCCAGGTACTCGAGTTCGTTGAAAAGCCGGACCGGGCGAAAGCCGGGGAGTATATCTCGAGCGGGGAGTACCTCTGGAACAGCGGCATATTCCTGTTCAGGCCGGAATCGCTCCTTCGCGAGCTGGAGTCGACTTCCCCGGGAATCGTTGCCGCGTGTCGAGATGCCCTGAATCTTTCGAGGTCGGACCTCGATTTCATTTGGCTCGATCCGGATGCCTTTGCTGCGTGCCCTTCGGAGTCCATCGACTATGCTGTCATGGAAAAGACATCGCGTGCCGTGGTCGTGCCCCTCGATGCCGGCTGGAGCGACGTCGGCGCCTGGTCATCGCTCTGGGAGGTCCAGGAGCGTGATGCTGATGGCAACGTCATGCGGGGGGACGTGGTGGTGCGCGACGTGCGCAACAGCTACCTGCATGCGACCAGCCGCCTGATTGCGGCCGTCGGCATTGAGGACCACGTGATCGTAGAGACGGCCGATGCCGTGCTGGTCGCCTCCAGGGATCGGGTGCAGGAGGTCGAATCGATCGTCGAAGAGCTGAAGCGGCAGTCCCGCGCGGAGCCGATGACGCATCGACGAGTCTACCGTCCCTGGGGCTCCTACGAAACCCTCGACGAAGGGAGCCGCTTCAAGGTGAAGCGCATCACGGTCAAGCCCGGCGCATCGCTTTCCCTTCAGATGCACCGTCAACGCGCCGAACACTGGATCGTGGTGACCGGCGTAGCCCAGGTGACAGTCGACGACAGGTATATCCTTCTCGAGGCGAACCAGTCGACCTATATTCCGTGCGGTGCCAGCCATCGCCTGGTGAATCCCGGGGAGTTGCCACTCGAGCTGATCGAGGTGCAGTCGGGCGATTACCTCGGCGAGGACGACATCGTCCGCCTCGAGGACCAGTACGGGAGGACGTGACACTTGGCGCATCAGCTGTTCCGCGTTTCGTGTCACGCGATACGACCGTCACGCTTTGAGGTCACCGATTTATGTACTACATTCTCATATCAAGGTTTATTATGATTCACCACAAATCCCAGGCATCATATGGCTGAAGAATTCAAATCTTCCGCTCCGGCAAAGGGCGGCAACGATGTCGTGAAAGGCGATTTCGCGACCATTCTCATCGGCGTGGGTACCATTCTCGACAACACCCTCACACCGCTCAGCAAGGTTGTTGCACAGACCCTCGATTCGATGACTACCGTAGCCAAGCAGATTCTCGACGGCATCAATTCGTCGCTCGCGCAGAAAAAGTGAGCCGCCGGCAGCGACGGGTCCCTCGACCCGTCGCCCGATGGACCTATAGGCAAAAGGCAGGCCTTCAATGAAGGGCCCTGCCTTTCTGTTTTCCTGCCGATTCTCGTATATTCTGTCTTTTCCGCAGAGGGGCAACCTCCCGACTGCACCTGAATTCCAGATTGATTTTTGACACCCATGCCCGATATCTATCCCGAGTTTCCGTCCAGCCTCTCATACAGCTTCATGGAAGCCGAAATCCAGCAGTTCTGGGCCGAGAACCGCATTTTCCGGAAAAGCCTTGAAAAGGAGGCGCCCATGGGCATCTACTCCTTTTACGAAGGGCCCCCGACGGTCAACGGCAAACCTGGGGTGCATCACGTTTTCAGCCGCACCATCAAGGACGTTGTCTGCAGGTACAAGTCGATGCAGGGCTACAGGGTCCCGAGGAAAGCGGGCTGGGACACCCACGGGCTTCCTGTCGAGATCTCGGTAGAGAAAAAGCTCGGGCTGAAGAACAAGGCGCAGGTCGAAGAGTACGGGGAAGGGGAGTTCAACCGTGAGGCCAGGGAGCTGGTCTACCACCACATCGAGGACAACCGCGAGGGGTGGGGAAAACTGACCGAGCAGATGGGATACTGGGTCGATATGGACAGTCCCTACATCACCTGCGACAACAACTACATCGAATCGGTCTGGTGGGCCCTGAAGACGATCTTCGACAAGGGACTCATCTACAAGGACTACAAGATCGTGCCGCAGGACCCCAAGTCCGAGACGGTGCTGAGCTCGCATGAACTCGCCCTTGGCTACAAGGAAGTGCAGGACCCGAGCATCTACGTGAAGTTCCGCCTCAAGGGTTCCGAAGAGAGCCTGCTGGTCTGGACCACCACGCCATGGACGCTCATCTCGAACGTCGCGCTGGCCGTCGGCTCCGATATCGACTACGTCCGTGTGCGCAACTCCGATACCGGCGAAACGCTGATCCTGGCGGAATCCCGACTGCAGGTGCTCGTCGAGAAGCACGGCGACGAACCGGCATGGCAGGTTTTCGGCAAGCTCAAGGGGAGTGATCTCGAAAATCTCGAGTACGAGCCCCTCTTTTCCTACTTCCATCCCGATAAACGCTGCTGGTACGTGACGGCCGGTGATTTCGTCTCGACCGGCGACGGCACGGGCATCGTGCACATCGCTCCGGCGTTCGGCGCGGACGACTACGAGCTGGCCAAGAAATACGACCTCCCGATGCTCCAGCCTGTGGCCCGCAACGGCTGCTTCACGGCCGAGGTGCCCGATTACGACGGTATGTTCTTCAAGGATGCCGACCCGCCGATCATGCGGCGGCTGAAGGAGGAGGGGAAGCTGTACCGCAGGGAGACGATCACCCACACCTATCCCTTCTCGTGGCGCTACGACGTGCCGGTGATCTACTATGCCCGCGAGTCCTGGTACATTCGCACCACCCGGATCGCTCCGCGCATGGTCGAGCTGAACAGAAGCATCAACTGGAACCCGCCGGAGATCGGCGCCGGCCGCTTCGGCAACTGGCTCGAGGAGAACAAGGACTGGGCGCTTTCCCGCGAGCGCTTCTGGGGCACGCCCCTGCCCATCTGGGTCTCCGAGGATTTCTCGATCGGCGACGGACCCGCCACGGGCAAGCTTTTCGCCGTCGGCTCGATCGCAGAACTGCGCGAGGGGCTGATCGACATCGACGGACGCAGCATGCCCCTCGGCGAGGCGCTCGACAGCGGCCAGGTCGAACTCGACCTGCACAAACCGTTCGTGGACAAGGTCTACTTCCTCAGGGACGGAAAACGCTACAACCGGACACCCGAGCTGATCGACGTCTGGTTCGACAGCGGCTCCATGCCTTTCGCCCAGCTGCACTACCCGTTCGAAAACAAAGAGCTGTTCGAGAAGACCTTCCCGGCCGACTTCATCGCCGAAGGGGTCGACCAGACCCGCGGATGGTTCTACACCCTTCACGCGATCGCCACGCTGATCTTCGACCGGCCGGCATACCGGAACCTGATCGTCAACGGCCACATCCTCGACAAGAACGGACAGAAGATGTCCAAGTCGAAGGGCAACGTGGTCGATCCTTTCGAGACGATGGGCAGGTACGGCGCCGACTCGATCCGCTGGTACCTCATGGTCACAAGTCCGCCGTGGCGCCCGAAGCTGTTCAACTCCGACGAGATCGAAGAGGAGCAGCGCCGTTTCTTCAGGGCGTTCGTCAACAGCTACAACTTCTTCGTGCTGTACGCGAACGTCGACGGCTTCACCTACGCCGAAGCCGAAATCCCGGTGCAGGAGCGTTCGGAGCTCGACCGCTGGATCCTGTCGAGCATGAACACCCTCGTCGAGAACGTCCGGCTTCGCATGGAGCAGTACGACCTGACCGGAGCCTCAAGGCTCATCAACGAGTTCACGGTCGACGACCTGTCGAACTGGTACATCCGCCGCTCACGCAAGCGCTTCTGGAAAGGCGCCATGGGCCCCGACAAGTTGTCAGCCTACCAGACGCTCTCCACGGTGCTCATGACCGTTGCGAAGCTGCTTGCCCCGTTCACCCCGTTCATCGCCGAGCGCATCTATCTCAACCTCAACGGCGTTGCCGGAAAGGAAACAGCGGAATCGGTGCACCTCGGAGACTATCCCTTGGCTGACGTCTCGCTGGTCGACCGTCCGCTCGAAGAGCGCATGAAGAAGGCGCAGATCATCACCTCGCTGGTCAGGACCATGCGCGAAAGGGCCTCCATCAAGGTTCGCCAGCCACTGAAGCGCATCCTGCTTGCCGTCGACGACTCGATCATGCGGGAGGCCTATGAGCTGGTGGCCGACATCATCATGGAGGAGGTCAACATCCAGAAGATCGAGTATATCGAGGACGAGGATTCGGTGATCA
This sequence comes from uncultured Chlorobiales bacterium, assembly GCA_903929135.1. Lineage (GTDB taxonomy): Bacteria > Bacteroidota > Chlorobiia > Chlorobiales > Chlorobiaceae > Chlorobaculum. The sequence continues at coordinate 18,156 of CAIYTH010000014.1, forward strand.
GCAAGAAGGCGAAGCCGAACTTCAAGACCCTCGGACCGCGTTACGGAAAGGAGATGAAGGCGCTTGCCGAGTCGATCAGGATCATGAGCTACAAGCAGATCTCGAAGCTCGAAAAGGAGGGCGTGCTCGACATCGATATCGACGGACGCATCTTCAGCCTTACCCGCGAGGACGTGGACATCGTCCACGAGGACATCGAGGGGTGGCTCGTCGCTGCCGATGACGCGCACCGCATCATGGTCGCGCTCGACACCGAAATGACCGAAGAGCTCGAGATGCTGGGCCTTGCCCGTGAACTGGTCAGCCGGATCCAGACCCTCCGCAAGGAGAGTGGACTGGAGATCACCGACCGTATCGAGCTCAAATTGCAGGGCACGGAAAAACTTCTGGCGGCAGTCAGGGCAAGTGATGCGTATATTAAGGATGAGACCCTGGCGACGGGGCTCGAACTGGCTCCCCTCGACAATCTTGCGACACCGGAAAATGCCGAGCTGGTCAACAGTGAATTGTGCCGGCTGTCACTTGAAAAATCGCGTTCGTGATGTTATTATACATCCCTGTTTTTTTACGGCTTACCGTTGAAACCTGTAACTTTTGAACATCATGTCGAAGAAAACCAGCAGTGTTCCGAACAGCTCGCCGGAACCGTCAGATGAGATACGACTGATCAAGACCTATCTGACTGACGAAGAGCTTGAGCATTTCCGGCAGATCCTGCTGAAGCGGCGTGAAGAGGTCCTTCGCGACCTGGACATCCTGCGCTCCTCACTGTCCGAAGAGAGCGTCGAGGATTCAATCAACTCCAACTACTCGATGCACATGGCCGACCACGGCACCGAAACCATGGATCGGGAGCAGCGTTTCATGTTCATCGCCCGCGACGAACGCTACCTGCACTACATCGACCAGGCCATGGACCGCATCAGGAACAAGACCTACGGTATCTGCGTCAAGTCCGGCAAGCCGATTCCAAAGAAGCGGCTTGAAGCCGTGCCCCACACCTCCGTGAGGATCGAGTGCAAACAGACCAAGAAGTGACGGTTCCGGTGCCTTGCACCGCGACATAAAACAGAAAAGGAGCTCATCGAGCTCCTTTTCTGTTTCTGTTCGTTCTCACGTTCAGTCGTTTTCTTCCTTGTCCGTCGTGGCATCGGTGATCCTGATGGGATAATCCCCGCTGAAGCAGGCCGTGCAATAGCTGCAGTTTTCGTTCTCGAACTTCGGCACGCTGTTCAGCAGCCCCTGCATCGAGAGGTACTTGAGCGAGTCGACGCCGATGTACTCCCTGATCTTGTCGAGGGCTTCCGGCGAATTGTCCGACTCCCCGAACATGTGGGTGAGGAGCTGGCGCTTGGTCGGGAAATCCATGCCGTAGAAGCACGGGTTGGTGATGGGCGGTGAGCTGATGTGCAGGTGGATCTCTTTCGGATTCGCCTCGCGGATCAGCTTGATGAGCATCTTGGCCGTTGTGCCGCGGACGATCGAATCGTCGACAAGGATCATCGGCCGGTTCTGCAGGACGCCCCTGACGATGTTGTATTTCGAACGGACCTTGATTTCCCGGCTGTGGATGCCCGGCTGGATGAAGGTCCTGCCGACGTAATGGTTCCTGATGAGTCCGTGTTCGAAGCGGGCCGGTTTGCCGAGCTTGTTGCTTTCCCTGACGAAGCCGAGGGCTGCGGTGTTCGACGAGTCCGGTACGCTGACCACGGTCAGCTCCTTTTCGTCCGGCGTCAGTTCCACCGTCGACTCCCTCGCGAGGTTCTTGCCGAGGTTCCTGCGGACCTTGTCGACCGAGTTCTCGAAGATGAAGCTGTCGGGGCGCGCGAAATAGACGTACTCGAAGATGCATCGGGCCTTGCGCTCGGTCGGGGGCAGGAAGATCGAGACCGGTTTTTCGTTGGTGATTGCCAGATGGTCTATAAGCAGTATCTCTCCCGGTGCGATGTCACGGATATAGTCTGCCTTGATGATGTCGAACGCGCAGGTCTCGCTGGCCACCACGTAAGCCAGTTCGCCAGTGGCGGGATCGATCTTCCTGCCGAGGGCCAGAGGCCTTACGCCGAAGGGGTCCCTTGCCGCGATCATCTGGTTGTTGGCGAGAATCACCATGGAATAGGCGCCTTCAACCTGCCGGAGCGCCTCGTAGATCTGGTGCAGAGGCTCCTTCTCCTTGCTTCTTGCTGCAAGGTGGGGAATGATTTCCGTATCGGAAGAGGCCTGGAAGATGACGCCCTGCTCGGTCAGCTCGCGGCGCAGATGTCTTGAATTGGTCAGGTTGCCGTTGTGGGCGATGGCGAGGCTTCCGGAGCGATAGGTGAGGGAGAACGGCTGGATGTTGTTGTTGGACTTGGAGGAGCCGGTGGTCGAATACCGGTTGTGTCCTATGGCAGCATAACCGGAGAGGGTTTCGAATATCTGTTCATCCCTGAACACTTCCGATACCAGTCCAGGACCCTTGTGCTGTTTGAAAAGGGTCTTCTTTTTCGCTTTGTTGTATTCAGCTACAACGATGCCTGCCGCTTCCTGGCCTCTATGCTGAAGAGAGTAAAGGCCATAGAAAGTATCTTCGGCGGGAGTTTTTGAATTAAAAACACCGAAAACTCCGCACATATCAGTAAAACATTAAAGATTGGGTGAAATCTTTGGCCTCCAAAAGTGCCATAGGAAACTAATATATCAGGTCGAATTTCAAAAATAATTCTCCGACACCTCCACAGTCCCGCAACCAGCGTGCCTTGAGGGGGCATGCAGCTAAGGGAAATGAGACAGGAAATCATTGTGCTGAAAAGGATTGCGCGAAAAAGGAATGGAATGTCCGTTTCCGGGGTTTCTTCTTCTTAACTTTCACAACGGTAAACTTTCCGACAACGTTCAACCCCTTCAAGATTTATGACAGAACTTCCCAAAAAGCCCGTAGCGCCCTCGGTGTGGGTATGGATCCTGGTTACCCTGCTCTGGGGCTCCGTGTTCTATGCCACTTCGACGTGGATGCTGAAAACAGCCGCACACCTTCTCGCCCAGGGCGTCTTCGATCCTGCAGGCGGGGTGGTGCTTACCGTCTATCTGCTGTATGTGCCGGTGCTCATTGCGGTTGCACTTGCGGCCATGGTCGTCAAGAACCTGATCGACCCCGGATCCCTGAAGCAGATAGCGCGTCACCAGGCGGTGGCGAAAGGAACGCGGGAGCGTTATTTCGTCTCGTTCGCCGGCAGCATCGCCACCAGCTTCATCTTCACCATCATGACGGCGTTGATGCACGGAGCCGCAGCGCCGCTGACGGGGGCCGTCGTCGAACTGCCTGCAAAGACGGTGATCGTGGCCGCATTGCTGAATATCGCCGCAGGCCTGGCTGCTTCGATGCTTGTCGGAATCATCTTTATGGTGACGAGAGCCGTGAAAGGGGCCGGAAAGGGCTGAGCGGAAAACGGGCGGAAACAGAAAAAGCGCAGATCTCTGCGCTTTTTTTTGTCTGTGGAGCTAAGGAGATTCGAACTCCTGACCCTTTGCATGCCATGCAAATGCTCTACCAACTGAGCTATAGCCCCATTTTGTAGGTGTAATTATCATAAAAAAAACTTGGATTTGCAACAGGTTTTTTTGATTCTAGGGTATGATTGTTCCAAACCCTCAAAACGTGCCGACATGGATCTCATCTACAGTGTAAAGGAAGGCTTTTCGGGTATCGGACGCGCCCGGATGCCGGCAGCCGTCACCATGGCGATAGGATTTTTTTCCCTGGTGCTGCTCGGCCTCTTCGGTTCGGTCTCGCTCAGCTTCTACGATCTGATCCAGGAGGTGCGCTCGCGAGTCGAGATGGAGGTCTTTTTCAGCGAAGCCATCAGCGAAGCCCAGGCATCGGGCCTGGCGGAGCAGATGGGCCACATCCCGGGGGTCGGCAAGGTGACCTACATCTCCAAGGAGGCCGCTGCTGCCCGTTTCTCCCGTGAGTTCGGAGAGGATGTCGTCAGGATCCTCGGCGCCAATCCGCTGCCCCGTTCGGCCACACTTGCCATCAAGCCGGGCTCGGCCGACCCTGCGGACATCGACCGTATCCGCAAACGCATCGGCGTTCTCGATTACGGGCTCGACATCAAGTACAACCAGGAGTACCTCTCGGCCATCGAGCGGAACGCCCGGCTTTTCACCCTCGTTACGGCCTGCATCGGGGGGGTCATCGCGGTCGCGACAGTCGTCATGAACGCCTATACCGTCCGTCTCGCCATGTACGCCCGCCGCGACAAGATCAAGACCATGCGGCTGGTCGGCGCCACGCGCTGGTTCATCAGCGCCCCGTTCCTCATCGAAGGGGCGGTGCAGGGGCTTGTTTCAGGGGGGCTTGCCGCGCTCGGCGTCTACCTGCTGTTCGAGCAGGCGCTGCTGCGCTACGAACCGGCCATCTACCAGATACTGCACCCTTCCGCTCTCATCGTCTATCCGGGAATCGTCGCCCTCGGCCTCCTGCTCGGCATATTCGGCAGCAGCCTGTCCGTCGCCCGTTTTTTACGGGCTTCGTGAAAGATTGCGGTGATCGCCCAGTTTACCCCGGGCTGAAACCCGGGGCTACACAAGAGAATGCAAGATCGGGTGCCGTCACTCCCCGGCAAACTGATAAAGCATCCTGATCTCCTCCGACCAGCCGTCCGAATCAGGGGTTTCGAGGATCAGGGGCATCTCTTCGAGGGCCGGGTGACGCATGATGTGTGCGAAGGCCTCGGCTCCGATCATCCCCTTGCCGATGCAGGCGTGCCGGTCGACCCGGCTGCCGAGCGGCTGTTTCGCATCGTTCAGGTGCATTCCCCTCAGATACCGCAATCCGATCGTCCTGTCGAACTCCTCCAGCATCGCATCGAAGGCATCGGGCGTGCGGATGTCGTAGCCGCTCGCGAAGAGGTGGCAGGTGTCGAGGCATACCCCGACCCGTGACTTCTCCCCGACCCGGTCGATGATCCGGGCGATCTGCCCGAACGTGAAGCCGAGGTTGCTGCCCTGTCCGGCCGTGTTTTCGATGACCGCCGCCACGTTGCGGGTGGCTTCGAGCGCAAGGTCGACCGAGGCCGAGATGAGCCCGAGGGAGTCGTCTTCGCTCACCAGGTTCAGGTGGCTCCCGGGATGGAAGTTCAGCATGACCAGCCCCAGGGCTTCGGTACGCTGCATCTCCGTCACGAATGCCTCGCGGGACTTGTCCAGCTTCTCCGGATCGGGATGGCCGAGGTTGATGAGGTAGCTGTCGTGCGGAAGGATGTGCTCCGGGCTGAACCCTGCTTCGGCGCAGTTCTTCCGGAAGGCCTCGACCGACCCGGCTGCAAGGGGAGCCGAGTGCCACTGGCGCTGGTTCCGGGTAAACATGGCGAACGCCTTCGCACCGATTTCACGGGCGTTGAGCGGGGCGTTCTCGACGCCTCCGGAGATGCTGACATGTGCGCCTACCCGTTTCATGAGCGTCGTGTCGATGAGGTGGTGGAAAGATGGTGTATGCCGGTCATGGACGATGTGCGGTCATGCTTCGAGCTTGCGGACGATGTCGTCGCCGAGGTTCGCCGTTTCGCGGACGGAGAAGCCCGCCGAACGCACTGGACGGTTCGAGAGCAATTCGCCCAGCAGGCCGATCGAAAAGAGCTGCACCCCGAGGATGATCAGCAGGATGCCCAGGAACAGGATGGGGCGGTTGCTCACTGGCCGGTGGTTCAGGAGCTTGTCAAGCGTCACGTAGAGGCTGACGAAGAGGCCGACCAGGAAACTGCCGAGGCCCGCCATACCGAAAAAGTGCATGGGGCGGCTCAGGTAGCGGGTGATGAACATCACCGACAGGAAGTCGAAGAGGCCGCCGAAAAACCTCGCCACGCCGAACTTGCTTTTCCCGAACTTGCGCGGATGGTGCTTTACCGGGATCTCCGTCACCCGGTAGCCGTTCCACTGCGCGAGCACCGGGATGTAGCGGTGCATCTCGCCCCGCATGTCGAGCGATGCCACCAGCTCCCTCCGGTAGGCTTTCAGGCCGCAGTTGAAGTCGTGCATCGGAATGCCGCTGAACAGGCTCGTCGTCCAGTTGAAGAGCTTCGAAGGGATCGTCTTTGAGAGCGGGTCCTGCCGCTCCTGCTTCCAGCCGCTCACCAGGTCGTACCCTTCCCGGAGCTTCAGCACGAGCGCCCGGAACTCCCCGGGATCGTCCTGGAGGTCGGCATCGAGCGTGATGACCACGGCGCCGGACGCGGCCCTGAACCCTGCGGACAGGGCGGCGGTCTTCCCGTAGTTCCTCCTGAACGAGATCAGGCGGATTTCAGGACGTTCGGCGATCATCTCCCTGACAAGGGCCGATGATCCGTCGGTCGATCCGTCGTCCACCATGATCACCTCGAAGCCGGAACCCTCTCCGACGCATTTCAGGAGCTCATCGTCGTCGAGTGCGTCGAACAGCCGGTTGGCCAGCTCGGGCAGCGATTCCCGTTCGTTGTAGAGCGGCACGATCACGGAGAGTGCGATCATTTCACACCCCCCTCGTGTCAGGTTTCCAGATGTACTTGTGCAGCTGAAGCTGCATCCTGACGGGCAGCCGGTCCTCGAGGATCCATCCCGCAAGCAGCTGCAGCTCCAGCTTTCCGAATACCGCACCGAACAGGATCGTACAGGTGCCGGCGAGCAGGTTGCCGAAGATGAACTCCTTCGCCCACAGGTAGTCCTCCCGCGAAGCCAGCACGAACTTGAACTCAAAGCGATGCGGCGATTCGAGTGCAAGGCTGAGGTTCTCGATGCAGTTTGCACCCGACACACCCGACGAAGGCGGCTTGATGTCGAGGATGATGCGAACACGCGGATCGACCTGGTCCACGGGAAGGAACCCTCCCGTTTCGAGCAGCACCTGGGGGCAGTTTTCGCACAGCTCCTCCAGCAGCGGATAGGCTCCTGCCTGGAGCAGCGGCTCTCCGCCGGTAACCTCGATGCACGGCGCGCCGAAGGAGAGCGCACGGCTTACGGCCTCGGTGACGGTCATCGTGACGCCGCCCTCCTCCGCATAGCCCGTATCGCAGTTGCGGCACCCATGGCCGCACCCGGCCAGCCGGATGAAGGCGCAGGGCCAACCCGCGAACGACGATTCGCCCTGGATCGAATGGAAGATCTCGCTGACCGCTATTTCAAGGCTGCCGCTCATGGTTGTTCTTCCAGGATTTTTTCGAGGGCGTCTGGATAGAGCGCGTGTTCGCACTCCAGCACCCGATCGGCGAGCGCCTCGGGCGTGTCCCCCGGCATGACGGGGACACGGCGCTGCATCACGATCCGGCCCTTGTCGTACTCCTCGTTCACCACATGCACCGTAGCGCCGCTTTCGGCTTCGCCGGCTGCAAGCACGGCCGCATGGACGTGGATGCCGTACATCCCCTCGCCTCCGAACTTCGGGAGAAGGGCAGGGTGGATGTTCAGTATACGGTCGGGAAATGCCGCCACGACGGCGTCAGGCACCTTGCGCATGTATCCGGCAAGCAGGATGAGGTCGATACCTCGTACCATCAGCGCCCTGACCATGGCCTCTTCGAACTCTTCATACGAGCCGAACTGCTTCTCCGACAGGTGCAGGGTCTCGATGCCATGTTCCTGTGCGAATTCGAACGCGCCGCACTGCGAGCGGTTCGACAGGCACAGCTCGAACTCCGCCGGAATCCCCCGTTCGAGGATGGCATGCTGGAGGGCCCTGAAATTGGAGCCCGTCCCGGAGCAGAATACGGCCAGTCGCCTTTTGTTGTCAGCCATTCAAGGTACGTGCAATGGTTATGGAAAGTTACCCTAATATGCACCCAACCGCCCCTTTTTTCAAAAGGTTACAACCTTCACAAGCTGTGATCGCTAAAATCCGTAGGCAAATCCCGGAACGACAAGCTTGTTATTTGTGGTAATGGCACTGTATTTTATCGTATAACATCATGAGGCAGCGTTGCATATCTGCTTTGTGCTCATCTCGGAACGTAAGTGGTCAAAAGTTTAACAATCATCCTGACAGGAGGGATACATGGCAAATTCGTCCTTGGGCTTCTCTGTGGAAGTCGACGGCGTTTCCGGGCAGTGTCCATCTGGTGAGAAATGGGCGGAGGAAAATCTGGCCAGAAAAGCGATTCCAGTTCTTTCTTGCGAGGGGCCATGCATCCGTGGTGAGATCGCTCGCCAGGCGGCTAATATCGTATCAAAGCAAGAGCCTTACGCGCGAGCCTGCTATGCCGAGACGGCGTTGGTGCCCCATTCGGCTATGGCAACATGGGTCAAGGAGTCAGAGCAGGTAATCATGATCGATGGCTGTTTTCTGCACTGCATCGGCAGGGTCATCAACAACATTGCGAGCAAAGAGAGTATCGTTCATATCGATGCCCTCGGTCTGCACAAAAAGTATTCGAAGGTCTTTCACATGGATGACGTACCTGAATCCGAGCGGAAAGAAACGGCACAATTCACCGCAGACAAAATTCTCGATTTGCTCAGGAGCGGGAGCGCACCCACAACCGATACCTGCCCTCCATGTTCTTGTTCCTGAGCGATGAGGATTCATCGACGCAAAAACTTATCCGGAGGTTTTCATGATCGGTTTGTTGCAGCTTCTCTCTGTCTGTCTCTTTGCATCTGTAGGACTCATCTCCCTCAACATGGCAGCGAAGAGTTTACGGTCCCGAAGTTTTCTCTCCTTTCATGCGGCCGCTTACGGGAACTCCTGGGATTCTGTCGACGGCAGGCTTCAGGCGGTGATCCTTGCGCTCCTCCGCACAGTCGGTCTCGGGTTCCTGGTCGTAGGCCTCCTGTTGCTGCTGGTGCCTATAATCGACTGCTTCGTCCCGCTCTCCTTCTTTGCGGTGCTCTCACCGATCCTTTCCCTCCTGTTCTGTTTCGGGCTGGGTGTCGTCAATCACCGGTTGCATCAGCAAACCGGCGCCAAAACACCCTGGAAGGAATCCTTTTTCGCGTCCGCCATGATCATGGCCGGCATTATCCTGTCAATGATCCAGAAGTCTTGATTCGTTCAGAAGCCTCCTTGCCAGCCCACCCATGTCGACATTCTGATCACTCCCTCCGGGAGCGTTCATCCCGTTCCTTCCAAAGCGACCGACTTCCTCAGATAATTGGAGGATATTTGTTAAATTCCGCCTTTACGAACGGCCGCACAATCCCAAATAAATACTCCACACATGTCTGATCCTGTCATCAAGCGGGCTCTCGTTTCCGTTTCCGACAAAACCGGCATCGTCGATTTCTGTCGCGAACTCTCCTCCATGGGCGTCAAGATATTTTCGACCGGTGGCACCCTGAAATCCCTTCAGGAAGCCGGGATCGATGCCGCTTCCATCTCCACGATCACCGGGTTTCCCGAGATCATGGACGGCAGGGTCAAGACGCTCCATCCGAAGATCCACGGCGGACTGCTCGCCGTTCGCGGGAACACGGAGCACCGGAAGGCAGCCAGCGACAACGGCATCGAGTTCATCGACCTCGTCGCGGTCAACCTCTACCCGTTTGAAGCCACCGTCGCCAGGCCCGACGTGACCTTCGAGGACGCCATCGAGAACATCGACATCGGCGGACCTTCGATGCTGCGCAGCGCGGCGAAGAACAACGAATCGGTGACCGTGATCACCGATGCTGCCGACTACGCAACCGTGCTTGCCGAGATGAAGTCGAACGGCGGCACCACCACGAGGGCCACCCGCCTCAACCTTGCCGCCAAGGTGTTCGCCCTGACCTCGAAATACGACACGGCCATCGCCGCCTACATGGCGACCGCCGCCGGCACGGCCAGGGAGGCTTCCGCCACCATGACCGTCAGGCTGGAACGGGAGCTCGACATGCGCTACGGGGAGAACCCGCACCAGAACGCCGGCTTCTACAAAATGAACGACGGCGAGGGAGTCCGCTCGTTCTCCGACATCTTCGACAAGCTGCACGGCAAGGAGCTCTCCTACAACAACATGCTCGATATCGCGGCCGCGACCGGCATCATCGAGGAGTTCCGCGGCGAAGCGCCGTCGGTGGTCATCGTCAAGCACACCAACCCCTGCGGCGTCGCGCAGGCTCCGACCCTTGCCGAAGCATACCGCCGCGCCTTCTCGACCGACACGCAGGCTCCGTTCGGCGGCATCATCGCCTTCAACCGCCCTCTCGACATGGAGACCGCCACGGTTGTCAACGAGATCTTCACCGAGATCCTCATCGCCCCGGCCTTCGAGGACGGCGTGCTTGACCTGCTCATGAAGAAGAAGGACCGCAGGCTCGTGCTGCAGAAGAAGGCTCTTCCGAAAGGCGGCTGGGAGTTCAAGTCAACGCCGTTCGGCATGCTGGTGCAGGACCGGGACAGCAAGATCGTCGCCAGGGAGGATCTCACGGTGGTGACGAAGCGCAAGCCGACCGAAGAGGAGCTTGCCGACCTGATGTTCGCCTGGAAGATCTGCAAGCACATCAAGTCGAACACCATCCTCTACGTCAAGAACCGCCAGACCTACGGCGTGGGCGCAGGACAGATGTCGCGCGTCGACTCGTCGAAGATCGCACGCTGGAAGGCTTCCGAAGTGGGCCTCGACCTGAAGGGTTCGGTGGTCGCTTCCGACGCCTTCTTCCCGTTCGCCGACGGCCTCTTGGCTGCAGCCGAAGCCGGCGTGACCGCGGTCATCCAGCCCGGCGGCTCGATCCGAGACAACGAGGTGATCGAGGCGGCAGACGCGAACAACCTGGCGATGGTGTTCACCGGTATGCGGCACTTCAAGCATTGATAAACCTTTTGAAGCCTGTTGCGCGGGTTGATTGCTTCGTTGGGTGGTGCTCGAAATCCTCACGTACTCCGTGTACGCTCCGGTTTCTCCGCTCCGTCCGCCTTGCACTCGAACCGCTCGCGACGATCGAAAACGAATCCGTTGGCACAGTTGATGAGAGAGAAAGAAAAAGCTGGGAGCGCATCCCCGCTTTTTTATTGCCCGTCCATGCTGTCCATGCAGTCCATCTCGTCCATCAAATCCATTACTTCATGGCACCACTCGGGCTTTCCGGTTCAGGCAGAGACCGTTTGGCTGTGGCAGAGCATTCGCTATTCTCAGAAGGCTCTAAGTGGTTTGGAACTTGCCCCGTGTACAGTAACACCAGACTTTGGGAAAATTCTTTCCGCTGGTCGGCAAATTCAGCCGGTGTCAGGCCATCAAGGGCACTATGCGGCCTGACGTTGTAGTAATCGTTTCGCCAGTCTTCGATGACCTCTCTGGCATGGCTCAGGCTTAAAAGGCAGTTGTCTTTCAAGCACTCGTTCCGTACGGACCGATTAAAGTTTTCGATGAAAGCATTATCGACCGGTTTCCCCGGCCTGCTGAAATCAAGCTTCACGCCGTTTCTCCATGCCCAGTTGTCCACCACGTTTCCTGTGAATTCAGGTCCGTTATGCACTGTGATCACTTCGGGCAACCCACGCATCCAGCAGAGGTAATCGAGCGTATGGATGACTCGTTTGTCGTTGATGGATGTATTAACGACCATCGCCAGGCTTTCTTTGGTGAACAGCTCCAGTATGTTGAGTAACCGGAATCGTCTAAGGATGTCCCCAAGATTGAGTTTGTGAGGCCCATCTATCTGCTTTCTCTCTCTTCGGAAGGCTCTTTTTTTATGATCCTGAGGGATTTGCCTGGCTTGATGCGCTTGATCCGCAAGCCAGTACTGGCGGTGGCGTTGACGAGGAGGTAGACGTTGTTTTTACCCATTCGGATCTGGCAGTCATGGATCCTGAGACTGTCAACGTTGAAATCGATGGTTTTTCCAGCCTTTTCTCTGGCGACGGCACGGGTAATGACTCCCGGCAGATTTTGAATGAGTGTGCCTACCTGCACGTTGAGTCTCGATGCGATGCTGTCCCGCACTACTTCGTGTACGACCAGGTCTCCAGTACTGATGATCGGGTTGCCGGTGTCGACGGCGTAGTCGAAGCTGTCGATCCTGAGCGTACGTGTGTGCACGTCGTAGTACATTCGGCCGCTTATGACCACATTGCCTTTGATGTCGCGGTCGGTGATGACGGCGATGGAGAGCCCTTTCTTCGATGCGTATGCCCTGACGCCCCTCACTGCGACGTGATATCCCTGCTTGGTGAACGTTCTTCCCTTGAAATACCGGTTCAGGTGATCATTGATTTCGTCAAAGGGGATGAATGCGAAAAAGTTGATTTCGGAAAGGGTTTTCGCTTTCTCGCTGCCAATCTGCCTGAACGGAGGCAGCGCATTGGCCCGTCTTATGCCGGTCGTATCGGTCAACATTCTCATGGTCGCCTCGATGCGTGTCAAGCAGACGATCCTGTTCTTGTGAAGGGAGACCCGGCCGTCGATGTTGCTGCAGTGGAAGCGAAGCCAAATCTGTGCGGGTTTTCTTCCGACGAGGATCGGCTCCTGAAGATCGAGCCAAACTTCTGAAATGGTCGGCCTCAGGTTCGCCGCCTCGTGAATCTCGCGGTCGAGCATGCCGGTAAGCCCGCTGCTGTTGTCGCTGATGAATGCATTGATGCTTTCGGTCAGATTTTTTCGGAAGGGGCCGAATTTTACGATTGGCTCTTCAATCCATTCGAGGCTGCGGATCCTGAATCTTGTGACCAGGTGCCACTTCCTGTCGACGCTGACCGGTGTCGATAAGGTGATTCGGGCGCGAGCGCGGACCGGACTGACCAGCAGTTTCGGGAGCGCCTTGCCGAGTCGGCTATCGACCAGCCGACTCTCAACCGAGAGAGGGAAGATGCAGACGAGTTCCCGGCCTGTCGATTGGATGACGATCGGCTCGTTTCTGGTGAGCACCATGACTACCTTCTCTTTTTTTTTTCTTCTGAAGCCAGAAGGAGGTTTGGAGAAAGTCGCCTTGAATTTTTCCGTTGAGGTAGGCATCGAGTACCGAAAGCTCAATGCTGACGGGAAGGTTGAAGATGGATGGTGGCCGTTCCAGTGAAACGTCTTCCGTCAGTGGCGCCGGTGGCCGGATTTTCAGCACTTCATGGGTGTTGTAGAGCCACAGCGCTGCCAACGCGATGATCAAGGCGACGCTGCTGGCTATAACGAGCGGTTTGCGCTTCAAGCGCTTTCCGGATTCTGCTTTTTCTGTCATGGAAGCACGGGGGAAGTTTTTCCGTGTGCTTTCCTGGAAATGCTGGGGTTCATTTCAATGATAGGGTTTGATCGCTCTACATGCAAGGCCTACCGAATAAGCTGAGTGAACTGGGGGTCGCTTCGGAGGGGGCGAATGCCGGATGGGGCAGGGTGCTTCTCTTCTGATTGTGCGGGCACGTCTCCATGCGGCCGTCTGAGCCGAACAGTGAGTTGCTGGCCATGGCGGCCTCCTCTTCCGAAAATTCACGCTTCAGTTCGATGGTGAGGCAGGAGATGCCGAGCGTGGCGTCGATCCGTCCCGAAGCCGAAAGGGCGTTCCGCTTCCAGCCGAGGCCGACTGTGCGCTCTACACAACAGGCATACCAGGCAGCCTGTATGTCCAATATTCATTCGAAAATGATATTTTTTTGGAAGAGAAATAACTTCCAGCTCCAATTCAGCACTTCATAGCCTGGGCCCATGACATGGAAACGACAGTTCAGATTCGACCGGTAAGAGAAACCGACCTTGGGTCGCTGAGGGAGACGATCAACTCGGTGTGCTCGGAAAAATGGTACCTCGCCACCGTCGAAGGCTTTACGCAGGAGCAGAGTCGCGGTTTCCTGAAGCACATCATCGATAGCGGTTTGCCGGAGGTGGTGGCCGTGGATGGTGACAGGATCGTAGGCTGGTGTGACATCCTTCCGAACACGACGAAAGGCTTCACCCATGTCGGTCACCTGGGGATGGGGGTTGCCGGGGATTACCGGGGAAAAGGCGTCGGTCGACGTCTGCTGAATGCCTGTCTGGCGCTCGCTGCCGGTTATGGCCTGGAAAAAGTCGAACTTGAGGTTTTTTCCGACAACATCCCTGCTGTCCGGTTGTACGAAAGCGTCGGGTTCAACGTCGAGGGCCTGAAATCCAATGCCCGGAAACTCGAAGGCAGATATCAGGATATCCAGCTTATGGCGCTGTCATTCTGAATGATGCGTAGCGCAATGAAGCATCCATCATATTTAAAATGACAATACGTTCCGGATTCTTCGCTCCGCTCAGAATGACAAGAAAGTCGGAATGGACAAGAGGCGGATGACTTGTCTTAACGACTATTGACACCTTTGATTGCCGGAATAATTCCAGGAGAACGTGAGGTGGGTGAAAGCAACGAGCGGATATGCCCGGTCGAGGGAGCAGGGGGGCTTGACAATGGGGTTCGAAGATGGTTGCAGAACCCACGGAAAATTCTTGCGCCTTATGTCACCGAAGGGATGACGGTGCTGGACGTCGGTTGCGGTCCCGGCTTTTTCTCGGTCGAGATGGCGCGACTGGTCGGTAAATCCGGGCGGGTTATCGCATCCGATCTGCAGGAAGGGATGCTTCGGATCGTCAAGGAGAAGATTGAAGGGACTGAGCTTGAGGAGCGGATTCTCCTGCACAAGTGTGGGGAGAACACCATAGGTGTGTCGGAGCCTGTTGATTTTGTCCTGCTGTTCTATATGGTCCACGAAGTCCCGGACAAGGAACATCTGTTCAGCGAAATACGAACCATAGTGAAGCCGAACGGACAGGTTCTGATCGTGGAACCGCCGTTCCATGTTTCGAAATCGGCGTTCGAAGCAACCATCAGCATAGCCGAAGATGCCGGGTTTGTCATTATCGGAAGACCAAGGGTGCTGTTCAGCAAGACGGTTATACTGAAAACAGCAAGAAACTTGTAGACAGGGAATGCGGGACGTTGTTCCTTTGCCAGGGACACTGCTGCCAACGTATGCCGAACACGAAAAGAAACGCATGACTATCGATCCTGACCTCATCGCTCTTCGGAAGATCAAGCTCATTCACACGGTGGTCTGGGCTTTTTTCGCCACGTCGATCATCGCAATACCGATCTGCTCGTTTCTCCAGAACCATCGCCTTGCTTTCGCATGTATCGCCATCGTGGCAGTGGAGGTGCTCATTCTGGTGGTCAACCGCATGAGTTGCCCCCTTACCGCCATTGCGGGGCGCTACACGGATGATCGGCGTGCCAATTTCGACATCTACCTCCCGGAGTGGCTTGCCCGCAACAATAAGGCCATCTTCGGTTCCCTGTATTTCATCGGTATCGTCATCACCCTGCTTCGGATGCCATAGGAGGACTGGTGATTCAGGGCGCGCTCACACGAACCGGGCAAACAGGAACACCCCGACCATCACGAAGGCAATGGCTATGCGGACAGCGGTGCCGACGGCTATGCCGATCCAGACTCCGATGCCGGCGATACCGGCTGCATGCACATCCTTTTGTGCGTAGAGTTCACCGAGCACGGCTCCGATGAAAGGACCGGCGATGATTCCCGGCAATCCGAAGGCCAACCCGATCACGGTTCCGATGGTTGCTCCCGCCAGGCCGTATTTCCCGGCACCGAAGCGTTTTGCTCCCAACAGGCCGGCAACCGCGTCGATCGCATAGGCGGCGACGGTCAGGATGGCAAGGATCGAGATCGTGCCCCAGCCGACAAAGGCGAATCCTTCAGCCCAGGCGGCGAACACCAATCCCGCAAACACCAGCAGCACTCCCGGCAGGGCAGGCAGGAGCAGGCCTGCAAAACCGGCGATGAGCAGGAGAGCGGAGGCTATCCAGAGTATGGTGCTCGTATCCATCGCGTAGTTATTGTTTTGGCAACAAAAGTTCACAAAAACTCATAAGGTGGCAGCCTGTCATTCTGAGGCCGACGCAGTCGGTTGAAGAATCCAGAATTCATGGATCCTTCGGCTTCGCTCAGGATGACAGAAATCGGCGTCGGTCATGTTTCAGGGTCATTAGGTCGGTTCTCCACTAGCCCCCTTTTCCTTTTTGTTTTTCCAGCACGGATTTTGCGTTGCGCTTCAGGCGCTTGAGGCCGAGTCGCATGAGCGGGGTGCCGGCGAAGAGTTTCCTGAAGGAGGAGCCGGTGAGCTCAAGCACTTTTTCTGCCGTCAGCTCCAGGATTCCAGGTGAGGGGGCGAATGCGTGATGGGGGGCGACGCTTCTTGCCTGGTTGTGCGGGCAGGCCTCCAGGCAGCGGTCGCAGCCGAAGAGCCACGGGCCGGTCTTGGCCGCTTCGCTCTCCGTGAACTCCCGTTTCAGCTCGATGGTGAGGTAGGAGATGCAGCGCGTGGCGTCGATCCGGCCGGATGCCGTGAGGGCGCCGGTGGGGCAGGCGTCGAGGCAGGCACGGCAGTCGCCGCACGGGTCGAAGTCGAGTGGCGCGTCGGGTTCGATCTCGATGTCGAGCAGCAGCTCTCCGAGGAAGACCATGGAGCCGGCGCCGGGGACGATGAGCAGGGTGTTCCTGCCGGTACGGCCGATGCCCGCAGCCTCGGCCCAGGCTTTTTCGAGCACGGGGGCGCCGTCGACGCAGGCGACGCCGTTCACGGGCACTCCGGCCTCGGAGCGGATGAATCCGAGGAGTTTCCCGAGGAGGCTCCTGACGACAAGGTGGTAGTCCGGGATCGCGGCGTGTGCCGAGAGGATGCCTTCCTCATCATGGCCCCGATCCTGCCTTGCGGGGCCGGCGACGGCGACGGAGAGCACCGTCCTTGCTCCGCTGAGGAGCAGCGTCGGGTCTGCGCGTTCGGGCATGCCGGTTTCGAGGTAGCGCATCTCTCCGTGGCGCCCTTGGGCGACCATCTCCCTGAGGCTTTCCATGGCGTCGGCCTGCGGACGGACTGCTGCAAAACCTGCGGCGCAGAAGCCGAGCCCGAGGGCTTTCTGCCTGATCTGCTCTTTCATCGATGCCGGAACCTTGTCCATGGCGAAGGAAGATGTCCGGCTCATCTGCCGGAAACGTTGGCGGAACCTGCAATTATTGCTAAATATAGGGATTGTGGGTACCATCCGCCACCAATCCCTTCCACCGAGCATCATGCAGCGACGCGACTTCATCAGGCATTTTCTGAAACGCACCGGTATCGGGGCAGGCATCATGACGGCCGGAACGGCGGGCCTTGTCGGGTATTACCAGCCGAGGAAGCAGGAGTACGGCACAGGAGGCCCTGAAAACTTTCCCGACAAACTCAAGGTCCCGAAAAAGGCGGTGGTCGTTGGCGGCGGGCTTGCCGGCATCAGCGCGGCCCTTGAACTGGCTCGCAGGAACTTCGAAGTCACGCTCGTCGAGGCTTCTCCGGCGCTCGGAGGCAAGCTGACCGGCTGGAACATCGACGCCCTCGGGGAGAGCTTTCCGGTGGAGCACGGGTTCCACGGTTTTTTCGACCAGTACTACAACCTGAACGAGATGTTCGCATCGGCCGGCGTCCGCGCCGATGCCTTCACCCCCTCCCCGGGTTATCCGGTGCTGTTCAACGGCAAGGCGCTCGAAGTGTTCGGCCAGACGCCGAAGCTCTTTCCCTTCAACATCCTGTCGGTCGTCGGGCAGTCGCGCACCCTCGACATCGCCTCGTTCCTCCGGGACTACAAGGGGTTGCCGCCGCTCATCGAGATGTTCCGGTACCGCTATGACCGCACCTTCCACGATTTCGACAGCATCGATTTCATGACCTACTGCCGTCGCGGCGAGGTGCTGCCGGCGTTTGTCGACACGGTGCTGCATCCCTTCGCCGACGCCACCATGAACCGCATGGAGGTGCTTTCGGCCGCGGAGGCGATGCGCT
This sequence comes from uncultured Chlorobiales bacterium, assembly GCA_903929135.1. Taxonomy (GTDB): domain Bacteria; phylum Bacteroidota; class Chlorobiia; order Chlorobiales; family Chlorobiaceae; genus Chlorobaculum. The sequence continues at coordinate 35,861 of CAIYTH010000014.1, forward strand.
ATTTCCATTTCTACTTCATGGGCAGCCCGGAGGGGCTCAGCTTCAGGATCACGACCCGGGACTGCATGAGCGCGCTCATCGACCCGCTCGAACGGAAGCTGAAAGCGTCAGGTGTGACGGTTGTGAAAGGTCAGAAGGTCGCCGGTCTCGAGTTGCAGAGTGGCAGGGTGGCATCCGTGAGGCTCGACGGGGCCGCCTTGCCCGGAAACGCTCAGCTCGCATCGATCCCGAAGGGTGAGGTACCTGCGTCGGGATGGCTCCAGAAGCAGTCCGACGCCGGTGTGCCGCTGCTGGTTGCGAGGCGCGGCAGTTCATGGGCGGCGTTCGACGCACGATGCACCCACATGGGATGCCCGGTGAGCCCTGAAAAGGAGACCGGGGGTTTCCTGTGTCCCTGCCATGCGGGCCGCTTCGACGCCGAAGGAGCTCCGGTCAGCGGCCCTCCCAAGGCACCGCTTGCCGCCCTGACGGTCAGGGAGGAGGGGGATCTGCTGGTGCTTGAACGGGGTTCGGGAGGAACCTCTGACGCGGTCGCTTCAGGTCCGGGAACCCTGCCGTGCGACTACTGCGTCGTGGCGGCAAACGTCCGGGGTGCGAAGGAGCTGCTGCAGGAGTCAGGTGCTGCGTTCCCGTCGTTCGGCAGGCAGGTGGCGTCCCTCGGCGAGGCCGATCCCTACGCGGTATGGCGGGTGTGGCTTGACCGGCCGATCCGCGAAGCGAAGTATCCGTTCTATACGGTCTCAGGGTTCACCTACACCGATTCGATCAGCCTCTATTCGAGCTTCCAGGAGCCGTTCGCCGGTTGGGCGAAGAAGACCGGCGGCTGCGTGGTCGAACTGCACGCCTACGCCATCGCCCCCGGGCAGGTCCGGCCGGAACGGGAGATCCGGGACACGATGCTGCGCGAACTGCACGAGATGTTCCCGGAGACGAGGGGATCGACGATCCGGCATGAGCTGTTCATGATGCAGTCCAACTTTTCACGATGGGCTCCCGGGGACCACGCTTCACGGCCGGGGGTCGAAACGCCGGTCGGCAACCTCTTCCTCGCCGGGGACTGGGTAGGGACCGAGGCGCCGGTATTCCTCATGGAGGCGGCCGCCTTCACCGGGCGGATGGCGGTCAACGCCATCGCGGCAAAGGAGTCGCTGAAGCAGTCGCAACTGCCCATCGTGCCGATGAACGGGATATTCGCCTGACGCCCCCCGGGTTGAAACCCGGGGCAATTGAAGAGAATGTAAGAGGTTGATGTCCGTCGTCCCGAAGTGTCGGGACTCCTGAATGTAAGATAGGTTTCTGTGCTCCGTCCGCCTGGCGTGGTTGTCTGCGGGCGTCCATTCAGTCCATGACGTCCATTCCGTCAATCAAGTCCATATTCTTCGCCCGCTCCATCTTTTCCCGCTCCGCTCTTACTTCATCTTCCGGCAGGAGTCGATGCATCCGACGACCGTGTCGTGCAGGAGGGGCCTGAACTTTCGGATTTTTATGTTCGCAGGGCTCGGCCATACCCGGTTGCTCAGCAGGATGACGGCAAGCTCCTTTTCCGGGTCGACCCAGATGCTGGTTCCGGTGAAGCCGAGGTGGCCCCATGACGATGCCGAGAAGCGGGCTCCCGCCGAAGAGCTTCCTCCGGGAGTGACGAGGTCCCAGCCGAGCGCCCTCGACGCATCGCCCTTTTTCAGGAAGGTCGCGACCGTCGATGCATGCACGTACCGTTTCCCTTCGAATTTTCCGCCCTCCATCAGCATGAGCACCATCCGGCTCAGGTCGCCAGTGGTGGTGAAAAGTCCGGCGTGTCCTGCCACGCCTCCGAGCAGGGCGGCGTTCTGGTCGTTGACCAGCGGGCGTGGGCGCTCCAGCTTCCAGACCCCGTCTTCCCCGGTCGGCGCGATGCGTCCCCGATACCCGGGCGGTGGAGTGAACATGGTGGAGCTCATGCCGAGCGGTTCGCTGAACCTTGAGCGGAAGTTCGACGCGAGGCTTCTTCCGGTGAGCGATTCCACGATGTTGCCGAGCAGCATGAACCCGAGGTCGCTGTATTCGGTTTTCGTGCCGGGGGTGTAGGCCAGAGAGTCGTGGTCGATGGCGCTGAAGAGTTCTGCCGGAGTCGTGCAGGTCGTCGCGAAATAGGTATGGGCCCTCAGTCCGGATTCGTGGCGCATGAGCTGACCGATCGTGACCCGCCCCTTCCCGTTGGCGGCGAATCCGGGCCGGTATCGGCTTGCAGGGGCCTGGATGTCGAGGGAGTCGCGTTCGACGAGCTGCATGACGATGCTCGTCGTGACCACGGCCTTGGTCAGGGATGCCGCGTCGTACATGGTGGTGGTGTCTGCCGGGGCGCTGAGCGGATCGTAGGTCTGCCGGCCGAAGGCCTTGTGGAACACGATGCGGCCCCGATGGATCACGGCCAGGCTTGCGCCCGGGAAGACGCTGTCGCTGACTGCCTTTCGCATCAGGGCTTCGAGCGGAGAGAAGTCACAGGTAGCAGCTCCTGCCGGCAAGGCGGCCGAGAGGACGACCGCGGCGACAATGGCTGACAGCAATGTGCGAAGCGTCCTCATCGATCAGGAGGAAAGGTTCAGAAAAAGGTGAACCTGACGTACCTGCCCGGTTTACGCTTCAGGTCGGTCAGGAGCGAATCGAGGGAGATCATGGTACGGTTCAGGTTGTTGTAGAGCGCCGGGTCGGAATTCAGCTTGCCGATGGTGCTCTGTTCGCTGTTCAGCCTTTCGACGAGGGTTTCAGCCTTCGCGGTGGTGCTCTTGAGGTTTTCCAGCGTCTGTGCGGTGTTGTCGGCGAGGGCCTTGTCCCTCATCAGCCTCGGGAGGATCCCTTTTCCGTTCGAAAGCTCGGCGCTGAACTTCGAGAGGTCTGCCGACGTCGTATGCAGGTTCGTCATGGTCTGCTGCAGTTCGGCTCCCATCTTCTCGTCCGACAGGATCCGGCCCATCGGTCCCTTGCCGTTGTTGAGCCTGTCGAGCAGGGTATTGATCTTGGCGAGGGCCGTCGAAGCGTTCGTCGCCAGTCCAGCCATGCCGTCTTCCGACACGAGACTGATGTAGTCGCCGTCCTTGACCGGAGTTCCTTTTCCGGTCGTGATGTCCACATATTTGTCGCCGAGAATGCCGAGCGAGCGGATCATTGCCTTCGAGTCTTTCGTGACCAGGCCGGCGAACTCGTTGCGCAGCCGGAGATCGGCCACCACGTGAAGCGAATCGTGAATCGTGCTGAAGCTGAGCTTCGACACGGTGCCGATCTTCTTGCCAGAGACGGAGACGAAGTTGTTCTCGGCCAGGCCGTTGACGTTATTCGAAATGATCCTGATCGTCGTTACGCCGGTAAAGGTGCTGGTGTTCTTGCCGATGACGATGCCGAGATAGGCAGCGAAGCCGAGGCCGAGCACGAAGAAGATGCCGGTCCTGAGGTCGCTCCATTTCAGTTCTTTCGGGTTTCTCATACGAAAATCGTGGTCTGGTGGTGTTAAATTTCGAGGATCTTGTCCGACAGGATCGACATGATGAACGGGTGGTCGGACTCATGCAACCTCTCGGTCTCGCCGTCGAAGATGATCTTTCCCTGGTAGAGCACGGCCACTCGGTCCGCAATGGCGAACACGTCGTCGATGATGTGGGTCACGAACACGGCGCCGAGGTTGCTGGTCTTTCGCAACGATGCGATAAGGTTCAGGATCTTTTTCGAACTGACCGGGTCGAGCCCGGCCGTCGGTTCGTCGAACAGGATCATCCTCGGCTTGAAGATCAGGGCCCTGCCGATGGCGACGCGTTTGCGCATGCCGCCGCTGAGGCTCTCGGGGAGTTGATCTTCGTAGCCTTCGAGCCCTGCGAACTTGATCTGTTCGGTCACCCGTCGTTCGATCTCCTCTTCGGGCAGCCGGAGGTTTTCCCTGAGGAAAAAGCTGAAGTTCTGGCTGATGGTCATCGAATCGAACAGGGCGTTCCCCTGGAACACGATGCCCATCTTTCTCCTGATCGGGTAGAGATCGACCTCCTTCATCCGGGTGATGTCGACATCGTCGACGAATATCTGTCCGCTGTTCGGTTTGATCAACCCGAGCATAAGCTTCAGGATCGTGCTCTTGCCGACGCCGCTGGGGCCGAGGATAGCCTTGATCCTGTTGTCCTTGACCGTGATCGAGACGTTGTCGAGGATCAGTTTGTCGCCGTATTTCAGCGTGACGTTTCTGAGTTCGATCATACTACTGCATGTTTTCGAGCACGAGCTTCGAGACGTAGAAGTTGGCGATCAGCACCAGGCCGGAGGAAACCACGATGCCCTTGATGGTGGACCTGCCGACCCCGGCAGTACCGCCGCGCGCCGAAAAGCCGTTGAAGCTGCTGACCAGCGTGATGATGATGGCGAAGACCGGTGCCTTCAGGAAGCCGACGACGAAATCCTTCGGGACCATCCGGGGATAGACCGAGTTCCAGAAGATGCCGGGATCGATATGATGGTAGTGTTCCGAAAGGAGGCCGGCCGCCTGAAGGCCTGCGAAATCGGCAAGGGCGGTCAGGGGTACGAACATGACCAGTGCGGCAGCGAGGCGAGGCATGACGAGCTTGGCGATCGGGTCCGTTCCGAACGCGCGAAGCGCGTCGATCTGTTCTGAAATCTGCATGGCGCCGAGTTCAGCGCCGTTCCTCGATCCGTACCTGGCCGACAGCATCAGCCCCATGAGCAGCGGGCCGAGTTCCCTGATGACCGAAATCGAGGTCGAACGGCCGAGCATGGTCTTAGCTCCGAAATCCTCGAGGAGGTTGCCGACCTCGATGGCAAGCAGCGAGCCGATCGAAATCGAGCTGACCAGCACGATCGGGATGGATTCTGCGCCGCAGATGTTCGCCTGGTCGAGGAAGTCCCGCCAGTAGCGCTTGAGTTTCGGCATGGTGGTGAATGCCCTGACCGAGAAGAAGAAGAACTCCTGCATGGTGAGCAGGAACTCCTTCAGCCTCAGCACCGCCTGATCCGACAGGTTTCTGATGTTGGTCATTGGCATTGGTTTACCATCGCTTCGTCGAAAAAACGGGCAGGGATCGGACCCCTGGCCATAACTGGTGGTGCAAGTATAGCAAAACTTGACCGAATCTTTTCAGTGCCGGGCAGATAATTTGTTTTCCCTGGGACGCGTTGCACATCCCGTCGGCATCAAGGGATCCACCCGGGCAGGCATCCAGGGGGGGAATGCACGGGTAGATCATCCTTTATTGGCCGGGGAAAGCCGACTTTTCATTTTGGTGACCCATTCATAGGGGATGCAGGTCTGGCCGAAATTGTCTTCGTGGTCTTTCATGCCGTGGTAATCCGACCCGCCGGAGAAAAGGAGGAAATACTCGTTGGCGATCTCCCTGTAATAGTTCTGCCGGTAGGCGTCGTGCGAAGGATGGATGATCTCGAGGCCGTCCAGGCCGAATGAGATGAGCTGGCGGAGGATTTCGTCGGGCACGTTCTGGGCGGGATGGGCCAGGAACGACAACCCGGAGGCTTCGTTGATGAGCCTGATGACCTCTCCGGGATGCGTTTCGATGCTTTTGACGTAGGCCGGGCTGTGCGAACCGAGGTATTTGCTGAAAGCTTCGCTGAAGCTTTTGACAAAGCCCCCGTCCTGGAGGACAGCCGCGATGTGCGGCCGCCCCACGCTACCGTTCTGGGCCTTCATGATGATCTGCTCGATCTCGATCTTGACGCCCATCTTGCCCAGCTTCTGGACCATCCTTTCAGCCCTTTCGGTGCGCAGCAGGCGGCAGTGGTCCAGATAGCCTTTCAGCCCGGATTGCTTGTAATCAAAGAAATAACCAAGGATATGAATATCATATCCCTTGTAGGCCGAACTCATTTCTACACCTGGAATAAGCTCGACACCTGTTTCGAGTGATAATGGCTTTGCTTTGTCAATACCTGCGACAGAATCGTGGTCAGTTATGCTTATGGCTTTCAGGCCGACCTTGGCCGCCTTCCGCATAATGTCTTCTGGCGTAAAGATTCCGTCCGAACATTTGGTGTGTATGTGTAAGTCTGCTCTATCAAAGCCATTATGCCCTACACCTGACGAGCTGTATGGCATGGCCCAAGGTTTAAATTTGTGTGTTTTTGCTATCTCAGTATATAATAAATTTTTCCCCGCCCTTCTGACAGATATGACAATATTTTTTTCGCCCAGAAAGTTGCAGGAGGTGCTTCCGGAGGGGGGAAGCATCTCGTCAGGGCTGCAGTTTCCCGGTCGCGATCAGGACGATCAGGGCCGTTCCTGCCAGCAGCCGGTAGATGATGAAAATCGTGGTCGTATGGCGGCGGAGATAGTTGAGCAGGAAAGCGATGGAGAGGTATCCGACGATGCCTGCGCAGAGGGTCGCCACTGCAATAGCCACCATGTTCTGCGTTGAGGCCATGATCTCGGCCCTGGTTTTGTAAAGTTCGAACATACCGGCTGCGAATACCGAGGGAATGGAGAGCAGGAAGGAGTAGCGGGCGGCGGTTTTCCTGTCCAGGTTCATGAACAGCCCCCCGGTGATGGTCACGCCGGAACGGGATGAGCCGGGAATGAGCGCCATGGCCTGCGCGAAGCCGATGAAGATGGCCTCCTTCCAGCCGATTTCAGCAATCGATTTGCCGCTCAATCCCTTCTTCAGCCTCGAAAGGGTGTGCCGTTCAGCGATCGAAAGCACGAGGGCCAGGATGATCATCGAGGCACTGATCCAGTAAAGGGATCTGAGGGTCGTTTCGATATCCTTTTTGAAGAGCAGGCCGAAGACGACGATCGGTACGGTACCGGCCGCGATCATCCAGCCTGTTTTCGCTTCAGGCGAGTGGAACGGTGTTCCTTTCAGGATTCCCGAAATCACCGCACCGGCAATCGAGGCGATGTCCTTCGCGAAATAGAGCAGCACCGCGACGAGGGTGCCGATCTGGATGATTGCGGTGAATGCGGCTCCGGGGTCGTCCCAGCCAAGGATGGCCGGCACGATCCGCAGGTGGGCCGAACTGCTGACCGGAAGGAATTCGGTGAGCCCCTGCACGATGCCGAGGACGATCGCCTGGAAGATGTTCATGGTCGGTTGCGGGTTATGGTTGACGGGATGTCGCTGGAGGTCATGAGGTGCCGGATACGCGAAACGGCTGCGGCGACAGCCCGGGCACGGTGGCTGATGGCGTTTTTTTCGGGAAGGCCCATTTCGGCGAAGGTTTTTCCGGAACCGTCAGGCAGGAACACCGGGTCGTAGCCGAAACCGCCCTCACCGTGCCGTTCCGTCGTGATGGTCCCGTCGATGCGTCCTTCCAGGGTCTCGTCGACCCTGAGGCTTCCTCCGGCGGCGGAGGGCAGCCGGCCCTGCATGGCGATGACGGTCCTGAACCGAGCCGTGCGATCGACGGCGCCGGCCATTGCATGCAGCAGGTGGCGCACATTGTCGTCGTATGAGGGGGAGGCTCCTTCAGGTGCCGGGGCGAACCGTGCCGAACGCACGCCCGGTGCTCCACCGAGCGGATCGACCTCGAGCCCGGTGTCGTCGGCCATCACGATAAGCCACTCGAACATCGGTCCGGCGAGTTCGAGGACTGCAGCAGCCTTGAGCCGGGCGTTTCCCTCCAGCGTCGGTTCGGTCTCCTCGATGTCGGGCGTGAGCGCAAGGTCGCCAAGCGAATACAGTTTCAGGAACGGACAGATGCCTTCGAGCATCGGCTGGAGCTCACGCACCTTGTCCCTGTTGCCGGTCGCCAGTACGATGGCGACGAGGGGCGGCGCTTCTTTCGGATGATCGGTGACCGGCGTCTTCATCTCGTTACCTCTGGATGAGGTTGAGGATCTCGCCTATGGCCGCCGGCAGTCCGATCAGGGCCGCCCGTGCGATGAGCGCATGCCCGATGCTCACCTCTTCGATATCGCGGATATCGCGGAACGGGGCGATGTTCCTGACGCCCAACCCGTGACCGGCCACAACGCCGAGCCCGAGCTGTCGTCCGAAACGGGCTGCGGACCTGATCCGTTCCAGTTCGCGGACGAACGATTCCTCACCGGTGCACAGCGAGTAGGGGCCGGTGTGCAGCTCGACGAGGTCGGCCCCTGCCTTTGCGGAAAGTTCGATGGCCTCCTCTTCAGGCTCGATGAACAGGCTGACCTGGATGCCATGGTCGCGGATCGGCTTGACGAACTCGACGAGTGTCCGGAAGTGCGCCTTGATGGCGAAACCGCCCTCGGTGGTGAGCTCCTCGCGTTTTTCAGGCACGAGGGTGACCAGTTCGGGGCGGGTTCTGATGGCGATCGACTGCATCTCAGGAGTCATGGCCATCTCGAGGTCGAGTTTCGTGGTGATCGACTGACGCAGCCTTTCGAGGTCGTTGTCGCGGATGTGGCGCCGGTCTTCCCTCAGGTGGCAGACGATGCCCGAAGCTCCGTTCTTTTCGGAGAGCAGCGCGGCCTCTACCGGATCAGGATCACCTTCGTTTCTCGCATTGCGAAGGGTTGCGATATGATCTATGTTAACAGCCAGTCTCATTGGTGTCGCCTTATAATTGCTTTAAAATATCCGGGGTTGCAGTCTAAGAGTAACAAAAGATCGTGAAAAAAAAGAACAGGTATCGCATTGCGGCGCATGCGACAGCAGAAGGGGCGGTGGGGATTTTCCTGTTATCTTTTATCTTCACGGGGTGCCGGCGACTCCGGCGGGGAAAAGAGGGATCATCCGGGAGAATATGAAATGGACAGCATCGTACTGAAAAAGCTTGAATTCGACAAGGTTGCCGCGCATGCCGCCTGCTTCTGCATTTCACCGATGGGCAGGGATCTGCTGCTCGAGCTTCGCGCGCCGCACGGCATTGAGGAGACGAAACTCGAACTGCTGCGGGTGCTTGAGCTCAAGGATTTCCTGCTCGAGGGACAGCCGCTTCCATTCGCTCTCCTGCCCGACACCCGCAACCTGCTCGTCAGGCTGGAGGTAGCCGACAGCTGGCTCGAACCTGACGAACTGCTCGACATCTTCCACCTGCTGCAGAGCTCGGCCCTGCTGCGTCGCTTCATGTTCGCCAACCGGGAGCGCTATGCCGAACTGAACGATTTCACGATCAGGCTCTGGCTCGAAAAGAGCATCCAGTACTCGATCTCCCAGGCCCTTGACGAGCAGGCACGGGTCCGCGACACGGCCAGCGACGGACTGTACATGATCCGCAAGGAGCTCGACGAAGCCAGGAGTTCGCTCCGGCGTCGGATGGAACGTATTCTTCGCCGCTGCCAGTCCGAAGGGTGGCTCATGGAGGATACCGTGGCCCTGAAGAACGGCCGCCAGGTGCTCGCCATGCGGGTCGAGTACAAATACAAGCTGCCCGGATACGTGCAGGATTACTCGCAGACCGGCCAGACGGTATTCGTCGAACCGGCCGAAACCCTCGAGATCAGCAACAGGATCCAGGAACTCGAGATTGCCGAACGGAGGGAGATCGAGCGCATCCTGAAGGAGCTGTCGGCCCTGGTGCGCAACGATCTGGCCGACGTGCGGCACAACCAGGAGCTGCTTGCCGGGTTCGATTCGCTTTACGGCCGCGGAAGGCTCGCAGTTGAGACCGCCTCGAACCTGCCCGAAGTGACCGGCGGGAGCCGCCTGAAGATTATCAGGGGCTTCCATCCCTGGCTCCTTATTTCGCACCGGGCCGCGAAGGAGAAGGTTTTCCCGCTCGACATGGAACTCGGAGAGGATGAGCGGGTGCTCGTGATTTCGGGTCCGAATGCCGGCGGCAAGTCGGTGGCCATGAAGACGGTCGGCCTGCTCAGCTGCATGCTGCGACACGGCTACCTCGTTCCCTGCAGCGAAAGCTCGGTGTTCCCTTCATTCAACGGACTCTTCATCGAGATCGGAGACGAGCAGTCCATCGAGAACGACCTGTCGACCTTCAGCTCGCACCTGTCGGCTATCCGGCACATCCTCGAACATGCCGTACCCGGCAGCCTGGCCATGATCGACGAGCTTTGCGCAGGCACCGACGTCGAGGAGGGGGGCGCGATCGCCCGGGCGGTCATCGAGGAGTTGCACGAACGTGGAGTGAAGACCATCGTCACCACCCACCTCGGGGAGCTCAAGGTCTATGCACACCGTCGCGAAGGGGTCGTGAACGGTGCCATGGAGTTCGATCGCGCAGGTCTCGTCCCGACCTTCAGGTTCATGAAGGGGTTGCCGGGAAACAGCTTCGCCTTCGCCATGATGCAGCGCATGGGGTTCCCGCCCGCGGTCGTTTCGAAGGCGACAGGCTTCATGGGGGAAAGCCATGCAGGCCTCGAAGAGATGATCGAGGACCTGAGGAAGGAGATCGACCACAACCGCACCCTTGCTTCGAAGCTCGATGCCGACCGGGCCACGGTCGAGGCGATCAGGGTTGCCGTCGATGCTGAAAAATCCGAAATGCAGCGGGCGAAGCGGGAACTGAAGGAGCGCGGGTTGCGAGAGATGCAGAAAGAGCTCGAGCATGCCCGAAAGGAGCTCAGGGAGCTGCTTCGCGAGGTAAAGGAGCATCCTGCAGACCAGGAGGCGACGAAGCGTGCGAAGGCGAAGCTGGCGGGGATGAACCGGGAATCGGCCGCCGCCGGGGCGTCGCTCGAACAGGAGCGCGCAGTGGAGTCGACGGTCGACCGGACGATCCGGCAGGGCGATCTGGTTCGCCTTTCCGGCACCAGCACGACAGGTGAAGTCGACTCGGTGCAGGGCGATTCGGTCGTGGTGCGATGCGGCAATTTCAGGCTTACCACCTCATTGCGGGAGCTCGAAAAAATTTCGAAGGGCCAGGAAAAGAAGCTGAAAAAGGATGACACCGGGCAGCAGAAGTCAGCGGGGTGGTCGGTCCGCTCCACTGCGCCTGACTCGACCCGCCTCGATCTTCGGGGCATGACCGGCGACGAGGCAATTTCGGAGGTTGCCCGCTTCATCGACGGGCTGGTGATGCACCGGATGCCGACCGGCACCATCATTCACGGCAAGGGCTCGGGAGCCTTGAGGCAGCGTACGGCCGAGTTCCTGCAGCAGCATCGTCATGTCAGCAACTTCCGTCTGGGCGACTGGTCCGAGGGCGGTGCCGGGGTGACGGTTGTCGAACTTCAATAGGCCGCTGTTACGCATTGAAAAACAGTTTCCAAAAACTTATCTTGTGCCGACGAGCGACCCCTCAGCAGGGGATCGTTTTTCTGTGCACCAAAACAACGGTTTCTGATCAGCCATGACCTTACCGAACCAGCTCACGACCCTGAGGATCATCCTCGTGCCGGTTTTTGTCGCGCTGCTGCTGCAGAAAGACCCTTATCTCAAACTGGTCGGTGTCATCGTATTTGCCTTTGCCTCCCTCACGGACGCCTATGACGGATACCATGCACGGAAGTACGGTGAAGTCACCAGGCTTGGCGCCTTCCTCGATCCGCTCGCCGACAAGCTGCTCATCACAGCGGCATTCCTTCTCTACGTGTGGCAGGGGTACCTCGCCCTCTGGATGGTACTGCTGGTGGCGGCACGGGATATCCTCATCACGCTGCTCAGGGTCTATGCCGAGTACCGGGACAGGCCGGTCGTCACCTCGAAGGAGGCCAAGTACAAGACGCTTGCCCAGAACCTGTTCGCCTATGTCGTCATGCTGTTCATCCTCATGAAGGAGGACTTTTTCTTCGGCAAGCGGGTGGCATCGGTCATGAACGGCATCCTCCATTCCGGATACCTCGACTACGTGATGCTGGCCATCACGCTTTTTACCGTCTATACCGGCATCTCCTACCTGGTGACCAACTGGAACAGCTCCCTCCGGAACCCGGAAGGGGGGCACTGAGCCCATGACCCGCCTGATCGCAAAGACCTTCGGGAGCGTTTTCGGCATCGGTTATCTTCCATTCGCCCCGGGTACTTTCGGAAGCCTCGCCGCCGTCCTGATCTATCTGTTTTTCCCGGCATTGGCGCCCCTCGGGATTTTCGTGCCGCTGATCATCCTGACTTCAGCGCTGGGCGTCTGGGCGGGGGGCATCATGGAGAAGGAGTACGGAAAAGACCCCTCTTCGGCGGTCATCGACGAACTCGCCGGCCAGTGGCTGGCCCTTGCCGCCCTGCCCGCAGCGCCTGTCGCGGTGTTTCTTTCGTTCGTTTTTTTCAGGCTTTACGACATCTGGAAGCCGGGGCCCGTCGACCGGGCCCAGAACCTTCCGGACGGCTGGGGCATCATGGTCGACGACCTGCTCGCCGGGCTGCTTGCCAACCTCTCGGTGCGCCTGGTGTTGGTGCTTCTGCCGTTCCTCTCCCCGGGCTGAAGCCCTGGGCAAATAGAAAGCATGCAAGATTGAATGTCCGCAGGGTCGAAACCCTGGGGAGGAATTCCTGTCGCCAGGTTTTCAGGTAGCCCTGCAGAATTTTTCGACTTTCTCCGCAATCGAGCCGGCGTCGAGGCCGATCTCCCGGTAGAGCTCGTCCATGCTGCCGTGCGTCACGAACGCATCGGGCAGGCCGAACTTTGCGGTCCTGACCTCCGGATTGCTTTGGTGCAGGTATTCGGCGACACTGCTTCCCAGGCCTCCGATCACGCTGTTCTCCTCGATCGTGACGACATGCCCGCATCGGGCAGCGACGGCATCGAGCAGTTCCGTATCGAGCGGTTTCAGGAATCGCATGTCGCAGACCATCGGGTTCAGGCCGCGGGCTTCGAGCAGGAGTGCCGTCTCTTCAGCACGGCGGACCATGGAGCCGATGCCGAGCAGGGCGACGGAGTCTCCTTCGCGCAGCACCCTGCCCTTGCCGACCGGCACCGGAGTGAACTCCTTGTGCAGCACCGCCCCGGTTCCGTTGCCCCGCGGGTAGCGGATGGCCACCGGTCCCCTGATTTCGTAGAGCGCCGTGTAGAGCATGTTCCTGAGTTCCTGCTCGTCGCCAGGGGCCATGACCACCAGGTTCGGTACGGCATGCAGGAAGGAGAGGTCGAACGCTCCGTGGTGCGTCGGCCCGTCTTCGCCGACGAGCCCTGCACGGTCGATGGCGAACACCACGTGCAGGTTCTGCAGCGCCACGTCATGGATGAGCTGGTCGAAGGCGCGCTGCAGGAATGTGGAGTAGACGGCAAAGACCGGCTTGAATCCGCCGGCTGCGAGACCAGCCGCGAAGGTCACGGCATGCTGCTCGGCGATGCCGACGTCGTAGAACCTTGACGGGATGGCGTTCTGGAACAGGTCGAGCGACGTGCCGCTCGGCATGGCGGCCGTGATCGCTGCGATGGTGTCGTCCTTCAGGGCGAGCTCCACCAGAGCCTCCCCGAACACCTCCTGGTATTTCGGCGGTGCCGGCTTGGCGGCTCCGAGCAGGTTCTTTCCGGTTTCAATGTCGAACCCGCCGCTGCTTGCGTGCCATTTGGACTGGTTGTCTTCGGCAGGCTTGAACCCCTTGCCCTTGGTCGTGATCACGTGCAGCAGCTTGGGGTGCGGCAGCGAGTGCATTTCACGAAGCGCCTTGACCATCAGATCCATGTTGTTGCCGTCGATCGGGCCGAAATAGCGGAAGCCGAGCGCCTCGAAGAATGCTCCCGGCGTGAACGCGGCCTTGATGCCGTCCTCGAGCCGGTGCACGGCAGTCTTCGCCGTATCCCCGAGATCGTTGTTCAGGAGCGAGATGCTGTCCCAGACGAACTTCCTCAGCTTGTTGTAGGTCTTGTTCAACGGGATGTTGACGAGGTAATTCTTCAGTCCGCCGGTGCTCGGGGAGATCGCCATCTGGTTGTCGTTCAGGATGACGAGCACGTCCGACTTTGTGGCGCCGAGGTGGTTCATGGCTTCGAACGCCATGCCTCCCGTCATGCTGCCGTCGCCGATGACAGCCACGATCTTTTCGTTCCTGCCTGCCAGGTCGCGCGCTGCAGCAAGACCTGCGGCTGCCGAGATAGATGTCGAGGCGTGGCCGGTGTCGAAGGCGTCATGCGGGCTTTCGTTCCGCTTCGGGAAACCGGCGATGCCTCCGTACTGCCGGTTGGTGTGCATCTGCTCCATCCTGCCGGTGAGGATCTTGTGCACATAGGCCTGGTGGCCGACATCCCAGATGATCCGGTCCATGGGGCTGTTGTACACATGGTGCAGGGCAACGGTCATCTCCACGACACCCAGGCTCGAACCGAAATGGCCTCCATTGATCGAGACCAGTTCGATCACCCGTTTGCGGCACTCGGCCGCCACGAGTTCGAGTTCGGGCAGGCTCAGCTTCTTCAGGTCGGCCGGACCGTTGATTCTGGACAGCAGGGGATAGGCCTGCATCGATGAGGTGGAGATTGGAACTGCCATGTTTTGGGTAGGATATGGTGGATGATCAGTCAGGTCGCTCGCGGGGTATTGTGGGTTTTTAACCCGGATCGACGGTTTTCGGTTCCTTTGTTTTTCTACTCACCCTGAATCTGGACGAATACCTGCCGGTTTTCGCGCGGGCCGTCGAGTTCGACGAGGAAGATCGACTGCCATTCGCCCAGCAGCATGAGCCCTTCGGTGAAGGGAATGGATTCGGTGCTGTTCATGAAAAGCCCGAGCAGGTGGGAGTGGGCATTGTCCCTGCCGTCGATGGGCTCGAGGTTGTGCAGGTAGTCGCCATCCCTTGGCACGAGCCTCTTCAGGAAGGTGATCATGTCCTGCACGAGACGCGGTTCCCGCTCGTTGATATTGATGCAGGCAGTGGTGTGCCGGCTGAGCACGGTGACCGTGCCTTGCCTCAGGCCCGAATTTTCAAGTGTGGATCGCACTTCCTGCGTAATGTCGACGATGTCGATAGGACGTGTCGTCCGGCACGATATGGTGGTGGTGTGGAACGGCATGAATGTGCTGAAGATTGAAACAGTGATGGAAATAAATGGTCTCAGGTCCTGTGCACCAGGATGAGCACTCCTTCATGTGGAGCAAGGCGGATGCTCATGGTCGAGTCGCTGATACGGCGCTCGTGGGGCTGGTCGGGATAACGGGTCGAGAATGAGGTGACCGCGTCGACGGGAAGCCCGGAGAGTGCAGGATGGCTGAACTTTGTGTCGATGCCGGTGGCGGAAAAATTGGCCAGCACGAATGCCTGCTTTTTCGACAATGAGCGGCAGTAGCCGAAGCAGAGCGAGTCGTCGTCGGCGTTCAGTTCGAGCCATTCGGTCATGCCCTTCTGCAGGGCAGCTTCGGACCTGAATTTGAACAGCATGAGGTACAGGTTCAGCAGAGCCTTGTGTGACTGCTCCCTGGCGTGCCGCAGGAGCTGGACGGGCACCTTCTTCTTCATTCCGGTCAACTGCCCCTGGTGGACCAGGTGCATGCCGGGAGAGGTGAGCATGACGAGGGCCGCGACGGCATGGTTCGGCCCGAAGCGCTCCGAGGCGCGGATTTCGTCATGGTTTTCGATGAAGCGGCAGAGTTTTTTCTGGTATTCCCAGTCGGCCAGCAGGTGCCCCTTGAGTTTTATGACGTTGACAGGGGAACTGCCCAGGAAATCGTAGAAAGGCTTGTCATAGGTGAAGTCGAACCCCATCTGCTGCAGCTCCCACTCCCGGTCCCAATAGGATTCGGCCAGGAACAGGAAATCGGGATGCTTTTTCTTCACCGACTGGATTGCCCTGGGCCAGAACTCCTCGTTCATCATGCCCCCGAGGTTGCCCCAGGTCATGTTGAATATCTCCTTCAGTTCCAGCATGGCCATGTCGCACCTCACTGCATCGCACATGTCGCTGATGTGCGCCAGGTTGTGGATCATCATCTCGTGGGTGGCCGGATTCGCGTAGTTCAGCTGCAGGGTGTCGGTCCAGGGCGGGAAGTAGGGGTCCTTGCCGTGGGCAAGGTATTTGCCCCTTGCGTATTCGAAGCATGAACGCGGGTTCTGGCACTGTTCATGTTTGGAGATGGTGATGAAAAATTCGGGATGTTCGGGCAGCCAGCGGTTGTCGAGGGCCATGTGGTTGGGCACGAAATCGAGCATGAGCCGGATGCCCCGTTCCGCCAGTCTTCTGCGGAACGACAGGATGCCTGCGTGACCGCCGAGCGCTTCGTTGACCTCGTATGAGGGGATCGAATAGGGGGAGCTGGCGATGTCTTCCGGGTGAAGATCCTTGAGATGTTCGAGGAATTCGGATCTCAGGCCGTGATGGGAGGCGGCTGTTGCCGCGCTGTAATGGCTCGGTTTCCACACCCCCATCAGCCAGACCATGTCGAAGCCGGCCTCACCGAAAAGCTCGAACTCCTCGTCGGGCACCCCGTCGAGGGTGATTGCCCTTCCGAGCTTGTCAGAGAGCTCTTTCAGCCACACCCTCGTATTGATTTCGTAGACAAGAGGAAACATGTGGAAGCCGATTGCTTGTGGAAGAAGTACTGTCGTCAAATATAAAAATGTAAAATCAATTCGTGCTGTCCGATGTTTCCTGATGGTTATTCGATGCAACTCCTGCCCGATGCAGGTTGTTCTTTAAACAGGGGGAATCGTGCACCTCATGTTCAGGAGATGTCTGTTCTTCCCTCTTTGCAATCAAACCGAGGGTTCTCATGACAAATATCGAAACCAAGCACTGCGTGCCCTGTTCAGGCGCAGCGATCCCGATGACCGCCGATCAGCTCCGCGAGCACCTTTCCACCATTCCCGGCTGGAATGTCGCCGAAGAGGGCAAAGTCAAACGACTTGTAAAGACCTTCACCTTCCCCGATTTCAACGAGGCGATGGAGTTTTCCTGCAAGGTGTGGAAGCTCGCCGAGGCCGAAGGGCACCACCCCGCCATCCTCACGGAGTGGGGCAAAACGACCATTTCCTGGTGGACCCATGAAATCGACGGCGTGCATCTGAACGATATCATCATGGCCGCGAAGACCGATCGCCTTTGATGATGTTCTCCGCTTGAGCCGGGCCAACCTCCTGCGTTCTCTCCGGCGGGTTGGCAATAAGGGGAAATTATACGAACTTTACCCCCGAAATCCCGGGATTCCCCCGCCTGCCCGAGGGCCAGGCACAGCAACATTCTAAGCTTCCGTACTTTTGACAGATTTTCTCCGTGAACTCAACGAGGTCCAGCGCGAGGCCGTCCTGGCCACCGAGGGGCCGGTAATGGTGCTTGCCGGTGCGGGATCGGGCAAGACGAGGGTCATCACCTACCGCATCGCGCACCTCATCAGGAACGCCAACGTTCCCTCCCAGAACATCCTGGCGCTGACGTTCACCAACAAGGCCGCCACCGAAATGCGCCACAGGATCGACGCCATCCTCGGGCATGGCAGCTCCTCCGGTCTCTGGATCGGCACGTTCCACTCTGTGTTCGCCAGGCTCCTGCGGAGCTACATCCACCTGATCGGCTACGACAGGAACTTCTCGATCTTCGACGCCGACGACAGCAAGAGCCTCATCAAACAGTGCATGGGGGAGCTGAATCTTTCTCCCGATTCGCTGCCGGTCAACCTGGTCCATTCGATGATCAGCAAGGCCAAGAACAGCTTCGTGCTGCCACCCGAGTTTCACCGGAATGCGGGGGACTACAACCAGCAGAAGACTGCGCTGGTCTATGAGAAGTACGTGCAGAAGTTACGTGAGAACAACGCCCTCGACTTCGACGACCTCCTGATCAAGCCGATCGAACTGTTCGGGGAGCAGCCGGCCCTGCTCGCGCAACTGCAGGACTATTTCCGCTACCTGCTGATCGACGAGTACCAGGACACGAACCGGGTTCAGTACCTGGTGGCGAAGATGCTCTCCGAGAAGCACCAGAACATCTTCGTTGTGGGCGACGACGCCCAGTCGATCTACTCATGGCGAGGGGCCGACATCAGCAACATGCTGAACTTCCAGGAGGACTACAAGGATTCACAGTTGTTCAAGCTGGTCGACAACTACCGCAGCACGAAGACCATCCTGCAGGCTGCCAACGACGTCATCAAGCACAACCAGCGGCAGATCAGGAAGGAGCTGGTTGCCAAGGCCGGCACCGGTGACCCGCTGACCCTGATCGAGGCCTACAACGAGCGCCGCGAGGCCGAGAAGGTTGCGGAGTACATCCAGTCGATCAGGCTGTTGAAAGGGTGCGAATACCGTGCGTTCGCCATTTTCTACCGTACCAATGCGCAGTCGAGGGTCATCGAGGACGTCATGCGCCAGAACAGGATCCCCTACAGGATCTTCGGCAGCGTCTCCTTCTACAAGCGCAAGGAGATCAAGGACGCCGTGGCGTACCTGAGGCTGGTGATGAACGACCGCGACGGCGAGTCGCTGCTCAGGGTCATCAATTTTCCGCCGAGGAAGATCGGCGACGTCAGCATCGCGAAGCTGAAGGAGTTCGCCGAAACCGGCGGCATTTCGCTGTACGAAGCCATTCGCCGGGCGGATGAGGGCGGCTTCCAGTCGAGGCTCCTCCATGCCCTGAAGGAGTTCGGGACGCTGGTCGAAACGCTCAAGGAGAAAGCCGCCGAAGGTACGGCCTACGACGTGCTTTCGCTGCTGTTCGAGATGACCGCCATCACCTCCCTGCTGCAGGCCGAGAACACACCCGAGGCGCTCGCTCGCAGCGAGAACCTCCAGGAACTGCTCTCCATGGCGAGGGACTTTTCGGACCACAACCCGAACAACTCCTCGCTCAGCGACTTCCTGTCGACCATATCTCTCGCGTCGGATTTCGAGGAGGTGAAGGACTCGGACAGCTACGTTTCGCTCATGACGGTCCATGCAGCCAAGGGGCTCGAATTCCCGGTGGTGTTCGTCACGGGCATGGAGGAGCGGCTCTTTCCGCTCAACTGCCATGAGCCTTCGGAGCTCGAGGAGGAGCGCCGCCTGTTCTACGTGGCGATCACCAGGGCGCGTGAGAAGCTTTTCCTCTCCTGGGCACAGAGCCGCTACCAGTACGGTCAGCCGCAGATGTGCCTCCGCTCGACCTTCATCAACGAGATCGACCCGGATATCATCCGGACCGAAGGCGGGCGACTGCTTTCCGAGAGTCCGAAAAAAGTTTCCGCAACCGCCATGGCCGGTCGTCCGGTCTTCGGAAACTCGCTTGCCATCCCGCAGCCGACTGCATCCGCCCAGCGTCCGGTCCAGCAACGATCGGCGGCGCCTTCGCAGAAAAGCGCCCTCCGCTCCGGCACGAAGGTGCATCACGCCATCTTCGGCCCCGGCACGGTGATCGAGGTGCAGGGGAGCGGAGCCAAACAGAAGGTGAAAATCGGTTTTCGCACGGCCGGAGAAAAGACGCTGATGGTGCAGTATGCCAACCTGAAAATTGTGCCCTGAAATCGTATTTTAGGGTCATGGGGGCTTCATCCGGTCTACCGGGACATGGAGCCCATACCTCAGCTTAAACAGTGTATTGCATGAAGATCCTTTTCGGTGTCCAGGGAACGGGCAACGGCCATATCAGCCGAAGCAGGGAACTGGTCAGGAAACTCAAGGAGGACGGCCATGAGGTGCAGTCGGTCATCAGCGGGAGGAGGGAGGACGAGCTTCGGGAGATCGATATTTTCAAGCCCTACAGCGTATTGAAAGGGCTCACTCTGGCGACGTACCGCGGGCGTATGAACTATATCGAGACCATGTTCCAGCTCGACATGGTGCGGCTCACCGCCGACGTGCTCACCCTTGACACGACCGGTGTCGACCTGATTATCACCGATTTCGAGCCGGTCACCTCGATGTCTGCGCGGATCAAGGGCATCCCCAGCCTCGGCTTCGGCCATCAGTACGCGTTTCCGTACGATATCCCGATCGCCAGGGGTAACCTGTTCGAAAGGTACACCCTGCTCAATTTCGCACCGGCGCGATACAACGCCGGCCTCCACTGGCACCATTTCAACCAGCCGATTTTTCCTCCGGTCATTCCGGAGACGCTCTACCGGGCGGCACGGCAGGTAGAGGACCCGCAGAAGATCCTGGTCTACCTGCCGTTTGAGGAGGTCGAGGACGTCGAGGCGTTCGTCAGGCCCTTCGACGCCTACAACTTTTCCATCTACGGCAAGGTGAAGGAGGACAGGGACGACAGCCATCTGCATTTCAGGAGCTATTCCCGCGAGGGGTTCCTCCGCGACCTCATGGAGTGCTCCGGCGTGGTCTGCAACGCGGGTTTCGAGCTGCCGGGCGAGGCGCTGCACCTCGGCAAGAAGCTGCTGCTCAGGCCGCTTGACGGCCAGATCGAGCAGGAGTCGAATGCACTCGCCATGGTGGAGCTTGGTTACGGCATGGCCATGCACAGCCTCGATCCCGACGTGCTCACACACTGGTTCGACATGCCTGGGAACCAGCCGCTCAACTACAGCAGGACCGTCGATTATATTGCCGAATGGATCGCTACCGGTCGGTGGAACGATCTCAGGACCTTCACCGATGCGGCCTGGCAGGATAATAAATAAGACAGGAGATGATATGGGTTTCAGGGACCTCGTGACGAGAAACCGCAGCTACCGGCGATTCGATGAAAGCTTTCCCGTTGGACGGGAGGTACTGGAGGGGCTTGTCGAACTCGCCTGTCTCACGCCTTCGGCGGCCAACCGCCAGCCGCTCAGGTATCTGCCGGTCAACGATCCTGAAGCGGCCGGGACGGTATTCGGCTGCCTGAAGTGGGCCGGCTATCTGAAGGAGTGGCCCGGACCTGGGCCGGGCGAACGGCCGACAGCCTACCTATTGATGCTCAGCCGCGTCGAGGATGCCGCAGGGGCCGCATGCGATACCGGCATCGCCGCCCAGACCATCCTGCTCGGGGCGGCCGAACAGGGTCTCGGCGGCTGCATGATCGGCGCGATCGACCGCAAGCGTCTCAAGGCGGCATTTGACATTCCCGATGCGTGGACCATCCCGCTGGTCATCGCCCTGGGCCGGCCGGTCGAGACGGTCGTGATCGAGCAGGTCGAGTCTTCCGGTGACATCCGTTACTGGCGCGACGGGAACGACATCCATCATGTGCCGAAAAGGAGGGTCGCCGACGTCATGGTGAGTGCCGGGGGGCTGCAAGGCTGATGATTCGGGTCGAGGATATCCTCCGGGCTTACCGGCACGGATTTTTTCCCATGGCCGAGTCCAGGGACGGCGAGGTCAGCTGGTGCCAGCCCTACCGGAGGGCGGTGGTGCCGCTCGAAACTTACCGCACTTCCCGATCCGTCCGCCGCATCATTCGCGATGGAGGCTTTTCGGTCAGGATCGATACCGATTTCGAGGGGGTGATCCGGAGCTGTTCGCAGCCGAGGGACTCCGAAACCGAAACCTGGATTTCAGAGGAGATCATCCAGGTGTTCCTCAAGCTCCACCGCCTCGGAGTTGCGCACAGCGTGGAGTGCTGGCAGGCAGGCGAGCTTTCCGGCGGGCTTTACGGGCTGGCGATGGGTGGGGCTTTTTTCGGCGAATCGATGTTTTTCCGCACGCCGCACGCATCCAAGGTCGCGTTCAGCCATCTGGTTGCCCACCTGCGCCTTCGTGGGTATCTTCTGCTCGATGCCCAGATCATGAACCCGCATCTCGGCATGCTCGGCGCCGTCGAAATCGAGCATGAACGCTACATGGAACTGCTCGAAGAGGCCCTGGCCAAAAAGATTCGTTTTATCTAACACGGGAAATGTCATACCTTAAAGGTCAGGGATATTGACCGTGTTCCGCACTTCACCCTGAATCAACGTCGCAGAATTAAAGGAGAGTATCGCATGCTGTCGAGGGATTTAACAGAAAACCAGTCTCAGCCGAGGATCATCATCTATTCTGGCAAGGGGGGGACGGGCAAGACCACCATCTCGTCGTCGACCGCTGTCGCGCTTGCGCGCCAGGGCAAACGGGTGTTGATCATGTCTTCCGATCCGGCCCATTCACTTTCCGACGTTTTCGACGTGCAGATCAGCCGGAACGAACCGCTGAAGATCGAAAAGAACCTCTACGGTCTCGAGGTCGACACCATCTACGAGCTCAAGAAGAACATGTCCGGGTTCCAGAAGTTCGTCTCCTCCTCCTACAAGAACCAGGGGATCGACAGCGGCATGGCCTCTGAACTCACTACCCAGCCGGGTCTCGACGAAATCTTCGCCCTGAGCAGGCTGCTTGACGAAGCCCAGTCGGGAAGGTGGGACGTCGTCGTGCTCGATACGTCGCCGACCGGGAATACCCTGCGCCTGCTGGCCTATCCCGAGATCATCATCGGCGGCAACATGGGCAAGCAGTTCTTCAAGCTCTACAAGAGCATGTCTTCCCTCGCGCGTCCGCTCTCCGGCAACTCCATCCCGGACGACGATTTCTTCAACGAGGTGAATGTGCTGCTCAAGCAGATGGAGGACATCAACCGTTTCATCCTCAGTCCGGAAGTCACCTTCAGGCTGGTGCTGAACCCCGAGAAGCTCTCCATTCTCGAGACCAAGCGGGCCTACACCTTCGTGCACCTCTACGGCATCAACATCGACGGCATCGTGATCAACAAGATCCTGCCGACTTCGCGCACGGTGGGCGAATATTTCGAGTTCTGGGCCGACCTGCACAGCAAGTACCTGATGGAGATCGACAACTCGTTCTACCCGACCCCGGTGTTCCGGTGCCACCTCCAGCGCACCGAGCCGATCGGCACCGACGCCCTGTACGAAATCAGCCAGATGGTGTTCGGAGAGCAGGAGCCTGACAAGATTTTCTATTCCGGCAAGAACTTCTGGATCGAGAGCCAGAAGAACCAGGTGACTTCCGACCATCGCGAGATCCTCTGCATCCGCATCCCGTTCCTCAAGGACGCCGAAGATGTGAAGGTCGATCGCATGGGTACCGACATCATTGTCACCGTCGACCGGGCGCAGCGAATCATTACCCTTCCGAGGGCCCTCTACAGCCTCGATATGGACAAGTTCATCAGGGAGGATAACCTGCTCAAGGTCGTTTTCAAGGATAATGCCGTAGAGCAGGAGGAGATGGAGCTCAACGTGAACAAGAACGTGCTCGATAAATTGCGCTCCATGCGTCGCCTCAAAATCTGAGGATGGCGTACGCCGGACGACCGGAATTTCCTTCCGTGGCACCCCTGAACTCCGGGCTTCAGCCCGGGGGTGTAGGAAATTTTGCCCTGAACTGTTTAAGAATTGCCCGGAAACTTGTATTTTGACAGCTTTGAACGACCATCAAACGGGTGGCATACCCCAATTTCTGTAAAGAACCAGCACATACCCATGTCCGAGAAAGCGCACTATGGCCTTTTGAAAGGAAAGAAGGGAATTATTTTCGGACCTCTCGATGAGAGCAGCATCGGCTGGCAGATAGCCCTGCATGCTTACCGGGAAGGTGCTGAGATCGCCATTTCCAATATTGCCACGGCTATCCGCTTCGGCAACCTTCAGGAACTTGCCGACGCGTGCGGCAACGCTCCGGTCCTGATCTGCGACGCCTCCAAGAACGAGGATGTCGACAACTGCTTCAAGGAACTGAAAGAGAAGATGGGCCCTGTCGACTTCATCGTCCATTCGATCGGCATGTCCCAGAATATCCGCAAGCAGCTTCCCTACGAAGACCTGAACTACGAGTGGTTCCTGAGGACGCTCGACGTTTCAGGCATCTCGTTCCACCGGCTTGTCGCCTATGCCCTCAAGAACGAGGCCATCAACCCCGGCGGCAGCGTCGTCGCCCTCTCCTACATCGCATCGCAGCGCAACTACTGGACCTACTCCGACATGGGAGATGCCAAGTCGCTGCTCGAGTCGATTGCCCGCAGCTTCGGGCCCAGGCTTGCAACGCGAGGCATCCGCATCAACACGATTTCTCAGAGCCCGACCTACACCAAGGCCGGCAGCGGTATTCCCGGTTTCGAGAAGATGTACGAATACAGCGACCTGATGTCTCCGCTCGGCAACGCGAGCGCCGAAGAGTGCGCCGAGTACACCATGACGATCCTGAGCGACCTGACCCGCAAGGTGACCATGCAGAACCTGTTCCATGACGGCGGATACAGTTCCATGGGCGCGACCATCCCCATGATCAAGCTTGCTCATGAAGTGCTTCATGACAAGGAGCTTGCCCAGAGGGTCGGCCTTGATGAAGATTATCCATCCTGATAAGGTTTTCGGAAGGCCGGCTTCTGCCAGCCTTCCGATACATTTCCATCCATAACCCCGGAATCGGACCTATCGAGTAGGTCAGGGGATGTATTGCGTCCTGCGCTTCATGCATGAAAAGGGCGTGGATCGCTGTTCAGTGTTTCAGCCCCGCCAGGGGATTTGCAGTTCAACGACCGCGGTCGGGCCGTGATCCGGTTCATGACCGCTCATGACGGCCCGATCATCGACCCGACGGGAGGTTTTTGCCTCTTCTGCCGGGCGTTTTTTGCATTTTTTTCTCATCGTTACCTTGGATCAAAGACCTTAAAACAAAATCGATATGTCAAACAAATCGACCATTATCTACACCAAGATCGACGAGGCGCCTGCGCTGGCGACCTACTCGCTGCTTCCCATCATACAGGCCTTCACCCGCGGCACCGGCGTCGAGGTGGAGACCCGCGACATTTCGCTCGCCGGCCGCATCATCGCCAATTTTCCCGATAACCTCACCGAGGCCCAGCGGATTCCGGACTACCTCTCCGAACTCGGCGAACTGGCGCTCAAGCCTGAGGCCAACATCATCAAGCTGCCGAACATCAGCGCCTCCATCCCGCAGCTGATCTCTGCAATCAAGGAGCTGCAGGAGCACGGCTACAAGGTGCCGGACTATCCGGAATCTCCGGCGAACGATGCCGAAAAGGCGATCCAGGCCCGTTATGCCAAGGTACTCGGAAGCGCCGTGAACCCCGTGCTTCGCGAGGGCAACTCCGACCGCCGCGCTCCGCTCTCGGTCAAGGAGTACGCGAAGAAGAACCCCCACAAGATGTCCGCCTGGAGCCGTGACTCCCAGGCACATATCGCCCATATGACATCCGGCGATTTCTACGGCACCGAAAAGTCCGTGACGGTCGGCAAGGCAACCTCGGTCAGGATCGAGCATGTCGACGTTGCGAACAACGTGACCGTGCTCAAGGAGAAGACCGCATTGAAGGACGGCGAGGTGATCGATTCCTCGGTCATGAGCGTTCGCGCCCTCCGCGAATTCTACGCCGCGCAGATCGAAGACGCCAAAAAGAGCGGCATACTCCTGTCGCTGCACCTGAAGGCTACCATGATGAAGATCTCCGACCCGATCATGTTCGGCCATGCCGTCGCCGTGTTCTACAAGGATGCGCTCGACAAGCATGCCGCCCTGATTGCAGAACTCGGCGTCAACCTGAACAACGGGCTCGGCGACCTTTACGCGAAGATCCAGACCCTCCCGACGGAGAAGCGCGCCGAGATCGAGGCTGACATCCAGGCGGTCTACAAGAGCCGACCTGCGCTCGCCATGGTCGATTCCGACAAGGGCATCACCAACCTGCACGTGCCGAACGACATCATCATCGACGCCTCGATGCCGGTCGTGGTGCGTGACGGCGGAAAGATGTGGGGCCCGGACGGCCAGTTGCACGACACCAAGGCCATGGTGCCCGACCGCTGCTATGCCACCATGTACGGAGAGATCATCGACGACTGTCGCCGGAACGGCGCGTTCGACCCGGCCACCATCGGCAGCGTGCCGAACGTCGGCCTGATGGCGCAGAAAGCCGAAGAGTACGGCTCGCATGACAAGACCTTCACGGCGTCAGGCGACGGCGTCATCCGGGTTGTCGACGCCGACGGTGCAATCCTCATGGAGCAGAAGGTCGAAGCAGGGGACATCTTCAGGATGTGCCAGGCCAAGGATGCCCCGATCCGCGACTGGGTCAAGCTCGCCGTCAGGCGCGCAAGGATCACCGGCACGCCGGCCGTCTTCTGGCTCGACGCCGACCGCGCCCATGACAATCAGATCATCGGGAAGGTGAACCACTACCTGAAGGAGCACGACACCAACGGGCTTGAGATCAGGATCCTTGCACCGGTGGATGCGATGAGATTCACCCTCGAACGCTTCAGGGCCGGCCAGGACACCATTTCGGTCACCGGCAACGTGCTGCGCGACTACCTGACCGACCTCTTCCCGATCATCGAGCTCGGCACCAGCGCCAAGATGCTCTCCATCGTTCCCCTGCTCAACGGCGGAGGCCTGTTCGAGACGGGTGCAGGCGGCTCTGCACCGAAGCACGTGCAGCAGTTCCAGAAGGAGGGCTACCTACGCTGGGATTCGCTCGGCGAGTTCTCGGCCCTTGCCGCCTCGCTGGAGCACCTTGCCCAGACCTTCGACAACAAGAAGGCACAGGTTATCGCAAACACGCTCGACCAGGCGATCGGCAAGTTCCTCGACAACGGAAAGTCGCCGGCCAGGAAGGTGGGACAGATCGACAACAGGGGCAGCCACTTCTATCTGGCCCTCTACTGGGCGCAGGCGCTTGCCGCACAGAGTGACGACCAGGATCTGCAGGCCCGTTTTGCCGGAGTGGCAAAATCGCTCGGCGCCAGCGAAGAGAAGATCAACGCAGAGCTTATCGCCGCGCAGGGCAGCCCGGTCGACATGGGCGGCTACTACCAGCCCGACGAGGTGAAGACCACGAATGCCATGCGTCCGAGCGCGACGCTGAACGCGATCATCGACGCGATCTGAGTGTATCTGCCAACCTGTTCCTGAGGCCATAAGGGACTCGGGACGGTTATCCCGGTTGCACCAGAGCAAATGATACAGCCGCTGAAGCCCGGTAGAACCCGGGCTTCAGCGTTTCTGTTTCCACTCTTCATTACTGCTTTACGGGCCTGCCGGTCCAGGCGTAGATGTATCCGCCGTTCCGGAGCCGGCCGGCGACCCGGCCGATCTCGTCCCGTTCGACGACGAAGCAGCCGTTGCTGCGGCCGATGCGGGGGCCGTTGCAGGTGAAGAGGTTCCAGAATATCCAGGGGATCGATACGTAGTCCGCCGAGTGGAGCACGATGTCACGCATGCCGGCGTTGCCGTTGCGCAGCGAATCGAGACCTTCGAGGCGCAGCGAAAGGCCGTGGTCGCCGTAATAGCTCCGGGTGACGCGGAACAGCCCGAGGCTGCTCATGTTCGATTCCGGCTCGTTCGAGAAGGCGCGGGCATAGAGTTCGCCGCTGTTTCTGCCGTGAGCTACCCGGAACGGGCGGCTTTTTC
Organism: uncultured Chlorobiales bacterium; assembly: GCA_903929135.1. Lineage (GTDB taxonomy): Bacteria > Bacteroidota > Chlorobiia > Chlorobiales > Chlorobiaceae > Chlorobaculum. Next base: position 62,911 of record CAIYTH010000014.1, read on the forward strand.
CGGTCTGCAGGTCGATGACCACCATCCGCTTCATGAACGAGGGTTTCGAATAGTCCACCACGGCGAGTGACCGCGCACCCGTTTCGGGGTGCTTCAGGAGATAGCGGCCAAGGGCATCCTTCGCCTCGGTGACGGCGGCATCGGAAATCCTACCGTCATCCCTCAGGAGAGCGTTTACCCCGAGCGGCAGGAGCACGAGCATCGTGCCGATGGCCGCCAGTCCGGCAATTTTGATGATCGAGGGTTTCATGAAGGTAAATATAACACCGTCACGCAGGGCTTTCCAGCGAAAACCCGCTGCCGGCGTTTTCAAAGTGGTCGTCATTGCTTACCTTAGAGCACTGTCACAGATCCTTTGCCCACAACTATCGAACCCTTTGCCATGACCGCGAAAACAGCGAACATCCTCTTTATCGGCGACGTCGTCGGCAATCCCGGCCTTCAGATCGTGAGCAGGATGCTCAAAGGGTTCATCTCGAAGTACGATGTCGACTTCGTGATCTGCAACGGAGAGAACGCCCATAACGGCAAGGGGATGAGCCTCGAAGCGCTCAACCTGATGACCGAGGCTGGGGTGGACGTCGTGACCGGCGGGAACCATATCTGGAACAACTTCAACTTTTTCGATACCCTGAAGACCCACGAGCGCGTTCTGAGGCCGCAGAACTACCCGAAAGGCACCTACGGCAGGGGATTCGGGACCTACAAGCTGCCGAAGGGGCTTGGCAGCATCACGGTGCTCAACCTGCAGGGCCGCACCTTCATGTCGCCGATCGACTGTCCGTTCCGGACTGCCGACTGGGTGATCAAGCAGGCGAGGGAGCAGTCACCCATGATCGTGGTCGATTTCCATGCCGAAGCTACCGCTGAGAAGCTTTGCCTCGGATGGTACCTGGATGGAAAAGTGTCGGCGGTCATCGGCACCCACACCCATGTGCAGACGGCAGACGAGCGGATCATGCCCAAGGGCACCGGATACCTGACCGATGTCGGCATGACCGGCCCCTACCTGTCGGTGATCGGCATGCAGGTCAAGTCGGCACTCGACCGCATGATCTACCAGACCCCGCACAAATACGAATGCGCCACGGACGACGTGCACTTCTCGGCCGTGCTGCTCACCCTCGATACCGCGAGCGGCCGGACCCTCGCGTTGCAGCGTATATTCTATCCGGAGTTCGCGGGGAATCAGTAATACGAAACACGTGACGCGAAACACGTCACGCCGTCACGCGCAACGGTATTGCGGCGAGCGTCTCGACGAGGAAATTCCAGAATTTTCGGACGGATGCGATCTCGACCTTTTCATCAGGTGAGTGGGGATGGCGGATGGTCGGGCCGAAGGAGATCATGTCGAGCGCAGGATAGATCCCGCCGATGATGCCGCATTCCAGGCCGGCGTGGACCGCACGTATCAGGGGCGGGGTCCCGAACCTGGCCGTATAGATCACCTTCATGGTCTTCAGGATCGGGGATGCCCGGTTCGGTTTCCAGCCGGGATAGCCTCCATGGAATTTCGTGACTGCGCCCGCAAGATCGAACAGGCTCCCGATCATGACCTCCAGATCTTTCAGTGCGGAGTTCACCGAACTTCTGAGCAGGCACTCCACGACGATGCATCCCTTTCCGGATTTCACGATGGCAAGGTTGTTCGATGTCTCGACCAGCCCCTCCATCTCGCTGCTCAGGCGCATCACGCCGTTCGGGCAGGCGTGGACGGCCTTGAGCAATTTTGAGAAGATCGCTGTTTCGATGACCGATTCAGGGAGGTCTGCCGGTATCGCTTTGATATCCAGATCGGGTTCGACGGACGAAAGCTCGTTTTTTATCGTTGCCGTCAGCACGGTGAAGCCCTCGATGAACCCGTCCATCATGGCTTCGGGAACGACGGCGTGGGCGAAGGATTCCCGCGGGATGGCATTGCGAAGGCTTCCGCCATCGATCGATGCCAGGAGCAGGCCATGGCGGGTGTGTCCTTCGTGCAGGATGCGGTTCATGATCTTGTTGGCGTTCCCTCGGCCCAGGCCGATGTCCATGCCGCTATGGCCGCCTTTCAGGCCGGTGACCCTGATCCTGATGCCCAGGGTGCCGGCCGGCACCGTATGGGTCTCATGGCTTAAGGTCATCGTGCCGTTCACGCCGCCGGCGCAGCCGATGAAGAGTTCGCCTTCGTCTTCGGAATCGAGGTTCATCAGGATGTCGCCCCTGAGCAGGTCCGTCTTCAAACCGAGGGCCCCGGTCATGCCGGTCTCCTCTTCACGGGTGAAGAGCGCTTCGAGCGCGCCGTGCACCAGGGTACGCGACTCGAGCACGGCCATGGCTGCGGCGACCCCGATGCCGTTGTCGGCTCCGAGCGTGGTGCCGTTTGCCCTTACCCATCCTTCGTCGATGATCGTCTCGATCGGGTCGTGTTCGAAATCGTGATCCGATCCGCTGTTCTGTTGAGGCACCATGTCGAGATGGGCCTGCAGGATGATCCCTTTTCGATTTTCCATGCCCGGCGTCGCCGGTTTGCGGATGACGACGTTGCCGGTTTCGTCGACGACGGTCTCCAGCCCGAGGCCTCTTCCGAAATCGGCGATGAACGACCTGACCTCATCCTCATGCCCGGATGGGCGGGGAATACCGGTGAGGCTGTGGAAGTTTTTCCAGAGCTCAGCCGGGGCCAGTCGCAGGAGGTCGTTCATGACTGGGTTTCTCTATCTGGAGCCTTTTTCGAACTCCTCGGCCGTCAGCACGTCTTTCACGCTGCCGATGTAGAGCGGGGTGCGCTGATGCAGCTCTTCAGGCTTGATGTCGAGGATTCTCCGGCTGCCGTCCGTGGCGCGGCCCCCGGCCTGTTCGCAGATGAAGGCCAGCGGGTTGGCTTCGTACATGAGCCTGAGCTTGCCGTTCTTGTGCTTCTTGGTTGCAGGATAGACGAATACGCCGCCGGTCAGGAGGTTCCTGTGGAAGTCGGCGACCAGCGATCCGATGTAGCGCGTGCTGTAAGGACGGCCCGTCGCAGGATCCTCCTCCTTGAGGTAGTCGATGTAGCGTTTCGTGCCGTCGTTGAGCTGCGCCCAGGAGCCTTCGTTGATCGAGTAGTACTTGCCGCTTTCGGGGGTGAGGATGTTCGGGTGCGAGAGCAGGAATTCGCCGATGGTCGGGTCGTAGGTGAAGCCGTGCACCCCGTGGCCGGTCGTGTAGACCAGCACCACCGAAGAGCCGTAGATGACGTAGCCGGAAGCGACCTGCTCCGCGCCGTTCTGCAGGCAGTCGTCGAGGCTTGCCTTGCCGGGGTCGTCGCCCTTGAGACGGTAAATGGAGAAGATGGTCCCCACGCTGACGTTGACGTCGATGTTCGATGAGCCGTCGAGCGGGTCGAACAGCAGGGCGTAGTTCCCTGTTTCGTTCTTGGGAGGAATGATGATGCTGTCGTTCTCCTCGGAACCCATGATGGCGAACCTGCCGTGCTGGCCGATGGCGTTGATGATCTGCTCGTTGGCGAACAGGTCGAGCTTCTTGACCTCCTCGCCCTGGACGTTGGTGGTGCCGGCGAGGCCGAGGATGTCCCCGAGTCCAGCACGGACGACTTCGCGCCGGACCAGCTTCGATGCGAAGGCCACATCGTTCAGGAGGTCGGTCACTTCGGCATTCACTTCGGGATAGAGCTTCTGCTGCTGGAGAAAATGGCTTTCGATGGTGATCAGTTTGTTCATCGTCAGGATCATTGACAGGGTTTGCTAGAGAGGGTCATGAACGCGAAATCTATGCTATTTTCAGAGTTATGTCAAATGATCAGGGAGCGGTAAGCGGCTGCAGACTGTTTTTTCGTACAGAAACGGCCGGAGAATCCGTACATTCATCGATTTGCATCCATTTCTCAAGCATTGTTTCATGAAGCGTTACCGATGGACCCGTCTCGCACCTGACGAAAGCGTTGTCAGGGAGCTTTCGACGGCGATCAACGTCAGCAACCCCATAGCAGCGGCACTCTGCAACCGGGGAATCACAACCTTTGAAGAGGCGCGCCGGTTTTTCCGCCCTACCTTCGAAACTGTGCCTTCGCCTTTCCTGTTCCAGGAGATGGAGAAGGCGGTTGCGCGCATCGCCAGGGCTGTCGATGGCGGGGAGCGGATCATGATCTACGGCGATTACGATGTTGACGGCACCACCGGCACGGCAATGCTCTCGATGTTCCTGGAAGGGAGGGGCGCTGAGGTCCGCCATTACATCAACGACAGGTTCAGGGAAGGGTACGGTCTTTCCGGCGAAGGCATCGCCTGGGCAGAGGCGTGCAAGGTGACGCTCATTATCACGGTCGATTGCGGCATCCGGGCTGTCGATGAGGTGCGGGAGTGCGCCGGCAAGGGGATCGACGTCATCATCTGCGACCATCATGAAGCCGACGAACTGCCCGAGGCATACGCGATCCTCGATCCGAAGGTCGAAGGGTCTTCCTATCCGTTCAGGGATCTGTGCGGTTGTGGTGTGGCCCTCAAGCTCATCCAGGCCATCGTCGAAACGGATGGAGGCGACCCCGGGAACTGGGCGCAGTACCTCGACCTCGTGGCCATTGCATCAGCGGCGGACATGGTTTCGCTGCAGCAGGAGAACAGGGTATACCTGCAGGAGGGGCTCCGGCGTCTCAGGTCTTCGCCACGGCAGAGCTTTCTGGCCATGGCCGGGCTGATGAACGTCAGGACCGATGAAATCACCATGACCACCATCGCCTTCGGGATCGCCCCCCGAATCAATGCGGCCGGCCGGATGGAGTCCGCCCGTACGGCCATGCAGTGGCTGCTTGCCCGCAATGCCGACGAGGCCGCCCGTTTTGCCTCCGAGCTCGAGGAGATGAACACCAGAAGGAGGGAGATCGACGCCGGGATCCTGGCCAAGGCCGAGACGATGGTGGCCGGACATTGCGCGAGCTTCTGTTCCTCGATCGTGCTGTACGACGAGGAGTGGCATCTCGGCGTCCTGGGTATCGTGGCGTCGAAGCTCCTCGACAAGTTCGCCCTGCCGACCGTGATCATGGGACGGATGAACGGCCTGATCAAGGGGTCGGTCAGAAGCGTCGGAACCCTGAACATCTACGATGTCCTGCAGGAGTGCCGCGACCATCTCGAACAGTTCGGCGGCCACCACCAGGCGGCCGGCCTGACGCTGAGGCCTGAACAGCTGTCGGGCTTCAGGAAACGGTTCGACGAGGTATGCCGCGAGTTGCTTCCTGTCGAACAGCGTCAGAAGGAGCTGCTCCTCGACGCTGAACTCGGCCTGCAGGAGATCACTCCGAAATTCATGAAGGTGCTCGAACAGTTTTCTCCTTTCGGTTTCGGAAACAAGGAGCCGCTGTTCGTCTCGGGTGAGTGCAGCCTTTCCGGAAAGCCGAAGCTGCTCAAGGAGCGGCATGTCAAGTTCATGGTGCGGGCGGGGCGGGGACCGTCGTTCGAGGTGATCGCCTTCGACCGGCCCGACATTTTCGAGGAGCTCTCCAGGCACGAAGGCACACCTCGGCTTCAGCTCGTATTCATTCCGGAAAGGAAGCAGTGGAACGGTCGGGAATACCTGCAGCTGCGCCTCAGGGACATGTCCGTACGATGAGGGGGATGGGGACGTGATGCGTAACGAGTAATCGGGGAGGTTTCCATCTGTCATTCTGAGTCCGGCGAAGTCGGGCGAAGAATCCAGAAGAATGGATCCTTCGCTGCGCTCAGGATGACAGGCTGGGGTTGTAAGCTGGCAGGCCCTGTTCCACAGGTCTCAGACAAAAACATGTTCCCTCCTCCATTTTCCCTCTTATCCGTCACCTATCACCTGTCACAACTCTTCACTCGTCACCACTTCCACGCTTTCGCTTCTGACTTTGGCGAACACGCCGGCGAGGGAGGATATTGCCGAAATCACGAAAAAGATGAGCGACAGCGCGATGCCGGTGTTGACGTCGAGGCCGAGGTGCCTGAGGGCGTAGAAGAAGGTGACCTCCCTGGCTCCCGCGCCACCGATGGTCAGGGGGAGGATGGTCGCAACTGACGAGATCAGGAATATGGCCAGGTAATCGATCTGGTTCGCCGAGGCCGATATGGCCATGAGAATGAACCAGGCCGAAATGACCTGTGTTCCCTGGATGAGGATCGATTCGATAGCGGTCCGGAGGAAGATCGGCATGAACTGCCGGTAGAAGAATCTCGTCAGGAGCAGCGACAGGGGGTATGCAGCAAGAGCGATGATCCAGGCAAGTCGGATCTGGTCCGGGTACAGGAGTGCGAAACGGCTCGGCACGAGAAGGATGGCCGACAGGAACACCAGCGCGAAAATGCCGCTGACCCGATCCCAGAAGACCGCATTGAATACATTCATCACCGTCATGCCGTGGTTTTTCCGCAGCACGTAGATCTTGTAACCGTCACCACCGACACCTCCGGGCAGGAACAGGTTGTAGAACATGCCCAGGTAATAGAGCTTGAGGTTGTACCATTCCGGCAGGCGAAGACCGATTGCCCTGAAGAAGCGGTTCAGCCTCAGCGAGTTCAGGATCTTCGAGATGTTGAAAAAGATGATCGCAGCCGCCAGATACCATGGATTGGCATGGCTGACGACCGTGCCGAGCCGCTGAAGGTCGATCTTGCCCAGGACGATGTAAAGCGCGGCCACCGTCGTGACCGCCTGGAGAAGGGCTTTGAGAAGTTTCCTGTTGAGGCTTTTAGTCTTTGTCAACGATCTGCTTGATGATGTATGGTTTCTTGTTCTGCGACTCGTAGTAGGTGCGCATGATGAACTCGGCGATGAAGCCGGTGGTGATCAGCTGGATGCCGATGAAGGTCATGATGACCCCGAGGGTGAGCAGCGGGCGTCCTCCGATCTCCTGCCCGAGGATCTTGACGACCAGAAGGTAGAGATTGATGGCCAGGCCGGCGAAGAGGGTGATGAATCCGAGGGAGCCGAAAAGGTGCATCGGCTTCTGGCCCCATTTCTGGAAGAAGACCATGAAGAGCAGGTCACTCATCACTTTCAGGGTGCGCCCGATGCCATATTTCGACTTGCCGAACCTGCGGGCATGGTGCCTGACATCGACCTCCTCCATCCTTGCTCCGTAGAGCTGGACGAGCACGGGGATGAACCGGTGCAGCTCACCGTAGAGACCGAGGTTCTTGGCGACTTCCTGCCTGAAGACCTTGAGCGTGCAGCCGTAATCCCTGATATGTACATTCGTCAGGTTCCGGATGAGCGCGTTGGCGATCTTGCTGGGGATCTTGCGCATGAACATGCCGTCTTTTCTTCCGGACCGCCGCCCTACGACAACGTCGAGCCCCTGCTCCTCGAGGTGCCTGATCATCATTGGGATGTCAGCCGGGTCGTTCTGAAGGTCGCCGTCCATGGTGGCGATCAGATCGCCGTGCGCCTCGTCGATGCCTGCGGCCATGGCGGTCGTCTGGCCGTAATTCTTGTTCAGCACGACCAGCCTCGAATGCGGAGGTGCGAGGCGAGTGATTTCGGAAACCGTCGAGTCCGTCGAACCGTCGTCGACCAGCACGATCTCGTGATCGATGCCTCCCAGGGCCTTGTCCAGCGCCTCGAACAGCGCCGTGATGCTTTCGGCCTCGTTCATGACCGGTATGACGACGGAGAGTTTCATCAGGGTGCGTGTTCTTCTGGTACTCGGGCCAGGATTATTCCATACTTTTCGTACAGCCGCTCACAGTTTCCCAGTCTGCCGATGTCGTCTGCGCTGGTCAGCACGACCTCGCCGGGCAGCGGGTTCCGGCGTTCGGCAAGCGATTGGGAATATACGAAAAAGGAGGGGTAATAGACCTCCCACATCACGATTTTCAACCCCGCTTTCCTGGCCAGGGTGGCGGCTTCCCTGACCGGTGCCTGCAGCACTTCCGCAGCCATGGGCATGACGAAGAAATTGGCAGAAAAGGTCAGCAGGGCGCCTCCAATGATGAAGCGAAGCGACGGCGGCACCTTCGGGAAGGCCTGAAGCAACAGGCAGAGGAGGGCGAGCCCGGTTATGACGATCGTGAAATGGTTGGCGGCCATGAGTCCGAGGAGGCCAAGGAGCTGCGCCCTGATGAACGGGCTGGTAATGGATGGCATGAATCGTCCCAGCACTGCAGGCACCGCAGCCAGCACCAGCATCAGCGCCGCCGGGGCAATTGCATGTACCCAGGGGCGCCGTGAGCGCGCCAGTTCGGCAGCCATGATGATGAACAGCGGGGTGTAGCCGTAGATCATGTAATGGGGCAGCTTTGTACCGGAGAGGGTGAAGAGCACGAACACGAAACCTGCCCAGATGAGACCGAACCGCGAGAGCGGGTCGGCAATCAGCGTCCTGAACCTAGCGAGGGAGGCGATCAGCAGGGTGGTCGAGGGCATGAGGCCGACGAGGATGACCGGCACATAGTAGAGGAGCGTTCCCGAGTGTCCCTCCATCGAATCGCTGAAACGCCCGACGTTGTGTTTCATGAAGAAACCGTCGATGAATGCCTTGCCCTGATCCATGTATTCGAGGGTGTACCACGGCAGCACGATGACCAGGAAGAGGGCGATGGCCGTCGGGTTCAGCAGGGCCCGGAACCAGGATCTGAGGTCGCGCTCCAGCAGGAAGAAGAGGAAAGAGGGGACGAGCGGTATCAGCACGGCGACGGGCCCCTTGGTCAGCACGCCCAACCCCATGGCGGTGAAGGCGATGTAGACGGAGGAGCGGCGCTTTTCACGTGAGTACCGGTAAATGGCGAACATGCTGACGGCGAGGCAGCAGTTGAGCAGGGAGTCGGCGATGGCCGCCTTTGCGATGATCGAGACCTGCAGCGACAGCGCGAGCAGGGCGGTCGCCAGCAGCGCTTCGGTCTCGTTGCGCTCACGCCGGACGAACAGGAATGTGGCAAGGGCCCAGAGGGCGCCTGAAAGTGCCGAGGGAAGCCTGAATGCGAACTCGTTGAGGCCGAACGCCTGCACCGACAGGAGCTGTAGCCAGTAGATCAGGATCGGCTTGTCGAAGCGCGGCAGGCCGTTCAGGTAGGTCGTCAGGTAGTTCTTCGAGACGAGCATCTCCCTCGTGGCTTCTGTGAAAGCCCCTTCGTCCACGTCGAACAGAGGGCCCGATCCGAGGCCTGCCAGAAAGCTCAGGAAGACCAGGATGCAGAGTCCGATGAGCAGGACGTTGCGGTTCAGGTTATACGGTTCGGGCTTCATCGAGTGCTGTTCTGAAATATCGTTGGTAAAGCAGTATGACCGTCACCACGCCGAGCATCGATCCGGCCGCCACGTCGCTCAGGTAATGCTGGGTCAGCACCATACGGCTGGCAGCTATGAGCAGCCCTGCGGCGAGGAACAGCGGTTTGAAGCGGGGAAAGAGCAGCGAGAGGCTCCAGGCTGCGCTCAGGGCCGTGGCTGAATGGCCCGAGGGAAAGGAGGTCCACTCATGCTCGTAGTGGAGGCCTCCCAGTCCGAAGATCCCCTGTTCGAACAGGAGCATCGGCCTCGCCCTGCCGAAAATGGCCTTCAGAAGGTCCGCTGCGAGTCCCGATACGGCAACCGAAGCGAACAGGAAGAGGCCCGAAAGTGATGCCCCCCTGTTGCTGCGTCGCAGGGCGATGAACAGGGCGAAGCCGCCGACCAGGTACCATTCAGACTGTCCCGCCATGGTGACCGCATTCCAGAAGCCGAGCCAGGGCCCCGACGTGAACTGCCGGAAAAACAGGGCCAGCCGCACATCGAGCAGGAACCATGCCGCAATGCAGAAAAGGGCGGTCAGGAGCAGGGCGACCAGGTCAGGACGTCGTTCGTTCATCTTGTTGCAGGGGTATCCGTCGAAAGCTTCATTCCGGTTTCAGCAGGGATGGAAGGAGGCCGGATTCATTGTCGTGACTTCGAGCCTAAATTAACAAAAAAGGTGCAGGAGTTTTCCGTCCTTTTTTGCGACGCTGTTTCTGAACGTTCCGGCATCCCGGGCCTACCGGCATTACGGTATGAAAAATACCTGATCGGCGGGATTTCAGGTTTTGGCCGCCTGTAGGATATTATAGCTGTTGTGGAGGCGATCTCCTGTTTCCCGGCCGCTCTCCCGATGCCGGAAACTCCGGAGCCGTCACTGCGGCTTCTTCATGATTTGTGATGGTTGTTCTTTGTGCTTTGGAAAAACGGAAAGGGAGCCGTCGCAGGCTCTCTTTCCGTTTCTTCGTGACGCTTGTTGCCGGAACCGTTGCCGGTGACGATCTTTCCTGTTGTTCCACTACCTTAATCAGAAAAGGACAAAACGTCCATGACCTCGTCAGATCCAATCACCGAAAGCCTTGCATGGCCCCGGCCGGACTTGCTCGACGACCTCGACCGGCTGCGTCGAAAGGCTCCCCTGGTGCACTGCATCACCAATGCCGTCGTCACGAATTTCACCGCCAATGTCCTGCTGGCCGTCGGCGCTTCGCCGGCCATGGTGGTGACGACGGAGGAGGTCGAGGAGTTCGTCGGTATTGCCGATGCGCTGCTGATCAATGTCGGCACGATCACCTCGTCAGATGCGGAGGCGATGCTCAGGGCGGCCTCGGCGGCCGACCGGACAAACACTCCCTGGGTTCTGGACCCGGTGGCCGTAGGCGTGCTTGCATACCGTACCGCGATCGTCGAAAAGCTTGCCGGATTCCGGCCGACGGTCATTCGCGGCAATGCGTCTGAAATTCTCGCGCTCAACGGCCTGAGCGGCGGCGCAAGGGGCGTCGACGCCACAGTATCGTCGGATGAGGCCCTGCCTGCCGCCGTCGAGCTTGCCCGCAGCACGAAGGCCGTCGTGGCCCTCAGCGGCAAAGTGGACTACGTCACGGACGGCGTCGACGTCATCAGTGTCGAGGGCGGCAATGAAATCATGACGAAAGTCACCGGAACAGGATGCACGCTCGGGGCCCTGATTGCGGCGTTCCTCCCGGTGACGGGTTCGCCGCTCAGGGCTGCGGCCGCCGCCTCGGCCATCTACGCCTCCGTCGGCGAGCGAGCCGCATGGAAAGCCCACGGTCCGGGCAGTTTCGCGGTGGCGTTTCTCGACCGGCTTTCCACCATCGGCCTGCAGTAGCCTCGACGCCGTTCCACACCGCTCGTTTTTTTATATGAGTCTGCTGTCTGTAAAGAGCTATTTTTCCATAGATCAACATTTTACTGACAGCCAATGACTGCAACTCCTTCCGAAGGTCCCGGCCGGAAGGCCGTGCTTCTTCTCACATGTCCCGACCGTGCAGGCCTCGTCGCGCGAATTTCCCATTTCATCTACGAGCGTGGAGGGAACATCCTCGACCTCGAAGAGCATGTCGACGTCGAGGAGCGACACTTCTTCCTGCGCGTCTCATGGAGCCTCGAGCGCTTCACCATCCCGGCCACTGACCTCGATGTGGCATTCGCCCCGCTCGCCAGTGAGTTCGGGGCGTTCTGGAAGATCAGGCTTTCAGGGCGCCGTGTCAGGACCGCGCTCTTCGTTTCGAAATACGACCACTGCCTCAGGGAGATCCTCTGGCGGCACAGCCTGGGCGAGTTCGACATCGAGATTCCGCTGATCGTTTCGAACCACCCTGACCTCAGGCCGCTTGCGGAGCAGCATGGCATTCCTTTCCATGTCGTCCCGGTTTCGGCACCGGAAAAGCACGAGGCCGAACTTCTGCAGATCGGACTCTGCGAAGCTGCTGGCATCGACACCATCGTGCTCGCAAGGTACATGCAGGTGCTCTCGCCACGGTTTACCGAGCGGTATCCCGGAAGGATCATCAACATCCATCATTCGTTCCTTCCTGCCTTCGTCGGAGGGAATCCCTATCGCCAGGCATACCGGCGGGGAGTCAAGATCATCGGGGCCACCAGCCATTACGTGACCGACGAGCTCGACGAGGGGCCTATAATCGAGCAGGACATCATCCGCATCTCGCATCGGGACACGCTCGACGACCTGGTCCGCAAGGGTCGGGACCTCGAGCGCCTGGTCCTTGCAAGGGCCTTGCGCCTTCACAGCGAGCACCGCATCCTGATCAACGGCCGGAAGACCGTCATTTTCGACTGACGGGAGGGCCGGAAGGGGTTTCCGAAACGGAAATGAGGAGGAGTGGTTTGCCCGAAATTGATTATTATTTGATGACAGCGTGACGGAGAACTGACGAAAGCCATTCGTATGACAACCTCATGTCCCGATCCTCGTACAACAAAATCCCCGCATCCTCGATTCGTCAGGAAGCTGCTGTTCCGCACACCCGTTCCGACGACGAGCATTTTCTCCTGAAGCTCTGCGGCGCCCCCGGAAACGAGGCCTTGCAGATTATGGAAAGCCGTGCCGAAGGCCTCAACGAACAGCAGGTTTCGAAACGGGCGGCCAGGTACGGCAAAAACGAAATATCGCTCGCCAGTCGCCCCTCTTTCCTGCAGGATATCTTCCATCGCATTTCGAGTCCTCTGGTCATCCAGCTCCTGCTGATCGCCGTCGTTTCGGCGCTCATCGGGGAGATCTCGTCGACGGTCATCGTCGGCACCATGATCCTGCTCAGCGTGGGCATCTCCTATGTGCTGGACCGTCGCTCGGGCAAAGCGATCGACGCGCTCGGCAAACGTGTCCAGTCAAGATCGAACGTCATCCGCAACGGCGTCGAGGTTGAGGTTCCGCTGGCCGACCTCGTTCCCGGCGATATCGTCCAGCTCCAGGCAGGTTCGGTCATTCCGGCCGACCTGCGCCTGATCTCCGCGAAGGATTTTTTCGTCACCCAGGCGTCGCTGACCGGTGAAACCATGCCGGTCGAGAAGAACGCCGAAGCCTGCGACTCTGAAAAGCTGTCGATCCTCGAACTGACCAACGCCTGTTTCCAGGGGAGCAGCGTCAGCAGCGGTTCAGCGAATGCTGTCGTGGTCAATACCGGCAACAGGACCTTTTTCGGGGCCATTGCCGAACGCCTCAACGAGCAGCGGGAGGCGACCAGTTTCGACAAGGGTATCCGCTCCTTCACCTGGCTGATGATCCGTTTCATGGTCGTCATGGTCTCCGCCGTGTTCCTGATCGTCGGGATCAGCAAGGGCGACTGGATGGAGTCACTCTTTTTCAGCCTTTCGGTGGCGGTCGGCCTGACCCCGGAGATGCTGCCGATGATCGTGACGGTGAACCTGGCCAAGGGCGCCCTGACCATGGCCGGCAAGAAGGTTATCGTCAAGCACCTCTCGTCGATACAGAATTTCGGCGCCATCGACATTCTCTGCACCGACAAGACCGGTACCCTGACGCAGGACCGTGTGCTCCTCAAGATGGCCGTCGACGTGATGGGCGAGGAGAGCGGCAACGTGCTCCGTTACGCCTATCTCAACAGCTTTTTCCAGACAGGCCTGCACAACCTGCTCGACAGGGCGGTGCTGGAGCACCAGGAGTTCACCGTCGACGGCAGCTGCACGCTGGTGGATGAGCTTCCGTTCGATTTCCAGCGCCGTCGCATGTCGGTGGTCGTCGACTATCAGAACGAGCATGTACTGATCTGCAAGGGGGCCGTGGAGGAGATCTATACCTGTTGCGACCGCTACCAGATCGACGACGAGGTCTATCCGCTCATCGGCATGATCAGGGATGACCTTTTCGAGGAGGTTGCCGGTCTGAACAGCACCGGATATCGCGTGCTCGCCATCGCCTACAGCGAATTTGCTCCCGATCGCAGGCACTTCACGCATGACGACGAGAAAAACCTGATCCTGCTCGGTTACATCGCCTTCCTGGACCCGCCGAAGGATTCGACTGCCCAGGCACTGGTCAGCCTCAGGGATACCGGCGTGAGGGTCAAGATCCTGACCGGCGACAATGCCGTGGTCACCAGGAAGATCTGCAAGGATGTCGGCATGGCCGTGAATCAGGTGGCGATCGGCGACGAGCTGTCGAAAATGAAACCGGAGGAGTTCGACCGGGTGGTGGAGACGGCGGATGTGCTCGCCAAGCTCTCGCCCCTGCAGAAGGAGCAGGTCGTTCAGTCACTGAAGAGGAACGGCCATGTCATCGGCTTCATGGGGGACGGCATCAACGACGCGCCGGCATTGCGGGCTGCCGATGTGGGCATCTCGGTCGATACGGCGGCGGATGTCGCCAAGGAGTCGGCCGACATCGTGTTGCTGGAAAAAAGCCTGATGGTCCTCAACGACGGCATCCTCGAAGGTCGGCGCGTGTTCGCCAACATCATCAAGTATATCCGGATGAGCGCGAGCTCGAATTTCGGCAACATGTTCAGCATCATCGGCGCGAGCTACCTGCTGCCGTTCCTGCCTATGCAGCCGATCCAGATCCTGCTCAACAACCTGCTCTACGATTTTTCCCAGACCGGCATCCCTAGCGACCGTGTCGACGATGAGCAGATCGTCAAACCGAGGAAGTGGGATATCGGCAACATCAAGTGGTTCATGATGATGATCGGGCCGATCAGCTCGATATTCGATTACGCTACTTTCGCACTGATGTGGTTCGTGTTCAAATCGAACATCTTCGTCGATCCTGCGGCCGGCGCGGCGGCGAAAAACCATGCAGTACAGCTGTTCCAGACAGGATGGTTCGTCGAGTCCCTGCTGACCCAGACCCTTATCGTCCATATCATACGGACCGGGAAAATACCGTTCCTGCAGAGCCGGGCATCGAATCCGATGCTGCTCTCCACGTTCGCGGTCCTTGCAGCCGCGGTCTGGCTGCCCTACTCCCCGTTCGCTTCACTGTTCGGCATGGTGCCCCTGCCGCCGCTCTTTTTCCTGTGGATCACGCTCTTCCTGGTGACCTACGGGATAATGACCCATGCCATGAAAACCTGGTTCTTCAAGCGTTTTGGAGGAAACTGACATGTTGAAAACCATTCTTGACGCCCTGCAGCACGGGCGACTCGTCGAACTTCCGGACAATGACAAGGAGAAGTCGCTGCAGTTCCTGGCAACGATGCTCGAAGCCGTGCCTTCGATCCCCCCCGGCACCGACATCGTCGAAGTGGTGCTCGAGCACGAGAAGATATCGAACACTTCTCTGGGGGGAGGCTGGGCATGCCCGCATGCCAGGGTGAAGTTCGACGGTGACCTGAGCTGCGCCATCGGGTGGAGCCCCGCAGGGATCGACTATGGTATTACGGGGGAGCCTCCGGTGCACATGATCATCATGTATTTCGTGCCGGACAACCAGCGGAACACCTACCTCAAGGAGGTATCATCCCTTGCGAGGGTGCTGAAGAACAATCCCGGGTACCAGGCAATCGAGGCGTTCACCGACCTGAACAGGTCGAGGAACAACCTGCTGGACATCGCCCACCTCGCCATGAACGGGGACGCGAAGAATCCCCGCGCACGCATGATCCAGCTTGATACGCTGACCAAGACCGCCGTGCCGGAACACCTCGATCTTGCGGCAGCCGAGATCGACGCGTTGCTGATCGTCACCGCACCGGAGATTAACCCCGTGGTGCTCACCCAGAACCAGGAGCTTGCGACGCTTGCAGGGAGCGACGACGGCCTCGTTGCGGCCATCGCCGCGGGGAACCGTTACCAGATGCAGGAGTGGCAGGTAGTCCACAGGTCTTCGACGGCCTACGTCGGCGATCGTTTCATCCACGATTGCCTCGCCATAAAACCCCGTCCCGGAAACCCCTGAGTTGGCAACATCCCGGAGCTATCCGGGGATGAGCATCCTGACGGAGGCCACGGTCATGACGATTGCGGCGATCCATCCGAGGATCAGAATCGGACGGCTTGCGGTGAACGCTCCCATGACCGATTTTTTTGTCGCGAGTATGAGGATCACCACCATAAGGGGCACCGCGATCACCCCGTTGATGACCGCGCTCCAGAAGAGTGCTTTCATGGGGTTGATCGGCGAGTACTGGATGAGCAGGGCGACCAGCACGCTGAAGGCGATAATGCTGTAGAACCCTTTCGCATCCCATGCTTTGCGCTCCAGGCCGGAGTTCCACCCCATCGCTTCCGACATCGCATAGGCACCCGAACCCGCCAGCACCGGCACGCCGATGAACCCCACGCCGAGGATGCCCAGCGCAAACAGCAGGTAGGCGAAATCACCGGCCAGGGGCCTGAGCGCACTTGCCGCCTGAGCGGCGGTTTCGATGTTCCTGATGCCCGAGACGTTCAGCGTGACGGCGGTTGCGAGCATGATGAACCATGCCGTGATGTCCGAATAGAGCATGCCGCTCCAGGTGTCCCACCTGATCCGGCGGAGCTCCCTGCCTGCCGCACCGGTGTCGAGGAGGAGCGGTAACGCCTGAGCTCCCCGCTGCATCTCCTCCACCTCTTCCGATGCCTGCCAGAAGAAGAGGTACGGGCTGATGGTGGTGCCGAAAACGCCCACGATCACTGCAGCCGCATCGGCATCGGTCCTGATGTGAGGCAGGAAGGTGCGCACGGCCACTTCCCCCCACGGCACCTTTACGGTGAAGAGCACGGCAGCATAGGCGAGCAGGGAGAGGGTCAGCCATTTCAGGAAGAATACGTAGCGGTGGTAAGGCACGAACACCTGCAGCAGCAGCGTGCCGATCACGAACAGGGCCGTCATCAGGTGGCGGTCCTGGCCGGTCACCAGCTCCGCCACCTCCCCCATTGCGGCCACGTCTGCCGCGATATTCAGCGTGTTGGCCACCAGCAGCATCACCACCACACTTTTCAGGACGACCGGGGGAAAGGCCTCCTTGATGTTCGCCGAGAGCCCTTTTCCCGTCACGCGTCCGATGCGGGCGCACAACGACTGGATGGCGGACATCAGCGGGTAGGCGAGCGGCATCGTCCAGAGCATGTCGAGCCCGAACCGGGCCCCGGCCTGCGAGTAAGTCGCGATGCCGCTCGGATCGTCGTCGGCCACGCCGGTGATCAGCCCCGGCCCTAACTGTGCGAGCGGATGCTCCCTCAGCCGGGTCCCCAGAAATCGAAGGATTTTCATCGCGTGCCGTTGTTTATGCTGAGCTGTCGCCTAATGCAGCCCCTGTTCGAATTCGGGGTTGTATCCTCTTCTGCGGCAGCCGGCCGTTCTGCAGGGTGCCTGAACTTTCCGACTCGCGTATCAGGTGTAAAGCTTTTCATGAACAATAAGTTGCCTGCACCGGGGATCGCTTCGGCAGGATCGGATTTCAGGGTGCCGTTTAGACAAAAATCATTATTATATCGCAAAATACCGTACCCCATAAAATTCTTTGAAGGAACATCATGAGCGACTTGCCGAACTGCCCGAAATGCAACTCTGAATACACCTACGAGGCAGGGCCCCTCCTTGTCTGCCCCGAATGCGCCCACGAATGGAGCCGCTCAACGGTTCCCGCGCCGGAAACTGCCCGCGTCTGGAAGGATGCGAACGGCAACCTCCTGCAGGACGGAGATACCGTGACCGTGATCAAGGACCTGAAGGTCAAGGGCTCCTCATCGCCGCTCAAGGGGGGCACCAAGGTGAAGAATATCCGCCTCATCGACGGCGACCATGACATCGACTGCAAGATCGACGGTTTCGGACCGATGCAGCTGAAGTCTGAATTCGTCAGGAAAGCCTGATCCCTCGATGCCTGCACCTGATCTGCGGCGAGCTTCCATGAAAGGCCTGCCGGATGACGCACATGGATCAGATGCTTCATATTTTCCAGCATGAGCATCATCAACCCAAGCCTTGCCGCCGATGCACGATACCCATAGCCATGACCACGATCATGACCACGGCCATCACCACCATCACCATGCAGCCGGAAACATCCGGACGGCCTTTTTCCTGAACCTCGGCTTCACGGTCGTCGAAATCGTCGGTGGTTTCCTGACCAACAGCACGGCGATCCTCGCCAATGCTGCGCACGACCTCGGCGACTGCTTCGCGCTGGGTCAGGCCTGGTATTTCGAACGGCTTTCAGGCGAGAGTGGCAATGCCCGGTACACTTACGGCTACAAGCGCTTTTCGACATTCGGCGCCCTCGTCAGCACCGTGCTGCTGCTGCTCAGTTCACTCTTTATCCTCTCGAAGGCCGTTCCCCGCATCGTCTCTCCGGACCACAGCAACGCCGGCGGGATGGTCGCGCTCGCGCTTGTCGGCGTAGCCGTCAACGGTCTGGCCATGATGCGCCTGTCGAAGGAGAAGGGTATGAACACCAGGGTCGTGGCGCTGCACCTGCTCGAGGACGTCCTCGGCTGGGTTGCCGTGCTGGTGGTGTCGGTCTCCCTGCTGTTCTTCGACATCCCTGCGCTCGACCCGATCCTGGCAGTGCTGATCACGCTCTACATCTTGTCGAATGTCGTCAGGAACCTGAAATCGATGCTGCCGATCTTCCTGCAGGCTGTGCCCGACAACGTCAGTCTCGACACGATCGTCCACGAGATCGAAGCCATGGATAAGGTCCAGGCGGTGCACCATGCCCATATCTGGTCTCTCGACGGGGAGCACAACGTCTTTACGGCCCATCTCGAACTCGGCTGCCAGCCGGCCCCGGACGAGTATGCCGCCATAAAAGAGGCGATCCGGGGCATTGTCCAGAGGCACGGCCTGTACCACTCAACCGTCGAGATCGAATTCCCCGGCGAGGTGTGCCGGAACCTATTGCCTCCGCACCGGATTGTAAGTTCCTGAACCCGCTTTTCGGAAACGAGCTCAAGGAGAAATGATGAAACGATTCATGCTGGCCCTGATGCTTCTGGCTCTGGCCGGTTGCACAGGAACTCCGGAAGGCATCGTCGCGGTCGACCGCTTCGACCTGAAACGCTACCTCGGTACCTGGTACGAGATCGCGAGGATCGACAACTGGTTCGAGAGGGGTACCGAACAGGTATCGGCCGACTATTCCATGAAGGAGGACGGGAAGGTCCGCGTGTTCAACAAGGGATACTCCCCTGAACAGAAGAAGTGGAAAACCGCCGAGGGCAAGGCCATGTTCGCCGGCGATCCGACGGTCGGAGCGCTGAAGGTCTCCTTCTTCGGCCCCTTCTACGGCGGGTACACGGTTTTCGACCTCGACCGCAACAACTACGCATGGGCCATGGTCGCCGGAAACAGCCGATCCTACCTCTGGATCCTCTCGCGAACCCCGCAGATGGACAAGGCCGTGCTGGCCCGGCTGCTCGCCGAAGCCGAATCAAAAGGCTTCGACACCCTCAAGGTGATGAGGACCAGGCAGGAACTGCATTGAGGAAAATTCTATGGACGCCATGGTGGTGATGGACCTGGCGGACAAAGAGAAGGTATTGTCCTGTCCATGTCGTCCATTCAATCCATAACGTCCACTCTCTTCATTACACGGCTGTTTCGTGCTGGAGGCGCCACATACCGGCATAGAAGCCGTCCCGGCTGATCAGTTCTTCATGGCGGCCCTGCTCGACGATCCGGCCCTCGTGCAGCACGACGATGTCGTCGAAGCGCTCCATGCGGTGAAGGCGGTGGGTGATGGCGAGTACGGTGCGACCTTCGCATGTATGGTCGATGGTGTCGAGCACGGCCTGTTCGGTGACGGCGTCGAGGTTGGCAGTTGCTTCGTCGAGCACGATGAACGGCGCATCCTGAAGGATCATGCGGGCGATGGCGATGCGCTGGCGTTCGCCTCCGCTGAGGTTCATTCCGTGCTGTCCGGCCCAGTCGTCGAGGCGGTTCTGCAGGCTGTCGAGGCCGGCAGCCGAGAGTGCCTTCTTCAGGACTTCGTCGCTTGCTTCCGGCGCTGCCAGCAGCAGGTTTTCGCGGATGCTCTGTCCGAAGAGATAGGTGCGTTGCGAGACGACCGCGATGTTGCGTCGCAGCTCCTCGGGATCGAAGTCGGTGATCTCCCTGCCGCTGATGGCAAGGCTTCCGCCTGTAGGGTTCCAGAATCGGACGAGCAGCGAGGCGATGGTCGATTTGCCGGCGCCGCTCGGACCGACGATGGCAACCCTGCCGCCTTGAGCCACCGAGAAGGTCACCTCCTCGATCGCAGGCCGTATGCTGCCGGGATAGGTGAATCGCAGGTTTCTGGCCTCGATGCTTCCTTTGCCGGGAAACGGTTCCGGATGTTCAGGAACCTTCACCTCGGGTTCGGTGTCGATGATTTCGAACAGTCGCTCGCCGGCCCGAATGTCGGCCTCGATGTGCTGGATAGAGCCGGTGAGCGGAAGAAATGCCTCGAACGATGCGATCACTCCGAAAATGAGGGCCGTGATCGTGACGGTGCTGACACTGCCGTTTCTGACCATCGGCAGCATCTGCCAGAGTATCCAGACGACGGCTGCGTTCATGGCAACTCCGCTGAGCGTCTCCTGCACTCCCTCGACGGCGGCCGCCCTTTTCTCCAGGCCGAGTTTTTTCTCCTCGGTCGTCTGCATGCGGGTGAGGTGTGCGTCGAGCGTGCCGAATACCCGCAACTCCCCGAGTCCCTGCACCATGTCGACCGCGAGAAGCTGCTGCTCGGCCTGAAGGCCGGCGATCTCCCTTGCCGTGCCGCGAGCCAGGATCGCCGTGACGACAGGCACGGCAAGGCCGGCGACCAGCTGGCAGACGAGCACGCCGAACGCGGCTCCGGTCGACCACGATCCGACGAGCACCCACATCAGGGCGGTGACCATCAGGGCGGTGACCGGCGGCGCAATCACCCGGGCATAGATGTTTTCCAGGCTCTGGATGTCGTCGACGATGCGCTTCATGAGGTCGGCGCTCCGGTAGATCGCGAGACGAGCGGGGGCCAGGGGTTCGACGGCTTCGTAGAACCAGAGGCGGAGCCTGGTCAGGATCCGGAATGTCGTGTTGTGCGAGATCAGCCGTTCGGCGTAGCGGAGGAACCCCCGTGATGCTCCGAAGATCCTGACCCCTGCGATGCCGGACTGGAGGGCAGCGACCGGGAGCAGCATGGCGCCACGGGTGATAAGCCATGCGGAGGTCATCAGAAGGCCGATGCCGCTGCCGATCGTAGCAAATCCGATGAGTGCGGCAAGCAGCATCCACCAGGCGAAAGGCCTGGTCAGTCCGACGAGTCTCAGGAGAGTTTTCATGCCGCCTCCTCCGTGGACGAGTGCAGCGCATGGCGGTAGAATCCGTCGGCCGCGATCAGCTCGTCGTGAGACCCTTTCTGCGAAATCCGCCCCTTCTCAAGGACGAGGATCGTGTCGGCATTCCGTATGCTTTCGAGACGATGGGCGATCATGACGACGGTCCTGCCTTTCATGAGCTCGGCCATGGAGGCGCGCAACTGTGCCTCCAGGACCGGATCGGTGTGCGATGTCGGTTCATCGAGCAGCAGGATCGGCGCGTCCTTCAGGAATGCCCGGGCGAGGGAGAGTCGTTGCGCCTCCCCACCGCTCAGCCGTGAGCCCTGTTCCCCGATCATGGTGCCGAGGCCGCCGGGAAGGGATCGCACCATGTCGAGCAGACCCGCCTGGTGCAGCGCCTGCTCGATCTCGGCATCACCGGCATCCGGACGGGCCATCAGCAGATTTTCGCGGATGGAAGCGTTGAACAGGAACGGATGCTGGGGAACCCAGGCGATCTGGCGGTACCAGGACTCCGGTCGGTAATCGCCGATCGCTACGCTGCCGAGCGTGACTGAGCCGGCCTGTGGTTCGAGGAAGCGGAGCAGCAGGTTCAGCAGTGTGCTTTTGCCTGCGCCGCTCGGGCCGGTAAGCGCGGTGACCGAACCTGCCCGGAGCGTGCAGGATACGCCGTCGAGGGCAGGGGTCGCACTGCCGGGAAATGTGTAGCACAGGTCGTCGATGAAGAAATGGCCGGATGAGGCCTCTTCGGCTTTGAGTTCGCGGGAGCCGTCGTTTCCTGGTGCTTCAGCGGCGCGGTCGAAGATCCCGTGCATCTCCTTCGAAGCCGTGACCCCCTCCATGCCGGCATGGAATTTCGTGCCGAGCTGACGCAGCGTCAGGTAGAAGTCGGGAATCAGCAACAGGATGAAGATGGCAGGCCTGAACGGCATGGTGCCCGACGCCAGTCGCAGGCCGATGCTGACGGCCGCACCGGCCGTACCGATGGTTCCGACCAGTTCGAGGGTCAGCGAGGAGAGGAAGGCGATTTTCAGCACGCTCATGGTCGAACGCCGGAATCTCTCGCTCGCCTCGCCGATGCCGTCTCGCCTCGATTTCTCCTGTGCGAATAGCTTCAGGGTGTCGAGCCCCTGCAGCATGTCGAGGAAGAATCCGCTCATCCGGCTCATGGTGATCCACTGCTTTTCGGTGGCAACGCTTGCCTTGCGTCCGATGACGATCATGAATGCCGGGATCAGCGGCGCGCTCAGGAGCAGGATGGTGCCTGAGATCCAGTCGGAGGGGAAGACGGCGGCGAGGATCACTACCGGCGTCACCAGTGCCATGAGGAGCTGGGGGATGTACTGGCTGAAATAGGGATCAACCGCTTCAACCCCCTTGAGCATCGTGGTCACCAGCCGGCCGCTCTGTTCGGAACGCGCGAAAGCGGGACCGAGATCGGCGACCGACACGGCAAGGCGCTTCGAGAGCATCTTCCGGATGCCGAGGGTGCCGTTCTTGGCCGCCTGGTGTCCGGCCTGGTTCAGGAGCAGCCGGAGGATGCTGAAAAGGGCGAAGAGCGACACGGAAGGCAGGAGCATCTCCCATCCGGCAGCTGTCCTGAACACCTGTTCGACGACCCTGCTGAGGCTCCAGGCCTGGCCGACAAGCAACAGGGCACCCAGCGAGCCGGCAAGGCCCGACAGGGTGAACGGACGCTTCTCCTCTTTGAGAAGCCTGATGAGGTTCCTGTCGATATTCATGTTCTGGGGCTCTTCGTCGCCGGAGGCAAGCTGGATACTGATGCGGTTTACGAGGTACCTTGTCCACCCATTTTACCGAATTCCGCGCTGGAATGCAACCTGCCGTTCCGTTCATATCCGGAAAGCTCCAGCGATGTACCAGATGCCGGTGGCGATCATGATCAGGGAGGCAAGGCGGTAGAAGCGGCGTTGCGCCTGATCGCCGAACAGAGCGGATGCCTTGCCGACGAGCAGGAGGGCGGGCGTGGTGCCGAAACCGAACAGCAGCATCATCAGGCTGCCCCTGGCCATACCGGCGAATCGGTCCGGAGCATCCATTGCTGAACGGGCCGCCGTCAGCAGTACCGTGTAGGTCAGGCCGCAGGGGAGGAACCCGAGCAGGAGCCCCATGGGGAACCAGGCACCGGTCGTTCGGGGGCCGCTGAACAGCTCAATGGCCCTTCGGATGGCCGGCATGGCAGGCGAGCAGCTGAAGAGGTTCCTGCCGAAGGGAATCCAGCCTCCTGAGACGAGGCCCATCAGCACGATACAGAAGCCGGTCAGTGCCATGACGCCTTTCTGGAGCGGATCGATGACCGAGGTGAGCGCAAGGAGTGAGCCGGTTGCGCCGACCAGAGCCCCGAGGATCGAGTAGGTCATGACTCTGCCGAGGTTGTACAGCAGCAGGTGCAGCAGGCCAGGTCTGCTGTTTCCCATCGAAAACGCCGCCACGATCGGTCCGCACATGCCCACACAGTGCCCGAATCCTCCGGCAAGGCCTGCTGCGAGCATGGCCAGGGCTTCACTGGTCATCTTTTCGTTTTTTTGTTGCCGGCAGTTCGTCGTCATCGTCGAGCATGCGGTATTTCGCGGCCTCCGTGTCGTCGAACTGGCCGCTGCGAACGGCCCAGAGGAACAGTGCCCATGCGGCGAGACCGAAGACGAAGCCGATGGCGATCAGGAAGAAGGTGCTTTCCATGTGGACGGTTCAGATTTTTTTCAGCCTGAGCGAGTTGGCGACCACCACCAGCGAGCTCGTTGCCATGAGCAGGGCCGACACGATCGGGTGCAGCAGGCCGGAGACTGCGAGGGGCACGGCGACCATGTTGTAGCCGAAAGCCCATGCAAGGTTCTGGCGGATGACGGAAAAGCATCTGCGCGAGTGGACGAAAAGTGTGCCGAGCTGCCGGAGATCGTCATTCAGGATCGTGACGCCTGCGCTTTCGATGGCGATGCCGGTCGCCGTGCCGAAGGTTACCCCGGTATCGGCTTCCGTCAGGGCAGGTGCGTCGTTGATGCCGTCCCCGACCATCAGGACGGTTTCGCCCTCCGATCTGAGCCTCCGTACCGCTTCCGCCTTGCCGATGGGGCTCAGCCCGGCCCGTACTTCGTCGATGCCGCATTTCGACGCGATGTACCGGGCGACACCTTCGTTGTCTCCCGTAAGGATCATGAGGCGGACTCCCTGCCTCCTGAGTTCGGCGATCATCGCCGGCGCCTCTTTGCGCAAGTCGTCGATCAGGCCGAACAGACCGGCAACCCTGCCGTTGCAGGAGACGAACACCGTGGTTTTTCCGGATGCTTCATACCGCCCGGCATCCAGGCGGCATCTCTCGTCGATCGTGACCCCATCCCGTTCGAGCAGCGCCGGCGATCCGGCAAGCCAGGCTTCGCCTTCGATCACTCCCGAGACTCCCATGCCGGGAATGGCCGTAAACTCTTCGACCCGCAGGCGCGAACCCCCCAGGGATGAGGCGATGGCCCGACCGGCAGGGTGCTCGGACCAGGCTTCCAGGGAGGAGCAGCACTGCCTGAACCTGCCGGAAACGCCGTAGTCGATGGCGTCCACGACGGAGGGCTCGCCCCTGGTGATGGTGCCGGTCTTATCGAGCACGACCGTCGTGGTTTTCGAGACCGACTCGAAGATGTCGCCCCCCTTGACGAGGATGCCCTTCCTGCCTATTGCCGTGGTTGCCGTCAGGATGGCGAGCGGCGTTGCCAGGCCGAGCGCGCACGGGCAGGCGATGACCAGCACCGACACGGCGTTCATGAGCGCCCTGACCGGGAGTGCTCCCGAGAGTATCCACCAGGTGAAGGTGGCCATGGCCAGCAGGAGTACCGCTGGAACGAACCAGCCGGAGATCCTGTCGGCGATGCCCTGGATTGGAGCTTTCCGTGCCTGAGCCTCTTCGACGGTCCTGATGATTTTTGAAAGCAGGGTCTCCTGTGCGTCTCCGGTGACCCTGATTTTCAAGCGGCCGGTGACCGTGCAGGTGCCCGCGAAGACTTCGCTTCCCGGCGACTTCATGACTGGTGCGGATTCGCCGGTCAGCATCGCCTCGTCCACATCGGCCAGGCCTTCGTCCACGTTGCCGTCGAGGGGTATACGTCCTCCGGGCAGCACCTCGATCAGGTCGCCTGATCGCACCTTGTGGAGGGGCACCAGTGCACTGATTCCCGAATCGTCGACCAGCATGGCTTCCCTCGGCTGCAACTCGGCGAGGGCAGCAAGGGCGCTTCCGGCCTTGAGCCTCGATCCGGCTTCGAGGAATCGCCCGAGGAGGATGAAGGTGATGATCATGGCGGCGGTGTCGAAAAAGACCTCTCCACCGGTGAAGATCATGGCGATGCTGTACACATAAGCTGAGAGCGAACCGAGGGCCACCAGCACATCCATGTTGAGCGAGCGGTGCCTGAGCGAACGGACGGCGCCTTCCAGGAACGGAAATCCCGAATAGAAGAGCACCGGCGTGGTCAGGACCCAGGAGATGAGCTGGAAAGCGAGCCGGTAACGCGATTCGATTCCCTGGAAGAATCCGGCGTAGAGGGCGGTGATGACCATCATCTGCTGCATCGAAAAGAATGCCGCAGTGCCGAACCGGAGCAGCAGCTCACGTTTTTCGATGGCGAAGAGGTCGACCGATGCGGAGAGCTTTCCAGGCCGGGGAGTGTAGCCGATGCCTGTCAGCGTCTCGAGGATGGTGCCGAGCCCGATCGAATCCGGCATCCATTCGATCGTCGCTTTCCGGGTGGCGTAGTTGACCCGGGCAGAGACCACCCCGGTGAGCCTGCCGAGCACCTTTTCGACGAGCCAGACGCATGATGAGCACCGGATGCCGGAAAGTATGACCTCGATCCTGCTTGTCGAGCCGTCCGAAGAGACCTCGTCGGCAAAATCGGCGGCATCGACGGTGGCGAAAGCCGGTCGACCGGGCTGCCAGTCGCATCGCTGGCTGTAAAAAAGGTCCAGCGACTGGCTGTGGATCAGCTCGTAGACGCCGAGGCATCCGTGGCAGCAGAAACGGTGCCTCTCTCCATCGACAGAAGTGGTGACGGCCGAAGCTGCTGCAACCTCCTGGAGGCAGTGGTCGCAGTGGACCATCTCATTTTGTGCCTTGTCAGTCGCGGACATCGAAGGTAAATGAGGGATTGCCAAGTTCGGGGGAAAGGATGGTCGCCCGCCAGGTCTTCCCTCCGCTCATGCAGCGGACGATAATGCCTTTGCCCTCCCAGTTGCAGGAGTTCTTCCTGACCATCGTGACCTGGTTTTTGCCCATCATCATGCCTGGCATGCCCAGGTCGAGCAGCAGGATGGACGGCAGTTCCGTGCAGGGATCGAGCGTCACCCTGAACGTCAGTTCGGCCATGTGCCTGACCGGCTTCGGGTCGATCTCGAGGGTCACCATCCTTTGTCGTACCTGTTTCGTGCAGGGGCCGGTGTTGATGGCGTTGCAATCCGCAGAGGTCTCCGGTCTTGCCGGAGGAGAGCAGAGTGTCATCATGGCAAGCAGGGCCATGGAGATATGGCTTACCTGACGTCGTAGAACCATGACCTGCTGGTTTTTAGGTGCGCGGAGTCGAGGTCCATCCGTACCAGCCATTTGCCTCTGGATGGAACGACAGCACGGGTTTCGTAGACGCCCGGCTCTGTTTCACGGGTCGGACAGGAGAAATCGTGTGAGTTGCTCGATACGCTGCCGAAGAAAATCTTCACTTCCGCTTTCCTGAGTGGTCTGCCATGTTCGGTCAGGGTGAACTTCAGTTCGTTGTTGCCGGAAGCCAGCGATTTCGGGCTGCCGATTTCAAGCCCCAGCCGATGTTCTTCGGTTTTGGCCAGGAACCAGCCGTTGCCCCTTTCGAAGTAGTTCGTCTCGACGAGGCCTTCGGCGTCCCGGTAGGCGACATAAATGCCGCAGGACATAGCGAAAATGAAGAGTGAGAAAATCCCGGCGATGACTGGTTTCATAGGAACCCCGTTACCCTGTTGATCGATATGCCGCCACCCCTGAGGTTCAGCGTGATGTTGTCCCGTTTTGTTCCGGCCCTGAGGAGGAGCTTGCCCCTGAGGACGCCGTATGGGTTCAGCCTGAGCTTCCGTTCCCCGATGACGGTGACATCCCCGGGTGCCGATATGTCAAGGTCGAGGGCCCGCCCGCTGTTGTTGTAGATCGTGTAGGCGTAGCGGTTCAGGCCTGACGGAAGCGGCTCCTGGATCCTGCTGACCATGAAATCGACGGTCGGGCGCATGGAGATGAGGAGCGCGAGCACCAGCGCAGAAGCGGCCGTGATGCCCCACAGCATGTATGCCTTGGGGCGCATGATTTTCCCTTTATAGTCGGGGAACGGAGGCAATCCCCTCCTGCTGCTCTTGATGAGGCAGGCGTCGATGCATTCGGCGCAGGCGATGCAGCGGTTGCTCAACCCATCCTTGATGTCGATGCCCACCGGGCAGGCACGTACGCAATCGTCGCACTTCATGCAGGTGGCGTCGCGCGACTGGTCGTATTCGATCACCAGCGTCTCCTCGTCGAACAGGGCGTTCTGCATCATCGCATAAGGGCACACCGAGGTGCAGAAGCCCCTGCCGAGCACGGCGAGTTCGAGGTAGACGCAGGTCCAGAGCACGATGAAGAACCCGGTCACGACCGGAGAGACGAACAGGCTTCTCATCGTCTCGGCCGGCGGCACGAAATACCAGATCATGGTGATCGAGACCAGTGCCGAAACGGGGAAGAGGACGAAGTATAGTATGGTTTTGCGATGTTTGCGGCCAAAAAACGATGCGAGGCTTTCGGTGAGGTCGAGCAGCACGGTCTGCGGGCAGAGCCAGCCGCACCAGACCCGGCCGAAGATCACGGTGACCATGGCGATGAACAGCATCAGGAAGAGTACGGACCCGAGGAGGAGGTAGAATTCCCCGATCCTTACGACCGTGCCGAAAAAGTAGAGGTTCAGATCACCGATGTCGAACCTGAATGCGCTCTGCCCGTTGATCCTGAGGAAGGGCAGGCCGGTCAGGAGCAGGGCCTGCAGGATTTCGACGGTTCTTCTGTAGCGTTTCCAGACTATCTGCATGTTACTTCGTGTTGAATCCGGTAGACCCACCATAAGACGACGCTGCCCCGGAAATGGTTCCCGGGGCAGCGATTCAGGTTATTTCCTCAGGCTTTCGATGTAGGCGACGAGCTTGAGGAGCTTCTCATTCCCGAGTTGCTGCTGGAAAGGAGGCATGCCGTTCGGACGCCCCTTGCCGATCGATTCAAGCAGGTTGGCGGGGGTCGATCCGTATTTGAGCGCCACCCTGAGGTTCGGCCCGATTCCACCGCTGGCATCCGCCATGTGGCAGGCCGCGCAAGTGGTCGCGAACTCGTTTTTCCCTTCGGCTATGGCATCGGCCTTGCCGAGGTATTTTCCGGGGTCGGCCGTTGCGGTTGCGGAGCTCTTCTGGCTTGCCTTCATCTCCTTTTCGTACTCCTTGTAGAACGACCAGCCCGAGATGGCAGGGGTGTAGGATGCGACATACCAGAGAACGAAGATGATCATTCCGCCGAAGAAGGCCAGCCAACCCTTGGGGATCCTGTTCTGGCCTTCCTGCGGTATTCCGGAATCGTTCATTTGAGCCTCCTCCTGATGGTTGGTTTCAAGTTTGACAATCAGCCGCGATGATTATTCATCATTGCGCAGCATCCGGTGTTTCGGTTCCTCGACCTCTTTCCTTCGAGCCGGGTTGTAGTAGTATGCGATGATACCGGCGAAGACGGCGGCAAGGATCAGCGTGAATGCCGTATAGGCGATGGCCTGGAAGTTCATTGCTTCGCCTCCATCGATTTGACGTCACGTCCGAGCTTCTGCATATAGGCGATGATGGCGTCCATTTCGGTAAGGTCGCCCCTCATCCCGGCCGGGGTCACCAGGTCTCGGGTCTCCTTCGAATCGTAGCCGGACGCGGTTACCCTGGCTTTGTACTCCGCGATCTGCTGATTGACCTGCTCCTGCGAATAGCCGTAGCCGAGAATCCTTGTCTTTCTGAAAGAGTTCGAAACGTCAAGCCTGTTTGCGGCGAGCCAGCCGTAAGGGGGCATGTTGGAAAGTGCGAACATGCCCTGCGGACTCTGCATGTGCTTGTAGTGCCAGGAGTCCGGATACTTGCCGCCGATGCGGTTCAGGTCCGGGCCCGTGCGGCGTGAACCCCAGAGGAAGGGGCGGTCCCAGGCGAACTCCTCTGCTTTCGAGTACTCGCCGTATCTCAGCACTTCGGTCCTGAGAGGCCGTACGGTCTGGGTATGGCAGTTGTTGCAGCCTTCGCGCATGTAGATGTCCCGCCCCTCCTGCTCGATGGCCGTGTAGGGTTTGACAAATCGGCTGACCGGCTGGGTCGATGGCATGAAGAGGGGTACGAACACCGTGACCACTGTTCCGACAAGGATGACCAGCGCCGAGATGACCGCGAAGACGACCGGTTTTGAATTGATCCCCATGATTCGAGCTCCTTATTGATGTTTGGTGGTTCAGGCTTCGGCGGCGGCCGGCTTCTGTCTGGCCGTCTGGACGAGGTTCCAGGCGAAGATCAGGATGCCGATGAAGTAGACGACGCCTCCGGCGAACCGCATGCGGTAATAGGGATAGAGCGACGTCAGGGCGTCGAGGAAGCTGTACATGAGCGAACCGTCGGGGTTGGTGGCCTTCCACATGGCTCCCTGCTGGATGCCGCCGATCCACATGGTGATCGTCCAGGTGAGCTGGCCGACGAGAATGAGCCAGAAGTGGATGTTTGCCAGCCTGATGCTGTAAAGCTCGCGGCCCATGATATTCGGGATCATGTAGTAGAACGATGCCGAGATGATCATGGCCACCCAGCCCATGGTTCCCATATGCACGTGTCCGACCACCCAGTCGGTGTAATGGAAGAAGGCGTTGAGGGTCCTGAGTCCCTGAAGCGGTCCCTGCAGTGTCTGCAGGCCGTAGAAGGTGATGCCGATGATGAAGAACTTGGTCAGGTAGTTCGAACGCATCTGGTCCCAGTTTCCCTGGAGCGTGTAATAGCCGTTCACCACCGATCCCCAGGATGGCGCGATCAGGAAGATGCTGAAGGCGATGGCCACGGTCTGGATCCATTCCGGAAGCGGTGTCAGCATGAGGTGGTGCGCCCCGGTCCAGAGGTAGGCGAAGATCAGCGACCAGAAGGAGACGATCGAGAGCCGGTGGCTGTAGATCGGCAGTCCTGTGGCTTTGGGAAGGAAATAGTAGAACATGGCCAGGACCGGCACGGTAAAGATGAAGCCCACGATGTTGTGGCCGTACCACCATTCGACGTTGGCGTCGTTGGCGCCGGCGTAAATGCTGTAGGACTTGAAGAGCGTGACCGGGATTTCGAGGTTGTTCACGATGTAGAGGACGGCGATGGTCACGGTCATGGCGATCAGGTACCAGAGCGAGATGTACATCTGTTTCTCCTGCCGCTTGATCAGGATGGCGAACACGTTGATGGCGAACATGACCCAGATGACCACGACGCCGATGTCGAGGGGCCACTCGAGCTCGGCATACTCCTTGGTGGTGTTCATGCCGGCCATGAGACTGATGGCGGCCAGGGCAATGGCAATGTCGAAGAGGTAGAGATGGGCCTTGGCAAGCCGCGGGAAGGGAAGCGGCGTGCGCGTCAGGCGCTGCAGCATGTAATAAGAGGTGGCGAAGATGCCCGACAGGCCGAATCCGAGACCGAGTGCGTTGGTGTGCACGACGCGCAGCCGGCCGAAGCTGAGCCAGGGAGTAATGTTAAGTGCGGGATTGAACATCTCGAACGCTATCCAGAGCCCGATCGCCAGCCCGACGATGAGCCAGAGCAGCGCGGAAAAAGCAAAACCCCGAACAATCGAATAATCGTAACCGGTGTCGTTCATGCCCTCCTCCAGGGATGTGGTTGGAAAAAGAAAGATGAAGATGGGTGCCAGAGGCAGTGATTGGAAAGAACGACTACGAGGTAATCAATAGTGGCATCTGCCAATAATTTACAAAACGATTTTGTTAAGGTTCAAGATAAATAACGGTTCAAGTGCTGATCTCACTTCGGCTTGTGGGAAAAACCCCGAAAAGCGGACAGCCCCGGTGTTGCCGGGGCTGTCTTGACGAGATCGGATACAGCGTGGATCAGCCGTTGCAGATGCGGGCGAGCGACTCGATGTAGTTGCCCACGACGGCCTCTTTCTCGGTGATGATGCCTCGGATGAGCGTACCGGGCGTGACGTCGAAGGCATAGTTCAGGACCGGTGTCGTCGGCGTGGCTACCTGGGTGCCGAAGATGGTGCGCAGTTCGTCGGCGCTCCGCTCTTCGATCGGGATCAGGGAACCTTCGGCCATGGTGATGTCGATCGTCGATACCGGGGCCGCGATGTAGAACGGAATGCCGTGGTGGCGTGCACTGACGGCGTGGGCGTAGGTGCCGATCTTGTTCGCCGTGTCGCCGTTCGCCGTGATGCGGTCTGCACCGACCACGCCGAAGTCGATCTTGCCCTGCTGCATGATGAATGCGGAGGAGGAGTCGGAGATCGAGAGGAACGGGATTCCGTCGTGCTCGAGCTCCCAGGCGGTGAGGCGCAGCCCCTGCAGCAGCGGACGGCTCTCGGAGGTAATCACCTTCTCGATCAGCCCCTCTTTCCAGGCGAGCCTGATCACGCCGAGCGCCGTGCCGGTGCCGCAGCAGGCCAGGGTGCCGGTGTTGCAATGGGTCAGCACGGTAAGCTTGCGTGTATTCAGCACGTCGGCGAAGTCACGCTTCAGCAGATCGACGCCGTTTCGCGAGATGCGGTCGCAGTTCTCGATCTCGTCCTGGTGGATCTTGTGGGCCTCGTCGGTCATTTTGGCGAAGAGCGTTTCGAGGGAATCCGATGCATAGTTGGCATCATAGACCGCCTTGAGTTTTCTGGTCGCGAAAAAGAGGTTCACCGCCGTTGGGCGGGATGCTTCCACGTCCGCGATGAGCTTGCCGAACCAGGCCGGGAAATCCTCTTTGCTGCCCTTGTAGCTGTTGATGCCGAGGATGACGGTGTACCCGGCCGAAGCGCCGATGAGCGGTGCGCCCCTGACGGCAAGGGTTTTGATGGCCTCGATGGCCTCCTGGTGGTCCCTGGTTTCGATGTGGATCACCTGCAGCGGGAGAAAGCGCTGGTCAAGGTATCGGAACTTGCCGTCCGAAAAGGAAATGGCGTCTATCATGTGCTTAACGAATGCTCCTGTTATGAATTAAAGTTTCGACACGACGTTTCTGAAGATGGTGGTCATCTTGGGCTCTGCACGGTTGGAGACCTCGATGATCTCTTCGATGCCGACCGGCACGAGGCAGTCCGGGAAGCACTCGTCGGTGACGATGGACATGCCGAACACTTCGGTGCCCTGGTGCACGGCCGCGATCACTTCGGGAACGGTCGACATGCCGACCACGTCGGCGCCGAGCGTCCTGAGCATGCGATACTCGGCGCGGGTTTCAAGGCAAGGGCCGGGGACTGCGACGTACACGCCGCGCTGCACCTTGATGCCGTTCTCGAGGGCGACTTTCTCGGCGATCTCGATGATCCTCTGCGAATAGGGGGCGCACATGTCGGGGAAGCGGGGACCGATCTCGGGGTCGTTCGGCCCGATGAGCGGGTTGCCGCCGAGCAGGTTGATATGATCGTCGATGAGCATGATGTCGCCCTTGCGGTAGCCGGGGTTCATTCCTCCGCAGGCGTTGGTGATGCCGAGGGTCTTGACGCCGAGCTGTTTCATGATCCTGATCGGGAAGACGATCTGCGTCATCGAGTACCCCTCGTAGAAGTGGAAACGTCCCTGCATGGCAACAACTTTCTTGCCGGCCAAGGTGCCGAAAATCAGCTTGCCGTGATGGGTTTCGACGGTCGAGATCGGGAAGTAGGGAATGTCGGAATAGTCGAGAGAGAATTCGATATCGATCTCCTTGACAAGCCCGCCGAGTCCGGTGCCGAGCACAATGCCAACCGGATATTCGGCGCCGGTTTTTTTCCTGATGAACGCTACGGCTTCCTTGATTTTCTGCCTTTGATCGGTCATGGTATGCTCTATGGTTTGATGGTTTTGAAATGGCCTGTCACACGCCGGGATCCTTCTCCGGAAAAGAGCCTAAATATAAGTTTTGGGGGGGAGAAGATGAAATGGACTTTATGGTCGGGAAGAAGACGAAATGGACAGCATGGAGTGAAGAGGAAGAAAATGGACGTTATGGACGGGAAGAAGATGAAATGGAAGTTATGGACTGAATGGACGAATTGAAGAGTGGACGGAATGGACAAGAAAAGAATGGGGAAAGAAGAAGAGCCGAAAGTAATGGGGGGCAGGTGGGCGAACTTACAGGTATTCAGTTTTTGTTTTTCTTACATGGTCCATGACGTCCATTGCGTCCATAACGTCCATTTCCCACATTGGCCCATTCCATCTTCCTCCTCCTCCTTCCTACCGCCAGCCGAAAATTGCCGTGCCGATTCTGATCATGGTTGCTCCTTCGAGGATGGCCTCTTCGAAGTCCTGGCTCATGCCCATGGAGAGTTCGCTGAGCAGTGCAGGATCGGGCGCTGTACGTCTGAGGCTTTCAAGGTTTTCGCGCAGCTCTGCGAATTCGCGGCGGGCCTGGTCCTGATCGGGCGAGGCGATGGTCATGAGCCCCCGCAACCTGACGTTCGGCAGACGGAAGCAGGATTCAGCGGCCTGGATGAGCGAAGAGGAGTCCAGCCCGTACTTGGAGCTTTCGCGCGAGACGTTCACCTCGAGGAGGTAGTCCATCAGGATATCCTGCTGTATCGCACGTTTCGAGAGCTCTTCAACTGTGGAGACCTTGTCGATGCCGTGGATCATGGCAACCTTGCCGGTCACCTGACGGACCTTGTTGGACTGGAGGTGGCCGATGAAGTGCCAGGAGAGCTGGATTCCCGCAAGCAGGGGGTCTTCAAGCTTTTCAAGAAACTCCTGCACGTAGCTTTCTCCGAAATCCCTGTGGCCGGCATCCCATGCCTCCCGCACGGCTTCGGCGCTTTTGGTTTTGGAGACGGCGATGAGGCGAACCTCATCAGCGCGCCTGCCGGCTTTGAGGCAGGCAGACGCGACCTGATCCCTGACGACGGAGAGGTTTTCCGCGACGTTTCCCATCGGCTCAGGCCTGTGCGGCTATCGGCTGGATGGCTTCGATGGTTACCGGCTTGAGCGGGTTGTCGTTGCCGTCGGTGTCCACCACAGCGATCTTGTCCACCACGTCGATGCCCGATTCCACGACGCCGAACACCGTGTACTGACCGTCGAGAAATGCGTTGTCGGCCTGGTTTATGTAGAACTGGCTGCCGGACGACGCCTTCTGCGGGTTGTTGTCCCTGGCGGCGGCGAGGGTGCCCTTTTTGTTCGGGTGCCTGATCTCGGCCGGGATGCGATGCTCGGGGCCGCCTGTGCCGTGCAGGGCGCGTTTGTCGTCATGGCGGGACAGGGGGTCGCCCGTCTGGATCATGAATCCTTCGATGACCCTGTGGAAACGGATCCCGTCGTAATAGCCTTCACCGACGAGCTTTGCGAAGTTGTCGCGGTGCAGCGGGGTGTCGTCGTGGAGCGAGATGGTGATATCGCCCAGGCTGGTCTTGATGATGAACTTTTGTGGCATGCTGGTTGCAGTCGAATGGTTTGATTATTTACGGAGTCACGGTCTGGATGCCCTGTCCGGAAAGTCTCCACATGGTCCGCTGGGCGACAGCGGCTGAAGAGGTGCCCGGCCAGCTTTTGATGATCTGCTCCAGCAGCCTGGCCGCCTTGTCCGGTTTTCCGGCTTCGATATCGTTTTCGGCAGCCTTGTTGAGGTACATGGCCTTGAGCGATTCGTTTTCAGCAGTGGCCGAGGCTTTCTCGTAGCTTTCCGCCGCAGCGGTAAACCCTTTTTTCCGGACGTCGCAGGCGGCCGCACCAGCCAGCGCGGAAGCCTGAAGGTCCTTGTTGCCGCTGCTGAATGCCTTGTACATGGCCAGAGCATCGTCGGGCCTGTTCAGGTTGTAATAGATGGTGCCGAGGTAGAGTCTCGCCATGTTGCCGCTCGTGGTGCTTCCATAACCGGAGACGATCTCTTTCAGCCCCTTGACTGCCTTGACGGAATCGCCCGTCTCGATCCACGTGACGGCTTTCGAGAGCGCGAGGGAGGCCTTTTCTTCGTCGGCTTTTGTTTTCTGAATCCAGAAGAACACGCCGCCGGCCGTCACTGCAATGATCAGAATGATGCCGATGATAAGCTTTTTCTGTTCGAGAAGCAGGTCGAGCAGGGTCGGTTTCGGCAGCGCCTGGGTGATGCGGGCCGTATTCAGTTCGTTCATTGATGTCGTTGTCTTGGATGTTCGTTATGCATCGGCGCCTTGAAAGCGTTGTCCGGTGGCTATCAACCTAAGCAAGTTGCGGTGATTTTCAAAATTCCCCCCGGACTGAAGCCCGGGGCAATTTGAAGAGAGTGTAAGAGTTGAATGCCCGTCGGGACGAATCCCTCCTGAATATGGTCAGGGGATGCCGAACAGGTTCCGGGCATTGTCGACGAGGGCCTGCGCTACTGCTTCGAACGGCTCCGGTCGGGTGTCCGCGATGGCCCGGACGGTGAGTGCCACATATGACGGTTCGTTCCGTTTACCCCTCATCGGCACCGGAGAGAGGTATGGGGCATCCGTTTCGGACAGGAGGTCGTTCAGGTTGACTGCGGCGACGACTTCGGGAAGTACGGATTTTTTGTAGGTGATGGTGCCGGGTACCGAGACCTTCAGTCCTAGGCTGATGCAGCGTCGGGCGATTTCGAGGTCGCCGGAAAAGCAGTGCATGGCACCCCTGAGATTCGAGGAGCGCTCCTCCGAAAGCACCGAGAGCATGTCCGGCCATGCGTCGCGGCAGTGGATGACCACCGGAAGGTCGAGCCGGACCGCCAAGCGCAGCATCTCGCGGAAGGCGTCGAGCTGCAGGTTGCGGTCGTGTCCGGGCCAGTGGTAGTCCAGTCCCACCTCCCCGATGCCGACCACTTTATCGGCTTTGGCCAGCCCGGCCAGTTTGTCGAAGAGCTCAGGCCCGATCGGGGTGCGGACTTCACCCGGGTGCAGTCCGACGTTGGCATAGACGAAATCGTGCCGTGCGGCCAGTTCGATCGACCTTCGGCTTGTATCCGCATCGGTGCCCGGATCGATCAGGAGCTCCACCCCGGCTTCACCGAGGCGGGCGATCACCTCGTCACGGTCGGCGTCGAAGTCCGGAAAGGAGAGATGGCAGTGGACGTCGGCGTACCTGCTCATTTCACCGCTCTTTCGCTGGTAAAGATGCGCTCAGAGAGCAGGAGCAGCATGCAGGCGCCGATGGTGATGCAGGAGTCGGCCACGTTGAAGATCGGCCAGAGGGTCACGATCCTGCCGAAGAGCACTCCCTCGTAGAGGTCGAAATGGATGAAATCGACCACATGGCCGAGCACCACCCGGTCGATGAGGTTGCCGATGCCTCCCCCGAGGATAAGCGCGAACGCCGTGACGAAAAGGTTGTTCCGGCTCTTCGTTTTCCAGACGAAAAAAACCACTCCGGCCGAAATCGCGAAGGTGAGCAGCAGCAGCCCCTGAGGAGGGAGGAACCTGACGCCGAAGGCGATGCCCAGGTTTTCCGCATAGGTCAGCTTGAGCCAGTCGGGTACGATGACGATGCTGTTCAGGGGGCGAAGGTAGTTGACGGCAAGGATTTTGGTCAGCCTGTCGAAAAGGGCGAAAAGGAGGGCAAGCATGAAGAAACGCGCCATGGATGCTGACGGCGCCTGTTCGCTGGTTCTGTATTTGTTCATCTGTGCATGGTGGTTCGGGGCATATCAAGCCGGCCGTGACGATGCCCGGCGGCGTCGTTGCGAAATTGAATGTATGACGGAAACAGGCTTTTTCAAACCGGAGAGGGTAAATTACCCGCGAGGGCCGGCGGCATTCCGGCCGATTTCCCTCATGAGGGCGTCACGGACCGCGTCGACCGGCATCTCCCGTCCTGTCCAGATGAAAAAGGAGCGTGCTGCCTGGGCGATGAGCATTTCGATTCCCGATACGGTTTCGGCTCCGGCTGCACGGGCGTCAGCCAGCAAGGGGGTTTCAAGCGGGTTGTACACCATGTCGTACACGATCTGGCCGGGGTGGAAGAGTTCCCGGCCGCCTGGTACGATGCTCCTCAGGGTATCGGTACGCCCGGCCGTGCCGATTGGGGTCGCGTTGACGATGACGCTGCACTCCTGGAGCTGCTGGCCTCCGATCGGCAGTTCGAGGTCGCCGGTGAGGCAAGGGGTGATCAGTTCCCGGTGCTCGTAACCGTCGAGCATCTCGTCGACCCGGTGAAGATCACGGACGAAGAGGAGCACCGAGGATGGTCGAAAATTGAGCCTGAAGGCTTCGACAGCAGCAAGGGCCGCCCCGCCGTTGCCGAAGATGCAGACCCGTCTGCCGCGTATCCGCTCCGCCCAGGGCATGAGGGGGGCGGCGAAACCTGCGATGTCGGTGTTATGTCCGGAGAGTTTTCCGTTCTCGTTGACGATGGTGTTCACTGCCCTGATGGCTGTGGCGTCCGGGGTGAGCTCGTCGAGGAACGGTACGACGGTCTTTTTATACGGGATGGTTACGTTGAAGCCGGAAATGCCGAGTGCGCGGGCTCCTCTGAGCGCTTCGCCGACCAGTTCCGGGCCGGCAATGTTGAAGATCGTGTAGATGCAGGGCAGGCCGAGCGTCTCGAAACCGGTGTTGTGGATCAGGGGAGACCAGGAGTAGTCGACGTTCCTGCCGATCAGTCCGAACACCTTCCTGGCCTGGCGAATAGACACGGATGGATCCTCGATGGGTTCAGGAGATGCCGAGCAGCATGCGCACGGCATCCTGCTGGTAAAGCTCGGGGAATGTGCTCTGGAAGAGCTGCTTTTTGTCAGGATCGATCTTGAATGCCTTGCTGAGCGCCTTGAGGGTGCTCTGTTTGTCGCCCAGTGCGAAATAGGCGGCGGCGATCTCGAAATGCGCGTCGGCCGAGAGCGGCTGCAGCTGGATGGATTCCTCAAGCGCGAGAATGGATTCGTTCATGGAACCCGCTTCGCGCAGAACCATGGCATAATCGAGCCAGACCTGAGGGCTTTCCGGATCAATGGCGATCACCGACCTGTAGGTCAGGACAGACTCATCCAGCAGGCCGAGGTTGTACTCGATCTCCGCCTTCAGCAGGAGGAACTCGATGCACTCCGGCATCTCCTCGAGCGCATGGCCGATGGCATCGAGGGAGGAAGCGTAGTCCTCGAGGGCCTCGTGGCAGCAGGAGAGGGCAAACCAGGCATCGGCGAACTCCGGGTTCAGTTCGATGCAGCGGCGGTAACAGGCGATTGCCAGGTCGTACTCTTCGAGCTCTTCACGGGCGATGCCGAGGTTGTAGAGGGCGTTGATGTCGTCGGGCTCGAATTCGAGGGTTTTCATGTAGCTCTCGGCAGCCTCTTCGATACGGCCGGTAATGGCCAGCTCGATCGCACGGTTGTACCATGCGGAGCTGAACTCGTCGGAAATGGCAAGCGCCATGTCGTAGGAGGAGAGCGCGTCCTGGTAACGCTTGAGCTTGCTCAGCACAAGACCGTTGTTGTACCAGGCGTTGATGTTGTAAGGATCCAGGTCGATGGCCTTGCGGTAGGAGACGAGGCTCTCTTCCAGTCGGCCGAGAATATCCTGGGAATAGGCGATCTCATACCAGGCTTCGGGGAATTCGTCATCGATCTCGAGACACCGGCTGAAGTTCTCCTCGGCCTCCTCGAATCGTTCGAGGCGCTGCAGGACAAGACCCCGGTAAAAGTGGGTCTCCTTTTCGGTGGACGAGTCGGTCACGACCCGTTCTATCTCTTCGAGGGCTTCCTCGAGGTTTCCGGTATTGAAGTAGGCGAGGGCGAGGTTGAGGGTCATCTCGCTGTCTGCCGGGCTGAGCACGACCGCGTGCCTGAATGATTCGAGAGCTTCGTCGAACAGGCCGTTCAGTGTCATGCAGTTGCCGAGATGGAACCACGATTCGGCGTTGAACGGGGCGACGGTTTCGAGACGGCGAGCTGCCTGCAGAGCCTCCTCTTGCTGTCCGTCCTCGTTGAGCTGGTTGATCAGGTCGATCAGCTCCTCGGGGTCGGTCATGGATTCGGGGTCAGTCATGCCTACCGGCTGGTCCTCAAAAGAACCATCCGGGCGGGTATATTCATCGTCAAAGAAGTCAAGTAGACTCATACACTCTTCGTCATGGCATTACACGATCTCACGGGCGATCATTCCCCAAATATAGCAGTTTTTTTTCAAAACCATCGTCCGGAAGGGGCTGGCGTTCAGGGCCAGGCGTCGCCGTCGGGGTGGAAATGCCGGTAAATGCTTTCAGCGGTTTTCTTTCCCGCTACCGAAGAAATTTCATCGACGGAGAGCGTCGAGAGCGCTTCGACCGAACCGAAGCGGCTGAGCAGCCTTTCGGCCGTCTTGCTTCCCACTCCTGCGATCTCCGTCAGTTCTGTCCGGATGGTCCGGTCACTTCTGAGCTTCCGGTGGTAGGTTACGGCGAACCGGTGAGCTTCGTCGCGCATCTGCTGCAGGAGCTTCAGGGCCGGAGAGGTTTTCGGCAGGTTGTGCGGGTCGCGTTCGCGGGGAAGCCAGATCTCTTCGAGCCTCTTTGCCAGCCCGGCCACAGGAATGTCGATGCCAAGCTCGCCCAGCGCCTTCGCCGCGACATTCGCCTGCCCCTTTCCGCCGTCGACGATGACCAGGTCCGGCATCGGCAGCGTCTCGGTGAGCGTACCTCCGTAGCGCCTTGTGATGGCTTCATGCATGGCGGCATAATCGTCGGAGCCTTCAAAGCTTCTGAGCCGGAACTTCCTGTAGTCCGATTTTTTAGGTTTTCCTGAAACGAAGCAGATCATGGCGCTGACATAGTCCGTACCCTGAATGTGGGAGTTGTCGAAGCATTCGATCCGTTCGGGGAGACGTTCGAGCCGGAGTACCTTCTTCAGTGCTTCGAGGGAGGGGGGGACGCGGGCGATCTCACCCCGTTTCTGCTTCTGGAGCATGAATTCGTGCAGGTGGTGCTCGGCGTTCTGCAGGCACATGGCGAGGAGCTGGGCCTTTTCGCCGATTTTGGGCACGATGAATCGCACCTGGCGCCTCTCCGGCTGCCTTGATGCGATCAACTGACACAGCGCATCACGCTCTTCGTCGGGCAAAGCCGCCTGCAGCATGATCTCTTCCGGCATCAGGTCCGGCGTTTCGAGGTAGTAGTGCTCCATGAGCGACGACAGCAGGCTGGCTGTATCGACGCTGCCCGTGTTGGAGAGGTAGAGATGCTGTGAACCGATCAGTTTCCCCTCCCGGATCCTGAAGACCACGCCGCAGGCGTCGTCGGTACCGGCAGCCACGGCGAACATGTCGCGGTCGACCGGGTCGGTGCTCACCACCTTCTGCCGTTCGGCATACCGCTTCAGTCCGTCGATCTGTGCTTTCAGCGCAGCGGCCTGCTCGAATTCAAGCGCCTCCGCCTTGCGCTGCATCTGTACGGCAAGCGACCGGATCAGACCGGCGGTCTTGCCCTTCAGGAGCTGCACGATCTCCCTGATCATCTCCTGATACTCCTCTTCGCTCTGCAACCCCTCGCACGGGCCTTTGCATTTATGGATGTGGTAGTCGAGGCAGAGGCGGTATTTGCCCGAGGCCACGGCCTCCTCGGTGAGCCGGTACTTGCAGCTCCTGACCGGGAAGATCGAGCCTATCAGGTCGAGAATAAGGCGCAGCTGATGCGCTTCGGTGTAGGGGCCGAAATAGAGCGATCCGTCGCGACGCACCTGGCGGGTAAGAAAGATTCTCGGGAATCGCTCTGCGGTGATCACCAGGTAGGGGTAGCTCTTGTCGTCCTTCAGGCTGACGTTGTAGCGGGGCCGAAGTTCCTTGATCAGGTTGTTTTCGAGGATGAGGGCCTCGACTTCCGAAGAGGTGATGATCACCTCGATGTCGATGATATGGCTCACCAGCACGGCAGTCTTGCCGGTCAGCTGGGAGGGGTCCCGGAAATAGGAGCGGACGCGATTGCGCAGGTTTTTGGCCTTGCCGACGTAGATGACCGTGCCTTTTGCATTGCTGAAGCGGTAGACGCCCGGCGATGATGGCAGGGAGGCCAGTTTTTCCTGGATCTTCGGGGCCAGGTCGCGGGATGTGTCGGCTGTGGCGGCCATGGAAGGTGTGATTATTTATTCGCAACGACCTGTATGGCCGGGTGAATCGCGTCACGTGTCGCGTGTCACGGAAGAGCAATAAGAGAATGTAGGGATTCCCGGCAACAAAAAAAGAGGCGCCGTGTTGCCGCGGCGCCTCTTTCGATGGTTCGATCTGCGTAAGGCAGACTCAGTCGAGCCTGTCGTATTCGCCCTTGAGTGCAAACACGCCGAAGGTGATCAGGCTGAACGCGATGATGGGCATGAGCACCACGATCACGATTGACCAGAAGATCCAGTTCTCTTCGCTCGGTTTTGCGGCGATCTCCTTCATGGCGCGGAGAATGACGAGCGGGATGATTCCCACTCCCATGGCCGCCCAGACGATCCCCATTAATTTTTGTATTACTGACATAATGTAAATGGTTTTAATAGTTACCTGTTTAGTCGACATCCATCACGGTCGGCCTGTTCGAGATATAGAGCGAACCGATCACGAAGCTGACGCCGGCGATGAGGATCGGATACCAGAGACCTGCGAGCGGGTCTGTCGGCGGGGTGTCCGGAGTCAGACGGGTCGCTTCGACGAGCCTGGTCGAGATGAGCGGAACGAGGCCGCCGAACACGCCGTTGCCGATATGGTATGGCAGCGACATGGAGGTGTAACGGATCCTGGTCGGGAACAGCTCGACGAGGAACGCCGCGATCGGGCCGTAGACCATGGTCACGAAGATCACCTGGATCAGCACGAGGCCGATCATCTTGACGAATCCATCCTGAGGAAGGACGGTCTCCTTCTTGGTTTCAGGCTTCAGTTTGTCCTTCGGCAGAGCGGCTTTCTTGGCCGGATCAACAGGGAACTTCTCCTTTTTGACCTCTTTGTAGGTGGTTCCGTCGGTGAAGGTCTTCTTGGTGATGGTGGTCTTCAGCGAGTCGGTGCCTTTGACTTCCAGTTTGTGCTCGACGGTGGTTTTGTCCACAACCTCGGTCTTTTTCTTCAGGTTCGCACCTTCGTACATCACGGTGTAGATCGGTCTGTAGGCGACGACCGCAACCAGCATACCCAGCATCATGATCCACTTCCTGCCGATCTTGTCGGAGAGGGCGCCGAACACGACGAAGAACGGGGTGCCGATGATGAGGGCGATGGAGATGATCAGGTTGCTCTGCACGAACTCGATGTTGCAGGCGTTCTGCAGGAAGGAGAGCGCATAGAACTGGCCGGTGTACCATACGACACCCTGACCGGCGGTGGCGCCGAGAAGGGCCAGCAGCACCATTTTCAGGTTGTCTTTCTTCTGGAAGCTTTCAGCCAGCGGGTTGGCAGAGGTCTTTCCCTCTTTCTTCAGCTTGGCGAAGAGCGGGGACTCGGACATCTTCATGCGGATGTAGACAGAGATGACAACGAGGAAGATCGAGAGCAGGAACGGTACGCGCCATCCCCATTCGGTGAACTTCTCGACACCGAGCGACTGGCGGACGATGAGGATCACGCCGAGCGAGATGAAGAGGCCGAAGGTCGCCGTGGTCTGGATGAAGCTCGTCCAGAAGCCGCGTTTGTCGTCGGGCGAGTGTTCCGCGACGTAGGTCGCCGCACCGCCGTATTCACCGCCGAGTGCGAGACCCTGCAGCAGTCGCAGCAGGAAGACGATGGCCGGGGCCACGAAGCCTATCTGGGCGTAGCCGGGAACAAGGCCGATCACGAAGGTAGAACCGCCCATGATGACGAGGGTCACGAGGAAGGTGTACTTACGGCCGATGAGATCGCCGAGGCGGCCGAAGAAGAGTGCGCCGAATGGACGGACCACGAAGCCTGCTGCAAAGGTGGCGAGGGTCGCCAGCAATGCCGCGGTCGGGTTGTCTTTCGGGAAGAACTGTTCTGAGATGATCTTCGCGAGAGATCCGAAGATATAGAAGTCATACCACTCGATGAGGGTACCGACGGAAGAGGCCGCAATGACCCTCCGTGTGCTGGATACCTCTTCGCCGTGGGACGCAGAGACGTGTTGTGCCATACAATTGCTCCTTGATTGATGAACGGTAATGCAGTTGAAAAAAAGTGCATGCAGCCTGTCCGGCCGCAGTGTTACTGGATGAACTCGTGCTCGTTCTCCTTGACGACGAGCACCGGGCAGGATGCGCGACGAACCACATGTTCGGCGACGCTGCCGAGGATCATGCGCTTCAGGCCACGGCGTCCGTGTGAGCCCATGATGATGATGTCAGCCTCCTGGCGCTTGGCATAATCGAGGATGCACTCTTCGGGGAACCCTTCGTAGATGGCGTAGTCCGCCACGATTCCGGCCATCTGCTCCTCGTCGATAAGGGCGGCGAGTTTCTGCTCCTCGGTGGCGCGCTCCTTTTCGAGGCCATGGGAGTAGTTGATGGTCGGATCGTTTTCCACAACGCCTACCAGGAAGACCTTGGCGTCCGAAAGCCGGGCAAATTCGTTTGCGTACTGCATTGCCTTGCGGGACAGTCCGGAAAAGTCAACCGGGCAGATGATCTTTTTGATTTTAATCATAGCCAGTCAGTGGGTTTTGGTTGATTGAACGTCTGGATCGAATAGAAAAAATGAAATCCTCCCATATACCTGCTTGAAAGG
The DNA here is from genome assembly GCA_903929135.1 of uncultured Chlorobiales bacterium. Taxonomy (GTDB): domain Bacteria; phylum Bacteroidota; class Chlorobiia; order Chlorobiales; family Chlorobiaceae; genus Chlorobaculum. Next base: position 106,658 of record CAIYTH010000014.1, read on the forward strand.
AGGAAAAGAGTTCCGTACGGCTGAGTAAGCCGCAAAGTGAATGTGCTGAACGGAAAAGTCCGGGAAAAAAACTCGCCGATATGACTGCTGGTGGCGAAAAGAACACTACTTCGGGAGGGGCCGAATGATGCCCCGGGAATGCCGGCTGGTCGGGAGAGAGCCCTTGCCGGTGCGACGTATCAGATGATAATCAGGGTAATGCGAACGATATACTATAATGCAAATATAGCTATAGGAGGTTCAAACACCAAGAGTTGCAGGTGTTAATTTGATTCCCTGAATCAAAAAGAGGAAAAAAAAAGCCGCAGTTTCCTGCGGCTTTTTCAGGTTGTCGGATAACCTTAGAACGTGACGGTCGCCCAGAGCTCAGAACGGAGACGCTGCTGGTTGACATTCGTGACTGATCCTTCTGCCTTGTTGGTCAGGTAGCGGAGGGTCGGCTGGATGGTGAAGCTGCCTGCTGCAGACTTGTGCACCGGGATCTTGTAGGACGCCCAGACGAAGTTGTTGGTGTACTTGTTTTCAAGTGCGCCGGTAACCAGGTTGCCCGGGGTCTTGTCGGTGGTACGGTTGAAGTCGTAGAAGCACAGGAGGTTGCCGTACTCGCCCTTGATCCGGAACTCGTAGCCGCTGTAGTTCACATCGCCAGTTCTGAAGCCGGCGTAAGCGGTGCTGTTCTTTCCATGGGTGTAGTAACCGCTCAGACCGATCTTCAGGTCGCCGGCCGGGATGGTCAGGTTGGCGCCCGCGGTCCAGGGGCTCACGTGAGCGTAGCCGACAGTGCCCTGTGTCCAGCCGGAGCCAACGCCCTGGGTAAGGACCCTGATGAACTGGGGCTCGATGGTGATGTCGCCGATCTTGTCCGTGTAGGCAAGGTGCAGCGCATAACCGTCGTTGAACTTGCCGTCGCCTTCGGCAGCGGTGTTGTTCCTTGAGTAGTCATCAAGCACGACGAGGGTGCCCCTCAGGTTGCCGGAGAGGAACTTCGTGTTGTAGTTCAGACCGTAGATGCGGTCCATGGAGACGTTGGCAACCGGGGTTTCCAGCGGCTGCAACGGGTAGAGGGTAATGTCGAAAACCGGGTTGTTGAATGAGTTCAGCGGCAGGCGGCCCATTGCGTAACCGCAGTCAGCCAGCTGGCGGCCGAAGTAGAAGTTCGAAACCTGCAGGTTGTAATCAGCTTGTCCACCAACGGTGACCCAGCCTCCGCCAGTGTTTTCCTGGGTGGCCATGGCCTTGAAGTAGTAGCCGTCGCCAAGGTCAGCAGCAGCGTTCAAGCGCACGCGGTACTGCCAGAGAAGGTTGTTGGCGTCCCTGTTGACAGCTGTGGTGCCAGAGTAGCTCTCGTTCCTCAGCCTGATGCCGGCGTCACCGCCCAGGTTCAGTGCTGCAGAAGCGGGTGCTGCGTAGGACAGTGCTGCGAACATCGCAGCAAGTGACAGCATTTTTTTCATCGTGTTGTTCTCCGTTAGGTTGTGTGTGATGCGTAATGCTAAGACAAAATTCGACCGTTTTAAGGCGGTCTGCTGCCGGATACTACATGGCAACGGAATCATGCGAAAGAACACGTGTGGTTATGGTTAGCTCTAAATTAAGTAATTATTGACCATTAGTCCAAAAAAAAGATGTTTTCTCTATTTTTAGGATTATTCAAGTCGTTGTTCATGCAGTAATATTAAGGCTCTCAGCGGACATCGATCCTTTTTGAAGAATGTATCCAAAGGCGCATTTTTCAGCAGTCGATACCGTAGCGATTCGCCAGGATGCGGATATGTTCCGGCACGAGAGTCTCCAATCGATCGGGGGTATGATGTTTGACGAAGCAGTAGTTTCTCAGGGCATGGATATGGACCGAATAGCGCGCGAATTCGATGCCGCGAGGACCTTTCATCCAGCTTAACAGGCAGAGGAGGTTGCCGGCAATCGAGGGCATCCGCTTCCTTCCTGCCAGGGATTCCGGACGCAGGATCGGTTCCAGGGTCAAGCCGAGGGATGCTTTCACGGATGGATGCGCATCTCCGCGCCGCTCTTCCGGGAAGAGTTCGACATCGTCACGGATCAGTTCGAACAGTCGCTCTCCCGTTTCAGTACGTACGATCATCCACTGCGTTTTCCAGTCCCTGCTGAAGGGCGCTCCGAAATAGCCTACGGTGATGTCGGCCAGTCCGTTGGTATAGTCGAAGCAACTCATGCAGCTGTTGGGAAACACGCCGGGCCTGACCACGTCGGGGGGCAGGCAGAAGAACGGAATCTTTTCGGTCCGGCCGCCGGCGTGTTTGATGTGTACGCGGTAGTCCTGCATGAACTCCATGCATTCGATGGTTTCAGGACGGCGGCTGATGTGCCGGAGCACCCAGCGCAGGTGCGACGCGTCGAGGTTGTCCGTGCAGGGGATTCCGACGACATGGAGTTCCATCTCCCCGAGCCTTGGATTGTCGGCGCGGGAGGCCCTGAGCGCATGCACGTGGCAGGGCGCACCGACGACGAGCAGTTTCCTGAGCCCTTTGCGCCAGGCAGTGTGCAGCGCCATCAGGGTTGGTGAAAGCACCGGTTTGTTGCCTCGCCCCTCGAGCACTTCCGCGATGGTCGTGGCGAGGGCGGCTTTCGGCTGCAGCATGCTGCCGTGCAGGGTGACGACTCCTTCGACAAGCCCTGTCTCGATGGCCCGCATCGCGATTTTCGTGATGATGCCTCCCCACTGGGCGCCGTCGACCGGCTGCCTCATCCTTGCGTTGAACCGGCGACGTGAGATGCCGAAGGCGAGTTCGTCGTTGTCCTGAGGGTTTCTCTTTCTGCCGAAGAGTCGCTCCTCATGACTGCCGAGCCAGCCGGTATTGAAGACGCAGCTCCTGAGGCTCTCTTCTGCCGGCCAGGCATCGCCCATGCAGAGGCCGCATCGGCTGCATGGCGGTTCGTTGAATCGCGGGTTGGCTATCCTGACGGGTGTGTCCATGATGAGACGCTGCAAGAGATTGATGGTGGTTGCCCCTTGACCATATATAATAAGGTATCAAGATAGGGCATGTGTTTCTGGCACGCAACCGGCAATCGATGTTCCCCGGTCGGAAAATATTTCGTTCATTGAGTGGTAGTCGCATGCCTTCACGAAACCATTGACCAATGTCAGCATGAATCAACCCCCGAGAAGGGCGGCCGATCTCAGGGTGTGCGCCCTGTGTGTCCAGGACGGCCATGTACTCCTTGTCGAACATCTCAGTTTCGCGCCTGAGGATCCGGGAGTGCCGGAGAGCTACTGGATTCTTCCGGGAGGCGTCGTGGAGCGGGGAGAGACCCTCGAGGAGGCCGTGAAGCGGGAGGTGCTCGAAGAGACCGGGCTGGAATGCCGGGTCGGCGGCATGATCTTCGTCAAGGAGCTTCTCTACCCCCATCCCGGCATTGCGGGGCAGGGGAGCCGACACCATTCGGTATCGCTCTGCTTTCATTGCGAGGTGACCGGCGGCACGATCATTACCGGCCGGGATCCCGAATTCCCCGATCACCGGCAGGTGATCCTGCAGACCAGCTGGCTTCCACTCTCCGGCCTGCATGAATTCAGCCTGTATCCACCGTTTCTCCCTGAATTCATTGAATCGGGGCTGCGCCAGGGGTTCGAGTCGATGAACCCCCTCTTTTTCAATTCCCTGCCCTGAAAAGGAAAATCCGGGCTGCGGCCCGGAACAAAACAACTATGGGTAGAACCCCTTGCCCCGGCTTGAAAGCCGGGGCAAGGGGAAGAAGTCCCATAATGATTACTCAGTCAATTAAACGTATCGATTCGAGTTTGGGGCATCCTGTCATTCTGAGCCCGACAACGTCGGGCGAAGAATCCATAAATTTTTGTTCCGTGATCATTTGGATCCTTCATTCCGCTACGCTTCATTCAGGATGACAACAATCGGCCTTATGCGTCTTTGTGAGCTTTAATTGCCCCCGCTGCAGGGGAGTGCTATAAATCCACGATGAAGCCGAGCGAGGTGTAATTTTCGGTTTTGTTCAGATACATGCCCTGCCTGCTGATGCCGGTGAAATAGTTGCAGACCACCCTGGCCTTGTCCAGCCCGATCGAGGTAAGCCTCATGCCGGCCTGAACGTTCCAGGTGCCGCGGAAGGCATCGGATTTCTGCGTGGTGTCGTTCCATACCGGAAGCAGTTTGAAATCTGCCGCCAGGTAACTGTTGGCAGGCAGTTCGACCTCGGCGCCGGCCTGGAGCGAATGGGGGCTGATCCCGCCTGGGATGGTGTGAAACATGTACTGGTATCCGAGATAGATCTTGTGGCCGTTTCCGCTGAGGGCCGTCGTGAGGTTGATGAACTCGCGGCTGTAAGTAAAGGGGATCTTGCCGAGGGGAGTCAGTTCAGGGTTGAGCCAGGCTCCGTTCTGGTCGGTATGCCCGTCCTCGAAGTGGGCGGAGATATGGCTGAGGCGAAGTTTGGTGGTGGAGGTGTCGAGCAGGGCGGTCGTGTCGAGTTTCCGCTTCCAGGTTGCGTTCACGCCGAACAGGTAGTCGATGGCGTCGACCGGGAACTTGAAATCATTTCCCCGCTTCAGCAGGGACCATGTTGCGAAATCGACGCCGACGGCGAAATCGCGATTGCGGCTCTGGTAAAGGTCGACCGGGGCCCCGATATCGAGTTGCACCTCCTTCCTGTCGAGTTTCGTCATGACTCCGATGCGCGGAGCCATGGGGTCTGCGAGCAGCGGTTCGAAGAGCGTGTCGAAAGAGGGGTGTATCGCCGAACCGGCAGTTGCCGTGCAGAGAGGCGAGACCGCAGTGACTCCGGCGATCATCAGTGTCTTGAGGAGCGGGTGACGGATGTTCATGTTTGCAAGTTTCTCTGTTGATTGAATCGGGATGGTGCAGGATCGTTACGACCGGCTTCAGCCGGCCAGAAGCCGGTGAAGCACGGCCATGCGGACAGCTACCCCGTTGGTGACCTGCTCCATGAGCATGCTGCTCGAATAGCCCGGAGGCTGGATGCGGTCGGCAACGTGGTTCGAGATTTCGATTTCGCGGTTGATGGGCCCCGGATGGAGTACGGGAAGGTGTTTTCGCAACCGGTCGAGCTTCTCGTCGGTCAGGCCATACGAAGCCGAGTACTCCTGCAGGGAGGGGATGAACCCTCCGGTTGCCCGTTCGAGCTGGAGTCGGAGCACAATGGCCGCGTCAGCCCAGGCGATCGCCTCGTCGAGTCCCGTGAAAATCCGGATGCCCATCTCCCCGATGCCTCCCGGAAGGAGGGTTGCAGGGCCGCATACGGCGATTTCGGCGCCGAGGGTCCTGAGGCCGAAGATGTTCGAACGCGCCACGCGGCTGTGCAGGACGTCTCCGAGGATCATGACCTTGATTCCGGCGATCCTGCCGAAGTACTCCCTGAGCGTCAGGATGTCGAGCAGAGCCTGTGTCGGATGTTCGTGGGTGCCGTCGCCGGCGTTGACCACCGGCAGTTCGGTTATGGACGACACGAAATCAGCTGCGCCGGACGATGGATGGCGCAGCACGAACGCGTCGACCTGCATGGCTTCGAGGTTCCGTATGGTATCCGACAGGGTTTCCCCCTTGCTGACGCTGCTCGATGCCGCCGTGAAGCTCAGCGTGCCGGCTCCGAGGTGTCGGGCGGCGAGCTCGAACGAAAATCGCGTGCGGGTCGAGTTTTCGAAAAAGACGAGCGCGACGCGTTTGTTGCCGAGCTCCGGATTGAATGCCGGGGTTTCCTGCCTGAGGCCTGCGCGGTAACCGGCTGCGAGGTCGAGGATGTCGTGGAGCGATTCGGCAGGCAGCCCGTATAATCCCGTAAGGTGTTTCAAGACAGCGTATAGGTTACTTGTTGGACGGCGCGATCGTGCGATCAATTTACAAAATTTTGCAGATCATTCATTACCTGCCCCGTGCCGGCAAGAGCTGCGCGGTCGATGAATTTTATGCCGTTCCGTTGCGAGATTGCGCTCTTTTTTTGTTTTCTTTCCTTTCAAGCTAAAATCTGTCTGCCATGCATGAAATGTCCATTGCCATGTCGGTCGTCGAGGCTGTTGCCGACAGGGCCCGGCAGGAGGGATGCAGCATGGTCACCGGTATCGAACTTGTCGTCGGGCGTCTGTCCGGCGTGCAGGCCGATTCCCTGCGGTTCTGTTTTTCTGCTGCAGCCCGGAACACACCTGCCGAAGGGGCCGAGCTCGTCATCGAGGAGCGAGAGGCCTCCGGGGTCTGCGATGCATGCGGTGCGCAATTTCCTCTTTCGGGTTATCACGCCAGCTGTCCGGAATGCGGACTGTTCAGGGTAAGGGTCGTATCGGGAGAGGAGCTTGCCGTAAAGTCCATAACCATAGAGTGACGGCGCCGGCAATCCAAGCGGCCGCCGTTCAGAACCTGCGAAACATACCAAAAAGAGAATAACGTCATGTGCGATACCTGCGGTTGTTCGTCCGAAGGGGGCGCGGTGCTGCGCAAACCCGGAACGGACGGTTATCATCTCCATATCGGCGATGAGTCCAGCCATCACGACCATGATCACGATCACGATCATGGCCACAGCCACTCCCACCATCACGGTGAGTCCCGAAAGGTCGATGTCGAGCAGGATGTCCTGCTGAAGAACAACCTGCTTGCCGAGCGCAACCGTGGATGGTTCGAAGCCAGAAAGGTCCTGGCCCTGAATTTCCTGAGTTCTCCGGGATCGGGCAAGACCACCATTCTCGAAAAGAGCGTGCCTCTGCTTGAAGGGTGGCCCGTGGCCGTCGTGGAGGGGGACCAGCAGACGACCAACGACGCCGACCGCATCCATGCCCTCGGCGTGCCGGTGATCCAGGTCAATACCGGCACCGGCTGCCATCTCGATGCCCAGATGGTGCAGCGGGCCGTGCGAGAACTCGACCTGAAGGAGCGCTCGCTGCTCTGCATCGAGAACGTCGGCAACCTGGTCTGCCCGGCAATGTTCGACCTTGGCGAGGCGGCGAGGGTTGTCGTCATCAGCGTGACCGAAGGGGAGGACAAGCCGCTCAAGTACCCGACCATGTTCCACAGCGCCGATGTCTGCCTGCTCAACAAGACCGATCTTCTGCCGTATGTCGATTTCGATGCGGAAAAATGCCGCGAATACGCCATGCAGGTCAACCATCACCTCGAGTGGATCGAGCTTTCCGCAAAGACCGGTGAAGGGCTCGATCGATGGAAGGAGTGGCTGACATCCAGGCTGGAGAAGCTCTGAACCGGCATGAAGAAGAACCGCCAGCCGGCTCTGTCCGTCGAAGGATCAGGGTCGGGGGCATCGTGCAGGGGGTCGGGTTCCGGCCTTTCGTCTGGAGGCTTGCCGTCCGCTGCGGGCTTGGCGGCTTTATCCGCAACACCTCCTCAGGGGTGCTCATCGAGGTAGAAGGAGCGCAGGCAGGTATCGACGAGTTTACGGAGACGCTCAAGACCGGTGCGCCACCCCTGGCCCGGATCACATCGGTCGAGAGCCTCGAAATCGAACCGACCGGCGATCCAGGCGGTTTTGAGATCTGCGGCTCTTCAGGCGGTGAGGTTGTCGAGACCCTGATCTCACCAGACATCGCAACCTGTCGGGATTGTCTCCGTGACCTCGGGGAACCTGCCGGTCGCCGCTTCCGCTATCCCTTTACCAACTGCACGAATTGCGGCCCCCGATACACCATCGTCGAGGGGATTCCCTACGACAGGCCGTTCACCACGATGAAGGGTTTTCAGCTCTGTCCGGAGTGCGAACGCGAGTACCGCGATCCGCGCGACCGCCGTTTTCATGCCCAGCCGAACGCCTGTCCGGTCTGTGGTCCCCGCCTCACGCTCTGCGACGCTGCCGGAAATCCACTCCAGGCAGGGGATGCGCTCTCCGCCGCTGCAGCGTTGCTCTCATCGGGCTCAATCCTCGCGGTGAAGGGGATCGGCGGGTTTCATCTGGCTGTTGACGCGTCGAACGACGCCGCCGTCCGACGCCTGCGGCAGCGCAAGGGCAGGGAGGAGAAACCGTTTGCCGTGATGGTGCGAGATCTCGATACTGCGCGCTCGCTCTGTTCCTTCGATGACGCCGCACAGGCCGCCCTGGACTCCCCCGAGGCGCCCATCGTGCTGCTGCTGAAAAAAGGCGAAGCGGCTGTCGCACCCTCCGTGGCCCCAGGCAACGACCGGCTCGGGGTGATGCTGCCCTATTCACCCCTGCACCGCATGTTACTCGTCGACGGACCCCCGGTGCTGGTGATGACCAGCGCCAACCTCAGTGAAGAGCCGCTTGCCGCTGAAAACGACGAGGCCCGGGAACGCCTTGCGGGCATCGCAGAGTGGTTCCTGATGCACGACCGGCCGATCGCCCAGCGTTGCGACGATTCCGTGGTGGTGCAGCTTGCCGGCCGGATGCGCATGGTCAGGAGGAGCCGGGGCTACGTGCCGGCGCCGATCCACCTCAGGGAGGGCGGTCCGGCGGTGCTTGGTACCGGGGGTGAGCTGAAGGCCTCCGTGTGCCTCATGAAGGGGGCGGAGGCGATCCTGAGCCAGCATGTCGGAGATATGATGAACTACGAGGCCTGGCGACATTTCGATGCCGTAGAGGCTCACCTGCGGCGGATTTTCCGGACGGAGCCCGAACTGGTGGCGCACGACCTCCATCCCTCTTTCCTGACCACGCAGTGGGCCCTTGCCCAGGCCCTGCCGGCTATCGGAGTGCAGCACCACCACGCCCATCTGGCGTCATGCCTCGCGGAACACAGGCAAGTCGGTCCAGCCATCGGGATCATCCTCGACGGCTCGGGATTCGGGATCGACGGTACGGTTTGGGGAGGCGAAGTGCTGGTCGGCGATGCGGCGGGCGCGTTCCGCTTCGCTTCGCTCGAACCGATGCCCCTGCCCGGTGGCGATGCGGCTGTCCGGCAGGTCTGGAGGACGGCCCTGGGTTACCTTCATCGGAGCGGGGTGGATGCCTCCGGCTTGCCCTGCGCCTTGCAGCCGGGGGTCCCGATGGTCGTCGAACTCCTCGAAAAGAACACCGGGTGCGCATCGACGTCGAGTTGCGGGCGGCTGTTCGACGCGGTCGCCTCCATGTGCGGGGTGCGTCACGACGTGAGCTACGAGGGGCAGGCTGCCGTCGAGCTGATGCAGGCTGCCGGAGGTCGGGTCGAGGCATCGGGTTTCAGCTATGGTTTCGAACGAAGGGAGGGGCGTTGGCTCATGCTCGTTTCCCCCATGATCGGGGAAATTGCCGCAGCGGTTAGGGGCGGCATGGACCAGGGCGCCGTCAGCCGACGCTTTCACCGTACACTTGCCGGCTTGTTTTCAGAAGTGGCGAGGATGGCCTATCTTGAGACAGGCCTGAAGAGCGTTGTGCTCTCCGGAGGGGTGTTCCAGAATCCCCTGCTGCTCGAAACCCTCGTCCACGACCTCGAAACCGACGGTTTCAGGGTACTGGTTCCCGAACAAGTGCCTTCGAACGACGGCGGGCTGTCGCTTGGTCAGGCAGCCATCGGGAGGGAGTTCCTGAGAGGAAGCTACGCGGGAGTGACAAGCGGGGATGGTGGAAATGGACGAATGTAATGTAAGCGATGGACGTTATGGACTGAATGGACGAAGTGGACAGGAAAAGAGGAAGAAAGAAGTTTGGTAAATATTGGTACTAGACCACGGTTTTTGAAAATCTTTTCCTGTTGCTGTTGTCTCTTTCATTGTCCATTACGTCCATTCAGTCCATAATTTCCTCGTCCATTCAGTCCATTTTTTTAACCAGTTGCCAGAGTAAATCATGTGCCTTGCCATACCGGGAAAACTTATCGAAATACGGGACGAGAACGGCCTGAAGATGGGCACGGTCGATATCAGCGGTACCCTGACGAAGGCCTGCCTCGAATACGTGCCCGACATTGTTACAGGCCAGTACACCATCGTTCATGCCGGTTTCGCATTGAAGGTGATCGACGAGGATGAGGCTGCAGAAAGCCTGAAGCTCTGGGACGAACTGATCCGCAGCGGAGCGTTCGACATGGATCATGATCTTCCCTCCTCTTCCATGTAGCCCTTTCCTCGAATGAAGTATATCGACGAGTACAGGGATCCGCAGCGCGCAAAGGCGCTCTTCGACGAGATCCGGCGAAAGGCGCTCCACGAGTGGACCATAATGGAGATCTGCGGAGGCCAGACCCATTCGATCATGCGCAACGGCATCGACCAGCTCCTGCCTCCCAATGTCCGTCTCGTGCACGGACCCGGCTGCCCGGTCTGCGTGACGCCGCTCGAGAGCATCGACCGCGCCCTTGCGATTGCCGCGAGGCCCGGGGTGATCCTCGCGAGCTTCGGCGACATGCTCCGGGTGCCCGGCAGCGACAGGGATCTCTTCATGGCGAGGAGCGAAGGGGCCGACGTGCGCATCGTGTTCTCCCCCCTCGAAGCCCTGCAGATCGCCCGGGACAACCCTGATCGCGAAGTGGTGTTCCTTGCCGTCGGATTCGAGACCACGGCTCCGGCCAATGCCATGGCCGTCTGGCAGGCGGCCCGCGAGGGTATCGGCAACTTCAGCGAACTCGTCAGCCAGGTGATGGTGCCGCCTGCCATGCGCGCCATTCTCTCCTCTCCGGGCAACCTGGTTCAGGGGTTCCTGGCAGCAGGCCATGTCTGCGCCATCATGGGATGGGAGGAGTACGAACCGGTGGCGGCAGAATTCGGTGTGCCGATCGTGCCGGCAGGGTTCGAGCCCGTCGACCTGCTGGCAGGCATCCTGCTGGTTGTCGAGATGCTCGAGGCGGGTATCTCGGGAGTCCGGAACGCCTACGGCCGGATCGTCACCCGCGAGGGCAATCCCGAGGCCCGAAGGATCATGAACGAAGTCTATCAGGTGGCCGATCGCCCCTGGCGCGGCATCGGTATCATTCCGCAGAGCGGCCTCGTGCTTCGCGAATCGCTGGCCCGATTCGACGCCGAAAAGCGTTTCGACGTCGGCCATATCTCCCCGCGGGAGTCACCTCTCTGCCGTAGCGGCGAGGTGTTGCAGGGTCACCTGAAACCGTCGGACTGTCCTGCATTCGGATGCGAGTGCACTCCGATGACCCCGCTCGGCGCTACAATGGTATCGTCGGAGGGAGCCTGCTCGGCTTATTACAAATACCACCGCAACACAACCCCATAGCCATGCAACTCAGCTGCCCCGCCCCCATCCTCAGGCATGAAACCGTCCAGATGGCCCACGGGGCCGGAGGGAGGCTTTCGCAGGAGCTGACGAGGCGGGTGTTCATGCCTCATCTGCAGAACGCCATTCTCGACCAGCTCGACGACCAGGCCAAGTTCGACGTTCCGCCCGGCAGGATGGCGTTCTCCACGGATACCTACGTCGTTTCGCCGCTCTTCTTCCCGGGAGGGAACATCGGAGAACTCGCCGTCAACGGTACGGTCAACGACCTGGCGGTCGGCGGTGCGGTGCCGCAATACCTCAGCGCCGGTTTCGTGCTCGAGGAGGGGCTGCCGCTCGCCGAGCTGGAGGAGATCGTCAGAAGCATGGCCGATGCCGCCCGAAAAGCCGGGGTCATGATCGTGGCCGGTGATACCAAGGTGGTGCAGAAAGGTCAGTGCGACCGTATCTTCATCAACACTTCCGGCGTTGGCTTCGTCAGGGAGGGGGTGGACCTTTCCTGCCGCAACCTTCGTCCCGGCGATGCGGTCATCCTCTCCGGCACGATCGGGGACCACGGCATGGCTGTCATGACCACGCGCGAAGGGCTCTCCTTCCAGAGCAGGATTTCGAGCGACACGGCACCCCTCAACGGCATGATCCACGCGGTGCTCGACGTCGTGCCCGGCGTCCATGCCATGCGCGACCCTACCCGTGGCGGCGTTGCGGCCACGCTCAACGAGCTCGCCTCCTCCTCTTCGGTGGGTATCGAACTCGATGAGGCGTCCATCCCGGTACGTGATGAGGTGAGGGGCGCTTCCGAACTGCTCGGCATCGACCCGCTGACCATCGCCAACGAAGGCAAGCTGCTGCTTGTCGTGCCTGAATCCGGTGCGGCCGCAGTGCTCTCGGTGATGCGGAGCCACGACTACGGACGCGAAGCGGCCCTTATCGGCAGGGTGGTCGACGACCATCACGGCATGGTAGTAATGAAAACCCCGTTCGGCAGCCGCCGCATCGTGGAGATGCCGCTGGGCGAACAGTTGCCGCGAATCTGCTGAGAATGTAAGCATGGACTTGATGGACGAAATGGACGGGATGGACAGGAACGGATCTCTTCGTCCATCAAGTCCATAACGTCCATTATCCTTTTTTCAGTTCACGCCGATGATCACGCTGGAGGCCTTGAACAGGGCGCAGGCGTGTTCGCCCTCCTTCAGCTCGAGCTTCTCGCAGCTCGTGTGGGTGATGATGGCCGAAATGATATTCCCGCCGCCTATCGCGATGTCGATCTCGCTGCTGACGGGTCCGTCGATGACCTGCTGCACGGTGCCGCACATGATGTTCCTGGCGCTGAGGTTGGCGTCGTGAAGCTCCCTGCCGACGATGACCGAGTTCGACTTGACGATTGCGTAAGCGCTCATGCCCTTTTTCAGGCCGAGGTTATCCACCGCTCCGTTGGTGATGATGGAGGCGATGTGCTGTCCACCGGTAAGGGCGAGAACCACTTCGGCGTTGACCGCCCCCTTCCTGATCTCTTCGATCTTTCCTGAAAAAACGTTGCGGGCGCTGATCCTCATGGAGATCCGCCTGAGGAAGCTGTAAAGATCCGCCGTGTCTCCGAGTCGCACCTCGAGGTTTTCGAGGAACTTGCGGTGTTCGTCCTGGACGACCCGGTACTGTTCGATGACCTGTTTGCCGTTCTTCGTCAGTACGGTCCCTCCGCCGCCCTTGCCTCCGGTCATCCGGTCGACCAGCGGTTTTTCGGAGAGGTTGTTCATCATGTTCACCAGGTGCCATGCGGTCTTGTAGCTGATGCCGACGGCCTTGGCAGCGCTGTTGATGGAACCGAGCTCGTCGATCTTTTCGAGCAGCGCGATCCGGTCGCCGCCGAGGAAACGGTTCTGTGACTTCCGGAACCAGATGTCGCCTTCGAGTCCGATGCTCTCTTTATTCCTGTTCACGTTGCGGGTCCGGTTATGATGAGGTTGTTGCCAGCTCTCAATATAGGTCCCGGAAAGAAATAATCCCGGCGGAGGCGAACCGCCGGGAAGGCAAACGGAGAAAGAACAGGAGAGAAAATCTTGCCGGAAACATTCGATATGTAATCGATGATATAGCGAATGGCCAAAAAAAGCTGCCCGACGTCTCCAGTTACGCCGGACAGCCGATGAATGGGGGTCAGTTGATCAGATGATCTTCACAGGCCGCACCCTCTTCAAGAGCATCCAGAATCTCGTCTACTTTTTCTTCGCTGTCGATTTCGCCGTACCAGAAGTTTTCAGGGTAAACGACCACGATCGGTCCCTTTTCGCAGAGGTTCAGGCATGCGGTTGCCGATACGGCCACATCCGACATGCCACGGTCGGAAAGCTCGCTTTCTAGGTAGGGAATGAGGCCGAGGGACTCTTTCTTGTGGCAGATGCCCTGGGGAGCGCCCTGAGCACGGAAGCTCGCGCAGACGAAGATGTGGTGTTTCGGTTTGTCCATGATGTTTGTTGTCAGGTTAGTTGTTATCAGGTTTCGTTGTCGATTGTTCTAAATGGACAGAGTGGACGTTATGGACAGTAAGAGCAGAATGCGGCGCAGGATCATAGCGCTCCGAGCTGACCTTGCGCCACTGTCCATCAAACCGTTAACCAAGCTTGAACCTGATCTGTCTCGCTCTTTTCCTGTCCACTTCGTCCATGAAGTCCACTAAGTCCAATTCTTTTATCCACACCCGTTGCCCGTGCCGGAACACCCCGACTTGCAGGCGTGAATCTGGCTGCTTTTCATCAGGTGCTTCAGGTTCTGTCCGGTGAAGACGCCATAGACCGCTTCCTCGATCACTCCTTCGAGCGACAAGACGTCGATCCCGTGGGCGTTGAGCACCGTCTTCGGCGAATCACCGGCGCTGTTCACCAGGAGGGCGCGGCAGTCCGCAAGCCTGTCGGCAAGGGCTTCCCACCGGTCCTTTCCGCCGCCCGGTGGCGGTGCGGGCCGTGAGTCCACCAGCGAGCAGCTCCGTTTCTCCGCGTCGAGCGCATAGACCAGGAACCGGTCGGCTTCGCCGAGGTGCTGGTTGACGAGGACGCCTTCGATGCTGGCTACGGCGATGAAGGGACGGTGCTCCTCGGGGTTCTTGGGCATGCGGGCCGCCTCGGCCATCTTCTGCATGATCTCGTCGCTGTTGATTTCGCCGATGATGCCGACCGCATCGGCGCGGCATCGTGCGCAGTGCTTCATCTGGGGCAGCAGCTTTCCGGCCTCCTCCTGGATCTCCTGCACCATCAAGGGGTCCGGTTCGGGAATGTTCTCGAACACGGTCTCGGTGGTGTTGTAGTAGGGCAGGGCGTTCAGGATGTCCGCTCCCATGGCCGCCACCTGACGGGCGACCTCCACAACATGGGTGTCGTTGACGCCCGGGATGATGATCGAGTTGACCTTCGCCGTCACGCCGAGCCTCTTGAGCTTCTGCAGGGCGGCGAGCTGGTTTTCGAGCAGCAGCTGGGCGCCCTGCAGGTCGCGGTACATGCGCTTCTGGTAGCGCACCCAGGCGTAGATCTCCGCACCGATCGCGGGATCGATGGCATTGATGGTCAGGGTGACATGGCTCACCTTGAGCTCGGCGAGCTCGTCGATGTAAGGCAGCACGTCGAGGCCGTTGGTCGCGACGCAGAGCAGCATCTCGGGATACTTCTCGCGGACGAGGCGGAGGGTCTCCATTGTCTCCTCGGGGTTGGCGAAGGGGTCGCCCGGCCCTGCGATGCCTACCACCGAGATGTTCGGGGAGAGCTTCATCGCGTTGTCGAGGTAGAAGAGGGCCTGCTTCGGCGACAGCACCTGGCTGGTCACGCCCGGCCGGTTCTCGTTCATGCAGTCGAACTTGCGGTTGCAGTAGTTGCACTGGATGTTGCATTTCGGTGCTACCGGCAGGTGGATCCGTCCGAACTTGTGCCTCGACGAGTCGTTGAAACAGGGATGGTTCTGGATGTTGAGTGTCATGGTATTTCCCCTTTTACATATAGGTGTAGCCGATAGACGATGCGTTCTGACGTTGTTCGATGACCGTGTTGACGATGCGGTCGAAAAGCTCCTGGGTTCCGCGATATCCCAGGTGGTGCAGGCGTTGTCCGCCGAACCGGTCATGGACGGGGAACCCGATCCTGATGAGCGGCAACTCGCTTTTCTTCGACATGGTGAAGCCCTTGCTGTTTCCCATGAGGAAGTCCGGACGGAGCTCTTCGGTCTCGTTTTCGATGTCAACGAAATCGACGCCTTCCCGCACCTTGATGCCGAGTTCATCCAGGTCAGGGACGAGCTCCATCAGTCGCTTCTTCATGAGCCCGCTCTTGCCTCCCGAAGCGCAGAGCACCGGGACCACGCCTATCTCTCGCAGGAAGGCTGCCAGCGAGATGACCAGGTCCTCTTCGCCGTACAGGATCGTCTTCTGTCCGAAGACATACTTGTGGCCGTCGGCATAGGCATCGACGAGGCGTCGTCGTTCGTCCTCGTACCGCGCGGGCATCGGCTTTTCGGTCAGCTTTTCCAGCACGGCGAAGAAACGGTCGCTCGCCTTGATGCCGATGGGAAGCGGCAGGTGGTGGCGGGTCACGCCGAACTTCTCCTCCAGGTATCCTGCGGCCGATTTGTGGGATTCGAGCGTCGAGCCGAACTCGATGCTGGCCGATGCGCAGCCGGTGCTCGCGATGGCACTGGTCGGGGTTCCTCCGGGCGGGATCCTGTGGTATTCGGCCCAGGGTCCGCCGTCGAGGGTCTGCGAGTAGTCGGGCAGCAGCACGAAGGGCACGCCGAAGTCCGTCATGATAT
This sequence comes from uncultured Chlorobiales bacterium, assembly GCA_903929135.1. Classification (GTDB taxonomy): domain Bacteria; phylum Bacteroidota; class Chlorobiia; order Chlorobiales; family Chlorobiaceae; genus Chlorobaculum. The sequence goes on from CAIYTH010000014.1 coordinate 122,564, forward strand.
CCTTCATATAGCGGATGTCGGCCGGGGAGATCATGCCGGAGAAGAGGTTGATGAGGTTCTTCTTCGGTCCCGCCTCGGCGAGCGTCTTCACGGCCGAGCGCACGGCGGCATGGAATCCTTCCATATGGCTGCCCTGGTAGCTGGGCGTCGAGGCGAAGATCATGATCGGCAGCGGAGCGGAGCTGCCCATGAGGGTTTCATACTCCCTGAGGATCATGGGGACGTCATCGCCGATGGTCTCGGAAAGGCAGGTCGTGGCGATGCCGATCACGTCCGGCTTGTACTGCTGAGTCACGTTCTTCAGGCCGAGCTTCAGGTTGTGGCTGCCTCCGAACACGGCGGTCTCTTCGTTGAAGTTCGAAGAGGCGATGTCGATCGGTTCCTTGAAGTGGCTGATCAGGTAGCGGCGGATATAGGTCGCGCACCCCTGCGATCCGTGCAGGAACGGCACGCACCGTTCGATGCCCCTGAAGGCCAGGCAGGCGCCCAGGGGGTTGCAGAGCTTGCAGGCGTTCTGCGTTGCCGATTTTGCGGTCATGTTGACGGTAGTCATGAGAGACCTCCTTTTCTCGGAGCGAACTGCCACACGGGGCTCATCACTGATTCATAAACCTCTTTTGCGAAATTGTACATGCCGACGAATCCGGCCAGCGGAATCTTCCGCTCGTGGTTGTGGTCGCAGAACCCGACGCCGAGCTTGAAGGCGATCGGACGCTCCTTGACGCCGCCGATAAGGAGGTCGGCCTCCTTTTCGAGGATGAACTTCGAGAGTTCCACCGGGTTCGAGTCGTCGACGATCACCGTGCCTTCGTCGCACATCTCCTTCAGGCGGCTGTAGTCGTCCTTGTTGCCCGTCTGCGAGCCGGCGAGTACCACCGACATGCCGATCGTGCGCAGGGCCTTGATGAGCGAGAAGGTCTTGAATGCGCCTCCGACGTAGATCGCCGCCTTTTTTCCTGTGAGCGCCGACTTGAACTTCTGCATCTCCGGATAGTACTGGCGGATCTCGTCGCGCACGATCTCCTTGGCCTTCTCCATGATTTCCGGCCTGTCAGGGAACAGCGCCGCCACGTCGTAGAGCGATTTGGACATATCCTCGAAGCCGAAGTACGAGACTCGGATATACGGGATGCCGTATTTCTCCTCCATCTCCTTGGCAAGGGAGGTCATCGATCCCGAGCACTGCACGACGTTGAGTGCGGCGCCGTGAGAGCGTTTGATAGCCTCTATCCTGCCGTCGCCGGTCATGGTAGCCACCACCTCGATGCCCATTTTCTCGTAATATTCCCGGATGATCCAGGCTTCCCCGGCAAGGTTGAACTCGCCGAGTATGTTGATGCTGTATTTGCTGATCCCCTCGGTCGAACCGGTGCCGATCAGCTTCATGAGGGCCGTGCAGGCTGCTTTGTAGCCATCCTTCTTGGTGCCCTTGAATCCTTCGGAATGCACCGGCATGACCGGGATTCCCTTCTCTTTTGCAACTTTCTTGCAGACTGCCTCGATGTCGTCGCCGATCAGTCCGATGATGCAGGTCGAATAGATGAAAGCGGCATTCGGCTGGTACTGGTCGATGAGCTCGATGAGCGATCGGTAGAGCTTCTTCTCGCCGCCGTAGATCACGTCCATCTCCTGCAGGTCGGTGGAAAAGCTGAGGCGGTGCAGCTCTGGGCCCGACGATACCGCGCCGCGGATGTCCCAGGTATAGGCTGCGCATCCGATCGGTCCGTGAACGATGTGAATCGCGTCGGCTACAGGATAGAGCACGACTCGGGAACCGCAGAAGACGCAGGCTCGCTGGCTGACGGAGCCGGAGAGGCTCGTCGTGTCGCAGGCGATGTCGATCTGGTCGGCACCCTGCTTCTTTTCGTAGACCTGTTTTTCCCTTCCCTCGAGAAGGCTGATGTTCTGCGTATCCATGACTTCCACCCATTTCGGGTGCCACCTCCGGCTTTTGGCCGGAGGTGTGCCCGGTTGTACAATACTACTGTTACATGACCAACTCGAATTTCTCCTCAAGCGCCGTCCGGTCCTGCTGGTCCATCAGCACGCTGAGGATCTTCTCCGCCAGCCTCAGGCCGCCGCTGTACCCGACGCTCGGGAAGTAGCTGTGGCCGATGCGGTCCAGGATCGGGAAGCCGAACCTGACGAACGGGATGTCCTCATCGCGGGCAATGTACTTGCCGTAGGTGTTGCCGATGAGCAGGTCGACGGGCTCGTTCTTGATCCACTGGTGGAGCAGGAACATGTCGGCGCACTGGCCGTTTTTGAAGTTCGCGCCGGGAATACGTTCGAGGACTTCCTGCATCCGCTTTTCAAACCGGTTTCCAGGGGTACCGCTGACAATGTGCACCGGCTTCATGTTCAGGTCGAGCAGGAACTCGGTCAGCGGGATCAGCTGGTCGGGATCGCCGAACAGCGCCACCTTCTTGCCGTGGAAGTACTGCTCCATGTCGGCCATCACGTCCACGAGGCGTCCGCGCTCGCTGGTGATCTCCGCCGGCACCGGCACGCCTGCCGCCTTGCTCAGCGACATGATAAACCGGTCGGTGGCTGACAGGCCGATCGGCATGTCGAGGGTCTCGAACGGCACCTTGCACTTCTTCTCCAGGGCGATGGCACCCGGTTCGGCGCTGATGCAGCCGAGTGCAAGCGAGAATTTGCTGTCTCCGGTGCTTTTCAGCTCCTCTATGGTTACTCCGCCTTTCGGGTAGAACTCGTGCTTGCCGGTCTGCGGCGCGTCGAGCACATCCGATGTGTCCGGGAAGAGCACGATCTTCACCCCCATCTCCTTCGACAGGCGCTTGATCTCACGCATGTCCGAAGGCTCCATCCATCCGGCGACAATGTTGATCTGGTTCTTCTTCTCTCCGGTCGACTCTGCAAACTGTTCGGCCATTCCGGTCACCATGTTGGCGTAGCCGGTGATGTGGGAGCCGACGAAGCTCGGGGTGCTCGCATAGATCACGTACTTGCCTTCGGGGATCTTGCCGTCATCTTTTGCCTTTCTCGTTATCTGCTGCAGATCGTCACCGATGGTTTCACTCAGGCAGGTCGAGTGCACGGCGATGATGTCGGGATCGTAGACCGAAAAGATTGTCTCGATCGACGCGAGCAGGTTCGCCTGGCCCCCGAACACCGAAGCGCCTTCGGTGAACGAGCTGGTGGCGGCCATGACCGGCTCCTTGTAGTGACGGGTCAGGGTGCTGCGGTGATACGAACAGCATCCCTGTGATCCATGGCTGTGAGGCAGACAGCCATGGATGCCGAGCGCAGCATACATGGCGCCTACAGGCTGGCATGTCTTTGCCGGGTTGATGGTCAACCCTTCGCGCTCTTTAACCTCGGTTGTTGTGTGTCGTAATAGCATGATTCATTAATCTCCGTTTTCCTGATTACTGTGTAACGTAGCTGGCTTCAAGTCCGGCTGATGATCCGTTCCCGGCGATTTCCCATGGAGCCTTGATGAGCTTCCAGACCGGATTGTTGACCATTCTGTCGATATCCTTGTAGAAATTCACCGCACCTTCGAAGCCGGTGTACGGACCGCCGTAGTCGTAGCTGTGGAGCTGCTTGAGCGGCACACCCATTTTCTGGACCACATACTTCTCCTTGATGCCTGCGCAGAAGATGTCCGGCTTGTAGATCTCGATCAGCTTCTCAGACTCATAATGGCTGAGGTCATCGACCACAAGCGACTTGCTTTTCATCTGCTTCATCATCCCTTCATAGCCGATGATCTCGAGTCCTTTTTCCTTCAGGGCTTCAAGCTCCGCTTCGGTTTTCCTCGGGTTGTAGAGCTCCGGATCCGGGGTGACCTTCAGCTCTTCGATGTTCTTGCTGTCGGCATCGATCTTGATGCTCGGCAGCACCTGACGGCCTTCGTAGTCGTCCCGGTGGGCGAACTCGTAACCTGCGGCTACCGTCGTCATGCCAAGCTCCGTGAAGAGATCCTGGTAGTGGTGGGCGCGCGAGCCGCCGACGAACAGCATGGCGGTCTTGCCTTCGGTCCTCGGGCGGATCTCGTCGATGATCGCCTTCACCTTCGGCATCTCCTCGGCGATCACCTCTTCGATGCGAGCCTTGAGTCCGGCATCGCCGAAATACTCGGCGATCTTGCGCAGCGACTTGGCGCTCGATTCGGCGCCGACGAAGTTGACCTTCATCCATGGGATACCGTACTTGGTCTCCATCATGTCACCCATGTAGTTGATCGAGCGGTGGCAGAGGATGACGTTCAGGTCAGCCATGTGGGCATTTTCGATCTGGCCGACGGTCGAGTTGCCGCTGAAAGACGCGACCAGGGTAATACCGCACTTCTCGAAGATGCGCTCGATTTCGAATGCGTCTCCGCCGATGTTGTATTCGCCGAGCAGGTTGAGTTTGAACTTGCCTTCCACGGCCGCGTTGTTGCGTCCGACCATGTGCTTGAACACACCGTTGTTGGCGATGTGGTGTCCAGCCGACTGGCTGACGCCACGATAGCCTTCGCAGCTGAACCCGAAAACGTTGCAGTCGCCGAGCTTCTCCTTCATCTCCCTGGACGCCGCATGGACGTCATCGCCGATCAGGCCGACCGGGCAGGTCGAAAAGATCGCTATCGATTTGGGATGGAAGAGGTCATAGGCCTCCTGGATCGCCTGTTTCAGCTTCTTCTCACCGCCGAACACCACATTCTCCTCCTGCATGTCCGTCGAGAAACAGTAGGGGATGTAGTTCGCATCTTCCGGAGTTTCAGGTCTTGTCTGGTTCCGGCGGGTCAGCCATGCGTAAAAACTGCACCCGATAGGGCCGTGTACGATGTTGACGATGTCACGGGTCGGGCCGAGCACAACGCCTTTACATCCGGCATAGGAGCAGCCTCGCTGCGTGATGATACCCGGAACGGTACGGACGTTCGCCTGTACTTCGGGAATGGTGTCAGGGTCGTTGACGATGATCGATTTGCTGCGCTTTTTTGCAACCTTCGTCGGGTATTTCTGTATCAGTTCCTCCCTGACCAGGGCAGGATCCGGATAAATTCTGTTCGCCTCCATGTAACTGTCTCCGTTTACACCTTGATAATTGTTCTCGTTAGTTCAGTGCCTCATCGCCCTCTTCACCGGTTCTGATCCTGATGGTATCGAGAATCGGCGTCACAAAGATCTTGCCGTCACCAGGCTTTCCGGTCTGGTTGGTCTTGATGATGATATCGATGGCATTCTGGCACAATTCATCAGGAACGACCACGGTGATGATTCTCTTGGCCACCAGTCTCGGCGCATTGCCGAGCTGGGCGATGGCCTCGGGATGACCGGCTCCTGCACCCTGAAGAATGTCGAAATGGACCTGTCCCTTGCCACGTCCCATCACCCTTCCGGTCGCCGTGAATGCCGCTATACCTGCATCGATCAGCGCCTTCTTGGTTTCGTTTACCTTGTTGATTCTGATTACCGAGATGATCTCTTTCATTATGCCTCCTGTGACGATGCAAGCATTGGATCGGTCTCTTTTGTGCCGGAGCTGATGGTGTAGACCTCTTCGACGGCCGAAACGAAGATCTTTCCGTCGCCGAATTTCCCATCTGCACCCGTTTTGGCGTTCTCGACGATCGAGCGTATAACGAAATCCTTGTCGGCGTCAGGTACGACGACGATGAGCATCTCCTTCGGGATTTCATCATAGACGACATCGCCGATACGAAGACCTCGCTGCTTGCCGCGACCTACGACCGAGATTTTGGTGACTGCCGGAAATCCCGCGTCGAGAAGACCCTGCATTACCTCATATACTTTTTCGGGCCTGACGATTGTTCTGATCATTAGCATGTTTGAGTTCTCCTTTGTTTAGGCACTTCTTCAAATCTGTTGCGCGATCCGATCGCTGCGTTGGGTGGTGCTCGAAATCCTCACGTACTTCGTGTACGCTCCGGTTTCTGCGCTCCATCCGCCTTGCGCTCGAACCGCTCACGACGATTTCCAGCAGTGCCGTGTTGATTGGTTATTAGTTGGCGATACCGAAATCAATGAGAAGCTGTTCGAGCTCTTCGATCTCGAGCGGCTTGGGAATGACGAACATCTTGTTCTCGTTGATTTTCGTCGCAAGCGCCCTGTACTCGTCGGCCTGTGCGTGTGTCGGATCGTATTCGATAACGGTCTGGCGGTTGATTTCAGCCCTCTGGACAAAGTTGTTGCGCGGCACGAAGTGGATCATCTGGGTGCCGATCTTCTTGGCAAGTTCCTCGATCATCTGGCGCTCGTTGTCAACATTACGGCTGTTGCAGATAAGGCCGCCAAGACGAACTCCACCGGTATCGGCATATTTCAGGATACCTTTACAGATGTTGTTTGCAGCGTACATGGCCATCATCTCGCCTGAGCAGACGATGTAGATCTCTTCGGCTTTGCCGTCGCGGATCGGCATGGCGAATCCACCGCAGACAACGTCACCGAGCACGTCGTAGAACACATAATCGAGATCCCATTCTTCATCGAACGCACCAAGCTGTTCAAGCAGGTTGACCGAGGTGATGATGCCGCGGCCAGCGCAGCCTACACCCGGTTCAGGACCGCCCGACTCGGTGCAGCGCGTCAATTTGTAACCCTCTTTGATGATATCTTCGAGTTCAACTTCTTCACCTTCCTCGCGAAGCGTATCGAGCACGGTTTTCTGCTGGAGTCCTCCAAGCAGGAGACGGGTTGAGTCAGCTTTCGGGTCGCAGCCGATAACCATGACTTTCTTGCCCATTTCGGCGAGACCTGCCACAGTGTTTTGAGTGGTCGTCGATTTGCCGATGCCGCCCTTACCATA
>CAIYTH010000015.1 GCA_903929135.1 uncultured Chlorobiales bacterium
CACCAGCAGCTCATAAAAATACAGGGCTGGTAATATAATTCCCGAGACAAAAAATGCAAAGAAAAAAACGCATCTTCTTTCACGATGATAATTTTTCTCCCGCCCCTGCAAAATAGCCCGCCAGCATGACCACCAGACGCCTTGGAAGCACTCTCTGGGTGAACACCATCAGGCGATCGAACAGGGTAGGCATCACCACGACCGAGCCCGAAATCAACCCTCTCCTCATGGCTTTGATGACAACCCGGGGTTCCGATATGGGCACGAGGATGCGTTTCCTGTCGTGACCGGCCCGGTTGTAAAACTGATCGTTGTCGATAAAACCCGGACAGACGGCGAACACCCGAACACCTGAGCCCCTGATTTCCGCGTCAAGTGCCTCGGTCAGGGTCACCACGAAGGACTTGGTCGCCGAATAGAGTCCCATGCCGGGCACACCCTGGAAGGCGGCCAGCGAGGCGATGTTGACCACCGTCCCCTTGCGGCGATCGATCATGGCGGGCAGAAACAGGCGGGTCATCTCTGCAAGGGCCACCATGTTGACCATGGCCATCTGGTGCAGCTCAGCCCGGGGTATGCGCACGAAGCTCCCCACAACCGAAAAGCCCGCGCAGTTCACGAGCCGGTCGATAACGAGCCCCTGTTTCGAGCAGTATTCGAACACCCGTCCCGGGCCGCCCGGCTCCCCGAGGTCCTCGGAACAGACCCTGACGTCGATGCCGTACTCGCTGACAAGGCTTGCGGCAAGCTCCTCGAGCAGGGTCCTGGAACGGGCCACGAGCACAAGGTTCTCGCCACTGGCGGCAAAATCGGCGGCAATCGCCTTGCCGATGCCCATCGATGCGCCGGTGACCAGCGTGTGGCAGGCCGCCGGTTTCATGCAGGCTCCTTCCATTTGCCGTTCTGCCTGATCAGGTCGATCAGCCTGTCGAGGGCCTCTGCCTCCGGCATGTTCTCCTCGACACACTCCCGGCCGACATACAGGCTGACCCTTCCGCGCCCGGAGCCGACATATCCGAAATCGGCGTCGGCCATCTCCCCCGGGCCGTTGACGATACAGCCCATGATTCCGATCTTCAGCCCCTTGAGATGGGAAACCCGCTGCTTGATAAGCGCCGTCGTCTTTTCGAGTTCGAAATAGGTCCGCCCGCAACCCGGGCAGGAGATGAACTCGGTCTTCGACATGCGGACCCTGGCCGCCTGCAGGATATTGAACGCCATGCTCACCTCGTCACCGGCAACCAGGTCCGTTTCGAAGGCGATGAGGTCGCCGATGCCGTCGCAGAAGAGCGTTCCTGCCTGGATAGCGCTTTCGATCAGCATTTCGGCCCGGCTCCCCTCACTGCTGCGGTAACGAACGACAACCGGGCAGTCGAGCCCGCTTTTTTTCAGCTCAATGGCGAGCTTGCGCACAGCGAACAGCGCCTGCCTGGAGACAACCGAGAGGAAAACCCGCGAGAGGCCTTTCCTGGCGAGCTTCGAGGCAAAATGGCAGAGCACCTCCGCCGGCACGGTCACGGACGAGTTCTCGTGGACGAAGCTGAACTCCATGGCGGCCCCGCGGTCGTGAAGCTGGTCGATGAAGCCGGCGCCAAGCATCTCGCCTTCGACGATGTCGAGCCGCACCCTCGACGCGATCGGCAACAGCATCGGGAAAAGCGAGGTATCCGCCGTCGAAACGACCACGCGGTCCCGGAGTCCTCCGAGAGAGTCCAGCAGCGTTTCGAGAGCGCCGAGATCCTCGGCGCTTCCTGCGCCGACGCTGACATATTCGGAGCGGATCGAGTCGTCGGGGAGGTCGGGGGCGAGTCGTCCGAGAATTTCGCTCCTGAGGCCGTCCAGGTCGGCAATCGAGGTGCGGGCAGAAGTCTCGACCCTCGGCATGGCGTCGCTGCCGATCGATGCCCAACCGGCAGGAACCCTGCAGGAGGGGCGCCTCGAATAGCTGTAGGGATCGAACGGAAGCGTGCCGTGCCCGGCGACCGGCCTGCCGTGTTCGACAACCTGCTTGACCGGCAGATGCGCCCGATCCCCCTTCACCTGATGAAACTCGTTGTATTTCCTGACGATGGCGAAACCGACCGGCACTTCGCTGACCGGATCCTCGGTAAGGGATACCCGGATGGTGTCGCCGAGCCCGTCTTCGAGCAGCGCCCCGATACCCATGGCTGATTTGATGCGTCCCTCGTCACCATCCCCGGCCTCGGTCACTCCGAGATGCAGCGGATAGGCGTACCGGAGTTCGGCGTCAGCCCTTGCAACCAGCAGACGGTATGCATGGATCATGACCTTCACGTTCGATGATTTCATCGAAAACAGCAGGTCGTAGTAGTTCACCTCCTCGCAGATCCTGGCAAACTCCAGCGCAGCCTCGACCATACCCTCCGGGGAGTTGCCGAAACGGCTGACGACGCGGTCGGAAAGCGATCCGTGGTTGGTGCCGATCCGCATCGACACACCGAGTTCCCTGGCTTTCAGCACCAGCGGCGTGAACTCCTGACGGACCTTCTCGAGCTCCGCCTCATACTCCGCCCCGGTATAATCGTCGCTCGAGAATTTGGCGCCTGCCGCATAGTTGCCGGGATTGATGCGGATGTTCTCGACAAATTCGACAGCCTTCATGGCCGCTTTCGGCGAGAAGTGGATGTCGGCCACCAGGGGTGTGGTGATTCCGTCGCTCCGCAACTGATTCCGGATGTTCTTCAGGTTCTCGGCGTCCTTCTCGGTCGGCACGGTCAGGCGGATTATCTCGCAGCCGGCCTCGTGAAGCCTGCGACACTGCTCGACCGTGGCCGTGGTATCCATGGTGTGGGTGTTGGTCATGGACTCGACCCGGATGGGCTGGTAACCCCCGAGGGCGATCTCCCCGAAAGCTACCTCACAGGTAAAACGGCGTCGATAGCTGTAGAACGGCACGGGGTAATCAATGGCAACGGTCATGAGATCGCTGATTTGGGTTCGTTGCGAAAATAGATCGCTTTTTTCGAAATGTCAAGGTAGGCAATGGGGGCCATAAAACAAAGCCGGAGCGGGCCGGCCGGAGTCCGGTGGAATCAGGGCAGATGAAAGGGAGTATGAAGTGCCTGCAGAGAGCAGGTGAGGATTTCGGGCTGTACCCGAACAGGGCGGGCCGGTGTGCGTCAGCTTTTTCAGCCATGCCTCACTGCCTGATGATGAATACGGTCTCGCCGGGCTTCCTGAAGTTGTACTTCTCCCTGGCGACCTTTTCGATGCTGTCCTGGTTGTATGCCTGCCGGATGGTCGCACGGTCCTCGCCGATCTTCTGCTGCTCTCTGGTCTGGCGCTCCTGGAGCTGTCGATGATCCCGCTCCATGGTGATACGCGTCACCAGCCCGAAGTCGCCGAAAACGATCCAGAAAACGAACAGCGCAAGGAACGTCTGCAGGATGAACTTTTTCGGGTTCGAGCGGATATAATCCCATATGTCGACAAAATATTTCGCCATAGTCCTGAAGGTTTGCCCGGAAGTTTGACGCGGAGGCGAGCCGGAGAGGCCTCCCCCGCGTCGGTCTTACAGTCAGACACGGAAAGCCCCGATGCCGGGGTAGATGGCCATCCTGCCGAGCTCTTCCTCGATGCGGAGCAGCTCGTTGTATTTGGCCATGCGGTCGGAGCGCGACATGCTGCCCGTCTTGATCTGGCCGGCGTTGGTCGCCACGGCGATCTGGGCGATCGTGGTGTCCTCGGTTTCGCCGCTGCGGTGGCTGATGATCGAGGTATAGCCGCTGCGCTTCGCAAGGTCGATGGCCTGCAGGGTCTCGGTCAGGGTGCCGATCTGGTTAACCTTGATGAGAATCGAGTTGCCGACGCCGTATTCGATGCCCTCGGCGAGGCGGCGGCTGTTGGTCACGAACAGGTCGTCACCGACCAGCTGCACCCGCGATCCGATCTTGTCGGTCAGCATCTTCCAGCCTTCCCAGTCATCCTCTGCCATGCCGTCCTCGATCGAAATGATCGGGTACTGGCTGGCCCACTGTGTCCAGTAGTCGGACATTTCTGCGGAATCGAGCTCCCGCTTCGACGACTTCTTGAACACATATTTCTTCTTTTCGGTATCGTAGAACTCCGAGCTTGCCGGGTCGAGCGCGATCATCACCTGAGCGTCGCCGAGCCCGCCCTTGTCGGTCGGTGAACCTGACTTGTAGCCTGCCTTGCCGATGGCCTCGATCACCAGCTCGATGGCCTCCTCGTTGGACCTGACGTTCGGTGCGAAACCGCCTTCATCGCCGACCGCCGTGCTCAGCCCCCTGCTGTGCAGCAGCGCCTTGAGCGAATGGAACACCTCGGCACCGCATCGCAGGGCATCGGAATAGTTTCCGAATCCGATCGGCATGATCATGAATTCCTGGAAATCGACCGTATTGTCGGCATGGGCACCGCCGTTGAGCACGTTCATCATGGGAACCGGAAGCGTCCTGGCCGTCGTTCCGCCGATGTAACGGTAGAGAGGAAGGCCCGTGAACTCGGCCCCGGCCTTGGCGCAGGCGAGCGAAACGCCGAGGATGGCATTGGCGCCCAGGTTGGATTTGTTCGGCGTGCCGTCGAGTTCGAGCAGGGCGGCGTCGATCTCCTCCTGTTCAGTCACGTCCATGCCTTCGAGGGCATCGCTGATCACGGTATTGACATGTTCGACAGCCTTGAGTACCCCTTTACCAAGATAGACCCCCTTGTCACCATCCCTGAGCTCCACGGCCTCATGGACTCCGGTGGATGCACCGCTGGGCACTGCTGCCCGGCCGAAGGCGTTTTCGGTGATCACATCGACTTCAACAGTAGGATTCCCTCTTGAATCCATGATCTGGCGGGCATGAATCTGCTCGATGAATGGCATATGACGGTGAGTTTTGATTATTGGAAGAACAAGGAGTTAAAGATACGCAATGGTCCCCATTGTTCGTCAATCGCGCCCTCATTTTTCCCCCGTGAACTGGCATTTCATAGGGTTGTCGACACCGAATGCGATTTTTTTTGTTTAAGTTTTTAAAGATTGTCCAGCACCCCGGCCCTGGAAGATGGATGGAAGCAACGGTCCGGAGGAGATGAGGCGACGACGCCAACAACAAAAATTAAAAGGAGTTCCGACATGCAAGCCGTTCCAGCCGACCAACTGAGGAACATTGTCGTCACCGGCCACACCGGCACCGGAAAAACCATGCTGTGCGAATCGCTCGCACTCAGCATGGGAACCATCACACGCCTCGGCAGCATCGACGAAGGCACGACGCTGTCAGACTATTCGTCCGACGAGATCGAGAGAAAGCACAGCCTGAACACCTCCCTCATCAACGGCATGTGGAATGAGAAAAAAATCAATGTCATCGACACTCCCGGCCTGCTCGATTTCCACGGCGACGTGAAGTCCGCAATGCGCGTGGCCGATACGGTGCTCATCACGGTCAACGCAGCGACAGGCGTTGAAGTAGGTACCGACACCGTCTGGGAGTATACCAGAGAGTACTACAAGCCGACCATGTTCGTACTGACCAAGCTCGATGCCGAACGCGCCGACTTCAATTCGACGATCGACGGGCTCAGGGAGCATTTCGGACATCTGGTGACGCCAATCCAGTTCCCGGCCGAAGAGGGCATCGGGCACCATATCCTCATCGATGTGCTGCTGATGAAGCAGCTCGAGTTCAAACCCGACAAATCAGGTAACATGATCGTTACCGAGATACACGACCTCTACAGGAAAAGGGCCGAGGCACTCCACCAGCAGCTTGTGGAAGCGGTCGCAGAAACCGACGAAGAGCTGATGAACCGCTTTTTCGAAGTCGGAAACCTGACTGAGGACGAGCTTCGCGCCGGTATCAAGTCGGCTCTCGTGACCAGGACATTCTTCCCGGTTTTCTGTGCCTCCCCACAGCACCTCATCGGCACTGAACGGCTGCTGAACGCGATCGTCAACCTCTGCCCCTCGCCGATCGAACGGGGACCGGAACACGCCTTCTGCACCGTCAGGAACGATGAGAAGCTTCTCCAGCCCGATGCCGATGGGCCGACCATAGCCTTCATCTTCAAGACGATGTCCGAACCGAGGGTAGGCGAAATATCCTTCCTGAGAGTCTATTCGGGACATATCGAGAGCGGCCACGAACTGGTCGACGCACAGACCGGTCACACAGAGAAGCTCGGACAGGTCTACACCATGCTCGGCCAGAAAAAACTGCCTGTCGACAAGCTTCTTGCCGGCGACATCGGCATGGTGGTCAAGCTCAAGGATTCGCATACGAACGACACGCTCGCCGACAGGGGCATCGATTGCCGCATCAGCCCGATCATCTTCCCTGTGCCCGTACTTTCGACAGCCATCATTCCTGTCGCCCAGGGTGACGAAGAGAAAATCTCAACAGGCCTGCACCACCTGCATGAGGAGGATCCGAGCTTTGCCATCGAACATGACGTCGAATTCAACCAGACGATCCTGAAGACACTGGGAGAAAGCCATCTCGACATCATCATAAGCCGCCTGCAGAACAAGTTCAACGTCAAGGTCGAGATCGCCCCCATCAGGATCCCCTACCGTGAAACCATCCGCATCTCCGCCTCTGCGCAGGGCAAATACAAGAAGCAGTCGGGCGGAAGAGGCCAGTACGGCGACGTCTGGGTACGTATCGATCCTGCTCCGCGCGACTCAGGATTCGTGTTCTCGAGCGAAGTCGTCGGCGGTGTCGTTCCGACAAGATATCTGCCTGCCGTCGAAAAGGGGTTGCGCGAATCGATCACCAACGGCAGCCTTGCCGGCTACCCCGTGGTCGATATGAAGGCCGTTGTCTATGACGGCTCGTACCATCCCGTCGACAGTTCTGAATTCGCCTTCAAGATCGCTGCCGGCATGGCATTCAAGGCAGCATGCGAAAAGGCAAAGCCGCTGCTTCTCGAACCGCTCTGCACGCTCACCGTCCACACCCCGGACCAGTACACCGGTGAAATCGTCGGCGACATCTCGAGCAAACGCGGAAAGATACTCGGTATGGAGACCGATTCGAGGTTCCAGGTCATTCGCGCGATCATTCCGCAGGCGTCGCTTTCGGCCTTTCACCATGCGCTCACCCGCCTGACTCAGAGCCGCGCCCGCTATAATTACGAGTTCAGCCACTATGAGGAGGCTCCGGCTGAAATCGCCAGCCAGCTCATCGCAGAAAAAAAGGAGCACTGAGCAGGAGAGGAGTAACAGAGCGGGGACGAAGGGATCGTCCCCGCTTTTTTTATGGAAGAATGGAAGAAGTGGACTTTATGGACTTAATCGACGAAATGGACAGGAAAATCAGAAAGGACTGAACGACATGCACAGCATAATCTCAACGCCCTCAATTCTTTTCTTCTCCTGTCCATTTCGTCCATCTCCCACATTCGTCCATTCCGTCCATCAAGTCCATTCTCTTTTTTCCCCTACAGCAGCCGCAGGATCGACAGGATCTTCAGCCACCAGACCATCCAGACTGCTTCGAATATGTTCCTCCTGGTCATCTTTGATTTCCCTACCGTACGGTCGGCAAACACGATGGGCACCTCACGAATCATGAAGCCACGCTTCCAGGTCCGGTAATTCATTTCGATCTGAAACGAATATCCCTGTGAATGGACCCTGTCGAGGTCGATTGCCTGCAGCACCCTGGAACTGAAACATTTGAATCCGCCGGTCGGATCGGACACAGGCATCCCGGTGATCATACGTGTGTAGATGCTGGCAGCCTTCGAAAGCATGAGCCTGGAGAGCGGCCAGTTGACGACATTGACCGTGTTGTTCATATATCTCGACCCGATCACCAGGTCTGCCCCGTCCATGGCGTCAATCATGGGGGCAATCATTTCCGGGTCATGCGAGAAATCAGCGTCGATCTCGATGATCTGCTCATACCCGTTCGACAACGCAAACCGGAAACCGGCAAGATAGGCGGTGCCGAGCCCCAGCTTCCCAGGCCTGCTGATCAGGTTTATACGGGGTTCCTGTTCCGCCAGTGTCCTGACGATGTCGGATGTTCCGTCCGGGGAGTTATCGTCGATGACCAGCACATCAAGCCATGCGGGGTAACGCGTGATGATGGTGGTGATCATCCGCGCTATGTTTTCGGACTCGTTGTAGGTCGGAACGATGACGATGGTCCGCACAGGAGCCGGCCGTTTCGATGAGACGTTGTTCGCTGATTCGTGCACGGTTCGAAAATGGATTGTACGCTTGAAGCATTAAAAAAAAAGCATTGCTTCGGATAAAGCAATGCTTTTGCAGATCTTTGGATGAGCGGCAGGTTACCCTATCGCACTTCCCGATGGAATCGGTGCAGAAAGCGGAGATCGAAATCAAGCCTCTCAGGAGGCGTGTAGCTGAAATCAAGCACCTGTCCGTCAGGCAAAACTTCCAGAAGTGCGCCCGATGGGCACTCGTCACCGGAGAAGCATGCCGAGCAGGAGATACATGCATCCTGGTCGATGTAGCATCTGAAGCCGCCTTCCTGGACATCGCCGTAGAACTTGTAGCCGATTGCATTGACTTTCGGCGGGCATTTGTCAAGGCAGAGGCCACAACCGACGCAAAGGTTCTCAAGGATGAAATAGTGCTTTTTTGCCCGCGGCTCGGCTTTTTTCAGTGCAGGAGCAGGCGCAGCCTTTGCGGCCGGAGCTGCAGGAGCAGCTGTTGCGGGCGGTGCGCCTTTCGCGACCGGAGCACCCTTCGCTGCGGGAGCTCCCGGCGCCGGTTTTGCCGGTGCCGCGCCAGGTGCGGGTTTTGCTGCCGCCGGCTTGACGTAAGGAAGAGCCGACTCCTGGCGGACGCCGGAACGACCGAGGTTGGTGTTCAGCGGCGAGAGCCTGGGCTTGCCCGATGAAGCAGGCTGCTTTGCGGCAGGAGCTGCTGACTTTGGCACCCCCGGACCTTTCATTGCAGGCTGAGCGCCGGCTTTCGGTGCGGCCGGGGCACCTTTCGGTGCTTCCTTCGCAACCGGATTGGGTGTCTGTTCTTTATTCTGTACAGGTTCGGCCATAACGCCCCTCTCTTTTTTACTGGTATACGTTAGTCTTGCCTCAAGATGTGCGAAGGGGCAACCGCCCCTTCGCACCAGTTGTTAAGCTATCAGCTTCATCAGCATATCCACCATCTGGGCCAGCATCTGCTGACCTGACACAGCCGCGTGGCTGACCGGCGGAGGCAGCGGAGAGTTCGTCTGATAGAAACCGTTGGCAATGAACAGGAACACCAGCATGAAGGTACCACTGAAATAGAGGAACGTACCGGCAAGCTTGGAGTCCGAAATGGTCAGAACCGGGAACCTGAACTGGACGTCCCTGTTGAGGAACTTCTTGCCCAGCCAGCGAACGGTACGGGTCTGGATGTCGGCACCTTCAAGGCGCGAGCCGCGATCTTCAAACCAGACTGCGAAGCTGATGAACCACACGAGGTGACCGATCATGAGGATGGTCGACAGGTGCGAGCTCGAGAAGATCGTCACGGTCTCGGTCCAGAAGTAATAGAAGATACCGGACGTATAGTGATGATGCAGGTGGGCAACCGAATCCCAGGCCTTTGCATCAGCTGCAGGCACGCCGTACATCATCGAAGCGATCCATGCGCCGTCAATGTACCAGCAGACTGCGGAAAGACCCTTGACCCCCCAGAGCATGGCGAACCAGAGCTGGTCCTGGATGGAGACACCGCAGGTACCGCCGTAGACAGGGCCGAGGCACGGGAACGAGTAGGAGTTCTTCTTGAGTCCGAGGTCGTCCCACAGCGGAGAGGTGTGGGCGAAGAACGCGATACGTACAAGCGCGATAAGAGAGAAGAGCGAACCGGCCGTGATGACGTGGGCCATGACCCAGTCGTTGATGCTCGGATCGGCAAACATCCACTGGAAAATCGGCAGCGGCTTCAGCCAGTAGAACGACATCATGATGTTCGTCCCGAAGATGTTCAGCTCGCAGATCGTATTCCAGACGATGACGGCATACACGGAAAGCATGGTCGAGAAGCAGAGCGCCATGACGGTACCGAGAATCTTGACCTGGACCTCCTGGTCGCGGCCCTTGGCGATCCAGATCGACTTGATCTGGTTGTAGATGCCGTTGAGCTGGATCTTGAGGAGGTACTGTCCGCCGTGGTAGACACCGGCAAACACATAGAGCACACCGCAGATGATGTGGTTGAAGGTGATCAGGTTGGTCACAACCCTCGACATGCCGAATGCTTCACCATTCCTCGGAAGGATTGCGTAAGCCGGGAAGTCGGCGAACTCCTTGGAACCGGAGATGACCTTGCCACCCTCCTGGATGAAGTCGAAGCTTACCCTGTTGAACGGCTCGCCATAGATGTAGAACACGAGCTTGTCGAGTTCCTTGTAGTAGGGAGCGAACGAGGGCTGCTGGAATGCGACGAATGCGATGACGCCGAGGGCGATGTTGATGTAGCCGATAGCCGTCAGGTGCACCGAGAATGCCGCCTTCATGTCATCATTGAGGTGGATTGCCGCATTCGGCGGATTGTTCCACCAGTAGATTCCGAGAGCGAAAAACACCACGAACCACACGAACGACATGAAGGTTTCGGAGTTGATCGTCTGGAAATTGGGAACCGGAGCAAAGCCGAGTACGAGCCACATGAGCAGGCCCCATCCGAGGAACAGGAGGGACATGTAGACAGCGTGTGGCCCAAGGGCATCCTTGTAGGTCTTTGCACTGGTGCCGCTGAAGACCACATCGCCGAACTTTCCGAGGAACCTGAAGTCGCGGAAGTTGCCGGCGCGTCCCGTGAAGGGGTTGGTCAGGTTGTGCGTCCAGTGGCGCCATCCGCCGAAAAGCAGAATGGAACCCGAAAGGAAATGGAAGGCCGCCCACCCGATCAGCTTGGTGGCCGCGAACTCGAGGTCCTCGGTCTTCGTGCTGTAGGTGTCGATGCCGAGGGAGACCATGCGGGGTTTGATCGTCAGGTAGAACCAGCTGTCATGGAAGCCGGGCGCACCCCAGGGAAACACCTGGATGCCCGACAGGTAGTAGATTGCCATGATGAAGCCGAGCACGCCGAGTAGGGCGAGATGCCCACCTACCACTTGCTCGTCATCGATCTTTTCGGTATCGAAGATCTGGTACCACTTCGTCGAGCGCGTTTCTGTCCGCTGGAACAGAAAACGTCTCATCTTGGCGGCATCCTGTTCTTTAATGACCGATGCTCCGCCTGGCGCGCCATTTGCCTTGGGAGCCG
This sequence comes from uncultured Chlorobiales bacterium, assembly GCA_903929135.1. Lineage (GTDB taxonomy): Bacteria > Bacteroidota > Chlorobiia > Chlorobiales > Chlorobiaceae > Chlorobaculum. The sequence goes on from CAIYTH010000015.1 coordinate 11,210, forward strand.
GTACATTCCCCTTGGGAGGAGGTACTGTCCCCTTCGGCTTGACCCCTGCGGGATTCACTTGTTCAGCCATTGTATTCTCTCCTTTGTTTGGACGTATTTTCAGGTTGCAGAAAC
>CAIYTH010000016.1 GCA_903929135.1 uncultured Chlorobiales bacterium
GATCTTGTCAAGACACTCCTGCTCGGCGTAGCGATCGGCGGTCCGGTTACGGCCCTCGTTTTCTGGTTTTTCGAGTACACCGGACCCAATGCCTGGCTCTGGGCCTGGGGCGGCATGGTGACTTTCAGCATGATTCTCCAGTACGTTGCTCCCACATGGATAATGCCTCTGTTCAACAAGTTCGTGCCTCTCGAAGAGGGGGAGCTCAGGAAGGCCATCATGCAATATGCAGCCGACGTACACTTTCCCCTTTCCGGTATTTACGTCATGGATGGATCGAAACGCTCGGCCAAGGCCAATGCCTTTTTCACCGGGTTCGGCAAGAACAAACGCATCGCGCTGTTCGATACCCTCATTCGCAACCACTCGACCGAAGAGCTTGTCGCGGTGCTTGCCCACGAGATCGGCCACTTCAGGAAAAAGCACATTCTCATGTCCATGGTGCTGAGCATGATGAACCTCGGCCTGGTCTTTTACCTGCTCTCGCTCTTCATGAACAACCGGATGCTGTTTGACGCGTTTTTCATGCAGAACACCTCAGTCTACGCCAGCCTCGTCTTTTTCATGCTGCTCTACACCCCTGCCGAATTCATTCTCTCCGTCCTCATGCAGATGCTGTCACGGAGGAACGAGTACGAGGCGGACAGGTTCGCCGTCACGACCTACAGCCACGGCAGGATGCTCTCTGTGGCCCTGAAGAAGCTTTCGAGGCAGAACCTTTCAAACCTGACTCCGCACCCGTTCAACGTGTTCCTCAACTACTCCCATCCTCCGGTGCTGCAACGCGTCAGGCGGATCGAGGAGGCGGCACGCCAATAAACCCCCGTTAGATTTAGTTCAAGAAAGGATTACCGATGACCGAACCAAGATATTTGATGCCGCCCGAATGGGCACCGCACAGCTCCACCTGGCTTTCATGGCCCCACAAGCTCGAATCGTGGCCCGGAAAATTCGAGCCGGTACCGGCGGTGTTCGCCGAACTCGCCTACCAGCTCAGCCGTTCCGAGACGGTCAACATCAACGTGCTTGACGAAGCTATGGAGAGGGAGGCGCGCGGGTTGTTGAATGAGAAGGACCCCGAAGGCCGATACTCCGGGCGGATCGTGTTTCACCGCATTGCCACCAACGACGCATGGTGCCGCGACCACGGCCCGAACTACGTCTACCGTGAGCAGGACGGCCGTCGCGAAAAGGTGATCATCGACTGGGATTACAACGCCTGGGGAGGCAAGTACGAGCCCTACGACGACGACGATGCCGTGCCGGCAAGAGTCGCCGCGTTACAGGGCCTTCCGATGATTTCGACCGGCATGGTGCTCGAGGGCGGAGCGATCGACGTCAACGGCAAGGGGCTGTTGCTGACCACCGAAGCCTGCCTGCTCAATCCCAACAGGAACCCATCGATGAGCAGGGATGAGATCGAAGCGCAGCTCGCCCGGTATCTGGGCATCAAAAAGGTGCTCTGGCTCGGAGACGGCATCGTCGGCGACGATACCGACGGGCATGTCGACGACATGGCGCGCTTCGTCAACGAAACGACCGTGGTCATCACCGTCGAAGAGGACCCGGAGGACGAGAACTACGAGCTGCTCCAGGAGAACTATCGCCTGCTTCAGACTTTTACCGATCTCGACGGCAAGCCGCTGAATGTGGTCAAGCTACCCATGCCCGAACCGGTTTTTTACGACGGCGAACGCCTGCCGGCCAGCTATGCCAACTTCTATATCGCCAACTCGGCGGTGCTTGTTCCGACCTACCGATGCCCGCGCGACAGCCAGGCCATCGCCATACTCCAGGGCTGCTTTCCCGGCAGGGAGGTGATCGGC
>CAIYTH010000017.1 GCA_903929135.1 uncultured Chlorobiales bacterium
GCACGGTCAGCTACTACACGAAGGCAAACGCATACCTTGGTAAGTCCGTTGGGTGATCGGCCAAGGAGGATCGATATCGACGTGCTGCCCAAAAGCAATAAGGAAGGTAGGGGACGCTATTCACTTCTTGCACTTGCTCGAACCTGCCAACTCATTTAGCCACAGGAAGATCAAGGCCGAAGCGACCGTTCGATGAGCAGTTCTTGCAAGTTGCGTCGTCCATCGAGGATGCAATGCACGAAAACGCGGTCTTCCTGAATACGATACACGATTCGATACGGTTTCCAGTGAATCTCGCGATACTCCCTGACGTGAATCCGCTCGAGTTCAGGAGGAACATGTCCGCGGTCCGGAAATTCTTCGAGGGTGAGGCATGTTGCCTGAAGATTCTGCAAGAGGTAATCCGCTTTCTGCTGTGAATCGGTACGGGCGACGTAGTTCCAGATGTCGAAAATATCCCTCTCGGCATCGGCGCTCAGGTAAATCTGATACCTCATGAGCCGCTCTTTTCTTCGATACGTTTTCTGATCGAATCGAATGCTTCTCCGGCAGGTTTGAACTTCCCCTGTTCGATGCTCGCGGAAGATTGGGCCAGCATCTTGAGCAGGGCCAGACTTTCTTGCGTTTGTTCGTAGACATGTATGTCCTGGACAATCACCTTGGCTTCTCCGTGATGCGTGATTATCATGGTTTCCCTGTTGGCGCAGATATCCCTGATGACTTCCGAGGCATGGGTTTTCAGGTAACTGATGGGCTTGATCGCGTCGCTGTATTTCATGAGAGGCTCCATTTTGACTATTAATCCGTCTGAATTATAGACAGATATTTTCGGAGTTCAATACCGTCGCCTCAAAAGGCTATCGTCCAAAATGCAAAAGGGAGGCTGTCGGGCCTCCCTTTCTGCGTAATGTCTAGTCCTGAAATTACTTGCAGGCGGCGACGAGGGCGTTGTAGTTTGCCTTGACGGTCTTTTCGAGGTCAGCGTCGGTGTGAACGTAGCTGGTGAACATGGCCTCGAACTGCGACGGGGCAAGGTAGATACCCTGGTCGAGCATCGAGTGGAAGTACCTGCCGTATTTGGCGGCATCGGCGGTGATGGCGCTCTTGTAATCGACGACCGGGGTTTCGGTGAAGAACAGGCAGGACATGGATCCGACACGGTTCTGCACGTAGTTCAGGCCGAGCTGTTCCATGTTGTCCCTGAAACCGGCTTCGAGGAACGCGGCCTTTCTTTCGAGTTCAGGATATGGATTCTCTTCGATGAGGATTTTCAGGGTCTCAAGGCCTGCGGTCAGGGCGAGCGGGTTGCCCGAAAGGGTGCCTGCCTGGTAGACGGAGCCCAGCGGAGCTACGTTCTCCATGATCTCGCGCTTGCCGCCGAATGCGCCGACGGGAAGTCCGCCACCGATGATCTTGCCCATGGTGGTCAGATCCGGGGTGACGCCGTAAAGCTCCTGTGCGCCGCCGAGGGCTACACGGAATCCACACATCACCTCGTCAAAGATCAGAACGATGTTTTCCGCGGTGCAGAGCTCACGCAGTGCGACGAGGAACTCTTTTTTGGCCGGGATGACACCGGTGTTGCCGGCAACCGGCTCGATGATGATGGCTGCGATCTGGCCCTTGTTCTCATTGACGAGCAGCTTGACCGATTCGATATCGTTGTAGGTGGCGTTCAGGGTGTCGTTGGCCGTGCCTTTGGTGACGCCGGGGCTGTCGGGATCGCCGAGGGTCAGCACACCTGAGCCTGCATTGATCAGGAAGCTGTCGCCTTGGCCGTGGTAGC
>CAIYTH010000018.1 GCA_903929135.1 uncultured Chlorobiales bacterium
GCTCTATCTGAGTTATGTCGGCCAGAGCATCAGGGACAATAGCGAGCTTCCGCCATCCGTGCTGGTGAGCGAACTGCTCGATGCTGTACAGCGCGGGTTCGAGTTTCAGGAAAACGAAACCGCAGCCTCACGTCTGGTCGTAAAGCATAGGCTGCAGGGATTCAACCCGGCATATTTCTCCGAGGGCTCTCCGCTATTCAGTTACTCCGCCGAGAACTTCCGTGCGCTCGCCAGGCGAAATTCGGCAACCGATACAGTTTCGTTTCTTGCAGAGCCTCTCGCCGAGGCGTCCAATGAACTGAAATCGTTGACGATCGAAGAGCTCGCCAGATTTTATGCCAACCCATCAGCCTATTTCCTCGAACGTCGCCTTGGCCTGAAACCTGGATCGTCGGTTCTTCCGCTCGAGGATCGTGAGCCATTCGGCACAGACGCACTGGACGCCTACCTGTTGCGTCAGGAGATGCTCGAAACGATGCTTCGCGGCGAAGATGCCTGGACGCTCCTGCCGCTGCTGCGCAGCAGGGGAATGCTGCCTCCCGCAAACCATGGGGAACAGGTGTTCCTGACGCTTCTGGAAGAGGTCGGGGAGTTTGCGGAAACGTTGCGCACTCATGAAGCTGTCGGGGCAACAGGGCAGTTGCCCTTCGATCTTGAAATCGGCGGTTTTCGCCTCTTCGGGAAACTCGACAGGCTTTCGCCGGACAATCAGCTTTTCTACCGCTGCGCCAAAATAAAGGCGATCGACCGAATCCGTTCCTGGATTTCACACCTTGTGCTCAATGCGGCAGGGAACGGTCTGCCGAATGAGTCGCTGCTCGTTATGCTCGACAGTTCGGTTCGATACCGCAGCGTCGAAGATGCGCCTGCCCACCTGGAACGATTGATTGGCTTTTACTGGCAAGGACTGAGGGAGCCGCTGCCGTTTTTCCCGAAATCTTCGACCGCATGGGCAGAAAAGGCCGGAAAAAGCGATGAGGCACGCCTCGATGCGGCTTTGAAAGCCTGGAAAGAAGGATATGATGGACGTGAAGGCGAAGGAGCCGATGCGGCGATCCGGCGTTGTTTCGGCCATGAGCCTCCGTTCGGCGAACGTTTCCGGTCGATCGCAGACAGCCTGCTTGTTCCGATGTTCGAGCACGGAGGCAAGCCATGACGATGAGGGTGCTGGATCACACTTCAATCGCTCTTTCGGGAATGAACCTCATCGAGGCGAGCGCCGGAACCGGCAAGACCTATGCCATAGCCTCGCTATACCTGCGTCTGCTCGTCGAAATGGAACTTCAGCCGGAGGAGATCCTGGTCGTCACCTATACCGAAGCCGCCACGCAGGAGCTTCGTTCGAGGATACGCAACAGGATTCGGGAAGCTCTCGACGTAATGCGGGGGGCTGAGGCGAAGGATTCGTTCCTCACCCTGTTTCGCGACCAGCTCGTCGCCGATGGCACAGCAGAACGTGCTGACGGAGCGCTCGAAGCCGCGTTGGCAGCCTTCGATACAGCTTCGATTTTCACGATTCACGGCTTCTGCCTCAGGGCCTTGCAGGATAACGCATTCGAAAGCGGTTCGCTCTACGACACCGAACTTGTGCCCGATCAGACCGTACTCGTTCGTGAGGTGGTCGACGATTTCTGGCGTGAGCGCTTTTTCGTGAAGCACACTCCGCTGCTCGGCTACGCTCTCGAAAAGAGATGCTCGCCCGACACCTTCATGAAGCTGCTGCGCGAACTTCATGCGTCCGGCCGTGCCGAAGTGCTTCCGACATACGACGAGGCAGAGATCGCGACGATCGAAAAGGCATGTTCCAGAGCATTCTCAGAGGTGAGGCGGATATGGATGCAGGATGTGGAGGTCGTTTCCTCTCTCCTGAGGGAGGACAGGGGGCTCAGCCGTGCTGAGTCGGCATACAAGCTGGAGAAGGTCGAGAAGCTTCTTGTGGATAGGGAGGCATTTGTTGGCTCAGGCAATCCTTACGGGCTTTTCAAAGGGTTCGGGAAAATGAGCGCCTCCGGAATCGAGAGTGGCACGAAGCCTACAGGCACAGCTCCGCAACATGCACTTTTCGATGCCTGTCAGAGTCTCATGGCCTCCGTCGACGAGCGTCTTCTTGCCCTTAAGGCCGAACTGGTTGCATTTTACCGGAAAC
>CAIYTH010000019.1 GCA_903929135.1 uncultured Chlorobiales bacterium
GAGTCGTCGTCGCTGCGATGATCGGCCCCGTTGAAAGCCTGCTCGGTACCGTAGTAGATGCAGGGAATGCCCGCCGTGGCCAGATTGAGGCCAAGCGCGGCTTTCAGGAGCAGCCAGCTTTCCGGGGCGTCACCGCAGAAACGGAACTTGTGCTGTACACCAACCTGGTCATGATCGTCGATCATGGTCACGATATGCTTCGAGTACCATTGATGAGTGCTCTTGCCGTCAAGCAGGCTGTTGCGGAACAGATCGAAATAGCCCTCCTGATCGATGGTATCCGGATTTCCGGGGCTGCGTCGCCCCTTGACCAGAAATTCAAGCTTCTCCGGCAGGTCGTCGATGCCGAGCGCTGCATCGAGACCGGTTGCATCGAGAATGTCGATCGCATTGGAGCGACCCCCGGTGATCTCGCCGATTACGGGAAAATTCTCCTTGCCGACCGACTGGGCAAATTCGTGGATAGCTGAGACAAAATAGCGGACCGCGCCGGGATCCATGTGCTTGACCGTGTCAAGACGAAATCCGTCGATATCCGCCCAGGCGATCCAGAAGCGGTAGATCTTTATCAGGTGCTCCATGACCGGGGAGGGCCGGAACTCAAGAATACGGCGTTCAAGATCCCAGCTTTGCGACACATCTTCCAGGCCGATACCAAGGTTGACATCCTTGAGGGAGCAGAAATCGCCGTCGAGAAACTCGGGAAAACCGTCCCAGTTGCGGATTTCGCCACGCCGTGTCCAGGTGGATTCATGCTGAAGCTCCGATGGCCAGATGGCGCCATCAGGCCAGATTTCAGAATCTTCCTGCCGATCACTCGGTTCAAAAGGAATGGTGCCATTATCTCCACAGTGCCGGCGGTAGCCGTTGACAGGCCACTGCCGGCCCTCGTAGTAGAAGTACCGGTCATTATCCCTGTAGGCGAAAACGTCACCTGCATGATTGAGGATGATGTCGAGAATAACCCTGATGCCGAGCCGGTGCGCTTCGGCGACGAACTCCCGCAACTCCTCCCTGGTTCCGAAATGGGGATCGACGTCTAGATAGTTCTGGATGCCATAACCGTGATAATCATTGCTGCCGGTCACCTGCCTGAAGACCGGACTGACCCAGATCGCCGTGACGCCAAGCCTTCCGAGGTAACCAAGCTTGTCCTTCATGCCGGAGATGGTGCCACCGCACCACCCTTTACCAGCGTCGAACCACGCTGTGAGGGAGGCATTGCCGGAATCTTTTTCAACGTTGAAGAGAGCTGTCGTGCGCCGGTCATCGGGACCGGTGACCGGATGGGACTTTTCGTCGCTGAAGCCGCCATACTCCTTGCCATCCGAAAAACGATCAAGCATGAGGAAGTAGAGCACCTCGTCCTCCCATGTCGCTGGAGAGGGATGGAACTCTTTTCCTGCGGTCAACGCACCGAGATCGATCTCGTCGAGGCTCCGCTCGACCGGACGTGAAAGAGGGGGATGAAACTGCTGCATATGCTTTGCGGTTATTGTTCGGAAAAAATATCCGGATGCAACAAAATCCGAAGTGATGGAGGTGCTGAAAAAGATACAGAAGAGCTCACCTCTGTCGGCAAAGATGAGACTACAGATCGTACCGGACGGAAAACGCATACGCCGGCCTGTCGAGACTGGCGTATGCGTCTGAAAGCTCAATGAAGCTCTTCAGGCAAGCGAAGCCAGGGCTTTATCGTAATCTGGCTCCTGAACGATCTCCGGCACCTGTTCGGTGTAGAGAACCTTGCCGGAAGCGTCAGCCACGATGACGGCCCTCGACAGCAATCCCTTCAGCGGTCCATCAGCAATCGTCAGGCCGTAGTCCTGGCCGAATTCAGGCGAGCGGAACACGGAAAGCGAAATCACACGATCCAGCCCCTCGGCAACACAGAAACGGCTGTGGGCAAAGGGAAGATCGGCGGAGATGCAGAGCACCACGGTATCAGCAAGTGCTGCCGCATCCTGGTTGAAGTGGCGTACCGATGACGCACAGACCGGAGTATCGAGACTCGGAAAAATATTCAGTACCAGCCTCTTTCCGGCAAAATCGGCAAGCGTTGCTTCGGAAAGGTCGGTCTTTACAAGGGAAAACGGAGGAAGCTGACTGCCGATCGACGGAAGCTCTCCGACA
>CAIYTH010000020.1 GCA_903929135.1 uncultured Chlorobiales bacterium
AGCTTTTTTCCCCCGGTCGTCGCACGATCCCGGAGTGCATATCTTCAGGTCGGTTTCAAGGATTTCAACGTCAAGGAGAACCACTTTTCCCTTCAGATCCGTCAGCTTTATCGCTTGCCCGTCTTCATAATGTTCGTGATCGGCGTCGAGCAGTTCGAGCAGCTCTTTGGAGGCTTTTGGATCGTCCGGGAGCAGGGGTGCGTAGCCGTCCTGCAAGGTCAGTTGCCATGCCCGGTCCGCTTCGAAACCTCCGTCCTCCACGATGGCGATATAACCTTCGGAGGTGACGCCCAGCCCTTTTGAAATCGTTACCGATCCGTAGAGGGCGTTTTTGGGGTTGACGGCAACCTTCAGGCCGCAGACGATGCCGATACCGTTCAGATCGGCACGCGTCAGGCGGTTCTGTTCGTTCAGATACCGATTCATGCAGTTGAGATGATCGGCATTAAGCACCTGGTTTGCTTCGAAAACCGGATATTTGTTGTTCTCTGGTATCATGACATGCTCTTTTTTAAGAGATTGACGGCCTGAGTTCTCTGTTTGTTATTCCCCGAGCATCGTGCTGCCGAGCCTTACCGGATTAAGGTCGTTGCCGTCCTGGCAGTCGTGCAGCGTGGCAGGCGGATAGATGCTCCGCAGTTTTGCGAGCATCGTGACTACCTCCCACAGCTTCAGGGTCTCTTGTACATGCGGTCCGTAGAGGCTTACGAAAAGCTTCTTCAGGGTGTTTTTCTCCTTAATCGACAGGGAGGATGAGCTGAACGGCGCCTCCTTGAGGGCGATATCGAAAATATCCCCGACGGTTTTATCCGGATCGACGATCGTTACACCATTATGGGCGAACAGATTCATCTGGTCCGAAAAGAGGCTTCCGAACTCTTCCACGGCCAGACGTGCACTCTCCGCCGGATCGAGCCAGGAGCCGATCATTCCGGCCATGACCGGTTCGATTATCCGCCTGAAATCTCCGCAGCAGCCGTTCCGGAACGGTGATGCCGGGATTTTTTCGAGCCACGCATTCCACGCCTTGTCGAAGCGGTCGTAAATATACCACTGGTCGGCCTTGACGACAGCGGTGAAGTGGGTTGTCATCAAACCGAAAACGGGTTCGCCGATGATGTCGTAGTTGCTTACGCCGCCGTAGATGGAGGACAAAGGATCGAGCTCTTTGTGGAAGAGATCGTCGAGCGCTTTTTCGAGTCCGGGATCATCGAGTCCGAGGTATTGTTCCGCGTCCATCCATTTCCTGAAAACGTCAAAGGCGGCGTCATAGAGTTTTCCGGCTCCGCCCAGGGCGCTGCTGATCGCGGGATGAGCGTTTGCCGCGGTCCTGCCGTCGTCCCGAATGAGCGTCGCGAGCGACTGGATCAGGTTGTTGCCGAGGCCTGCGCCATACTCCTGGTTGCCTACCCAGCAGATCTTGCCGAGGATGTGCGCCGGAATCTCCTGCCGGATGGTACGGTCGGCGAACCGGCGCAGTTCGATGTTCTCGTCGAAGGGTGCCATCCATCCCGGCATGATCACCGTGAGCTGGAAGGAGTAGGGATCCGCCTCGCCGCAGGGTGCACAGTCGTTTCCGAGGCAGACCTCCATCAGGGCGTCGCCGGCAAATCTCGGCCTGAGAAGCAGATGCTCTACGACGATGATCTTCTCCTCGATTTCAGGCGTGAGCCCCAGAAGAAGCGCAATTCTTTTACGTATAACGGCCTGGTCTTCCACGGTTTCAGGGTAATGACGGTAGTTCAACCCCCTGAAGCGGTCGCGGCTGACGAGGGGACAGGCCTTCAGAAATGCGAGCTTGTCGTCGATCAGCTTCGATGCGGCCTTCTGCTTGCCTTCGTAACCGGTAAGCTGGAGGGCGTATTCATTGAACTGTTCGCCGAAACGGGCCATGACGTGGTCGAGGAAGCGGTTTCGCCGGTCGATCCATGTCGAAGGGGTTTCGACCATCGAGTG
>CAIYTH010000021.1 GCA_903929135.1 uncultured Chlorobiales bacterium
CTTGTCCGGTTGATTGCCGCAGTTGCCCGCTGTCCTTCGACTCCTGTGTGGTTGGCTGATTCTGCGTAAATCTCATTTTTTCAGTGAGGCGCCGCCCCATCTGGTTCAGGATCAACCTGATCAGGGGCTTGGTCCTGTCGATATCGGACGGCGGCACGACGATATACAGCGATACCGGTCGGTCGGAGTTCATGAGGTCTTCCACATGGAAGTCCGATACCGCCGTATTCTCCGCGATAATGGGATCACGGAACAGCCCTAAAAAGGTCATGGCGGTCGAAATCACGCCTGAAAGCTCGTTCGGGGATTTGTTGAGCGCTTCCCGCGCACAACTGGCGACAACCGGATGCGGCCCTTCAGGCAGATGGCAGGTCGTCAGCATGTACTGGAGCGTCTCCTCGATATTCCGTTTCGGATCGGAAAGGAATCGAACCAGACCGGCGATGCTTTTGTCGGGCTCGGCATAAAGGATGTGCAGGATCGCGCCGACAAAAATGGTATGAGCCGTCTTGTCCCAGTGGTCACGCCGCTCGAGCGATCCTTCGGGGTCGACAAGGATGTCGGCGATGTTCTGGGCGTCCCGGACTTCGTACAGGCCTCGACGGATTTCAAGCAGCGGGTTGAAGCGCACCGAACCGGGCGAGGTCGGCTCGAACCTGAGGCAATGCGAGAACTTCCGTCGCCAGCCGGCCGTCGCCGCCCAGTTCTCTTTCTTGATGTCGTAGACTACACAGGAACCGGTCCAGCTCAAGAGCGTCGGAATGACAAGGCCGACGCCCTTTCCCGATCGGGTGGGGGCGAAACAGAACACATGCTCCGGCCCGTGGTGGCGAAGCAGTTCCGTCCCGTGCTGTTCCATCCCCCACTGTACGGAAACGTCTCCTACCTGATCGGTTTTCACGTTCGACCGGAACACTGCATCATTGGTTTGCGCAAGAATGACACCGCGATCCTCCAGCAACCCGACATCCTGCAGCTCTTTCCTGACTGCCCATCGTGCGGTCCCGTACGAGCCCTGCTCCGATCTGCGCCTTGCCCGGAAAACGGCAAGCGCCACCATGACCGAAAACATCAGGAAAAAACTCGCGTAGGTGATCGTGCTCGCCATTTCGAACACTCTCGGCGCATAAGGTTCGAAATGGTAGGCCCACATCCATGACCATGGCTTGTAAAGCGGGTAACCCCGTATGATGAGTTCAGGGTGACCGAGCTGAGGCTGGTACCCTAAAGCCCAGGCCACATACTGGGTCGCCGTCCAGGTGCCGAGGACGGTAAAGACCACCCCGACGACGATGTGGCCGTAAAAAACATTGGCCGGTCGTGCCTGCTTCATGCCGTCACCTCCCGAGTCCACGTTCAAGACCTCGCACCATGTATCGCCCCGTCCCCGGTTCCCGGAACAACTCGACGCTCTTACCTGTGAGACTGCCGAATTCCTGTCGCCAGGGAACCAGTGCAAACTCCTTCGTGTTGGCATCGAACACCCGCGCGTATCTCCTGCCACTCGGCAATGCACCGGCATCGCTTATCACTCCCGAGATCTTTCCGCCCTGCGACGGCTCTATCGGCGTTGCGCTGGTGATTTTCGAAATACGATGAGCAAGATCTCGTCTTTCAATCGAGTCGAGCGCCTTTCCCCGTGCCGGGTCCATCGGATCGATACCCAGTTCACGCAGCATCGCCACTCTCCGCTGGATGGAACCGTTGAGCTCTTTGCCGAACCCGAACTTTCCTGCATCCGCAAGCTCGCCTGACGCGGTAAATCGATCCAGCCAGGTCCTGCCTCGATACACCTCCTGTTCTTTCATGGCAAGGCC
>CAIYTH010000022.1 GCA_903929135.1 uncultured Chlorobiales bacterium
ACGATTCGAGGCCTTCGGGCCATAGCCACGTTTGAGGCCACCAAGGGCGTGCTTGTGCTTGCCGCCTGTTTTTCACTGTTTGCTTTTGTCCATGGCGATGTGAAGGCATTTACCGGGCACCTCGCCAAACAGCTTCATTTCGATCCGGCAACGCATTTCCCCAGGCTTTTCGCTCTGCTTTCTTCAGGTCTTACCGACGCTCATCTGCGGCTGCTTGCACTGCTTGCCGCAGTGTATTCGGCCATGAGGTTCATCGAAGCCTATGGGTTGTGGTTTGGAAAATCATGGGCGGAATGGTTCGCCCTGGTGAGCTGCAGCGTCTATATTCCGATCGAGCTCTATGAGCTCTGGAAGGGGTTCACCTGGCTGAAGATCGGTTTCATATCGGTCAACCTCGCCATCGTGCTCTACCTTGGTTTCGTGTTGAGGCGAAGCCGGACTGCGCATCACCTTGTCAAGGAGGGGGGCGCAGGGTAACGATCGTGTCCTGATCTGTAATGTACTTGTATGGCTTTTCGTGATCGAGCTTTATTCGATGGTCCATTGACAACACTCCGGGTTTTATTCGATCTATGTCCAGTGCTTCCGAAAATCAGCAGAAACAGCCCTGCCGCGACCAGGATCTGGTGACCCGTGCGCTGGAAGACAGGCACGCATTCGCTGCAATCGTCCTTCGTTACGAGGCACCGCTGATGCGCTATGTCAGTCGTCTGGGATGCAGGAACACCGCTTCGGCTCAGGATCTGCTTCAGGAGATTTTCATCAAGACCTACCTTCACCTGAACGATTACGACCACTCTTTTCCGTTTTCCTCCTGGATTTACAGAATAGCCCATAATGAAATAATCAGTTTTTTTCGAAAGGAAAAGATACGTCCTTCCGTATTAGACAGGGAGGCAGACCTTTACCTTCTTGAAAACCTGGTCAGCGACCTCGGTGTGAACGACTCAGAGAACCATCTGCACTCCCCTCGGGAAATCCAGGCTGTTGTCGAAGCTCTGGAACCGAAGTATCAGGACGTGATCGTCCTGAAATTTTTTGAGGAGAAATCCTATGAAGAGATATCCGATATCCTGCAGATACCGGAAGGGACAGTGGCGACCTTGATCAATCGAGCAAAGAAAAAAATGAAAAGCATTCTGGAAAAGAGATAGAAAGAGGCAGGCATGGCAAAGTTCAGTTCAGATTTGATACTCGACGAAATCGAAAAAAGAAAGGTCGTTCCGATACCGCGATGGCACTTTCTCCTTCGACGTTCCGTTTTCTGGGTTCTGGCCGTGTTTTCGGTCATTACCGGCAGCATCTCGATGGCTACGGCGATCTACGTGTTCGTGGATCATGATTTTGTGGTCGATCATGCAAATATCAACCGGTTCCTCGACCAGCAGCCGTTGATCGAGGATATCATTGTCAGCATTCCCTATCTGTGGCTCGTCGCGATGGTGCTGTTTGTCCTGGTGGCCTATTACGGGTTGAGACACACCCGAAAAGGTTATCGGTACCCGACCCTTCGCCTGATTGCAGGCTCCATGCTGCTGAGCCTTCTGCTCAGCGGCCTGCTGAACCTGTTCGATGTCGGCCTGATCATCCACAGGTACCTGATCGAGAATGTCAGGGCCTATGGCCGTCTTGTCTATACGAACGAGCAGCGCTGGTCCCAGGTTAAAAAAGGATGGCTCGGCGGGAAGGTCATTCGCGAGGATAAGGTTCAGCGGCAGTTGATCGTGATGGATTACAGGAAACGGTTATGGACGGTAGATATCGGAACCACCACCGTCAAGCCGGGGACCCTGATGCTCCCCGGGAAGTACATCAAGATAACCGGAACCAAGACCGGAAGCCAGAGTTTCCAGGCGACATCGATTCAGGGCTGGGAAAAGAAATATCCCAATCATGCGAAGGCCGTTGACAAAGACGGCAAACCGGTTCCGGTTCCAAAAGGGGTTAAGGACTCGCTTATTACCCGATAGCAGGCTGGTTCACGCCGGCTGGTTCCGCGTCGTTTTTTGAAAAAAGGCCCCTTGAAAAGAGGGGTCTTTTTCATTCATCGTCCCGGAAGAAGAGTCCGGAAAATGTCGGAGGCCGGTTCCCCCTGTTTTTTAAGACGAATTTTAACAAGCGTTAATACCGCTTTAAGATGCGAAGGGTATTATGAAGAAGTTGGTTGAGCCTTGATCGCTTGACTGGCTGAATCGGCAAAGCTGCGCATGGAGCCCTCATGTATCATGACCTGACCGGTACCGGGTTGTTCTCCGGTCCGCTCCCGTCTCCAGCGTTCTTTTGTCCGTCAGGCAACAGTATAACTTCTTTGAAATAACATCTAATAGCAGAAATCCAATGAAACCCATGACGAACAATTTCATTTCAATAGCCGGCAAGGCTCTTGCAGTTGCAGCACTGTTCTGCACGACCCTTTTACCGGTCAAAGTCCCGACTGCTTATGCTGCCGAGCCGGTCGCGGCTCCTGCCCCGTCCCAGCTGAAGGCCGGCGAGAGCTATGGCGGCGGTAAGGTGGCCTATATCTTCAAACAGGGAGAACACGGTTATGTCGCCGGTCAGACTCACGGCCTGATTGCGGCTGCCGGGGATCTGGAAGCTGACCACTGGGACGATGCGGTGAAGGCCTGCAAGGAGTATCGTGGCGGGGGGTTCAGCGACTGGCGGATGCCGAGCAAGGACGAACTGAGCAAGCTATATATTCACAGGCAGTCTATCGGCGGATTCAAGGATCACCACTACTACTGGTCATCCACGGAAAGTGACAAGAACGATGCCTGGGATCAGAGTTTCCGCACCGGTGCCCACAATCTCGGCTACAAGCTGGATGCGAACTTCAGCCGCCCGGTGAGAACGTTCTGAACCGTCAGGAGAGACCACGGGGCGGCTGAAGTTCCCCCATCCGCCTCGTGAGATTCCTGATTCCCGGCGTCACGAACCCGCCTGCGTCCATTGTGGCGTTATAAGCAGCGAGGAATCACGACGCCTGAAGCCGTTTGATGAGCAGCGATTTTTAAGCGTTTTTTAATGCCTGCCTAAGCTCTCTTTAAGCATCGCCGAATTAACTTGCACGACGTCGATCCGGATCCCGGATCGGCACATTCAGGGAATCATTCCTCTCAACCCGGACGTTTGGAGCAACCATGAACGCATCTATGAAAACATTGGCTACCCCGCTGGCAATAGGTTCCTTTACGATTTCTGCATTTACCGGTCTTCTGATTTTTTTCGATATTGAAATGGGCATGATCGAGCCGGTGCATAAGTGGTGCAGCTGGCTGCTCGTCGGGGGCATTTTCCTGCACGTGCTCTCCAACCTGAAACCGTTTATAGGTTATTTTTCAAAAAGAAAGTCATTGTTTGTCATGGGTTCGGCAGTTGCGATCTCACTCCTTTCCCTCTTTCCGATTCTCGGTGAAGATGAAGAGGGGGAGGGGCGTGGCGGTGTCGGAGCAGCTCGAGCTCTCGAGCTGGCTACTCTGGATGCCGTTGCCCCTGTTTTGAGAACCACACCTGGAGAGCTTTCCGCCCGTCTTGAGAAGAGCGGCCTCAAGGTCGGTGCAACTTCGCAGACCATCCGGGAAATCGCGGCCCGCAACGGCAAAGAGGGACGGGTAGTGCTCGGAGCTGTGCTCGGAGAACAGGGAACCCGACCCGATCGTGACAAGGACGATCGTTAAACAGGATCAGATTACCTGCATGAGACTACTCATTGTTGAAGATGAACCGGGGATCGCCAGATTCCTCAAGGAAGGGCTCGAAGAGGAGTATTATGCTGTCGATGTCGCACCCGACGGCAAAAGTGGTCTCGACCATGCCATGACCAATGACTACGACCTGATCCTGTTGGACTGGATGATTCCCGGCCTCAGCGGAGTGGAAGTCTGCAGACAGATCCGCCAGGCGGGCAAGAGTGTGCCGATTATCTTCCTGACTGCAAGGGATACCATTGAAGATGTGGTGTTCGGGCTGGAGAGCGGTGCCAACGATTATATCAGGAAGCCGTTCGAATTCGAGGAGGTGCTTGCCCGGATCAGGGTCCAGCTCCGGGGCACCGGTCAGGATGGGGATGTGCTCTCCGCAGGACCATTGACCATCAATCCGGTCACACACCAGGTGTTCTGTGGTGAAAATGAAATGACACTGACCCCAAAGGAGTTTGCCCTGCTCGAGTATCTGATCCGGAACAAGGATCGCCCCTGTTCCAGGAGCCGCATCATCGAGCACGTCTGGGACATTCATTTCTATTCCGATACATCGGTCATTGACGTCTATATCAATTTTCTGCGAAGGAAACTCGAGTCGGCAGGATGCGATAACCTCATCCAGACCATCAGGGGTATCGGCTACATCGTCCGCGAAGCCACCAAGGGGGCTGATTGAGTCTTCAGGATGGAAATAACAAGGGGGAACTTCGCCGAAAGTTTCTCCCGGCAATGAGTCTGCGTAACCGCATGGCGCTCTACTTTACAAGTGCGACGGCGATTCTCATGGCCGTCGTTTTCCTTGTCATTTTCGTGACGGTCGACAAGGTCGTCTACCGGCATTTCGATGAAGAGCTGCACCATGAAGTCCGCGAAACGCTTTCCGAGGCACATATCAAGTCCCGCGATGTCTGCGAATTCGACCGACTGAAGGATATCGGCCTGGACATGGCGAGGGAGGGACAGGAGGATGAACGCCATGCGGTCAGGAAAGTGGCCGACATCGACCCGGAATACGTCCAGCTTGTCGACAACAACGGCAAGATCGTCAGCAAGACGGCGAATCTTGCCCGAAATGTGCTGTCGTTCGAACCATCCTACTCCGGAGTCAGGTTTTTCAACAGCGCCATCGGTGCTGCGGCGATGAGGCAGGTTCAGGTGCCGCTGGTCGACGGGAGGGGAGTCGTCAAAGGCTACCTGATCGTGGCGGTTCCTCTGAAAAGTGCCATGATCGTGCTGCACGACCTGAAATTCATCGTTCTCGTCTCTTTTCCGGTCATCATCCTGACGCTCTTCGTGCTTACCCGACTGGTCGCAGGCAAGAGCATCCAGCCGATCGAGGAGGTCATCTCCACTGCCGAGACGATGGGCCAGGCCAATCTCGAGCTGCGCATACCGCTTCCGCAGCGTCACGATGAGCTCTATCGGCTGAGTTCCACCATCAACGCCCTGTTCGACAGGCTTCAGGAAGCGTTCCATCGTGAAAAACAGTTCACTGCCGATGCATCACACGAGCTGAAAACGCCTCTTGCAGTCGTCAAGGGCACCCTCGAGGTCATGGTACGCAAACCGAGGTCTGTCCCTCATTACGAGGAGAGGATCCGGTACTGCCTTGACGAGCTGAACCGCATGGCTCGCCTGATCGACCAGTTGCTGCTGCTTGCCCGATATGAGAGCGGCAAGACCAGCGCGAACATCTGTCGGCGTGACCTCGCCCCGCTCCTGGAGTCCCTCGTGTCGAGGATGGAGCCTGTGGCGATCGCAAAGAACATTTCCCTCAAGATCGACAGCATCTCACTGGGAGCGGTGTCCGCCGATCAGGCCATGCTTGAAATGATGCTTGAGAACATCCTTTCAAATGCGATCAAATACTCCCCGGAGGGTTCTTCAATCGAGATATGGGCAGGAAGCCGATCCGGGAAGCCGGTATGCGCCATCACGGACTATGGCTTCGGAATTCCCCGGGAAAAGCTGCAGAAAGTCTTTGAACGCTTCTACCGTGTAGATTCGTCGAGAACTTCGAGCACCGGAGGATCCGGGCTGGGGCTTTCCATCGTCAAGAAGCTTGCCGACCTTCAGCATATCGCGCTCTCTATCGACAGCCGTGAGAACAGCGGCACCACGGTTAATCTGACGTTTCCGGCCTGAACAGAAAAGATTAAGCGAAATTTAAGGCGCTCTTCAGGTCAGTTTAAGCTGCTACCGATATCTTGTTTCCCATAGATCAATTCCGTCAACAAGATATCGAGATATGTGGCAATCCGTACTGATCAAAAGAGCTCTTCCGCTCTCGCTTTCCTATCTGCTCCTGGTGGTGGCGACACTCTCGCTCGACTCAATCCTGCACTATGCTGACCTTTTCTGGATTGGACGGTACCTCGGTGCCCTGGGCACAGCCTTTCTCGTCTTCTCTTTCGGATACTCGGCACGCAAGAAGAAGATCGTCAGAAACGGTACGCTGAAGTTTTTCCTGCGCATGCATTGCAATGCCGGATGGGTGGGAACCCTGATGATCCTGATTCATTCGGGTGTGCATTTCAATGCACTCCTTCCCTGGGCAGCGACCGGGCTTATGATGGTGGTGACGGCAAGCGGCCACGTGGGACAGTTCCTGCTCCGTAAATTCAGGGAAGAGGTGAAGATGAAGAAAATGCAACTCGGCATATCCGAAAAACCCGGTGAGGATGATCATATCGCCGATATGCAGCATTTCTGGGATTCCCTGACCGTCAGGGCACTCGAGCAGTGGCGCACCATACACATGCCCCTGGTCTCTTTTCTGGTGGCGCTGACCTTGTCCCACCTCCTGACTATTGCATTTTTTCTTGACTGGAGATAATTGATGAAACCGCTTATCGCTTTCACTGCGTTCGCCCTCACGCTTTCTGCCCTGTTGCTGGCTTTTCCCCACCTGCTGCTCAATCCCGGTCAACTGATGCAGGGGCACCAGCAGCTGAAACAGCAGTGCCTGAAATGCCACACCCCTTTCAGGGGAGTCAAATCGGTCAGTTGTACCGGTTGCCACCGCCAGGATTCCATCGGCATCAGAACGGCAGATGGCAAGCTGCTGCCAGAGGATAGACGCAAGGTCAATTTCCATCGAGGTCTTGCGGCTGGTTCCTGCGTCGAATGCCATACCGACCATAAGGGCCGGGATGCGAAGAGTGCGATCAGGGCTTTCAGGCACGAAGCCGTCTCAGCGTCGCTCAGGAACAATTGCAATGCCTGCCACAGCGCCCAGAAGCCGAAGGACCAGCTGCATCGCAATCTGGAAGGAAGCTGCGCCAGGTGCCATGATACCACAAAGTGGAAGTCGGTCCTTTTTGACCACAGCATGCTCGAAGCAAAACAGTCAGGTGCCTGCAAAACCTGCCATATCGATCAAAAGCCATCCGACAACCTCCATCGGCAGTTCTCTTCGAACTGCGCAGAGTGCCATTCGACGAAACAGTGGAAACCGGCCTCGTTCGACCACGGGAAGCTTGCGGCTTCCGGGAAGCAGTGCGTGAGCTGCCACGGAGCCGACCGTCCCGCCGACGATCTGCATCGCGCAACGCAGGCAGGCTGCGGAAGCTGCCATATGACGAGCAAGTGGACCCCGGCAACGTTTGATCACGGGAAGTTTGCGGCGTCCGGAAAGCAGTGCGTGAGCTGCCACGGGTCCCGCCGTCCCGCCGACGATCTGCATCGAGCTTCGCAGGCAAGCTGCGGAAGCTGCCATGATACGAACCGCTGGAAGCCGGCAAAATTCGACCATGACAGGTACTTCAGGCTTGACGGAAATCACAGGGCGAGCTGCGCCACGTGCCATACCGATCTGTCGAATTACAAGAAGTACACCTGCTATAACTGCCATGAGCACTCGCCGTCGAAAATCGCAGGCGAGCATCGTGAGGAGGGAATTTCAAACCTCCAGAACTGCGTTCGATGCCACCGAAGCGGAAGCGAGGGAGGAGAACATGGGCGTGAAGGCCACGGCAGTCGTGAAGGCCACGGCAGGGAGGACGACGACTGAGCCGCCGCCAGCGCTTATGACGGAAGGGTGAAATGGAATGTCGAACCTTTCCCCCGGGTGCTTTCGACTCCGACAGTGCCCCCGTGGGCGGTGATGATCTCTTTGACGATCGACAGTCCGAGCCCTATGCCTGAGCTTTCATCCTGGCCGGGAACCCGGAAAAACTGGTCGAACAGGTGCTTCAGATACTCAGGCGAGATGCCTTCCCCGGAGTCGGTAACCGAGAACCTGATGCCGGAAAGTTCCGCTTCCGCCCTGACGGCGATGGTGCCGCCGCGAGGGGAGTAACGGATGGCGTTCGACAGGAGGTTTGCGAATACGTGCCCGATGCTCGATATATCCGCGTTGACGCCGGGCAGATCCGGAGGGACGTCGACCAGCAGGGAGATGCCCTTGTCCCTTGCTTCCGCTGCAAAAGGTTCGATGCCGGCCCCGACCAGAGTGTCCGGCCGCTGCTGCTGAAGGTTCAGCCGGGCCCTGCCGGACTCGATCCTGTTCAGGTCGAGCAGGTCGTCGAGAATGTCTGCAAGACGGTCGCTATCCTCGCCGGCGGTCTGAAGCAACTCTGCCTGCTTGTCGTTCAGGTTCCCTATCCGCTGTTCGAGAAGCAGGTGGATGGCCATTCTCAGGGAGGTCAGTGGAGTGCGGAGCTGGTGTGATACGGTCGAGACGACGCCCCGTTTCAGCTCCTTCTGCTCATGGGCCTGCGTCATGTCGTGCAGCAGCAGCACGGTGCCGGTGACGCCGTTCGAATCGGGAAGCGGCGGGATGGGCACTGCAGCCGGCCGGAAGAAAAACTCGCGGTTTTCGATGAACTTCTGGATATAGCCGCTTCCTTCGGTTTCGACCGCCCGTCCCTCCTGTGCTGCCCGCCGAAGCAGGTCAGGCAGCCATGTGTAACCGAGGCTTCCGGCATCAGAGCCCGGCTTCATGCCGAAGAACCGTATTGCGGACTGTGTAGCCACGTCCACCCGACCCTCAGGATCGAATATCGCTATCGCTGTCGGCAGGATGTTCATGACCTCCTGTGTGGCCTGGCGCGTCCGGTGCAGTTTTTCGTCGTCTCGCCTTCGCACCTGACGAAGCGTCGAGGCCATGGAGTTGAATGCTTCGGAAAGCTGACCGATCTCATCGTTCGAACCGGTGTCGATCACCAGCTCGAGATTGCCGTTCCT
Organism: uncultured Chlorobiales bacterium; assembly: GCA_903929135.1. Classification (GTDB taxonomy): domain Bacteria; phylum Bacteroidota; class Chlorobiia; order Chlorobiales; family Chlorobiaceae; genus Chlorobaculum. The sequence goes on from CAIYTH010000022.1 coordinate 8,892, forward strand.
GATCTCATTGGCGGAGTCGATAAGCCTGGCGATCGGTTTCAGAATCCACTTGCGCGACTGGTAACTGAAGAGCAGGGCGACCGCGGCACAGGCAATGATGGCAGCAAGTATCCTGTTGTGTGCCGAGGCGGCAAGCAGCCTCGCCGCCTCGTTTGCCTGGTTCATGTTCGCCTGGTTCATGTCGAGTATCTGCTGGGCGAGTGAACTTATTTCGGTCAGCAATGGAAGGAGCGTTCTGAAATATGCTTCCCGCCGCTGTTCGATCGGCATCGAATCGTCCATGACGCCGTGGAGCGCGGCGACAAACCTGTCGAACAGTTCGGCTATCCTGTCGGCTTTTTCCTTCTCGCCGGGGAGGGTGATGTTGCCGTGTTCGACGGCGAGGGCCTTCCTGAATCTTCGTTCGCTGTCGACGATGTTGTGGGGACCGGCCTCATGGCGTCCTGTAAAGGAGAAGAGCATGTCCCTGTTCATATTCTCCAGTGACTCCTTCATCGCCTGGCTTGCCGTGACGCTTCTGTAGTTCTGCTTCAGGATGACGTCGATGGCGTTGCCGAGCCGGTCGATCTGCTGGACGGTCAGCAGCGCCATGACGGCGATGATGGCCATCAGTCCCCCGAATCCGAGGGCAAGCTTGTGTCGGAGGCTGGTCATGGTTCAGACGCGGATAGGCAGGATGAGGAAAGGTATTCCCTGGTTGTAGAGGTTCTGCTGGACGGCAAATACGGTATAGTTGTGCAGCCAGCGGTCCATCAGGGACTCCTTGGTGAAGACGAGCTGACCGCCGAAAAAGACGATGTCGGGGAAACGCTCGGTGATTTTCGGAACGAGCTTGCTGATCTCTTCGACAACGTCTGTGCCGATCGAGGTGAACGCTTCGGCATAATAGCCGTGTTCTTTCATGTACCTGACGTATTTGCCGCTCTCGGTGTTGACATACTCGTTGAGATGCTCGATCTCGTCAGCCCCCTTGAAGTTCCCGGCATCGACCGGTCCGATTTCGACGAAGACGAAGTTTTTGTAGACACCGCTGAACAGCCGCGAAATGCTGAAAAGGGTGTGCAGGCCGAGGCCGTTGAAGCCGTTGACGAGGATGGCCGCCGTCTTGGCTTTCGGGTTGTAGACAGGTTCCGGCTGGGATTTATCGTCGATGTCGGAGCCTGACATGACGGCTGCCTCGACGATGATATCGAGCCTTTTGAGGGTGTCGTAGGTCTTGTTGTAGTGGCGCTTGATGAAGACGGCGACCATGACCAGCGCTCCGGTGATGAGCATGGTGATCCAGCCGCCCTCGTTGAACTTGAGCAGCAGCACCGAAATGAGGATGAAGGTTGTCAGGACCAGTCCGATGCCGTTGATCATGATCTTGTTGATCCACTTCTTCTCCGAGCCGCGCTCCTGCCACCAGTGTTTGACCATGCCGAGCTGGGAGAGGGTAAAGGTGATGAAGACGTTGATACTGTAAAGTACGATAAGAAAATCTACCGATCCACGCGAAGCGATCATCATGGCAAGCGAAGCGAATCCCATGACGAGGATCCCTCGTTCGGTGACGAGACGGTCGCTCAGCATGGCGAATTTCTTGGGAAGCCAGTTGTCGAGTGCCATGTTGGCGAGGACCCTTGGCCCGTCGAGGAAGCCGGTCTGGGCAGCGATGAAGAGCAGGACCGCTTCTGAGAGCAGGGTGACCCAGACGAACGAGGTGCCGGCAACACCGCCCCATGATGCGGTGAGCGATTCGAAGAGCACAGCGTTGAGCGTCTTGCCCGGCGTGTCGCTGACGTCCAGGAAAATGTAGGCCGCCATGAGTCCCATGACGGTGATCGAAAGTGACCATGCCATGTAGCGCATGGTTTTCTTTGCCGTATGGATCTTTGGTTCGCGCAGGACCGGGAGGCCGTTGCTCACGGCCTCGATGCCTGTGAAGGTACCGGCGCCGAGGATGTAGGCCTTCAGGATCAGGAAAAGGACCCCGAACAGACCGAGCGAGTTGAAGGATCTTGTCAGCTCGGCGCTCGTTTCATGGTAGACCGTGCCGGCGTTCACCAGATGGGATCCGATGGCATAGACGATGGCGGCCAGATGGGTGAACACAAAAAGGAGGAATACCGGAACGAGCGGCATGACTGCCTCCTTGATGCCCCTGAGGTTCAGGACCAGAAGCATGGCGACTCCGGCTACGGCAAACCAGATCTTGTATGGCAGGAGGTTGGGAGGCAGGAAGCTGAAGATGGCGTCGGCGCCGCTGGCGACGGAGATGGTGATCGTCAGGACGTAGTCGATCAGCAGTGCGCTGCCAGAGACCAGGCCGATTTCCGGTGAGAGGAGCTTGCTGGCCACCAGATAGCCGCCGCCGCCGGAAGGAAAAAGCTCGATGATATGGGAGTAGCTGGATGCGATCACCAGGATGGTCAGGCCGGTGGCGATGGCGACGAAGATGCCGAGGGTGGGGTGCCCCTGAAGCGCCTTGAACGCTTCGGCTGGACCGTAGCAGGACGAAGAGAGCCCGTCGGATCCGAGGCCGACCCAGGCAAGGAATGCCGTCAGGGAAATGGAGTGGAATATGCGGCTGTCCCTGAAATCACGGGAGCCGCCGATAAAGAATTTTTTCGCTTGTTTGAGCCCGTTCCTGATCGTCATCGATGCATGTTTTTGATGGTAAAACGCATGTTGTCCTTCAGGGGGGCGTCTCGGGATGACCTGAATCGGGTCATCCCGACGTTTGCTGATGGTTCTTCATGCCCGGTGGCCGCATAGGCGCAGCCGTCCGTAATGGACTGAACCTTCAAAAATCAAGCCAGAACTCGTCGCAGGCTGAAGAACCTTGCAGGTGCGGGCATTGATGGTGACTGGGATGTAAGGGCCTGGTGAGAATCCTTTGCAATGCGCAATGGTTTTCTGTGCGACTCCTTGCAATTTGCAAGATGCCGTGAAGGATCAGGGAATCACTGGATGCCGAGCTGCTTGCGCTTCCGCCAGAGGGTAGCCTGGTCTATTCCGAGAATGGAGGCGGCATCCTGAAGGGAGGAGGTTTCAGCGAGCACGCGGCGGATATGCTGCTCCTCAATGGTGCCAAGGGAGACCGGATCGCCGATTCTGAGGGGCATTTTTTTCGAAGTCATCGTTTCAGGCAGCAGGTCGACGCCGATGATCTCGTTGTTCCCGAGAATGACAGCCCGTTCGATGACGTTGCGCAATTCCCTGATGTTTCCCGGCCACTGGTACTCCCTGAATATGCGCAGCACCTCGTCGGTAAAGCCGGATAACGCCTTGCGATTGATTGCATTGAACTCGGCGAGCATGTTTTCTGCAAGGGGTTCGATGTCGTTCGGGCGCTCGGCCAGGGAGGGGATGTCGATCTGGAAGACGTTCAGCCGATAATACAGATCCTCCCTGAAGCGCCCGTCCTGAACCGTCTGGCGCAGGTCGGCATTGGTCGCCGCGATGATCCGGACATCCGCTTTCCGGGTCACATGGTCACCGACCCTTTCGTATTCGCGTTCCTGGATGAACCGGAGCAGTTTCGGCTGGATGGCGAGTGGGAGATCCCCTATTTCGTCAAGAAAGAGGGTGCCTCCGTCGCATGCCGCAACCCTGCCGGGATTGTCCCTGATGGCACCGGTGAACGATCCTTTCACATGTCCGAAGAGCTCGCTTTCAAGCAGCTCCTGGCTGAGGGTGGGACAGGAGACTACGCCGAAAGGTTTCTGTGCGCGGGTGCTCAATCGGTGGATGGCCCTTGCGAGAACAGACTTGCCGGTGCCACTGTGCCCCTGGATCAGCACCACAGCCTCGGATGTAGCCACTTGCGTCGAGAGCTCGATGGTTCGCTGCATGGCCGGATCCTTCGAAAAGAGGGCTGCGTCGGGGTGCAGTTCATCGGGCGAATCACGTGATGTGTCCCGATGCTTTTCGCTTTCGCACATGGCAGCTATCTGTTCGGTCACCAGCTGGAGGCGGGAGGGTGTAAACGGTTTGGTGATGTAGTCCGCCGCCCCGCGCTTCATGGCCTCGACGGCAGTCTCGATCGAAGCATAGGCGGTGATGACCACGATCTTCATCCAGGGGCAGGAGCCGGTCATGGGCAGGACCAGATCCAGGCCGCTGTCGGTGCCCAGTCTGAGATCAACAAGCGCAAGGTCGTACCTTGCCATGACGGCCTCATCCAGGGCGCTCCTGAAACTGCTTACGGATTTCACCTGGTGTCCCCGTGATTCCAGGAAAACCGTCAGGGTTTTTCGGATGTTCGCCTCGTCATCGACGACAAGGATGTTGAGCTTGGGCATGACTGGGTTTCGCGTCTGTTCGAATTCTCGCTTTAATATAGGCAACGACAGCGCGTGTCGTTGACAAGAATGAGAAAATAGCAGTTCCCGTTCCGGATCGATCGCCTGCCGTCGCTGCGCCAGGAACGAAAAACCTTTCCCGGCGGCTTGCACTCCCTTGTGCGTTCCGGAAGTGTATCCTGCCCGTCGTGAACTCGCAGGACTCTTCCCCAGGCACTCTACCATCCGGAAGAGGAGGGGGATTGCGATTGCCCAGGTCGTCTCTCATTGTGATGACCCGGTCTCAAAGTGAGATGATTTTGTCTGTTCTGCCAGGCTTCAGGGCCGGGACGCAGGTTGCATGACCGCCACAAAGTCTTGCCGGCACTGATTTCCGACAGGCTGTGGAAGATTTATTCATAACATGGCACGCCGCTTGCTTATAAATATTGGGGGCCGACGATTATGCGTGCCGTCAGAGAAGTGATGTTCACGACCAGCTCAAGGGGTGAGTTATGAAATTCCCATATGCACGAACCGCTATTTCCCTGATCAGCCTGATCGTGCCCTCTCTGGTTTTGGGATTGCTCCTGAAGAGGAGCAGGGAATTCTTCAATGCCAGAGCAGCGAACGATACGGAACATGTGATTTTTAGCTGAAACAGTCGCAATCTGGAGTACTGCGACAGCACGGTTGACGGTTTACAGGTCTGGATGGGCGTTTGTTGTGTTCATTATTTTGTCAGCCATGAATCCAGGACTGTCCGGCAATCGAAATGACGGTAAGTTGATGCAGTGCTGATTCAACCGTGATAAGTTACCATGAAAGATCGTTTCAAACATTCAATTTTGTCGAGGACAGAAGTTAAAGAGCTTCTCGGGCTTTTCGACAGCCATGGGGTCAAGTATCTGATTTTCGGCGGATGTGCTGTCATGTGGTATTCGAGGCCACGGTATACCTGGAACATCGACATCTGGACATCTCCCGATCCGGTCAATGCCAGGGCTGTTTTCAAGGTTTTGAAGGAATACAGGGCACCGCTGGCCGGAATGTCCCATGAGGATTTCTGCCAGCCTGGGTTTTTTTACCAGATGGGTCGACCTCCGTTGAGGATCGACGATATGCTGAGTCTTCGCGGCGTATCCTTCGACGAGGCATGGTCCGAGCGTGAATCGATCATGATCGACGGTGTTCAGTTTTACTTTATCAGCAGGCGCCACCTGATCGAGGCGAAGCTGTCTGCCGGCCGACCACAGGATATCATTGACGTGAAGCATCTTGTCGACGGGATCAGGGCTACCCAGCGTCAAGCGTGAAACTTTCCCGTCCTGTCCTCCGATCCGGCCTTCCGCTACCGGGAGGGCGTCCTGAAGAACCTGCTCTCACCGTCACCTTTACTCAAGGCCACGACCGCACAGTTTACGGACGCCACGTTCTTCGTTTTCCCTGAGCGTAATATGACAAGCCCCGGTGATGAGCCGGGGTTTATCATGTCGTGTCGGACATATCAGGGTCCAGGGCGGGTCATATTGCCGGTTACAGCAATTTCGCCTCTTCATCCAGATACTCCTGAAGCCGCTGCTTGGCGGTGTCGAATTCCTCTTTTGTGACGATGTGGTGAACTGTCTCGCGCCGCTTGAACTTGCCGCACCACTCGTTTTGATCCACCTGTGGCCATCCTTCAACGGTAGGTGGTTTATATCTGCATTGCGAAATCTCCAGAGATGTAGAGCCGTTTTCCCATCTTTCACGGTAATAGTAATATCGGCAATCGCCGCATTTTGCATCCGATGCGGTCTCTTTCGTTGTCACAGGGTCCATGGCACTCTCCGGAAAAACTTGCCGTCCAGGTTGACCGCCCCGGACTGCAGCGTTGAACAAGCCTTGTCGCCGTCGGTCATCGGTCAATCATAATGTACCAAAACCTGATGAAGGAGAACAATCGGCATTCCGGAGCCTGACGGCCATGTTTGTATCAGGAAGCAGGTCGTGTAACGATGGCCAGAGTCGTCGTTGTCGATGCGGTGATGAGAGCAGTAAACCACGTTATCGAGGCGGGAAACGTGCTGAAGGACGACCATTCTTTTGGTGGCGTTGAAATGCGTATATTGTTCTTCGTGAGGCCATACGTTGCTGAAACGCAAAACTCGGGATGTTTTCCGTTTTGTGATATTCCTGTGACGCGATGACCTGAAAGGCCTGTAAAATAAGGCTTGTATATGAATTTCATGATTCTTTACATCAATCAATCCGTGAAAGGCAGCTGTTAGGTTTTCTCGTGAACCGCAGTGCCGAGACTGTTTTCTTTCGGGAAAACGCATGGACCTATCTGTAACATTTCAATCGTATCTGAGTGGCAAGACAGCGAAATAGTTCGAAGACAAGACCCCCGAAGAACAGAAGAAACAGGCCGGCGAGCCAGCAGGGCGCTGAAAAAGTGAGGGCGAATGATCATATCCTGATCAATGAATTCCTTTTCAAACGAGGTGAAAGTTCCCTGGCTGCCGAGGTCATATCGTTCCTGACCGATCATGACGGCGAACGCTTTCGGTCGGTGGAGCTGGCAAAAAAGATGGGTTATGGTGAATCCCGCCAGTTGCCGGGATTCTGGTATGTCCTGCACAAGCTCCAGGAGGACGGTGTTGTGGACAAGGATGCCGATCGGTGCTACGGATGGGCCGGTTTCGAGGCAGACACCTACGAGGAACACCTCGTTCAGGCAAAACAGTTTCCCCTTCCGGGCAAGGAGCGATACAAGGTTGACCAGACCTATAGCGGCAAGCTGTCGACCCACCCGAACGGGTACGGTTTTGTCGACGTGGAAGGTTTCGACGATGACATCTTCATCGGAGCCGACAAACTTGGCGAGTCACTGCATGGCGACCAGGTCGAAGTGCTGGTGACGAAGGTCCCGGAAACCTATGTTTCACGTCAGTCGCCACACCAGCGCTGCGAGGGCATGGTGACTTCCGTGGTCATCCGCAGGGTGACTACGGTGGTCGGCACGCTGCATCGTGAAAACCGCAGGTTCCTGCTCAAGCCGGACCAGCGGAAGATCCTGCCCGAGATCCATATCCCGATCAAGGCAGCCGCAAAGGCAAAAGCCGGGGACAAGGTGCTTGCGGGTGACCTCGAGTTCCTGAAGAACGGTACTATCCAGGCTAAGGTCCTGGAAGTTCTCGGTGCAGCCGGTGATTCAACGGTCGAAGTCAGCGCCATTGCAAGAGGCCTGGGCATCGATGAAACCTTTGATGACAACCTCCTCAACTTTGCGTCTGATATCCGCGAGGAGATTACCCCTGCCGATCTCGAAGGCCGGCTCGATATCCGTGACAAGACGGTGTTCACCATCGACCCGGTCGACGCAAAGGATTTCGATGACGCGCTTTCGATCGAGTTCCTTCCCAAGGGGCTTTACAAGATCGGCGTGCATATCGCCGATGTATCCCATTTTGTGCCTGAAAATTCTGATCTCGACAAGGAGGCTCTCAAGCGGGCCACATCGGTCTATCTCGTCGACCGCGTGATTCCGATGCTGCCTTCCCGATTGTCGGAGAAGGTGTGCAGCCTCAATCCCGGCGTTGACCGCATGGCGTTCTCGATCTTCTTCACCATGAGCGCGGACGGCGAGGTCAAGAAGCACGAATTCCACAAGACGGTTATACACTCCAAGCGTCGTTTCACCTATGAGGATGTCCAGCAGATCCTCAATTCGGGAAAAGGGGATTATTCGAAGGAGCTCAAACAGCTTGACAGCATCAGTACCACCCTGCGCGATTTGCGCTTCAAGCATGGCGGGCTCGACTTCGAGACCGAAGAGGTGCGCTTCAAGCTCGGCAGCAAGGGTGAACCGATCGAGGTCATCAAGAAAGAGCGTCTCGGCAGCCACAGGCTGATCGAGGAGTTCATGCTGCTTGCCAACCGCAAGGTGGCCGAGTACCTGACGACGACCTTCGCAGAGAACGACATCGCTCCTCATCCGGTCATCTACCGTATCCACGGCGCTCCGCAGATGGAGAAGGTCGCGGTCCTTTCGAACTTCGTCAGGAAGATAGGGTTCGACCTCAAGCTGGACCGCAAAGGGCGCGAGAGCGCGACGGTTTCATCCAAGGCACTTCGGGAACTGCTTCAGAAAGTGCATGGCACCAACGTTGAGTTCCTGGTCAACGAACTGGTCCTGCGCTCCATGTCAAAAGCGGTCTATACCGGAAACAATGTCGGGCATTTCGGCCTTGGGTTCGAGCACTATACCCATTTCACCTCACCGATCAGGCGTTACCCCGACCTCATTGTTCACCGGTTGCTGTTCGAGTATGAGGCAGCGAAGAAAAAGCGCAAGAAGGTTTCTCCCCAGCGCCTTACCGAGATTGCCGCCAAAATCCAGACCGTCTGCCAGATTTCGAACGAGCGCGAGAAAATAGCTGTCGAGGCTGAACGCGAGTCGGTCAAGCTGAAACAGGTCGAGTACATGTCGGCGCATCTCGGCAAGGTTTATCCTGGTGTGATCTCCGGCGCAACGGAATACGGCATCTACGTCAGGATGGTCGATTTCGCCATCGAGGGGCTGGTGCACATGCGCAACCTGACCGACGACTATTACGAGTACGACGAGACCACCTATTCACTGGTCGGCAAACGAAAGAAACGCCGCCTCCAGATCGGACAGCGCCTGAAGGTCAAGGTGCACGAAGTGGATATGACAAGGCGCACGATCGACTTGACGCTCGCCTGACCTCCAGCCTGAGCCGGACGTTACTCTTTTTGAACCGGACAACCGCGCCATCTTCGCGGTTGTCCGGTTTTGTTTTTATGCTGAGGGTCGGCTTCGCCCGACGACAGCATCGATGTAGCGTTGCACGTCGAATTTTCTCGCACATCCCGACGCGTTCATGTAACGGATCCTGCCGTAGACAGGTCGTTCGAACCATGGCCGGTCGTGCAGGCCGCCGATCGACCAGGCAATGCCTGTGTATCCGTTGGGATCGCGACCATCGAGGGCGTAACGGTCGTTGAGCGCCACCGCGATTTCGAATGCCGCAACCGGGCTGGAACTCCATTCGAGAATTTTTTTCGCCCAGTACATCCTCATGTAGCCATGCATGATGCCTGTGCCTATAAGCTGGGACTGCGCAGCGTTCCAGAGCGGATCGTGCGTGCCGGCGCGTTCGAACGTTTCGGGCGTATAGACGTAATCCCGGGAATCCCCGGCGTGCTCCAGCAGGCTCGCTTTCGACCAATCGGGCAGTCCGTCGAAGCCGTCGTACCGTTCATTACGGAAGCAGTAGTTTTCGGCAAGTTCCCGCCGGACGAACAGCTCCTCGACGAAGGCGTCAAGGTTTTGCGGGTCGGCACCGCTCCTGAGGATTGAAAGGGCGACCTGTTGTGCGCTGATCTGGCCGTAATGGAGGTAAGGAGAGAGTCGGGAGACGCATCCGCTGTTCGGGTCGTTCCGTGATTTCGCATAACCGTGAAGGCCGTGTTCGATGAAACTTTGAAGCTGCTTTCCGGCGGCCTGTTCTCCAGGCTCGAGCCAATCGACCGGCATGATCGATTCGTCGGTTTCAATGCCGGCGGCGAGCCTGTCCCAGTCTATGGCCGGACGATCGACGACCGGCGTCTGGAAACGGGGATTCGGGTCAGGAAACTCTGTCAGGAATGTGTCGAGGAGCGCGTTGAGTTTTGGCCTGATCGTCCTTGCAGCGAACTCCTGTTTTGGAGATGCCAGCCAGCACGGGACGATATTGTGGGCATCGACCTCGTACAGTGAGCAAGGCAACAGTCCGGAAGCCGTTTCTTTCCATGCTCTCGTCAGTTTCAGAGGTGAAAAGTCGGTGATGACCGATCCTGCTTCGATTTTGGCGGCATGTTCCGATGCTGCGTGAGCAGGATCACCCTGAAGTATGGTCAGGGGGATACCCATCGACGAGAGTGCGGCTTCCACCCCGGCGAGCCCTCTCAGCATGAAGTCATAGTGGCGGCGAGGTGCTCCGAGGAAAGAGCTGGACAGCGTGAAGATCACCTCTACCGGTTTGCAGAGCTCGTTCGCCTTCCAGCAGGCGCAGATGAGCGCCCAGTTGTGGGAGACACGCTGGTCGCGCGACATCCAGTAGATGACCGGGCCATCGCGGTCAGGTTTCGCATTCAGGTTCCGGATGCGTCTCGAATCAGGCGAAGGCGGGGTGTTTTTCATGAAAGGGGGATGGTCAGCGCCTGACTAAACCGCAGGCAGCGAGAAAATTCAGGAGAATCGTGCGTCCGGAGTCCGTATATCCGGCATGGATCCTGTCGAATTCGGCGAGCAGTTCGTCGCGGTTCATGGAGATGAGGTCGGGATCGGTGAGTGTCCAGGTCTCGAACATCTCACGTGTCATTTCGAAATGGCACTGCAGGCCCCAGGCGTTGCTTCCGACTCTCATGACCTGGTATCGGCAACCTTTTCCGGTTCCAAGCAATGTCATGTCATGGGTGGGTACGACGGTTTCGCCATGCAGCTGAAAAACCCTCAGGTTCTCCGGCAGCCCCCTGAAAAGAGGGTCCAGCAATCCTTCCGGGGTCAGCCGCACCGTATACGGCGCTCCGTCGGGTTCATGGAAGCCGGTCTCTTTCATCGGGCATGGCACCACTTTGCCGCCGGCAGCTTTTACCATGACCTGGAGTCCCAGGCAGATGCCGAGGTAGGGGATGCCTGCGTCGAGCGTTTCCCTGACGCGCTGCAGTTCGTGGATGATCTGTGGAGAGGTGTCGTTGGCACTCTGCGGGCCGCCGAGCACGACGATACCGGAATAACTGCGCGTATCAGGTATCAGGTCACCGCTTGACAGGTCACACAGCTCGAAGTCGATGCCTTGCTCTTGAAGGAGGTTGCCCAGAAGACCAGGCTCTTCATGGCTAATATTTTCGACGATCAGCAGTTTTTTCATGCATGGATAATGCGGGATGCGGTCACATCGCCTGTTTTCGGAAGATAGCTGTCATACACCCGCAGGACAAGGCGGGTTCCATCGTCAGCAGCTGAACGATGCGGCCATCAGGTTCTCTCCTGTCCTTGTCTGAACGGTATTCCATGAGTTCCTGTGACCGGTGTTCAGGCCCCGGTATAGGCCGACAACGCTTCCGCAGTGAGCTCATAGCCTTTCCGGAGGTATTCGAACCATCCTTCATCCGGGTATTGACGGTTTCGCAGCATGTCATTCATGCTGGTGGCAATAGCCTGGATTCTGGCAGCCCCGATGCTGGCGGCTGACCCCTTGAGGGTGTGGCTCGAACGCTGGGCACGCTCATGATCGTTTTGCTGACAGCCCATTTCGATCTCTCCGACAAGTTTGCCGGCATCCTGTACGAAAAGGCTGAAAAGCTGCATGATGAAGTCTTCGTCACCCAGTCCCTGAAGGCTTTCGATGACTGACGGGTCGAGCAGGGGGACCTTCTCCATCTCAAGCCACGGTGAATCAGCTGCCAGATCTTCGGCCTGGTCCGATTCGCCCTTCCGCAACGTCTGGGTCAGCAGGGTCGAGATAACATTGACCAGCTCGAGCTTGCGCACTGGTTTGCCCAGATGGACGTTGATGCCGGATTCCTTTGCGGCCGCGACACTCTCTTCGTCGGTGTAGCCGCTGAGGGAGATGATCGGGATCTCCTTGAACGGGCCGGCGATTCCGCTCCTGATCGCCTTTGTGGTTTCGATGCCGCCCATGACCGGCATCTCCAGGTCCATGACGATCAGGTCGATCGGCGATTTCCTGAGCATTTCGATGGTCGCCATGCCGTCTTCGGCCTGGAATATCCGGTAGCCGAGCGGTTCGAGGAGTGCCTTGAGAAACTCCCTGGCCATGACGTTGTCGTCGACCAGCAGGATGGAGGCTCCGGGCACGCCGGTCATGGGCATGTCGTTAATTCTGGATTTTTCCAGGAAAAAGCAGCTCTCCAGAAGCGTTTTGACCTGCGCTCTGCTGAGCGGTTTGAGGATGTAATCGTCCATGCCGGAGTGCAGCGTCCGGCGAATTGCCTCGTTTTCGGCAAGGCCCGTGACGCCGATGATCGGGATCTCCCGGTAATGCAGCGCCATGGCAGGGTCGATCTCCTTGCCGGCCCTGAGCTGCCGGACGGCTTCGTCGCCGTTGAGCACGGGCATCTCGAT
>CAIYTH010000023.1 GCA_903929135.1 uncultured Chlorobiales bacterium
CGAACCTACATCCCGACTTGTCGGGATAACAGCCGAATGCTCTACCATTGAGCTATCGCGGAATTTTCCTTTTCCCTTTCCTTGTCAGTCTTTGACAGAGCCTGCTGTTTCGAACCTACATCCCGACTTGTCGGGATAACAGCCGAATGCTCTACCATTGAGCTATCGCGGAATGTGACCCCTGTCGTTGCTGAAAGGGATACAAATATACATCCCTCCAAAAAAATTCCAAACATGAAAAAGGTTTTTTTGTGCATTTTTCATAGTCACAGAGCCCTGCATGATTTTCATTTTCGATAATTATTTTTGTACATTGTCAATCTTTTATGGAAATGAGGTGATTATGCCGAAGGAAAGAGCATTGATCGAGATCCGCCTGGCGGGACTCTCTCAAGGCGTCCATGAGTTCGATTTCACTTGCGATGCAGGCGACTTCAACGATCACGCGCTGACGGAAGCCGGGTTTTCGAAGAATATATCGGCCAGGGCCGTCGTCGACAAGAACGACGATGAGCTCACCATCTCCCTGGAGACGGTCGCTTCAGCCGACCTTTCCTGCGATCTCTGCCTTGCGCCGGTGACCGTGGAGCTCAAGGGTTTGTTCCGGGTTTATTATATATATGAACAGGGACAGGAACGGGAACAGGAGATGCATGGCGAAGAGGAGCATCGCCTGATCGACAGGAATATGCTGGCGATCGACCTCACGGAGGATGTCCGCGAAACGCTGCTGCTCGCCGTCCCGATGAAGGTGACCTGCACGGATAATCCGGATTGCCATGTCTACCGGCAGGAAGAACCGGAAGAGCCCGACAGCTCCTGGCAGGACTCGCTTGAGAAATTGAAATACAAGTTTCGTTAACCGTTGATTTTAAACTGAACAGGTTATGGCCAATCCAAAAGCCAAAATGTCCAAGTCCAGAAGGGACAAGAGGCGCGCACAGTTCAATGCCCGTACCAAAGCCGCTGTCACGGTCGTCTGCCCGAACTGCGGCGAGCCGACCCTTCCGCATCGCGCCTGCCGTCACTGCGGCCACTATCGCGGTCGTCAGGTGACCGGGAAAATTGTCGTCGGCTAAGCAGTTAAAGTAAATAATTCAGCACCGCCATGTTGACCATCGTCGTGGATGCTATGGGTGGCGACAATGCACCGGGCTGCGTTGTCGACGGAACGATCGAAGCCCTCCGGGAGAGCGGAAACCGGTTTGAAATCCTGCTGATCGGGCAGGAGGAAAAGGTCAGGCCCCTCCTGGAGCAGCATGATCTTTCGAACATGAACGTCAGGTTCATGCACGCTCCCGAAACCGTCACGATGGAAGACATCCCGGCCACTGCCGTGAAGACCAAGCAGGAGTCGTCCCTTGTTAAGGGACTTCAGCTCTGCAAGGCCAAACAGGCCCATGCGTTCGTGAGTGCGGGCAACACCGGCGCTCAGATGGCCGCATCGCTTTTCGTGCTCGGCCGCATCCCCGGCGTGCTGCGCCCCACCATCTACGCCTACTTCCCGAGAATCGGGGAGGGCCTGACCAATATCGTCGACGTCGGCGCAAACGTTGACTGCAAACCGGAAAACCTGGTGCAGTTCGCGGAAATGCTGACCATCTACCAGCGCTACGCCGCCAAAATCGAGAATCCTACGGTCGGCCTGCTCAATATCGGGGAAGAAGAGGGCAAGGGCCCCGAGTACCTGAAACAGTCATACCGCCTCCTTCAGGAAGCTCACCACGAGCAGAAGATCAACTTCATCGGAAACATCGAGGGACACGACATCCTCGCAGGCAAATCGACCATCGTCGTCTGCGACGGCCTCGTGGGAAACACCATCCTCAAGTTCGGAGAGAGCATTCCCCACTTCCTGTCCTCCTTGCTGAAACCGGCGATGGAAAAACTCGTCGTATCGGGCCAGCTCGACCAGAACACCGCCTCGCTTGCCGGCAAGGCCTTCAAAGGCATGTTCGAACCGTTCGACGTCGAAAAATGGGGCGGCGTACCGTTCCTCGGTGTCGACGGCATCTCGATCGTCGGCCACGGCAGATCATCCTCCCGTGCCATCAAGAACATGATCTACATGGCCGAGCACATGATCGAGCAGCGGGTCAATGAACACATTGCCGAAGTACTGTCCTGACACGCCCATCAGATTCGTGCAGAGGATTCTGCCCGACGAGCGCCTTCCCGTCCCGGTCGTTTCGCTGCAGACGCCGGACCCGACCGATCCGGTTTTCCCGTTTTGACCCTTAATCCGCAACCATACCATGAAAGCAGCCATAACGACGACCGCCAAGTACCTTCCCGAGGAGGTCCTGTCCAATTTCGACCTGGAAAGGATGCTCGACACCAACGACGAATGGATACGAACCCGCACAGGCATACGTGAACGACGAATCCTCAGGGATCCGGCGAAACCCACCTCGTTCATGTGCACCGAGGTCGCAAGGCAGCTTCTTGACAAACGGGGCATCACCGCCGACGAGATCGACCTGATCATCGTGGCGACGATGACGCCCGACATGATCTTCCCGTCGACGGCCTGCCTGGTACAGGGCAACATCCAGGCAAAAAACGCCTGGGGGTTCGACCTCTCCGCAGCATGCTCGGGATTCGTCTACGGCCTCCACACCGGTGCGCAGTTCATCGAATCGGGCAACTGCCGAAAGGTCATGGTCATCGGGGCCGACAAGATGTCCTCCATCCTGGACTATACCGACCGGTCGACGGCCATCCTGTTCGGCGACGGCGCCGCGGGGGTCATCCTCGAACCGGCCCGAGAGGGTTACGGCGTGCTCGACGCCCGGCTCTATTCGGACGGCGCCAACGGCAAGGAGCATCTGCTGATGCCCGGCGGCGGCAGCCTCAATCCGCCCTCCCACGAGACGATCGACCAGCGCCTGCACTTCATCAAGCAGGACGGAAAACAGGTCTTCAAGGCGGCCGTCATGGCCATGGCCGACGTGGCCGAGGAGATCATGGAGCGCAACGGGCTCACCGGAGACACCATCGATTACCTCGTGCCTCACCAGGCGAACCAGCGTATCATCCAGGCAACCGCGGAACGCATGGGAATCGGCATGGACAAGGTGATGATGAACATCGAGTACTACGGCAACACGACGGCCGCCACCGTACCGATCTGCCTGGCCGAACTTGACGAGCAGAACAAGCTGCACACCGGATCGAACCTTGTGCTGGCCAGCTTCGGCGCCGGCTACACCTGGGGCGCCATCTATGTCCGCTGGCAGTAAGCGATTTCCACCCACCACCCATTGCAAAGAAAGGATATGAAAGCATTCGTTTTTCCCGGCCAGGGATCGCAATACTGCGGCATGGGGCGCGATCTTTACGACCGGTTCCCCGAAGCCAGAGCCCTGATGGACCGGGCCGATGAAATCCTCGGGTTTTCGATCACCGGCATCATGTTCAACGGAACCGAGGAGGAGCTCAGGCAGACCCGGTATACGCAGCTCGCCATCTTCCTGCACAGCTATGCCGCCGCCACGCTGCTCGGCCGCGAAGGGGTCGACATGGCTGCCGGCCACAGCCTCGGCGAATACACCGCACTCTGCTTCGCCGGCGCCATCGGCTTCGAGGACGCCGTCAGGCTCGTCGCCAAACGCGGCGAACTGATGCAGAACGCAGGACAGCTCAATCCGGGCACCATGGCTGCCATCATCGGCATGGACGACGCCGCACTCGACGGCCTACTCGAAGAGGCTGGAGCTCTCGGCGTGGTGCAGGCGGCAAACTTCAATTCTCCCGGCCAGATCGTCCTGTCCGGAGATATCGCAGCCGTCAGGAAAGCCGTGGAGATTGCTCCGTCCAAAGGAGCGCGGATGGCCAAGGAGCTCGTCGTCTCCGGCGCGTTCCACTCGCCGCTCATGAAGCCGGCCGAAAAGGAGCTTGCCGAGACCCTCAACACCATGACCATCAGGGACGCCGAAATCCCGGTCTGCATGAACGTCGTGGCCCGGCCGGTCACGTCGGCCCCCGAAATCCGCGCCAACCTGATCAGCCAGCTCACCAGCTCCGTGCTCTGGAGCCAGTCGATACAGGCAATGGTCGACGCCGGAGTCACCGGGTTCGTCGAAGTCGGCCCGCAGAAAGTGCTTCAGGGTCTTATCAAGAGAATCAGCAAGGCTGCGCAGACCGACGGCGTCGACACGGCCGACCAGGTTGCAGCCATGAAGAATCCAGCGTAACCATACCAACCGAACGAAACACACATCATCATGTTCAAAGGAAAAACCGCGATCATCACGGGCGCCGCAAGAGGCATCGGCCAGGCAATCGCCCTGGAACTCGCATCAAAGGGCGCTGACATCGTCATCGGCGACGTCAAGGCCGAGTGGCTCTCGGAAACCGAGGCCGCACTGAAGCAGACGGGCGCGAAAGTCTCCTGCAAGGAACTTGACGTCACCAGCTCCGACGCCTGCCAGAAGGTCTTCAACGAGATCGCCGAAGAGAACGGCCGCATCGACATCCTGGTCAACAACGCCGGCATCACCCGCGACGGCCTGCTCATGCGCATGAGCGAAGAGGATTGGGACGCCGTGCTCACGGTCAACCTCAAGGGGACCTTCAACTGCACCAAGGCGGTCACCCGCACGATGATGAAGCAGCGCTCCGGGTCGATCATCAACATCGCCTCTGTGGTCGGCATCATGGGCAACGCCGGACAGGCCAACTATGCCGCATCGAAGGGTGGCGTCATCGCCTTTACCAAGTCGGTGGCCAAGGAGCTCGCCTCACGCAACATCAGGGCAAACGCCATCGCTCCCGGATTCATTTCGTCCAAGATGACCGACGCACTCTCCGACGAGGTCAGGCAGCTGATGCTCGACGCCATCCCGCTGAGCGCGTTCGGCACGCCGCAGGACATCGCCAACGCCGTGACATTCCTTGCCAGCGACATGTCCTCGTACATCACGGGCCATGTGCTCAGCGTCAACGGCGGCATGGTCATGTCATGAACGGCGGGCGGGGATTCCGGCGCAGTTTCAGGCGAGTTTGACCCGCTGTTTTTTCTTTGTATATTCGCAAACGCATTTTTTTATTTATTGTCCTCAACCACAAACCTGGAGAAGAAGATGAGCGCAGACGCAATTAAAGATAAGGTGTACGATATCATCGTCAGCAAAATGGGTGTCAACAAGGATCAGATCAAACCTGAGTCCAAGTTTGCCGACGACCTCGGTGCAGACTCCCTCGATACCGTTGAATTGATCATGGAACTCGAGAACGAGTTCAGCGTACAGATCCCTGACGAGGACGCCGAGAAGATCGGCACCGTTCAGCAGGCAATCGACTACATCCTTGCCAAGAAATAAGCTTGAAGTCTCAGGCAGGGCAAACCCCCTGCCTGATTCACGTTAACGTTAAATCACCGCAGATGGGTCTGGAACTCAAAAGAATCGTTGTTACGGGTATCGGTATCCTGTCGCCTGTCGGACTTAACGCAGGAGATTTCTGGAACTCCCTCGTGAGCGGCAAAAGCGGCGCCGCACCCATCACCTATTTCGACACGACGGACTTTGCCACCACGTTCGCCTGCGAACTCAAGAATTTCAAGGCAGATGACTTCATCGACCGCAAATCTGCGGACCGCATGGACCCCTACTGCCAATACGGCGTCATCTCCTCCGAACAGGCCATCAAGGATTCAGGACTGGACCTCGAGTCGATCGACCGTACCAGGATCGGAGTCATCCATGGATCAGGCATCGGCGGAATGACCACTTACGACCGTCAGTTCAGAGCCTACATGGAGCGCGGCCCCCGCAGGGTGAGCCCGTTCTTCATCCCGATGCTGATCCCGGACATCGCAGCAGGCCAGATTTCCATCAGGAACGGCCTCATGGGACCGAACTACGCGACCTCTTCGGCGTGCGCGACCTCGCTCCACTCTGTCATGGACGCATTCATGATCCTGCAGATGGGCCTCGCAGACTACATGTTGTGCGGTGGCTCGGAAGCGACAGTCACCCCGATGGGCGTGGCCGGCTTCAACGCCGCCAAGGCGCTCTCAACGGCCAACGACCGCCCCGAAAAGGCCTCCCGCCCCTATGATATCGACCGTGACGGCTTCGTCATGGGCGAAGGCGCAGGATCGCTGCTGCTCGAGCCTTACGAGTCCGCCGTAAAGCGCGGAGCAAAAATTTACGCGGAAGTCGTCGGCGTGGCCGCTTCGGCTGACGCATACCACCTTACGGCACCCCATCCGGAAGGCATCGGAGCCTGTGCCGCGATGAACAACGCCATGAAGATGGCAGGCATCACTCCGGACCGGATCGATTATATCAACACCCATGGCACATCAACCCCGCTGGGTGACGTTGCCGAGGTTTCGGCCATCAAGAAGGCGTTCGGCGAACACGCCTACAAGCTGAACATCAGCTCGACCAAATCCATGACCGGACACCTGCTCGGCGCGGCCGGCGTCGTGGAATCGGTTGCATGCATCCTCGCGCTGCAGAACCAGGTCGTTCCGCCGACCATCAATTGCGACAACCTTGATCCCCAGGTGGACCTCGACGTGACACCGAACAAACCGAAGGAGCGCAAGATCGAGTATGCGCTGAACAACGGATTCGGGTTCGGAGGACACAATGGCTGCGTGATATTCAAGAAAGCCCCGGCCGCCTGAACAACGAAACAAGCCTCAATGTCGCACCTGTGGCAAAAACTGACCTCCCTGAATTTTCTCCGCAACGAGAGTTTCGGGGAGACAGTCAACGGCCAGAGGGACGGCTCAGGTGGCCAACCGTTGCTCGAACAGGGAACACTCTCCTATCTGGAAAAATTGACCGGCCGGCCTTGCCGCCGGGTCATGCTTTACCGGACGGCTCTCATGCACCGTTCGGTGCTCCACGACCTTCCGAGAAACATTGAACATCCCGAATCGAACCAGCGCCTCGAATTCCTCGGGGACGCCGTACTCGACCTGCTGATCTCGGAACATCTTTTCAAGCAATTCCCGACCAGCGACGAAGGGCACCTTTCGAACAACCGCTCCAAGATCGTCAACCGCAAGTCACTTGCCGTGTTCGCGCACAGCCTCGGACTGGGCGAACATCTCATCATCGGCGACTCCGCCGACAAACAGCGTATCAGGACCAGCGAATCGGCCCTGGCCGACGCCTTCGAGGCGATGGTCGGCGCGATCTACCTTGACCAGGGCATTGCCGGTGCTGAACGATTCATCACGTACCATGTGATCTCGAAGCTCGATCTCCACAGGATCGTCGAAGAGGAGTACAACTACAAGAGCCGGCTGATCGAATACGCACAGTCGCACCACCTGCCTTCTCCGCTCTACTGCGTCGTCGCCGAGGAGGGGGCCGAACACGAAAAGACCTTCACCATCGAAGCATCCTGCAGGGGAGTCGTACTCGGCAGGGGACGCGCACCCCGGAAGAAAGATGCCGAACAGCTTGCCGCCAGGGAAGCCATGAGCCTTCTCGACACCCATGACCCTTTCGGCCCGCAGGCGAGCAACCAGGAGTAGCATCCGGTCATAAAAAAAACAGAACCCGACAGACGATCGGGTCCTGTTAACCATAACCTTTCTTCGCCGAGACTATCGGCAAAACTGCTTCCTTGCCTTCTTCGGGCTTTGCCTCTGCCTACTTCACCTCAGCCTTCCTGACCACATTTTCCTGACTGATCCCGGCCCCGGAAACTGTCTCCGCCTTGGGCTCGGCGGCAAAGGAGACTCCACCAAAGACACCGCTCAGGGCAAGAGCTGCAAAGACTCTGAACAATGGGGTTTATTTCATGTATTTGTCCTTTTGTTTGCATTCAATGGAGCCGGAATTGACCCCACCGCTATCATGTAGTACGAGCCCCTGAACCGCATTCTTTCAAAAATTCGTCCGGCATTGCCCACCCCGGCCTCAAAAAAGCCAGGTCGTCCGGAACGCTTTAAAGCCGGGATGAAATGCGTATATTATCCCCCGATCGTCATATCGCAGGCTGCCGTTGAAAGCCTGGATTTCAAGCAACTTGCGAAGCACTTGCAACGCCACGTCACAAGAAGCCTCTCCACATAAGGGCCTATTCATGAAAGAACAACTGATCTTCGATCTGTCCCGCAGCGGGCGCAAAGGGTACCGCTTCTCTCCGCTCGACATTCCCGAACGACCGGCCGGGGAACTCATTCCTTCGAAATTCCTGAGAAAGGAGGCTGCCTCGATTCCCGAGATTCCGGAGAGCGAGGTGGTCCGCCACTTCGTGAGGCTTTCAAACCTCAATTACCACGTCGACAAGAACATGTATCCGCTCGGGAGCTGTACCATGAAGTACAACCCCAAGATCAACGACTACACCTGCGACCTTCCGGGATTCTCCGCACTGCACCCGATGCAGCCGGAATCGACCGCCCAGGGTGCCCTGCAGATGATGCACGAACTTGCGGAGATGCTGAGCGAAATCGCCGGCATGGCAACCGTATCACTCCAGCCCGCCGCCGGAGCCCATGGCGAGCTGACCGGCATCCTGCTCATCAAGAAGTACCATGCCAAGCTCGGCAGGCCTCGCCACAAGCTGCTGGTGGTCGATTCGGCACACGGCACCAACCCGGCCTCTGCTGCCCTCGGCGGATACCAGACCGTCTCGGTATCGAGCAACGCCGCTGGCCGCACCAACCTGGACGACCTGCGCGCCAAGCTTGATGAGGACGTGGCGGCCCTCATGCTGACCAACCCGAACACCCTCGGCCTGTTCGAGTCCGAAATCCTGACCATCGCGAAAATGGTGCACGACAACGGCAGCCTGCTCTACATGGACGGCGCGAACATGAACGCGCTGCTGGGCCTTACCCGTCCGGGAGACATGGGTTTCGACGTGGTGCATTACAACCTGCACAAGAGCTTTTCGACGCCGCACGGCGGCGGCGGTCCGGGCAGCGGACCGGTGGGTGTGAGCGCGCGGCTTGCGGAGTTCCTGCCGGTTCCTGTGGTAGAAAAGTACGAAGAGAACGACGCCACCCGCTACCGCCTCAATTCGGACCGTCCTGACAACATCGGCAGGATGATGAACTTCTACGGCAACTTCTCGGTCCTCGTCCGGGCATACACCTACATCCGCATGCTGGGAGCCGAAGGGCTCCGGAGGGTCTCTGAAAACGCAATCATCAATGCGAACTACCTGCTGATCCGCCTGCTCGACCACTACACCCTGCCTTACCCGAAACCGGTCATGCACGAGTTCTGCCTGTCGGGCGACCGCCAGAAAAAAGCGCATAACGTCAGGACGCTCGATATCGCCAAGCGCATTCTTGATTACGGCTTCCACTCCCCGACGGTCTATTTCCCGCTGATCGTGAGCGAGGCTCTCATGATCGAGCCGACGGAAACCGAATCGAAGGAGACGCTCGACGCCTTCGCTGATGCACTCATCGCCATCGCCGAAGAGGCCTCCTCCAATCCCGAAAAAGTGCTTTCGGCACCAGAAACCACCCCGGTCAGGCGTCTCGACGATGCCCTTGCATCACGCCAGCTCAACATCTGCTGTACGCTCTGAACTCTCCGCACCAGCATCGCCCCTCCCTGCCGCCATCCGCAGCAGGGAGTTTCCGTTTCGCTCTCCGGGGGATGTTTCATAGATTGCAGGTCAACCCTTTGACGAACCGAACGATCTGTTCCTCCGACCATAATCCCATGCGAGCCAGACCAACAGCCTCAGTGCTTGTCATACTCATGACCCTGTTGACCCAGGCATGCATGACGCCCGCGACAACGGGAAACATCTCCAGGCCCGGACCGAACACGGCGCAAAGCGTCTACTCGAAGCAGGACCGCTGGGTTGACGAGACGCTCGGAAAGATGACCTTGTCCGAAAAGGTCGGCCAGATGATCGTGGCCAGCATCGAGGGGCAGTACAAGGGCAATTACGAGCGGGAATACCTCCTTCTGACGCGCCTGGCCGAACAGGGCAAGATCGGAGGGGTCATGTTCCTCAAAGGCGACGTTTTTGGCGCCGGGATGCTGGCGAACCATTTCCAGTCGGTGTCGCATGTGCCGCTGCTCATCAGTGCTGACATGGAACGTGGCCTCGCCATGAGGCTTGAGGGTGCGACCGAATTCTCTCCCGGCATGGCCCTTGCGGCCACCGGGGATCAGGAACTGGCGAGATCGATGGCCCGTGTCGTCGCAAGGGAAGCCCGCGCCGTCGGCATCAGCCAGGACTACGCGCCATCGGTCGACCTGAACATCAACCCGGCCAACCCGGTCATCAACACCCGGTCGTTCGGCGACCGGATTCCGCTGGCCATCACCATGTCGTCGGCCATCATAGACGGCCTGCAGTCAAATGGCGTCGCGGCAACAGCCAAGCATTTCCCCGGCCATGGTGACGTCACCGTGGACAGCCACCTCGCCCTGCCGGTGCTTGAAGCGGACCGCCAGCGCCTCGACGATTACGAGCTTAAACCTTTCAGGGCGGCCATAGCACAGGGTGTCATGAGCGTCATGGTCGGCCATCTTGCCGTCCCGAAACTGACCGGGACCCTTGAACCTGCATCACTCTCGAAGAGCATCGTGACCGGCCTGCTGCGCGAGGAGCTCGGCTTCAACGGGCTGATCGTCACCGATGCCCTGAACATGAAGGCCCTGACCAACGGCGCCACGCTTGCGGAGATCTCCGTCAGGTCGGTGCAGGCAGGCAACGACATCCTGCTGTTTCCGCCCGATCCGGAACTTGCCCACGATGCAGTGACTGCCGCCGTTGAAAACGGATCCATCCCCCAAAGCCGGATCGACGCGTCGGTGCGGCGAATCCTCCAGCTCAAGCTCTGGCTGGGGCTCGACAGGAGGAAAATGATCGACCTCACCCGGATGCAGCAGCAGGTCGGCCAGCCTGAAGGCCGGCAGTTGGCCGGTAAAATCGCCGAAAGCGCCATCACCCTCATCAGGGACAGGGAGCACTTCCTTCCGCTCCGCACACCCATGGACGGCCCCGTTCTGGACATAAGCCTGCAGGACAAGCCTGGGGAGGAGCATGCCCGCACCTTTGCCGAAAAACTCGGCAGGAACCATGCCGTCATCCACATCAGGCTCGACCCCACGAGTCGCGACAAAGCGTTCCTCGATGCAGCAGGGATGGCCTCGGGAGCTTCGGCGGTCATCCTGACAACGGAGATCCAGTCGGTATCGGGCTCAGGTCCCGGAAAGCTGAGTGCAAGGCAGATCGAATTCGTCCGCAGCCTTCCATCGAAACTCAACGGCACCCCGCTCGTCCTCGTCTCGTTCGGGACGCCTTACCTGCTGGACCAGTTCCCCGAAATCGGCACCGCCCTTTGCGCCTACAGCGCCAGCGAGCATGCTGAAAATTCGGTGGTCCGGGTGCTGAACGGAGAGATCGCCCCGACGGGCAAGCTGCCGGTCACCCTGAGGGAAACCCGACCTTGACCTTTAGGGCGATTATTGCGTAGATTGCGCTTCATCCGGCCCTGCCGGATATCGTTCACCGAAAAAAGCATACCGCTGTACCTATCATGGCAAGAACCGTACGGGACGAATCAACCGCCAGCGCCTACTGGGCCGCAGTCAACACCTTCTGCTCCCTCGAGAACGTCCACGTCGTCGCCGACGCCCCCGTGGGATGCTATAACCTCGTCGGAGTGGCCGTCATGGACTACACCGACGCCGTGCCTTACCTCGAGAACTTCACCCCGACCAGCCTGACCGAGAAGGAGATCGCCTCGGCGGGAAGCTCCGAAGTCGTGCAGGAAACCCTCGACAAACTGAAGGGTTCGGGGCGCCAGATGATCCTGGTTTCAAGCGCCGAGAGCGAAATGATCGGCAGCGACCACCAGAGCCTGCTCGAGATGAAGTACCCTTCCGTCAGGTTCTTCCCCTCCCGTTCGCTCGGTGAAAACGAGTGGCAGGGTCGGGAACGTGCGTTAGCCTGGCTCTATGACCGGTTTGACGACGGCCTGCCTGCGAAGGTCGTACCCGGGACGGTGAGCATCATCGGGCCCACCTACGGCTGCTTCAACAGCCCTGCCGACCTCTCCGAAATCAGGCGCCTCATCGCAGGCGCCGGTGCATCGGTACAGCACGTCTACCCCTTCGGGGCGAAGGTTGAGGCGGTGGCCGATCTGAAGAACTCCGACGTGATCGTCGTCATGTACCGCGAATTCGGCCGCGAACTCGCTGAAAAGCTGGGGCGCCCGGTTTTGTATGCTCCGTTCGGGCTTGAAGAGACGACGGAGTTCATCCTCTCCCTGGGAGGACTCACCGGCAACCGGACCCGGGCCGAGCAGTTCCTCGAAGAGGAGAAACGGACAACCCTCAAGCCGATATGGGACCTCTGGAGGGGTCCTCAGTCCGAATGGTTCCCGACCATCCGCTTCGGCGTTGCGGCCGCAGCAAGCTACGCCCGCGGACTCGAACGCTTCCTTGCCGGGGAGATGGGGATGCAATGCCTGTTCAGCCACGATTCGTCAGAAGTCGACAATTCCCTGCTGCGCGACGAGATCATGCAGAAGCAACCACAGTTCCTGTTCGGCCGAATGCCGGACAAGATCTACCTTGCCGAAATCGACTCGAAAACGCGATTCATACCGGCCGGATTCCCGGGACCGATCGTCCGAAGGGCGCTCGGCACGCCATTCATGGGGCACAGCGGGGCCGTCTGGCTGATCCAGGAGATCGTCAACGCCCTCTACGACATCCTGTTCGCTTTCCTGCCGATCACAAAGCGCCAGACCGGAGCGACCCAGCCAACCCCCCGCATCTCCTGGACGCCCGAAGCGAACACGCTGCTCGAGGAGATCGTGAAGAAAGCCCCCTTCATCAGCCAGATTTCGTTCGGCAGGGAGCTGAAGCAGAAAGCCGAAGCCCATGCGGCAAAGCGTGGAAAAGATGCCGTCACCCCCGAGCTGCTCAGGGAGATCGCCTGATTTGGAAATTTGAATATTTTTTCGCATCATTCAGGTCTTCTTATCGGACCGGGATATATACGGGGCAACGACAGGTACCGTAACAGGTAACGCTCTAGCCCCAGCAGCCCTCCCGGCCGGCGAATACTTACAAAAAGTGGCTGTATGGATTTCTCCGCGAGGAGAACAGGAGGCAGGGATTCGCACCCGCCCCTGGCAACTTGATTTATGGACAGAACCGTCAATGTCTGAAACAACGGATTGCCGCGAGCAGGTGATTGTCACGCTGCCTGACGGCACTGAAAAAACCTTTCAGGCCGGGATCACCGGGCTTGAGATCGCCACTTCCATCGGCAGAAAACTGGCACAGGACGCTCTCGGCATCAAGGTCGACGGCAAGTCCCAGGACCTCGGCACGCCCATCAACCGCAACGTCCGCATCGAAATCCTTACCTTCGAAAGCCCTGCGGGCAAGGAGATATTCTGGCACAGCTCGAGCCACCTGATGGCCCAGGCCATCGAGGAGCTGTTCCCAGGAGCGAAGTTCGGCGCCGGCCCGGCGATCGAGCAGGGATTCTACTACGATATCGCATATCCTGAGCGCTTCAACGATGATGACCTGCGTTCGATCGAGACCAGAATGATCGAGATCAGCTCCCGCGACGTCCTCATCCGGCGCGAGGAGATGCCGCGTTCGCAGGCGATCACCTTTTTCAGCCAGACCCGCCAGGACCCCTACAAGGTGGAGATCCTCGAGGAGACCCTCAAGGATGTCGATACGGTTTCGGTGTACCACCAGGGTGCCTTCGCAGACCTCTGCAGCGGCCCGCACCTTCCGGCGACCGGAAAGATCAAGGCAGTGCTCCTGACCAACATCTCGGCATCGTACTGGCGGGGAGACTCGAGCCGTGAATCGATGCAGCGCATCTACGGCATCACCTTCCCGACGGACAAGCTTCTCAAGGAGCATGTCGCCCGCATGGAGGAGGCCAGACGACGCGACCACCGGAAGCTCGGCACAGAGCTGGGCCTGTTCATGCTGACCCCCGAGGTCGGCAGCGGCCTGCCCATGTGGCTCCCGAAAGGCGCCATCGTACGCAACGAACTGGAGACGTTCCTGAAGGCGGAGCAGCGCAAGCGCGGCTACCTGCCGGTCTATACGCCGCACATCGGCAACATCGAGCTGTACAAGCGATCGGGCCACTACCCGTACTACAGCGATTCGCAGTTCCCGCCGCTGACCTACAGGGACGAAACCGGCCGTGAGGAGCAGTACCTCCTGAAACCGATGAACTGCCCGCACCACCACCTGATCTACAGTTCAGACCTGCGCAGTTACCGCGACCTGCCGCTCCGCCTGACCGAGTTCGGCACCGTGTACCGCCACGAGCAGTCCGGCGAGCTGAACGGCCTGGTGCGCGCCAGGGGCTTCACCCAGGACGACTCGCACATCTACTGCCGTCCGGACCAGCTGGTCGACGAAATCTGCAACGCGATCGACCTGACCCGTTTCGTGTTCAGCACCCTCGGTTTCGATGACGTCGAAACCCGGCTTTCGCTGCACGATCCGGAAAACCAGGCCAAGTACGGCGGCACGGCCGAAGTCTGGGAACAGGCCGAAAAGGATGTCCGGGAAGCGGCCGACCGCATGGGCATCAACTATTTCATCGGCATCGGCGAAGCGAGCTTCTACGGTCCGAAAATCGATTTCATCGTCAGGGACGCCATCGGGCGCAAATGGCAGCTCGGTACCGTACAGGTCGACTACGTGATGCCTGAGCGGTTCGATCTGACCTACATCGGCAGCGACGGCCAGAAGCATCGCCCGGTCGTGATCCACCGTGCGCCGTTCGGCTCGATGGAACGATTCATCGGCGTCCTGATCGAGCACACCGCAGGAAACTTCCCGCTCTGGCTCGCGCCGGTACAGGCGGTCGTACTGCCCATCGCCGAGGATGTGCACGACTATGCCCGCGAGGTCTACCAGACCCTGCAGTCGGCAGGCATCCGTGCGGAAATCGACCTGCGCAGCGAGAAGATCGGCAAGAAGATCCGGGAGGCTGAACTCTCGAAAATCCCCTGCATGCTGGTCATCGGCAGGAACGAGCAGGAGGCCGGCGAGGTCTCTCTCCGCCGCCACCGCAAGGGGGACGAAGGCCGGATCGGCGTTCGGGAACTCGTCGAGAAACTCAGTGAAGAAATTGTCCAGAGAGCCTGATCAGTGACCGGCAGGCAAAGCGATCCTATCAATCAACATCGATCGAATGAAAAAACAGAAGACATCCGGCCAGAAACCGAAACTCTCTTACAGGATCAACGACCAGATCCGGGTACCCGAAGTCAGGGTCGTCTATCCTGACGGAACGATGCAGGTCATGCGTACCCTGGACGCCAAGAGAGCCGCCGAGGAGCGAAACCTCGACCTGATCGAAGTTCAGCCGAATGCCCAGCCTCCGGTCTGCAAGCTCGAAAATTACGGAAAGCTGATCTACAAGATGGCCCAGAAGGACAAGGACCTCAAGAAAAAGCAGAAGACGACCACGCTCAAGGAGCTGCGGTTCCATCCGAACACCGACAAGCACGATTTCGACTTCAAGACGGCGCACCTCGAGGAGTTCCTCCGCAAGGGCAACCGCGTGAGGGCGACCATCGTCTTCCTTGGCCGCTCGATCATCTACAAGGACAAGGGTCTCGATCTTGCCAACCGCCTGACCGAGAGGTTGAGCACGGTCGGCACCAGGGACGGAGATCCGAAGTTCGAAGGCAAGAAGCTCTTCGTCTACTTCGAGCCCGACAAGAAGAAAATCGACCTGTTCGAGAAGAGACGGGCCAAGTCTGAGCCGTTGCCTCCGCTGGAGCCGATCTCCGCCGAACCGATCGACGATGAGGACGATTCAGATTAATCAGTTATACCGAAACGACTTTTATCATTAAAACCGACGATCATGCCGAAAATGAAATCACATCGCGGTGCCTGCAAAAGGTTCAAGGCTACCGCATCAGGAAAAGTCAAGCGCGAGCGTATGAACGGCTCACACAACCTCGAACATAAAAACAGGAAGCGCACCCGTCGCCTGCACCAGTCGACGCTGGTCGACTCGACCCGCGAGAACCAGATCAAGCGTATGATCCTGGCTTAAGGGTCAACCTGAGGGAACCGTGAAAAAGTGTCGTGAGCGGGCCGTTTGCAAGGCAATCGGATCGCGGAACAGGTTTTTCATGGTGCCCGTGAAATTGCGATAACACTAACACTGATAAAACGATGCCTAAAGCAAATAATGCGGTAGCCTCAAGGGCGAGAAGAAAAAGGATTCTCAATAAAGCGAAAGGGTACTGGGGCTCACGCGGCAACATCCTGACCGTCGTCAAGCACGCTGTCGACAAAGCCGAGCAGTATGCCTACCGCGACCGCAGGGTCAAGAAAAGAAATTTCCGTTCACTCTGGATCATGCGCATCAACGCGGCTGCCCGCCTGAACGGCGTCTCCTATTCGCGCCTGATGGATGCCATCCACAAGAAGAACATCCAGATCGACCGCAAGGCGCTGGCCGAGATCGCCGTGAAGGATCCCGCAGCCTTCACCGTGATCGTCAGGACCGCGCTCGATTAATACATCTTTAAGCGACCCTATGGAGACAAGCATCCGGCAACTGCAGCAGGAGATCGACAGCTTCAAGATCGGATCCGCTCCGGATCTTGAGGCTTTCAGACTTGAGTTTACCGTGCGTAAAGGGAGTATTGCAGGACTTTTCGCACAACTGAAGAACGTCGAGCCTGCTGAGCGGCCTCGCATAGGGCAACTGCTGAACGCGCTGAAGCTTTCGGCCGAGGCAAAGGCCGCCGAGGCAGAATCGCGTTTCGCCGAATCCGCTGAACCTGCACTACCTGCGATCGACATCTCCCTTCACGGGCGCCGTTCGTTCTGCGGCTCGGAACATCCGGTGCAGAAGGTTCTCGGAGAGATGAAGGGAATCTTCTCGGCAATGGGCTTCAGCATTGCGACAGGGCCGGAGCTTGAGCTCGACGAGTACAACTTCGACCTCCTCAACTTTCCGCCGAACCACCCTGCGCGAGACATGCAGGACACTTTTTTCGTGACCAGGGGCCAGAGCGGAGGCGACGTGCTCCTCAGGACGCACACGTCACCGGTGCAGGTCAGGGTCATGCTTGACCAGAAACCGCCGATCAGGGTCATCTGCCCCGGAAAGGTCTACCGGAACGAAGCGATCAGCGCGAGAAGCTACTGCGTTTTCCACCAGCTCGAAGGTTTGTATATCGACAAAAACGTCTCGTTCGCAGACCTCAAGGCAACCATCTACTCATTCGCGCGCCAGATGTTCGGTACCGACGTGAAGCTCCGGTTCAGGCCGAGCTTCTTCCCCTTCACCGAACCTTCGGCCGAAGTGGACGTCACCTGCTATCTTTGCGGCGGAAAGGGGTGCCGGGTCTGCAAGAAGTCGGGATGGCTCGAAATCATGGGTTGCGGCATGGTCCACCCGAACGTCATGCGCAACTGCGGTATCGATCCGGAAGAGTGGACAGGCTATGCGTTCGGCATGGGCGTCGACCGGACAGCTCTCTTGCGCTACAAAATAGATGACATCAGGCTTCTCTTCGAAAACGACGTCCGCATGCTCAGCCAGTTCATGGCCTGAGTCGCATCCGCCGGTTGCCCCGGGACCGACAGAAAACAAGGAAACCCTCATGAGGCCTGCGCCGCATGAGGGTTTCTGCTTTCAGATTCCACACAACCTGACGAAACGCTAATTGTCTTTCAGCGCCAGGGTCCAGGTTTCCATGGCCTCGTTCGCCGACGGGTTCGGCGCTTCGAGGAAGCTGATGACGAAGCTTTTATCAAGCTCGGCCACGCCGATCGATTTCGGTCGGATGGCCAGTACCGTTGGGTTCATGATCTCCTTCCCGAAACAGAACACGATGTTCTTCGCTGCACGGATCTGGTCGTTGATGCTCCCGTCGGGCAACGAAGACGTATGGGCGTGATGGTCGAAAACGCCTACACAGGTCGCAACGGGGTGAGCATCGATTTTCTGCCAGTAATAGGTGATGATGTCATCCACGCTCCTGCAGCTCGTCTCGCCCTTGTCGAGTTCCAGGATGTAGATGGGGTATTTCTCATGAAGAAGCGTTTGGTTCATGAAGCTCTCCCTGTTTGGTTACTGGTTACTGCTGATCGGCAGAGGTACCGATAGGGAGCCTTGCCCCCTTCATAAAGTCTACGGCAGAAGCGATGATTTTCCAATATCCGGCAATAAAAAAGCCCCGTGACGTTGAACGCCACGAGGCTAGATGTGTCGACACGGCCGTTCGGCCGGGCGCCGTTGCTGCAGACTTATTCTGCTGCGGTGCCTTCGGCTTCGACCTCGATGGTGAGCTTGGCGGTAATGTCCAGGAACAGCTTCGCTTCAGCTTCATACTTGCCGAGCAACTTGATCGGCGCTTCGAGTGAGATCTTCCTGCGGTCGATCTCGACGCCCTGCTGCTTGAGTGCCTCGGCAATGTCCGACGCGGTCACGGTACCGAACAGCTTGCCGGACTCGCCAGCCTTTGCCTGCACCTTGAGGGGCATCTGCTCGAGCTTCGCAGCGAGATCCCTGGCGTTCTTGCGCTGCAGTTCGATTTTCCTCGCCTGCTGCTTCTTCTCGGTTTCGAGAGCCTTGATGGTCCCTTCGGTGGCCCTGATGGCCATACCCTGCGGGATCAGGAAGTTATTGGCATAACCGTTCTTGACGCTGACGACTTCACCAGCATCGCCAAGGGTTGCCACATCTTTTCTTAAAATTATTTTCACGGCCTGTTTCCTCGTTCTGAATAATTGAAATTGTGCACAACCACTTACTTGTATTCGTCGGCGACGTA
>CAIYTH010000024.1 GCA_903929135.1 uncultured Chlorobiales bacterium
CGGCAAGGGCAGCGCCCACAGTCTGCGCGGCTTCGGCGCCCGTGTGATCGTGACCGAGATTGACCCCATCAATGCTTTGCAGGCGGCGATGGAAGGGTTCGAGGTGACCACCCTCGAAGACACCCTGGGCGAGGCTGATATCTATGTCACTTGCACCGGCAATCGTGACGTCATCACGCTGGACCACATGCTCAAGATGAAGGACCAGGCGATCGTCTGCAACATCGGCCACTTCGACAACGAGATCCAGGTCGAGAGGCTTTACGCCGACACGAGCGTCACCCGTCTGAACATCAAGCCGCAGGTCGACAAATTCACCTTTGCCGACGGTCAATCGATCTACCTGCTCGCCGAAGGCCGCCTGGTGAACCTCGGTTGCGCCACCGGCCACCCGTCGTTCGTCATGAGCAACTCCTTCACCAACCAGACGCTCGCCCAGATCGAACTCTGGAAGAACGACTACAAGGTGGACGTCTACCGCCTCCCGAAGCAGCTCGACGAAGAGGTCGCACGTTTGCACCTCGAGCAAATCGGCGTCAAGCTGACCACGCTCACAAAAGAGCAGGCCGACTACATCAGCGTACCGGTCTCCGGGCCCTACAAGCCGGATCACTACCGCTATTGAGGGAAGCATCAATGGATGAGTCAAAAAGAAAAGGCAGCCTTTCCTGGCTGCTTTTTCTTTTTGTGGAGTTTTTTGGTCCTCTTCTCCCCGGACTGAAGTCCGGGGCAATTTGAAGACAATGTAAGATGTTGAGTGTCCGTCGGGCTCAACCCCTCCTGGGTGTAGGAGACTGAAGCCCGGGGCAATTGAGGCAGAGTGTTGTTTGTGGAGTTCAATGGCCCCAGGTTTCAACCCGGGGTACGGGGCAATTGGGAAGAATGTTGTTCGGGGTTCAATGGCCCCGGACTTCAGTCCGGGGTTGAGAACAGAAAAACCACGAGGGTTCCTTGCTGGGGCGGCAGGATTCGAACCTGCGGATGTCGGCTCCAAAGGCCGATGCCTTACCACTTGGCGACGCCCCACCGTAGCCGGTAAAGCCGGAAAACGGGCTCAAGTATACGCAAAAATCATCAAATAACACAACTTCCGAACTCCCCTGCCACGACTTGCGGGCCTGCATGCAGGTTTTTCATCCGCTTTGTTTACCTTTGTTTTTTACCTATTCCGCACGGCCCATGACCAGAATCAAGATCTGCGGTATTACCCGCCCGGAGGATGCCATTGACGCCTGCCTTGCCGGCGCCGACGCCCTCGGATTCAACTTCAGCCGCTCGAGCCCGCGATCGATACCGCCCGACAAGGCAAAGAAGATCGTCGCGTCACTGCCTCCGTTCGTCACGCCCGTCGGCGTCTTCGTCGAGCATTCGCATCTGGAGATCAACGACCTGTGCCATTACTGCGGCCTGCATGTCGCGCAGCTCCACTCGGACGCCTACACGCCCGAACATGCACGATCGATCACCGTGGCGAGGGTCATCCGCGTATTCCGCCCCGGACCGTGGTTCAGTATCGATGAGGTGAGCGAGTTCGCGCAACAGGCCGGATGCAACGGCTTCCTGTTCGACGCCTACAGCCCGGCGATGGCGGGAGGGACCGGGGAAACGATCGCATCCTCGACTGCGGTCGAACTCTTCGACAAAACGCGCGGGTTTGCCTGGTCGCTGCTGGCCGGGGGCCTCCGGCCGGACAACGTCGGGGATGTCGTGAGGCTGGTCAGGCCGTGGGGTGTCGATACGGCAAGCGGCGTCGAATCGGCTCCCGGCCTGAAAGAGAAGGTGAAAATGATTGCGTTCGCCGAAGCCGTGCGCGAAGCCGACCGAGCCGTCAGGAGTTCGTCCTGACGTTCTGCAGCACGAGCTCCGATGCCGTATCCGGAAGTTCGAGCGTGATCAGGTGACCGCACTGCGGCACACACACGTAACTGCCGGTGCTGCTCATCTCCTGGAGCTTCCGGGCGTTCTCGCAGGTCATGATGGCATCGCCGTCTCCGGCGACGAACAGGATCGGTACCTTGACCGACTGCACCATCTGGGGCAGCATCTTCGTGGTTTCGAGCGCCGTGATCTGCGTCGTCGTCTGCTCGATGGCTTCCGAAGCGCAGAATCCCAGGCTCTCGAACCCGATCATGATGTCGTGCTGCATGACCGTGTTCTTCGCCAGCACCAGGCGGGCGAACATGTAAGCTGGCAACCACCACGTCAGCTTGCGCATCATGTTGTTGAAGACGAAGTTGATGGTCGCCGGCGCGACCTTCGATACAAACTCGTCGTTGGGAAGAAAGCCGAAGTTGAAGAAGACCATCGACTTCACGGTGTTCGGGTAGCGGTTCACGTAGTCGAGCGCCACAAACGGGCCGAAGGAAAATGCGGCGATGTGGAAATTGACGAGTTCGAGCTTCCTGATCAGCTCGTCGAGATCCCTGGCGAAATGGTCGATATGATAGTGGTTCGCCGGATCGTTCTCAGACCACCCGTGCCCCTTCATGTCATAGGCAACGGTCCTGATCCCCTGCTCGTTCAACGCATTGATCACGTGATGCCACCACATCCACCAGCAATCCCAGCCGTGGATCAGCAGCACGGTCTCCTTCGCGTCCCTGGGACCGGAATCATGGTAGTGGTGCAGCAAGCCGCCCACATCAACGAAATGGCTGTTCTCCATGAGCGACAGTTCGTACTCTGCCTTGCGCTTTTCAGCCGAGTTCTGCGACTGCTGTCTGATGAGGAGTTTTTCGCGATAGTTGCGGAATTTTTCGGAGGAAGGGTCAGGTATGTTTCCCATGGGTTGCAAGGATGAATTGCATGAGAAGAACTCTTCGTAAATGTACGAATTATACAGCCCATCACGTTATTTTTTCTGCATCTCCGGCCGTATGAGCGCCATAATAATGCAGAAGCTGCCTCAGAATCAAAACTGAGACAGCTTCTGCTTTTGAGTTATCCTTTTTCGTTGACCTCTCCTCTGTCATTCTGAACCCGGCGCAGTCGGGTGAAGAATCCATCTGAGCTATGGTAAATTATTGCAGTTTGTTCAATACGAGCCAAGTCCAGATAATACTGGATCCTTCGCTTCGCTCAGGATGACAGGAAAAGAGTGCTTGATGACTGCAGGAGAATATTCCAATACAATTGCAAAAGTATTCTTCTGAGACAGCCTCCCTGACATACCTCATGGCGACCTGAAGTCAGATCTGGACGTACACCGAAGC
Source organism: uncultured Chlorobiales bacterium (assembly GCA_903929135.1). Taxonomy (GTDB): domain Bacteria; phylum Bacteroidota; class Chlorobiia; order Chlorobiales; family Chlorobiaceae; genus Chlorobaculum. The sequence goes on from CAIYTH010000024.1 coordinate 3,213, forward strand.
TTTCGCACCGCAGATCGGGCATTTTTCAGGCGGGTTGGCCAGTTCCACATGACCGCAGATCGGGCAGAGCCAAACCTCGGAAGCCGTGATATCCTGACCGTTGCGCACCGCGTCGAGGGCCTTCTTGTAGAGAATGGCATGCACCTTTTCAGCCTCGAGGGCAAATGCGAACATGCGCTTTGCGGGATGCCCCTCGGCCTGGGCCTGAGCCAGCATCGGAGGATACATCTCGGTATGCTCGTAGGTCTCGCCGCCGATGGCGCCCTCCAGGTTCTCGGCCGTGGAACCGATACCGCCGAGCGCCGCCAGATGACCGGCAGCGTGAATCTTCTCCGCCATGGCCGTGGTCCTGAACAGCTTTGCAATGTTGTCGAACCCCTCCTTTTCGGCCGCTTTGGCGAAAGCGAGATATTTCTGGCTCGCCTGGCTCTCGCCGGCGAATGCGTTCTTGAGATTGTCGCTGGTCGTAGGCATAGAACTGGGCTCCTTTTCTTGTTTTCGATATTGCATGAAGAAACAGTACCTCAAGTGTACCATCCCGGCACGAATCCTGCAAACACTCGCGACCGGATTATGGCAATCTGCGGAATTTCAGCGACCGGAGGCCGCCTGAACATGGAAAATCCATGAAAAACAATACATTACCATTCTGTTGACAGCCCCTCACCACACGTGTTTTTCAGGCCGGTGCTGCCGTTCCTTCATGCCCATGTTCTGCTGCAATGTACAAACCAAAACTGTTTACGGTTCTTCCCGAACTGACCAAAGCTCAGCTCGGCCGCGATATCGTCTCGGGAATTCTGGTCGGCATCGTCGCCCTTCCCCTCGCCATCGCCTTCGCCATCGCCTCGGGGGTCTCTCCTGAAAAAGGGCTGATCAGCGCCATCGTCGGCGGATTCCTCGTCTCGTTCCTCGGCGGAAGCCGGGTGCAGATCGGTGGACCGACAGGAGCATTCATCGTCATCCTCTACGGCATAGTCGGGCAGTACGGCGTCAACGGCCTGATGATCGCAACCTTCATGGCGGGCATCATTCTGGTCATCATGGGACTGGCCCAGTTCGGCTCGCTGATCAAGTTCATCCCCTACCCGGTGATCGTGGGATTCACGAGCGGCATCGCCATCATCATCTTTTCGAGCCAGATCAAGGATTTCTTCGGCCTCGACATGGCGAAAGTCCCCCCGGATTTCATCGACAAATGGGCCGCATACGCCAAGGCCCTGCCGACGTTCAGCCTCGCAACGCTGCTTACAGGCACGGCGGCCCTCCTGATCATCATGCTCTGGCCGAAAGTTTCGAAAAAAATACCGGGTCCGCTGGTCGCCATCCTGGTCACCACGGCGGCGGTCCATTTCCTCAACATCCACGTCGACACCATCGAGTCGCGGTTCGGCGCCATTTCGGCCACGATACCGGCCCCGGCCTTTCCCAGGTTCGACTTCGCGACCGTCAAAAGCCTGATCATGCCGGCGACCACCATCGCCATGCTCGGAGCCATCGAAGCGCTGCTTTCGGCTGTCGTCGCCGACGGCATGATCGGCAGCCGGCATAAATCGAACATGGAGCTCATCGCCCAGGGAGTCGCAAACATCGTCTCTCCGCTCTTCGGGGGCATACCGGTCACCGGTGCTATCGCCCGCACGGCGACGAACGTCAAGAACGGCGGCAGGACGCCGATCGCCGGAATCGTCCATGCCATCACGCTGCTCCTGATCATGCTGCTTTTCGGTTCATGGGCGAAGCTCATCCCGATGCCCACCCTCGCGGCAGTCCTGATCGTCGTGTCGTGGAACATGAGCGAACACCACGTCTTCCGTCAACTCCTCAAAAGCCCGCGCAGCGACGTCATCGTGCTGCTCACGACGTTCGGCCTGACGGTTCTGTTCGACCTCACGATCGCCATCGAGGTCGGCATGCTGCTTGCGGTCATCCTCTTCATGAAGCGCATGGCGAGCATGACCAACATCGGCGTGCTCACCGGCGAACTCAAGGACGAGGATGAGCAGGACGATCCGAACGCGATCCTCACCAGGCGCATTCCGGAGAGCGTCGAAGTGTTCGAAATCAGCGGCCCGTTCTTCTTCGGGGCTGCATCGAAGTTCAAAGACGCCATGCACGTCGTGGAAAAAGTCCCCAAAATCCGCATCATCAGGATGCGCAAGGTGCTTTCGATCGATGCCACGGGCCTGAACATGATGAGGGAACTGCTTTATGACTGCCGGAAAACCGGGACGTCGCTCATCCTTTCGGGGGTGCACGTCCAGCCGCTTTTCGCCATGCAGCAATACGGCCTGGCCGATGAAATCGGTGAGGAGAACATCTTCGGAAACATCGACGACGCGCTCGACGGGGCGAGGAAAATCCTCGGGCTGCCGCTCCAGGGGCGCCCGGCCAACTTCGTGCCCACCGTCAAACGGGATATTGCCGGATAAAAATACAACCGCACGTTCTCCCGAAGGGCCACCTGGTGGCTGGAACGTGCGGCTGTATGCACTCGAAAGGTTTCGGGGGAGAGTTACTCCTTGGAGCTGTAGGTGCGGATGCTCGAGATCGAATCGATATCGTAATAGGTGTTGATTGCAGTGCCCTCCCCATCCTCGGTGACCCTGAGGAACAGGTCGCTGATGAAGAGTACCGCGTCCTCGTAAATCTTGCCTTCGTTGATCTGGAGCTTCACCCCTTTTCTCACTTTTCTCGACATGGTACCGTGAAGCGGAACCGAAGAGTATTCGAGAACCTTTTCCCATGTCTGCAGAGCTCCTGTGACCATACTGCCTCCCATCTATACGTTAATTGACTGAATTGCCTTAATTTTTTAGAACTATTAACAATTTAATCTTATTTATTAATATCGCAACAGCAACAAGGAATTCCGACGACCCATGGCCATCATCACCTTCTACGAAAAGCCCGGCTGCGCCGGCAACCGCAGGCAGAAAGAGCTGCTCATCCGGTCGGGGCACAGCCTCGTCGTCCTCGACCTGCTCAGCCATCCATGGACCAGGGAGGAGCTTCGGCCGTTCCTTGGAGGAAAGCCTGCAAACGAATGCTTCAACATGGCAGCGCCTGACGTCCGGGACGGGTTCATCGATCCCGCTTCGTACTCGGACGAGGAGGCGATGGAGCTGATGGTCGCCAATCCGCTGCTGATCAGAAGGCCGCTGATGGTGATCGACGGTCGATGCTTCCAGGGCTTCGATACGGCCCTGCTGCAGAGCGTCATTTCCCTCGACCCGGTGCCCGGGGCCGAGACGGTGGTCGAAAAACTCAAGACGCTCGACCTGAATTCCTGCGCACATCCATCAACCGAAACCTGCAAATGAACCATGGGAACACCGCTTCGCCCGCTCGGCATCGTCAAGGAGGTCCTCGATGAGATCGGACACGAGATCACCTATGCCTATGACGACCTCGTCTTCATCGAACACAACGACTTCCTGCTGCAGTTCGCCCCGACGCCGAACGAGCTGGGACTCTTCTTCAATACCGAGTGCCCGCCGGACGAAGCCGAAGCCATAGGGCAGAAGCTTGTCTCTGCAGCCTCGGAAAAGGGGCTCTCGGTCGACCTGAAAGGCACCTACACCATGACGGAAGCCGAAGGCGACAACCTCAGGATCACCTTCAATCCGTGAGGGCGGGGACGTGACTCGTGACGGAGGAGTCGTGACTCGTAACGCGTGACACGCGACGGAGGGCGGAGGAGCCGTGACTCGTAACGCGTGACGGGTGACATGGGAAGTGACGGGGGACGGAATTACGGGTTTCGCGTCCCGAGTCACGCGTCACGGTTCGCGGTTCGCGGTTTTTCAGTGTCGAATCCCTACTTTTCATGAAAGAGGAGAACGAGATATGCAATCCTGGTACGACGGACTGGCCAAACCCCCGCTGACGCCTCCCAAAAAGGTGTTCTGGCCGGCCTGGGCCGGGCTCTACCTGCTTATCTTCATCTCCCTGGCGATCTACTTCCTCACGCCTGCGAAGCCCTTTTTCCTGCCGACATCAGGCATCCTCATCGTGCATTTCCTGGCCGGCTTCTCCTGGACTTCGATCTTTTTCGGCAAAAAACTGATCCTCCCCGCCCTGCTCGACCTGCTGTTCATGGATGTGACGCTCGCGGTTATCGTGTGGCTGTTCATGCAGGCGAACCCGATCTCCGCACTCCTGCTGATCCCCTACTGCTGCTGGTGCCTGTTCGCCACCTACCTGAACTGGGGCATCTGGCGCCTGAACCCCTGACAGCTGAGCCGAACAACCTACAGGGTACATCGACGGTTTGAGGGATGCCCGGGAATTGCTACATTGATTCCTGGGCGTATCTGAATAATTACCCCCGAAACCGCATGCCGCCGCCCTCATTGCAACCGATAACCATCAAGCAGTCACCACCATGAAAAAAACACTGAAAGCACTCAGATCGATTGCTGCTGCAGCCGCCATCTGCACAGCCTTTGCAGCAAACGCGGATGCCCGTACGCAGGACGGCTTCGGCGTCGGCGTCATCGTCGGCGAACCCACCGGCCTGAGCTTCAAGCAATGGACCGACAACACCCACGCCGTGGACGCAGCGGTTGCCTACTCCCTGGCGGACGGCCACTTTTTCCAGTTCCATGCCGATTACCTGATCCACAACAACTCCGCAGCGCTCAACCCGCCGGAACTCAAGGGTTCCCTGCCCTGGTATTACGGCATCGGCGGCCGCATCAGGACAGACAGGTCCAACACCCGCGTCGGTGTGCGTATCCCGGTTGGCATCACCTACCTGTTCGCTGACGCACCGGTCGATTTCTTTGCCGAAATCGTGCCTGTCGTCGATATCGCTCCCGAAGTCGCGCTCAGGCTCAACGGCGCCATCGGAATCCGCTACTACATCAAGTAACACCCGGCAACCCGCAAAACCCCCACCATGAGGTATTCTGAAGCGACCCAGGGCAGGACCTTCATCATCAGGCTCGAAGACGGCGAAATCTTCCATGAACAGATCGAGCGTTTCGCCAGGGAGAAAGGGATCGCGCGGGGGTTTCTGAACGTGGTCGGCGGAGCTGACAAGGGAAGCCGTCTCGTGGTGGGCCCGGATGAAAGCCGGGCCTTCCCCGTCAACCCCATGGTGCACGAGCTGTACGACACCCATGAGGTCGCCGGCACGGGCACCCTCTTTCCGGACGACGAGGGAAACCCGGTCGTTCACCTTCACATGGCTTGCGGACGCGGCGAAAACACCGTGACCGGCTGCGCGCGCAGCGGCGTGAAGGTGTGGCATGTTCTGGAGGTCATCCTCGTGGAGCTGATCAACGACACCGCCCGCCGGATACCCGACAAGGCAACCGGCTTCAAGCTGTTGATTCCGTGATGGGAGAAGGAGGAAAATGGACGGAATGGACGAAGAAATTATGGACGTGATGGACGAAGTGGACAAGAGTAAAGAAGAAAAGCCTGCCTGTCTCGATCTACTGAGGCAGGCAGGCTTTTATTTATCCTCTCTTACATTGTCCATTCAGTCCATGACTTACATTCGTCCACTCCGTCCATAAAGTCCACTTTCTTCATCTTCCCTCCTCCTCACGCAAACGGGTTTTCGTGGAACGGCAACCCCAGGGATTTCGCTACCGCCTCCTGCGTCACCTTGCCGTTCCAGATGTTCAGCCCGCCGGCAAGGCCCGGCATCAGAACGGTCGCGCTCTCGAGACCAAGATCGGCAAGCCTCCGGACATAGGGCAGGGTAACCCCGGTGAGCGCCTCGGTCGAGGTGGCGGGAAATGCGCCCGGCATGTTGGTCACGCAGTAATGTACGACCCCCTCTTCGACAAACACCGGATCGTCATGCGAGGTCGGCCGCGACGTTTCGATGCAGCCCCCCTGGTCGATGGCGATATCGACGATGACCGATCCCCGCTTCATCGACTTCACCATCTGTCGAGTCACCAGCTTCGGAGCAGTCGCCCCGGGCAGGAGCACCGCCCCGATCAGCAGGTCGGTATCCGGCAGGAGCTCTTCGAGATGCTGTTCGTTCGAGTAGATCGTATGGACCTGGGAGGGCAGCAGCTGTTCAAGCTCACGCATCCGCTCCTGGCTCGCCTCCATCACGGTCACCTCGGCACCAAGTCCGGCCGCGGAACGGGCGGCGTTCATGCCGGCGGCTCCGCCACCGAGCACCAGCACCCGCCCCGGAAGCACACCAGGCACTCCCCCGAGCAGCTTGCCTTCTCCTCCGAGATGGCTTGAGAGGTAACAGCCGCCCATGAGGACGCTCATCTTGCCGGCAATCTCGCTCATCGGGGCAAGGAGCGGAAGACGCCCCGAGACCTCGACGGTTTCATAGGCGATCGCCGTCGTGCCAGTGTCAACCAGACACCTTGCCAGTTGAGGCGCACCGGCCAGGTGCAGGAAGGTAAAGAGGATCATATCCTGCCTCAGGTACCGGAACTCCTGTTCGAGCGGCTCCTTGACCTTGACGACAAGTTCGCTTCTCCAGACCTCATCCGGACCGGATGCGATCACCGCACCAGCCAGGCGGTACTTCTCGTCGGTGTAGCCGCTCCCCCCCCCTGCACCGCGCTCGACGACGACGTGGTGGCCAGCCCCCACAAGGTGCCGTACGCCGGCAGGCGTGCAGGCGACACGGTTCTCCCGTACCTTGATCTCCTTTGGAATTCCTATATTCATGGCTGGACCGGTTAGGGTTAATCCTTTCGTTTCCTCAATGTAACAAGCCCGAACGTGCCTGAAAACACCGGAGCCTGATGAACTTCCTTTTCGAACCTGCTTTCTGGGCGCTGTTCGTCGCATCGCTCTCCGCATGGGCGAATGCAGCCTTCACGCGATCGGTCGGCCGGATCCGGGCAGTTGCCCTGCTTGTGGTCTGGGCCGGCGCTTCCGGTACCACCGGCCTGCTGTACGGAAGTTTCCCGGCGATCATCTCGGCCGCATGCTCCCTGACGACGGGAATCTTCCTCATCGTCGCATCCCTTGTCTGGACGGGGGTGAAGTCGATGCCCAAACGACGCTTCGAGGAGCGTTGAGCCACAGGTACGTTCACCCCGCAGCAGCCAGCCACCCAGGCACGAATCGCCAGGCGTGCTTCATCTCCCTGTCGTGAGCGGCATAGTCCGGATCGAATCGCGCCACTTCCGACCAGTAACGCCGTGAATGGTTCATGTGCCGGAGATGGCACAGCTCGTGCACCATGATGTAGCGGACCAGGAGCGGCGGCAGGAAAAGCAGCTTGAGGTTCAGGCTGATCCTGCCTTTCGAGGAGCAGCTTCCCCAGCGGGAACGCTGTTTGCGGACCGATACCGAAGCTACGGGAAATCCATGGATGGACGCGAGCCGCTCGAGCTGGGACGCAAGCTGCAGGTCGGCCCTCCGTTTCAGCCACGCCTCGAGTGCCGACCTGCAGCGAGCTTCATCGTGCACCGCGCCGGACAGTTGGAGCTCGTTGCCGGAAAACTCATGGACGGCGACCCTCGCCCTGCCGTCGCCACGGTACGACACCTGCCACGACTCGCCGATGCCTGCAAGTTCGATGGTCGCAGGGAGCGCCGAACCATTGTCGGAAATGCCGCTCAGGCGCCGCCGGTCGAAGGAGCCCTGCACCTTCTCGATCCATGCCCTCCGGCTCTCCACCAGACCGGGCACGCTTGCCTTGTCGAAGTGTTCCGGCACCACCACGATCAGCCCGTCGTGCGGAGAGATCCTCAGCCGGGCATACCTTGCGCGCCGGCTGACCCTCACCGTATAGGGGATATCGCTCCCGGCAGGGATATGGAGAGGTTTGAACATCGGCAATCGGGTCGGCGAAGGATTGGGGTTTGTGGGCTGACAAGGGAATAATAGGACGTCAGCGCCGATAAAAAAAGCGGATATCCGCTTCATGCCATCGCCCCGACCGCCGGGGGTATCCGGTCAGGTCGGGGAGCCTGCATTGCACAGGCGTATGGCGGACGGGGATATCCGAAAAAAGCTTCAGGCGAGCGCCTGGGCCAGATCGGCGATGAGATCGTCAGGGTCCTCGATACCGATGGAGAGCCTGATCACTCCGTCGTTGATGCCGGCAGCCGCCCGGTGCTCGGCTCCCATGGATGCGTGGCTCATGGTCGCAGGGTGCTCGATGAGCGACTCCACGCCGCCCAGGCTCTCTGCCAGCGCGAACAGCTTCGTACCCTTGAGGATTTTGTTCACCTCGTCGATGCCTCCGTCGACCTCGAACGAGACCATCCCCCCGAAACCGCGCTGCTGCTTTTTCGCAAGCTCGTGCTGGGGATGGCTTTCGAGTCCCGGATAATACACGTGGCTCACCTTCGGATGGGCGTCGAGGAACGCGGCCACGAGCTTCGCGTTGCGTTCGTGCTCCTTCATGCGGGGCACGAGCGTCTTGATGCCCCGCAGAACCAGCCAGCAGTCGAAGGGCTGGGCGCAGGTGCCGAGGGTGTTGACCAGGAACTTCAGCTTCTCGTCGATTTCAGGGCTGTTGGAGAGCACTGCGCCCCCGACGACATCGGAGTGGCCGTTCAGGTACTTGGTGGTCGAATGCACCACGATGTCCGCACCCAGCTTGAATGGCTGCTGGTTGTAGGGCGACAGGAAGGTGTTGTCGACGATGGAGAGCAGGCCGTGCTGCCTGGCGATGGCCGTCACCGCTTCGACGTCGATGAGGTTCAGCAGCGGATTCGACGGGGTCTCGATCCAGATGGCCTTTGTCTTTTCGTTGATATGCGCTTCGATTCCGGATGGATCCACAAGGCTGATGAAGTGGATACGGATGTCGAAATGCTCCTGGATGGTCTTCAGCAGCCTGGCCGTGCCGCCGTAGCAGTCGTCCGTGCAGATGATCTCGTCGCCGTGGCTGAACAGGTGCATCACCGTGGCGATCGCCGCCATGCCGGTGGTGACGGCAACGGCGCAAGAACACCCTTCGAGCGCGGCGATATTGTCTTCCAGCGCCTTCCGGGTCGGATTGCCGCTCCTCGTATAATCGAAGCCGCGTGTTTTGCCGATATCCTCGAACACGAAGGTCGAACTCTGGTAGATCGGCGTCATGATGGCACCATATGCCTTGTCCGGGCCAACCCCGGCATGGATGGTATCAGTCTGGAAACTCATGGGTTCCTCCGTTTATGATTGAAAAAGCGGGCGCAAACGGAAGAGGAAAAGAAAAAACCCCTTCCATGACGAGTGTGGAAGAGGTCTTTGGTACTCCTGTCCGGTGAGGCCTTCTCTCGGCCCGGTCCCGGCTGGGTCAAACTTCTTATCACTCATCTTTCCTCCTGTTGTCCTGACCGGACCCCGGAAGGTAGAATGCGGCACCGTGTCCCCTTCGGGATCGGTTGTCAAGGCGTCGTCGGGTCTATTCCCTCAGCCTTTCTTGATGACTGTCAATCTCTTCAAAGAGCTATTAACAATCGTTAATGTACATGGAAAAAGGATACGTGTCAAGGCTGAATGAATTTTTTCCTTCCTGACGAAAAAATGAAATAGGACAAAAAAAGATTTTTGAAATCCCGCAAAAAAATGGCAAACTGTTAACAATCGTTAACGGCGAAAGCCGTCAAGGCGAAACGGAAAAACGAACCAACTTCAGAAACCATCGAGATGAACAGATTCTGTTGCACCTGTATCATGCTGCACGTTGCAGGCATGACGAACCACGACTCGTGAGGGTGCGTTCCCGTTTTCGCGAACAAATCCATCATGCCGGTTCTGATTGTCAGCACCGGCATTTTTTGTTTTACGCCGTAAAGCTGCCATCGAAATGAAACCTTGACGACCATGTCTTCACCATCGAATCCCGAAGCCATCCCGATGCCGATCGTGCGCTTCAACCGCTCCATCCTGCTGGGCGGGATCCTGCTGGCGATCCTGTTCCGGCAGCCGCTGGTCATCACCCTGCTCTTCCTGCTGGTTGCGCCATCCGTGCTCTTCGGCCGGAAGGCGAGCCTCATCTTCCTTGTCGGTTCGCACCTCTTTGCCGGCAGGAACCCCGGCGCACAGACCGAAAGCCCGGAACTCATGCGCTTCAATAACGCCATAGCTGCCCTGCTGCTCGGCGCGGCACAGCTCGCCTTCCTGCTGGGAGCCACCCTGGCTGGCTGGATTCTCTCTGCCACAGTCGCCTTGGCCGCAGCCGTTGCACTCAGCGGCTTCTGCTTCGGCTGCTTCCTCTATTACCAGTTCAACCTGCAGCGGTACCGTCTTTTCGGACCGAAAGCATGCAAGGCATCAGACAGGTAAACCACGATTTTTCCGTAAAACAGTAAACAGATCACCATGAGCCAGAAACCATACCATTTCGATACCCTAGCGCTGCACGCCGGGCAGTCGGTAGACGCAACCCAGTCACGTGGAGTGCCGGTCTACCGGACAAGCTCGTATCTTTTCAAGAACACGGAGCACGCCGCCAACCTGTTCGCCCTGAAGGAGCTGGGCAACATCTAC
>CAIYTH010000025.1 GCA_903929135.1 uncultured Chlorobiales bacterium
CAATGCGGACTTTCGGGATCAGGTTAGGAGCGCTCTTCTGGCCTCGATAGAACTCGATATCCTCCTGCCGGCCATGTCCGGTCACCCTGCTGACGGTACTCCTGGTAAGATCGGCCTGAATCAGCGCCTCACGAACATGATCGAGCCTGTCCGGAGGAATAATTGCAGTAATCAGTTTCATGGTTCGTAATTAGTTAGGATTGATAAGGCCGTAACCCTGCTCGCCGTGCATGCTGTGATCGAGGCCCGACATTTCGTCGTTCTCGCTGATTCGAAGCCCGATGGTTTTTTCGACGATGAAAAGGATGATCAGAGAAGCGACGGCTGCATAAACGACGGTCACACCGACGGCTGTCGCCTGGACGCCAAGCTGCTGCCAGATCGTCCAGCTTTTGGTTACGGTCTTTCCTGCAGCCTCAACCATCCAGGAGGGACGGATAAAAAAGGTCAGGGTGAGCGCTCCGACGATACCTCCGACGCCATGTACGCCGAAAGCATCGAGACTGTCATCATAACCAAGCTTGTTCTTGACCATGATCGCAAGATAACAGACCGCTGCCGCAATTGCTCCAAGCGCCATTGCACCGACCGGCTGCACGACTCCGGCGGCCGGAGTGATCGCCACAAGGCCGGCAAGGATGCCCGATGCGACGCCAAGGCTGGTCGCCTTGCCATGCGAGATGATTTCGATCATCATCCAGGTGAATGCGCCTGCTGCAGCGGCCATCTGGGTAACCGTAAGCGCACGGGCAGTCGCAAGATTGCTCGCGATGGCGCTTCCTGCATTGAACCCGAACCATCCGACCCACAGCAGTCCCGCACCCATGAGGGTCATCACCAGGTTGTTCGGATGCATGACGTTCCTCGGATAGCCGCGGCGAACGCCGAGAAACAGGGCTGCGACAAGCGCGGTGACGCCGGAAGAGATATGGACGACCGTGCCGCCGGCAAAATCGATTGCCCCCATGGGGCCGAGATTGAACAGGAAACCGTCGGAAGCCCATACCCAATGGCAGATCGGGCTATAGACCAGGATGCTCCACAAGGCGATGAACACGGCATAGCCCTTGAAGTTCACCCGCTCGGCGAATGCGCCGGCAATCAGGGCCGGTGTGATGATCGCAAATTTTCCCTGGAACATGGCAAAGACATACTCTGGGATATGCGTCGACATGATCGTATCGTCAATTCCCTGCAGCATGAAATAGTTGCTGTCCCAACCCACAAGGCCGCCAAGGATGTTATGGCCGAAACTGAGCGCATACCCGACAGCCGGCCAGAGCACACCGATGATCACCATGGCTGCGAAGCTGTGCATCATGGTGCCGATAACGTTTTTTGTCCGTACCAGGCCTCCGTAGAACATGGCAAGCCCCGGAACCATGAGGAGGACAAGCGCCGTCGATGTCAGCATCCATGATGTCGTTCCGCTATCGGTCGTAACTGCCTCGGCAGCCCATCCCGTTCCGTGAACCAGCATTGCTGTCATCACCAGCAACAGCGCCCCGCTTACTTTTTTAGCCATAGCCATTGAAATAGTTAGGTTGTTACCTTTCCTAAATAATTAACGAGTAAAGAGAGATGATAGTTAAATATTTAAGCGCCGGCAAGGGAAAAATGCCCTTTTCTTACGAATAAGTAAGGCGAGCCTGAAATAGTCGTCATATCAGGCTCGCCGGATCATCTGAAGAGGAGATGCGGAGAGCGCCTCAGGATCGTCATAAATGACCGGCACAGGCGGGATTGGAGACAAGGATATGCGTTTACAGGAGGGAATAATTCAAACCGAAATGTCGAACGAAAAGCTGAAAAAGAGGTGGAAATGGACTTGAAGAGCTATCTATTTCGCCATATATACGCCGCATGGCATGTTTTTCATTTTGAAAACAGATAGACAATAAGGTAAATTCATAATTAAATTAGCCAGTGGTTGGCTGATCGCTCTCGAATAACTGGTGCCTTTGTTATTCGGTCGCGCCTCTTTCTGTCAAGGCACATGTTTCTACTGTCCTACAATGAATATTTACATTGGCAATCTGCCGTACAATGTTTCGGAAGAAGATTTACGCGATGCATTCTCTCAGTTTGGGCAGGTGCAAAGCGCCAACATCATCACTGACAAATTCTCCGGCCGTTCCAAAGGCTTCGGTTTTGTCGATATGCCTAACGACGGCGAAGCCCGTGAAGCCATTGAGTCAATGAACGACAAGGACTTCAAAGGCCGCACCATAAAAGTAAACGAGGCAAGGCCCCGTGAAGAAAGGCCGATGAGAAGGGAGCGCTACTGATAGCGTCCCGCCCCGGGAACTCACCTACGGGCGAACCACAAGGTCTCGCCCGTTTTTTTTCGCACCACGGTCACTTACCCTTGCCGACCAGGTCGGACAGTGCATCGTGCAGCTCGGGCCAGGCGAATCTGTACCCCTGCTTCTTCAGAAAACCCGGAAGTACTTTCTGCCCCTTGACGGCGTAGTCCGCACCTTCTCCAAGGAGGATCTGTACTGCGAGCTTCGGCACGGGCAAAAGCGATGGGCGTCCCATGACCGACCCGAGTTCCGCGGCAAAGTCCCGCATGGTGACCGGCTCAGGGCAGACCCCGTTTATCGGCCCTCTGTAGGCCGTATTGTCGAGCGCCTCGAGGATGATACCGACTTCATCGTCGATATGTATCCATGAAATGCACTGGTTTCCGGAACCGACCGGACCGCCCACGAAAAAGCTGAACGGTGTCATCATCTTCTGCAGCATGCCGCTCCTTGTCGACAGCACGATTCCCGTCCTCAGCAGCACAACCCGCACACCAAGAGCTTCAGCCGGCAGCGCTTCGCGCTCCCAGTCCCTGCATACTTTGGCGAGGAAATCATTTCCTGCGCCCGCCGACTCGAGCAGGCCTTCGGTGTCATCACATCGATCGAACGCCCCGTAATAACCGATCGCGGAAGAGGAGATGAATACCTCGGGCTTTTTCGACAGGTTCTTCATAGCCGACACCAGTGCACGGGTACCCCTGATGCGGGAATCGTAACAGGCGTTCTTGTGCTCTTCGGTCCAGCGCGCATCGAGCAATGGCTTGCCGGCAAGATGAATGACTGCGTGGGCACCCTCCAGGGCCCCGGTCCATTCGCCGCTTTCCATGTCGGCATCCCACCGGACATAACCCGCCGCACCTGAAATCTTTGCGGCTGCAGCCTGGGGGGACCTGGCAAAAACAACCACGCTTTTTCCGGAATCGATCAACCTGCGTGCAAGTTCAGAGCCGATGATGCCCGTGGCTCCGGTAATGATGATATGACCTTCCATGGGGAAACTATTTTGAATGGTTCTGACAGACGAAGCATGACGCCTCTTTCGACAAACAACCGGCGGGCCTGATGAAATAATTCCCGTTCCCGGAGCCGGAGTTTTGCCTATGAGTTTTCTGCGGACACGTTCGAGGATGAAATCAATACCAGGCACCGCCACACGTCAAAACAGCCGTCAAGGTTCGTTTATCGGGGAAATAATGCCCTATATTTTTTCTGGCCTGCTCTTTGCCAGCCCGCCGGCGGCGATGGGAGTGAGCCATGAATGCCAGCTCCCGATCTACCCCTCAGGCATAGTCCGGCCAATTCACCCAGATGATGTATGAAAAAGAGAACCATGAAAGTAGTCGCCATCAACGGCAGTCCTCGCTCGGACGGAAACACTCATATCCTTATAAGTTCTGTACTTGAGGAATTGCAGAAAGCCGGAATCGAAACGGATATCATCCAGCTTGGCGGTGAGGTTGTTCGCGGATGTTCCGCCTGCAACAGGTGCTGGAAAAATCAAAACCGTCGCTGCGACCTGGAAAACGACTGCGTCAGTTTCTGCATCGAGCAGATGGCGAATGCCGACGGAATAATCATAGGTTCACCAACCTATTTCGCGAATGTCACGACCGAAATAAAAGCTTTGATCGACCGCGCAGGATCGGTCGGGTGTGCCAACAGGAACATGTTCAGGCGTAAAGTGGGCGCTGCTGTGGTGTCGGCAAGCAGGGAGGGCGCAATACATGTCTTCAACTCGATTACTGATTTCTTTTTGATCGAAGAGATGATCGTTCCCGGGTCCGGATTCTGGAACACAGGCATCGGCTTCGACAAGGGTGGGGTGCTTGAAGACGAAGAGGGTATGAATACACTACGGACTCTCGGACAGAACATGGCATGGCTGCTGCAGGCAACCCGACGGAGCATGTAGCGCAAGCTCCGAATCTAAACGTCCTGCTCATCCTGCAGCATCCTGAGCCGGCCCGATATCTTATGCTATTTTTTTACTATACTGTAACATACGGTGCCCGTAGCTGTTGTCCTGAAGTACCAAACATTCATCTCAGAAACATAGGCCAACACCACGATGGCCGTGGATAACCTGTTCATATTTTGAGGCGATCCATGGCTAAAGGTCAAGTAAACCGGATGATCTCCATGCCCAAACACGCACAACCCTCAATAGCAGAAGCTGACCCGTTTGACAACAGCTACCTTGCATTATTTGAACTGATACCTGAGCCCATACTGTTCATTGACCCTTCCGGCACCATCCTTGATGCCAATCCTGCATGCAAGGAAAGGTTCCAGCGGTTCGGCATGGAGTGCATCGGCGTCAATCTCTTTGAGATGACGATGCCCGATCCTTTACAGCAACTGAAAGTGGCCCAACGGAAGACAATTGCCCAGGAGGTTTTTCGTACAGGAAAAAGCACATCCTTTGAGGATATGCAGAACGGAAGCATCTGGAAGCACTCCCTCTACCCTATTATTTCTCCTGAAGGCGAGGTCGTCAAGTTGTGCATCATGGATCGGGATATTACACCGCAAAGAAATGTCGAGCTGCAGTACCGCGATATCCAGTCCCAATTCGATTTCACGCTTCAGAATTATCAGCTGGGAGTGTGGGGCATTGATTTAAGGGACAATTCGATTCACCACACACTGGAACATGACCGTATTTTCGGATACGACACCCTTGTCCCGCAATGGAACTTTGAGATTTTTGTCAGTCACGTCATTCCGGAAGATCGTCAGGATGTTGAGCAGAAATACTGGGCACTTATCGACAATCCTGACGGATGGAGCCATGAATTCCGAATTCGCAGAGTTGATGGCTCGGTTCGGTGGATTCATGATATCGGCGGATGTGAAATGGATGAAAACGGCAAAGCGATTCGCGTTCTTGGAGTGACCAGAGATATCACCGAGTTGAAAGAAGCCGAGCTGAAACTGAGGGACTTCGATCAAAAATGGGATTTCATTTCTCGCAATGGCCATATCGGGCTATGGTCCCTTGATCTCGATACTTTGACCCTGAGCAGAACTGAAGCCCATGCCCGTATTTATGGCGAGGATTTTTCAAGCCAACCAACCTGGAATCTTCAAGAAACCTCAGAGCACATCTTCATCGATGACCGGCAAAGGGTTTCATCAGTTGTGCAGAAAGCGCTTTCGGACCATCAGGATTACCAGTTCGAAGCTCGTATTTATGGAGCCGACAGCACCATTCGCTGGATTCATGTAATCGGGGTATTCAAGTTTGACGAGCAAGGAACAGCAAGATATATACTCGGGACAACGCAGGATATTACGGCTCTTAAAGAGCTCGAGATAGAGCAGCAGATACTTGAAACAAAACTCCAGCAATCACAGAAAATGGAACTGCTGGGACAATTGGCGGGCGGTATCGCCCATGACTTCAACAACTCGCTTACCGCTATTCTGGGAAACATTGAAATAGCCCAGGAGATCATTGACGAGAACAATCCGGCTTACGAAAACCTCGTCTCAATCAGTCATTCCGCGATGCACTCGGCGGAGACGGTAAAGCAGTTGCTTGCGTTTGCGAGAAAAAAAGAGCTGACGCCCCAATCAGTCCTGATCGATGACGAACTGAAGAAGATGCGGATATTACTCGGCAATCTGATCAGGGAAAACGTCGAGTTCCGATGGAATCTCAATAGCCACCCGCATCTCGTCAGCCTCGATCCGTCATGTTTCGTGCAGATAATCACGAACCTTTGCGTCAACGCTCGTGACGCCATTTCAGACAGGGGGATCATTACCATTGAAACCGATATTGTAAATGCGAGCGACTACGACTGGATGACGGCCAACAACGATGCCCCTGTTGTTGATTTATTAAGAATATCGATTTCAGACAGTGGATGCGGCATCTCCCAGAAAGCACTTCCACATATTTTTGAGCCTTTTTTCACCACCAAGGAGATCGGCAAAGGGACAGGATTGGGCTTATCAACGGTGTATGGGCTCGTCAATCAGAACGGCGGAGTCGTCACGTGCCAGAGCGAAATCGATAAGGGCACGACGTTCAGCATCCTGTTTCCCCTCTCGCAGATAACCGATACGAAGCAGGAATCAACAACGGTCGAGCTGCCTGAGATCACAAGCAATGGGTTGGTTCTTGTCGTTGAAGATCAGCCTCAGATTTTATCGATCATCACGCTCATTCTTCAAAAACAGGGGCTCAAAGTGCTGTCAGCAGAAAATGCCGAAGAGGCTATAAGGATTTTCGAAGCGCATGAGAATGATATCGGCATTGTGATCTCCGACATCATGATGGCAGGAATGAACGGCATCCAGATGAGCCATGAAATAATGAAAATGAATCCGTGCACGAAATTCATCTTCATGTCCGGCTATACCGCAGATGCACTTGGAAGTAACGCAAGGCTCGACGCAGACACAAAATTCATCTCAAAGCCTTTCGGTGTCTCAGACTTTTTACGGATAGTAAAGTCAGTGCTCAATTAAGCGCCGGCGTACCTCGAGAGAGGCTTGTTACTATCAGTTATGATCTAGTCATCCTGTCTTATCTAACACCCGCATTCAAACGACAGCAAGCGTGTCCGGAACACGCTTGCTGCAGGTTGAAACGAAGCCGAAGCTCATGTAGTCATCGCGCCATTATTCCACCGTCACCGATTTGGCGAGGTTGCGTGGACGGTCGACATTGCAGCCTCGAAGGGTGGCGATATGGTAGGCGAGCAGCTGCAGCGGAATGGCCGTCAGCAAAGGCATTACCGGTCCTGATGCCTGGGGGATGAAGATGACGTGCTCTGCCAGACGGCTGACCTCCCGGTCACCTTCGCTCGCAATAGCGATCACGCGACCCTTGCGGCTGCGCACCTCCTCGATGTTGCTGAGGATCTTGGTGTGGGTATTATCCCTCGTGGCGATAAAAATCACCGGCATGTCCTCGTCGATGAGGGCGATCGGGCCGTGCTTCATTTCGGCGGCCGGATACCCTTCCGCATGGATGTATGAAATCTCCTTCAGCTTCAGAGCGCCTTCGAGCGCGACGGGAAAGTTGAATCCCCTGCCGAGGTACAGCGCGTTGCGGGCATCCTTGAACTCAAGGGCAATCTTCCTGATCGCCTCGTTCTGATCGAGGATCTGCGCAACCTTGTCCGGCACCTCGGTGAGCTCGCGCAGGTAGAGTCCGATCTCGTCCTGCGAAATGGTCCGGCCCTTGCTCAGGGCCATGGCCAGCATGAACAGGACGATCACCTGCGCCGTGAAGGCCTTGGTCGAGGCCACCCCGACTTCGGGACCGGCATGGGTATACATGCCGCAGAGGGTTTCCCTGGCGATGGTCGAGCCGACCACGTTACAGATGCCCAGCACCATGGCGCCCTTCTCCTTGGCGAGCCTCAGCGCGGCCAGCGTATCGGCCGTCTCGCCGGACTGTGAAATGACGATCACGACATCTTCGGAAGAAACGATGGGGTTGCGATACCTGAACTCGGAGGCGTAATCGACCTCTACCGGTATGCGTGCAAACTCCTCGATCAGGTACTCGCCGATCAGCCCGGCATGCCAGCTGGTGCCGCAGGCGCAGATAACGATGCGCTTCGCCTGTTTCAGCCGGTCGAGGTAATCCGCGATACCGCCGAGCTGCACCCTGCCTTCTTCAAGGCGGACCCTTCCGCGCATCACGTCACGCATCACTTCGGGCTGCTCGAAGATCTCCTTGAGCATGAAATGCTCGTAGCCGCCCTTCTCGATCTTCTCGAGGCTGAAGTCGAGTTCGGTGATCCGCTTCTCCTGTTCGACGTTTTCGATCGTCTTGACCGTGTAATTGTCCCTGGTCACGATCGCCATCTCGCCGTCGGAGAGATAAACGACCTTGTTGGTGTGCTCGACGATCGGCGCGGCGTCAGATGCGATAAAGTACTCGCCGTCACCGATGCCGATCACCAGCGGGCTGCCCTTGCGGGCCACCACGATCTTGTCGGGCTCCCTCGACGAGATGATGCAGAGACCGTAAGCTCCTTCGACGTGCCGGAGCGCCTGTCGGACTGCCGCTTCCAGGTCGAGAGAGGGATCTGACTTCCAGATGCGGTCGATCAGGTGTACGAGCACCTCGGAATCGGTGTCGCTTGCAAATATATAGCCCTGGTCGATCAGCTCCTGCTTCAGGCTCATGTAGTTCTCGACGATACCGTTATGGATAAGTGCGATATCGCCAGAAACATTCATATGCGGATGTGCATTCCGGTCGCTCGGATCGCCGTGGGTGGCCCAGCGGGTATGGGCGATGCCGGCTGTCGCACCGAGCATCACGGACCCGGAGACGTTCAACTCCTCCTCGAGATTCCCGACACTGCCCTTTTTCTTGAACATCTCCATCTGACCGTTCAGTACGGCTATTCCGGCCGAATCATAGCCCCTGTACTCGAGCCGCTTCAATCCGTTCAAAAGCAGCGGTGCCGCTTCACGCCTACCGATGTAACCGACAATTCCACACATAGACCCATTCCCTTGTTAAGGATTACCGTTGTCTGCCTGACCCCGAGCATGGGGGAGAGATGGGGGCGCGACTGAAATACATGTATTTAACGATCCGAATTATACAAAATCCTTCAATATTCCGCTCATTCCGCCATGAAGGTTTTTTGCTTCCCTGTTGACGGCAGCTTCGAACTCCTCGACAGTCCGGAACTCCCCTTTCGGAAAAATGAGGGCCCTGCTGACATTGACCACTGCGCTCCGGCGAGAGGCATCCGCCCCCTGGGTTACGGCATCGTGCAGCGATCCGCCCTGGGCGCCGACTCCGGGAATAAGGAAAAAGAGGTCGGGTGCTTCGCGTCGAAGCTCTTCGAGCAACCCGGGCTTGGTCGCGCCGACGACGATCCCGGCATTGCCGTTCCGCTGCCAGGCGCGCACCCTGTCGAGCACGGCCCGATAGAGCGGACGTCCGTCCTGCATCACCTGCTCCTCGAAGTCCTGAGACCCCGGGTTCGAGGTCAGGCACAAGACAAAGACAAGTTTGTCGTCATACTCGAAGAAGGGCTCGAGCGAATCGAAGCCCATGTAAGGTGCCACGGTGATCGAATCGAACGGCCATGACTCGAAAAAGGCCTTCGCATACTGCATGCTGGTATTGCCGATGTCGGCACGCTTTGCATCGGCTATGCTCAGGCACTCCGGAGGCAGCGCTTCGAGCGTCTCCCCCAGATCCCGCATGCCGGCGATGCCGCGGGACTCGTAAAACGCGGTATTGATTTTGTACGCTACGGCGTGGGCGCTGGTGGCCCTTATGACGGAACGGTTGAACTCAAGTACCGGCCTGTCCATGGAGCTGAACACCGCCGGTATTCTGGACGGGTCGCTGTCAAGCCCGACGCAGAGCATCGATTTCAGGGAGGCGATCCGTTCGTTCGTCTTGATCCTTGCTGAACTCATGGTGATAACTGCAGATAATTCTTCGAAGGGCCACCGTTGCATGACCGGTTGCCGATCACGTGATATTCGTTACAATATAATACATGGCCCGTGACCGTACCCGACAATTCCGACCTCATCACCGAGAGAAGCATGACCCGGGCCGTTCCATCGAGACAGCACAGCCGGTTTGAAACTATTAGGAGGAACAATACATTTATCGTTTGCGGTTACGTATCTTGTATATCAATCCGATTAAATTGCTTTTATTTTACCCCGTAATCACTGATTCACGTACGGTTTCCCCTCGAGTAATGATGCTCAGGAACGATGGACCATGTCTGTGAATTTTTCAATCATGAGTGTTTTCGATGCCAAAAAATCCATTCAAGCCGAACAATCCTTATAAAAGTGAACCTGAAAACGGGGAGCGTCGCCCCCGTTTTTCGTTCGTCTACTACCTTGCGGTCATCCTGCTGATCATCGGCTTTCAGCTCGCTTTCTTCTGGTCCGGATCGACCCAGGAAATCGCCTACAGCGAATTCAGACGCCTCATCTCCGAAAACAAGATCGAGTCGGTGCGCATTTCTCCCGAGCGCATCTACCTGCAGTTGAAAAAAGACTCCCTCACGACGGCAGTCCAGAAGCCCCAGGAGCAGGCTCCGCCCGGCATCCGCATGCCCGGCGCCGCCCCCCAGAACAAGGAGCTGTACGTCAACCCGGTGCGTGACGAAGGGCTGGTCAGCCTGCTGGAGTCGAAAGGCATCAAATACCAGGCAACCCCCGGCAACAGCTGGATAGGGGAGCTGCTGCAGTGGATCCTGCCGTTCGCCCTGCTCATCGGCCTCTACTTCTTCCTGTTCCGCCGGATGGGCGGGCCCGGATCGCAGTTCATGAACATCAGCAAGAACAAGTCCACCCTCTACGAGAACCTCGACGAACACACCCGCATCACCTTCAAGGATGTTGCAGGGCTCGACGAGGCCAAAGCCGAGGTCATGGAGGTGGTCGATTTCCTGAAAGACCCGAAAAAGTACACCAAGCTCGGCGGCAAACTGCCGAAGGGCGTGCTGCTCGTCGGCCCTCCCGGCACCGGCAAGACCCTTCTTGCCAAGGCCGTTGCAGGTGAAGCCGACGTCCCCTTCTTCAGCATCAGCGGTTCCGATTTCGTCGAAATGTTCGTCGGTGTCGGCGCAGCAAGGGTACGCGACCTGTTCAAGCAGGCCAAGGAGAAAGCCCCCTGCATCATCTTCATCGACGAGATCGACGCCGTCGGCCGCAGCCGCGGCAAGGGCTTCATGATGGGCGCTAATGACGAGCGTGAAAACACGCTGAACCAGCTTCTGGTGGAAATGGACGGTTTCGCCACCGACAAAGGCGTGATCCTCATGGCAGCGACCAACCGGGCCGACGTGCTCGACTCCGCGCTGCTCAGGCCGGGACGCTTCGACCGCCAGATCATGGTGGACAAGCCCGACCTCAAGGGACGCATCGACATCTTCACGGTACATACCAAGAACCTTTCGCTCTCGTCCGACGTCAACCTGAAGGCGCTGGCATCCCAGACCCCCGGCTTCGCCGGAGCGGAGATCGCCAACGCTGCCAACGAGGCCGCCCTGCTCGCATCGAGACGCGGCAAGCAGAGCATCGAGATGAAGGACTTCGAGGACGCCATCGAACGTGTCATCGCCGGTCTGGAGAAAAAGAACAAGGTGATCAACCCGCGCGAAAAGCAGATCGTGGCTTACCATGAGGCCGGGCACGCCATCGTCAGCTGGATGATGCCGGAGAACGACCCCGTGCAGAAGATCTCCATCGTACCGAGGGGCGTCAGCGCGCTCGGCTACACGCTGAACATACCGCTCGAGGACCGCTACCTCATGACCAGGAACGAGCTTGTGGCAAGGATCTGCGGCCTGCTCGGCGGACGCATCGCCGAGGAGATCATCTTCGGCGAGATCTCGACCGGCGCCCAGAACGACCTTGAGCGGGTGACCGAGATCGCCTACAACATGGTGGTGGTCTACGGTATGAGCGAAAAGGTTGGATACCTCTCGTTCCTCGAGAGCAACAACCCTTACTACGGCGGCCCCGGCATCGACAGGAAGTACGGCGACGAAACCGCCCGCCTCATCGACAGCGAGGTCAAGGCGATCGTCGACGTGGCCCGAAAGAGGGTGTTCGACATGCTCACGGAGCACCGCGACAAGCTCGAAACGATCGCGCGCGAACTGCTGTCGAAGGAGATCCTGCAGTACTGCCAGATCGAAGAGATCCTCGGCAAGCGTACCGCGGACAAGTTCTCGGAGCACCTCGCCCACAACTGCGTCAACGGCACCGAGGTCAAGGAGCCGCCGGTGGCGGTGGCCGATGCATCGACCCCGACCGACCAGCCGCTGAAGGGCAGCGAGGCCGACGATGAACTCAGACAGCTTGAGGAGGCCGTCGAACGCCTTCGCAAGTCAAGGGACATTTCGTCGAACTGAAACCGCACCATGGAAAAAAGGGTCAGCGTCACGGTTCGAGGGTTGGTCCAGGGTGTAGGCTTCCGCATGTTCATCGTGCGTGAAGCCTCGGCCCGGAAGCTTTCGGGATGGACACGAAACCACCTGGCGGACGGATCGGTGGAGATTGAGGCGCAGGGTCCGGCCGGACTGGTTGACGATCTGGTACGCCAGGCGAGCATCGGCCCGTCGAGATCCAGGGTCACATCGGTGACCGTTCGGGATATCGGGTTGTCAGACGGGCAGGAGATCGGATTCAGAATCCTCTCCTGAACCACACAGGGCAAGGCTGACAAGCCGGATCCGGCGAAATCGAAACGTGGATAAGAGGATAGGGAAGGAAAGGTGTGGGTCCCGAGGGATTCGAACCCCCGACCTACTGGGTGTAAACCAGTCGCTCTAACCAGCTGAGCTAGAGACCCATCGAAAGGCCATCATAATAACACATTTTCAAAAGATAACAAACGAGGACGGGGCATTTTGCACCGCGCCTTACGGAAGCCTGTTTGTATGCCTTCCGTAAAAAGCATAAATTCAGGCCGACAAAGCACCGGCAACCTCGTCCCAACCACCATGAAATCAATCGCTATCCTCGGAAGCACCGGCTCGATAGGCGTCAGCACCCTCGACGTCGTCAGGCAGCATCCCGACCGCTTTTCTGTCTCCGGCCTCGCCGCCGGAAACAACGTCGCACTCCTGGCAGAGCAGATCAGGGAGTTCCGGCCCCGCCTGGTCTCGGTTCGTGATGCAGCTTCCGCAGCCAATCTCAAGGCGATGGTCGGCGAAGGTTGCCCCGAGATCCTGCACGGCACCGAAGGCGCCTGCGCCGTCGCCGCGACCGACGAGGCCGAACTGGTCATCTCGGCCATCGTCGGTGCCGCCGGCCTCGTACCTACCGTAACGGCCATCAAGGCGGGCAAGCATATCGGCCTTGCCAACAAGGAGACCATGGTGGTCGCAGGTCGACTGGTTTCGGACCTAGCCCGCAAACACGGCATCGAGATACTCCCGGTCGACAGCGAGCATTCGGCCATCTACCAGTCGCTCGCCGGACACCGCCACGAGGACGTGCTCCGCGTCATCCTCACCGCCTCCGGGGGCCCGTTCCTGAACACCCCGGCTGAAGAGATCCTCAAGGTCACTCCCGCCCAGGCGCTCAAGCACCCCAAATGGAACATGGGCGCGAAGATCACCATCGACTCGTCCACCCTGATGAACAAGGGGCTCGAAGTGATCGAGGCCCACTGGCTGTTCGACATGCCCGCCGAAAAGATCGGCGTGGTGGTCCACCCCCAGAGCATCATCCACTCCATGGTCGAATATGTCGACGGCTGCGTCATGGCACAGCTCGGCGTACCTGACATGCGCGCCCCGATCGCCTATGCCATGGCCTGGCCAGAACGGTGTCCGAGCGGCATCGACCGCCTCGACCTGACCAGGATGGGCAGCCTCACCTTCCAGGAGCCCGACCCGGTGAGATTTCCCTGCCTGCGCCTCGCCTACGACGCCCTGAAAGCCGCCCAGACCTACCCCGCCGTACTGAACGCAGCCAACGAAATCGCCGTTGCGGCATTCCTTGACGGCCGGATCGGCTTCACCGGCATACCCGAGCTCGTTGACAGGACCATGCAGGCGCATGAGGCCTGGGCCCCGGTCGAGCTCGACGAATACCTCAAGGCGGACCAGTGGGCCCGAAGCACGGCTGAACAGCTCATCGCCTGACACAGCCGGCACAAGCCGGAGACATCAATGAACTACTGAAAACAACATGGATCTGATCAATACCATATTCTACTTCATCGTCGCCATCTTCATTCTCGTCACGGCGCACGAGTTCGGCCACTTCATCACGGCCAGGATCTTCGGTATGCGGGTCGACCGGTTCTTCATCGGTTTCGACTTCTTCGGCATCAAGCTCTGGCAGAAAAAGATCGGCGAAACAGAGTACGGCATCGGGGCCTTCCCGGTCGGCGGATACGTGAAGATCGCCGGCATGGTCGACGAAAGCCTCGACACTGACTACGTGAACACCCCGCCCCAGCCCTGGGAATTCAGGGCCAAACCGGCATGGCAGCGCCTGGTTGTGCTCGCCGGAGGCGTGGGCATGAACATGGTGCTCGCTGCGATCATCTTCATCGGCATCACCGCCGTATTCGGAGAATCGCGAACCCCAATCGGAACCCCGGCCTTCGTCGAGCCAAAATCGGTCTTCGCCTCCATGGGCGTCGAGACCGGCGACCGCATGGTTGCCGTCAACGGCCACAAGCTCGTCTTCTGGGAAGAGGCCATCGATCCCGAGCGCCTCACCTCACAAGGGTTGCAATACACCATCGAACGCAACGGCAGGCTGATCACGGTCAACGCACCCGGTAACATCCTGACCCGGATCAACGACAGCCAGTCGATCGGCATCAGGCCGGTCATGCCCCCGCTCGTCGACCAGGTCCTCAAGGGCGATCCGGCTGCGGCCTCCGGCATAAAACCGGGCGCGCTCATCACCGCCGTCGACGGCAAGCCGGTCTCCGACTGGACCGAAGTGGTCGGCGTCATCTCGAAAAGCGCCGGCAGGAAGATTGCCGTCACCTGGATGTACCTCCCTTCGCCGGTCTCCGGCACCGTCACGCCCGACATGGTCCGAAACAACGGCCAGACCGTAACGTCGGTCGTGGTCCCGAACAAATCGGGCAAGATCGGCATTTCGCTGAAACAGACCGTCCCGACCGAACGCAGGAAGCTCGGCCCTGTAGAATCGGTGACCAGCGGGCTCGGCCAGACCTGGAAAACGACCGTCATGACCGTCCAGGGCTTCGCGAAGCTTTTCACCGGCCAGGAGGATGTCCGCAAGTCGGTCGGAGGCCCCATCAAGATCGCGCGCATGGCCAACCAGAGTGCCGAACAGGGTCCGGTCAGCTTCATGTATTTCGTCGCCGTGCTCTCGATTTCGCTCGCCGTCATCAACATCCTGCCTATCCCGGCGCTCGACGGAGGGCAGTTCATGCTCAATGCCGCCGAGGGGATCATGGGGAAGGAGATCCCTTTCGAGGTCAAGATGCGCATCCAGCAGGTCGGCATGGCCATCCTGCTGTCCATCTTCGCCCTCTTCATGATCAACGACATCCTCAACAAGTGAGCCAAAGGGCCGCGACCGACCATGTTCGACAAGCTTCAGTCCATCAAGGATAAATACCAGACCCTCGAGCAGCAGCTCTCAGACCCGGAAGTGGTCTCCGACCAGTCGCGATTCAGAAAGCTCAACAAGGAGTACAGCAGCCTGAAAGAGATCGTCCAGGCCTACGACGCATGGGCGAGCGCCAAAACGCAGCTCGCAGATGCCCATCAGATGATGAAGAACGAGCATGACCACGACATGCGGGAACTGGCGCAGGCCGAGGTCAACGAGCTGCAGGAGCAGATGCCGAAGCTTGAACAGGAGCTCAAGGTGCTGCTGCTGCCCAAAGAGGAGGCCGATTCCCGCAACGCCATCCTCGAGATCAGGGCAGGCACCGGCGGCGATGAAGCCGCGCTCTTCGCGACCGATCTCATGCGCATGTACCAGCGCTACGCCGAACGGCAGGGATGGTCGTGCCAGCTCCTGGACGCCAGCGAAGGCTCCGTGCCCGGCAGCCTCAAGGAGGTCGTGCTCGAGATCACCGGCCACGACGTGTACGGCATCCTGAAGTTCGAAAGCGGCGTGCACCGCGTCCAGCGGGTACCCGATACGGAAACCCAGGGCCGCATCCACACCTCCGCCGCCACGGTGGCCGTCCTCCCCGAAGCCGAAGAGGTCGACGTCGAGATCCGTAAGGACGACCTGCGTGTCGACACCTTCCGCAGCGGCGGAAAAGGCGGCCAGAACGTCAACAAGGTAGAAACGGCCGTCAGGATCACACACATGCCCAGCGGCATCGTGGTCGCCTGCCAGGAGGAGCGTTCGCAGCTCCAGAACCGCGAACGGGCCATGAAGATGCTCCGCTCGAAGCTCTACGACATCCAGATCGCCGAACAGCAGAAGCATCGCGCCGACATGCGGCGCTCGATGGTCACCACCGGCGACCGGAGCGCCAAGATCAGGACCTACAACTTCCCTCAGTCGAGGGTCACGGACCACCGCATCGGCTTCACGAGCCACGCTCTTCCCCAGATCATGCAGGGCGAACTCGACGGCGTCATCGAAGCCCTCCGCCTGCACGACCAGGCCGAACGGCTCCAGGCCGAAACCGCCTGACCCACCCGCATCAAACCACAAAGCACCCCTTCGGAAGAGGGGGTTTCGAGTTGTCATGCTGGGCATTGCAAAGCGGATGGAAGGCTCCATCAGGCCCAAGACTCAGCGCTTATCACAGAAATAATAATGGCTTGTGAAAGTTCGGACGGATATTTCCGAGACAGGTTCTTTGTTCATGACTGACCCCTTCATTTTTTTTAAGTGGAATTTTACCAACCGTTAATACCCGCTTAAGAAACGAAGGCTACTATGTAAGAAGTTGGTTGAGCATTTGTCGCATGACTGACTGATTCGGTACAGGTAATCGGGATGCGCCTGCTTCAGTACCACGGAACGGCATCGGATATGTTCTCCGGTGCCCGTTCGCCTGACCTGCGTTCCTGTGCCTGTCAAATGAACAACGCTTAACATGGAGGCATCTATGAAAACCATCATGAATCCTATTCTTTCGAAAGCAGGCAAAGGCCTTGCAAAAATCGTACTGTTCTGTTCGGTGCTCGCTCCGGTTTCACTGCCCGCAGCAAATGCCACAAGCCAATCCAGACTTGATATCGGCGACAACTTCGGCGGCGGAAAGGTGGCCTACATCTTCAAGCAAGGCGATCATGGTTATGTTGCAGGGCAGACCCACGGCCTGATCGCTGCAAAAGGGGATCTGAGTTACAATGATACCTGGAAAAATGCGATGAAGGCCTGCAGGGAATATCGGGCAGGCGGATTCAGCGACTGGCGCCTGCCGAAGAAGGATGAACTGCCGAGACTTTACAGCAACAGGTTCGAAATCGGCGGATTCAAGGAACACCACTACTATTGGTCAGGCACCGAAAGCGACCTGAATGACGTCTGGGACCTGAGCTTCGTTACCGGCAAACGTAATCTCGCCTACAAACTGGATCACGAATATGCCAGGCCGGTGAGGACATTCTGAGCGAAGATGAACATGACCCCAATGGTATGCCAACTGCAAGCGATGAGATAATCAAACAGAAACGATGACAACAGATAACCCCGGTGATGAGCCGGGGTTATCTGTTGTTTATGCCGAACAGGAGCGGAAGGGCATTTTCCGCCAGGATCTGTCCGGAAATCACGAATCCTGCCGGTTTGCCTTGGCAATTGCAATTCTCTGTTATTACCTTCTATACTGTACCCTCCCAATCACTTATCGGTAACACCCAATGAAAATATCATTGAGACCCGCGATGGTCGCGGCCTGCTTGAGCTTCGCCTCTCCGAGCGCCTTTGGCGCCGGAAGAGTTACCGGGACGATTGAAGGAAGCATGGACAAATATACGAAAGGCGCCGTCGTCTATCTGAAAGGTGTCCCGGGCAGGATCAGCCCGAAAGAGGCGGTCGTCGAACAAAAAAACCTGCAGTTTATCCCTCATGTCATCGCCGTACCGGTGGGATCGACGGTTTCGTTCATCAACCGCGACAAAGTGAACCACGACATCTATTCGGCAGATTCGACCAAGGCGCTGGATATCAACACCAGCAAACCCGGAATATACCAGAAAGAGGTATTCGACAAACCCGGAGTGGTGAACCTGCTCTGCACCATTCACGCTGAAATGTCCGGGTACATCGTCGTCATCAACAGCAACCACTACGCAGTAACCGGGGCGGACGGCAGGTTCTCCATCAGGAACGTGCCCCCCGGCAGGTATGAGGTGGTGGTCTGGAGCGAAAAGCTGAAAGCGCTGGAGGAAACGGTCGTTACCGTCAAGAACGGGCAGAACTCGAGGGTGGCGATCACGATCGGGAAATAAGGTACGGCAGCAAATGGCTCACACATCAGTGATGAAGTCACATGAAACCGATCTTTTCAAGACCCGCCATCACTGCACCGTCGATGATCGACCGGCGGCTTGAACCCCCGAAATGCGTATATTTCCCCCTGAACAGCAATCATCGAAGACGCATCGAAACGGGTTTTCAGCAGGAATTGCAAACGTTCTGCAGCGTCTCGACCTGAAAACCATTACGTGAGGCAAGCTGAGGAATGAGTATATTTTGCTCACCTTGTCACCAGACATTCAGAGAATCTGACATCACAGATGAAGGCGGCCGATGCCGCCCGACGATCGGGAGAGCACGTTATCATGGAAATGGAAGCCACAGGCAAGAGCCACGGACAATGGATATTTCACGGTGATTTCGACCGGACGGTCAACTACCTTTCCGACCAGAAGAAAATCCTCGGGTTCAACCCCTTCTGCCACAGCGTCGAACCGCTCGGCCCCGACGACACCTACCGGTGGCTATTCAGGGTGACGGACCCGCAGAACAACCCGTTCGACGTGATCTTCAACGTGAAGCAGGAAAACGAGCTGCTGCTAGAGATTCCCGTGGATATCGAAGGCATCGACGTCGAAGAGCTGACCGAGGAGATGATCAGCGAATACACGGTCGGCAAGAAAGTCACGTGGCGCCACTTCCCGCTTCCCGACTCGCTGGAAAACCCCGAGAAGTACCTTTTTGAAGGCAAAGCAACTGCCGACATGCTCTTCCTTCCGCTGGCCGGAGAGAAGACCAGGGTCGATTTCGACCTGAAGATCGACGTGAAGTTCATACTGTACCCGGCGTTCCGCATCATCCCCGAGCAGATCATCCGGGTCATGACCAACGCCGGCATGTCGCTTATCATGCAGACCGCGACCAACAAGATGTTCCAGAGCATCTCGAACGACTTCGGCACCGTCCGCCAGATGTGAACGCCGCCCCGAAAACCTTCACGATCACTGCCCATTGATAAAGGACAACCAACAGTTTTCCGCACTTCGCCGCTTTTCGATCTCCATCGTCAGCGTGGCGCTGCTGATCCTTTCCGGCACGATCGGCTACATGTACATCGAGCGAATGTCGCTGCTCAACGCCGTCTACATGACGGTCATCACGGTGGCAACGGTCGGGTTCAGCGAGGTCCACCCGCTGAGCGACGCCGGAAAGATATTCACCATCACGCTGATCATCGGCGGCACCGGCCTGTTTTTCTTCACCCTGACCAATGTCGCGGTCTTCCTCCTCTCGGGCGAATGGCGCGAACACTGGGAACAACAACGCAACGAACGCATGCTGCGCAAGCTGAAAGACCATTTCATCGTCTGCGGCTACGGCCGTCTCGGCGGCAACGTTGCCGAGGAACTCAAGGCGAAAGGAATCCCCTTCGTCGTCGTCGACAACACCATCGAACCGGTGCTCCGCGCCCGTGACAACGGCGACCTCGCCATCAAGGGCAATGCCGCCGACGAAAGCGTGCTCGTCGACGCCGGCCTCGACCGCGCCAAGGGGCTGATCGCCGCCGCCGGCAACGATGCTGAAAACGTCTTCATCGTCCTGACCGCCAGGAACCTGAAACCGGACCTGCACATCGTCGCCAAGGCCGACTGTGAAGAGTCCGAAAGCAAGCTTCTGCGAGCCGGCGCCGAAAAGGTCGTGCTGCTCTACCGCTCCGCCGGCAAACGCATGGCCAACCTGCTGATCGAACCCGAACTCGAAGAGTACCTCGACGAACTCAGCGACGCGAGCAACCTCAACCTCAGGATCGCCCAGTTCCTCATCAGCGATACTTCGACGCTCGTCGGCAAGTCGTTCCAGGAGGTCGACCTCTACAACAACCACCGGATCAACGTCGTCGGGTACAAGCTTCCCGGCGGTGAACTGCACACGACTCCGCGTCCTGCCGAAATCATCCAGAAGAACGGCACCATCATCGCCATCGGAAAGGGCGGCGATCTCGAAATACTGAACCATCTCGCACAAGGAGGAAACTGACCATGAACCTGCACGACCTCATCGCCTCGCGGAACAGCGTCCGCGCATTTGACCCTTCAAGGCCTGTTCCATCGGACGTGATGACCCGAATCCTCGACTCCGGCCGGCTCGCACCCTCCGCCAAGAACCTCCAGCCGTGGAAGTTCCTCGTCATCAGCTCGGATGAGATGCGCAGCAGGGTCTACGACTGCTACCAGCGCGACTGGCTCCGGCAGGCCCCGCACATCCTGGTCGTCAAGGGCGACCGCAACTCCGCCTGGGTTCGCGCTTCCGACGGATGGAACTCGCTCGAAACCGACCTGGCCATCGTCATGGACCACCTCATCCTCGCAGCCCATGCCGAAGGCCTCGGCACCTGCTGGATCTCGGCCTTCGACGCCGCCCTCCTGGGCAGGATTCTGGAACTCTCCCCCGACGAGGAGATCTTCGCCATCACGCCGCTCGGCTTCACCGCCGATGGCTACGTTCCCGTACCCAAGACCCGGAAACCCCTCGAAGAGGTTGTCGAGTACCTGTAAGAACCAAATACGGCGAGTACGCCACATGCATCGCATCGCCAAAACCCTTCTCCTCTCGACCCTGCTCGCATCGGCATCGACGCCTTGCATGGCGCTCAGGCCAACGCCCATCAAGGTATCCGGACAGATCGTCGCCGACGACCGGCTGCCGCGACCCAGCCTCAGCCTCGGCAACGTCACCATCCTCACCGACGTCACCTACGGGTCGATTCCCGGCTACCGGCCGATGCTGCTCGACCTCTACCTGCCGGCCGGCAAGGGCCCGCACCCGCTGGTCGTCTACGTGCACGGAGGAAGCTGGACCAGCGGATCGAAACGCGTGACCGGCCACTTCAGCGACTTCCCCGGGCTCCTCGCCACGCTCGCCGGCAAAGGCTTCGCCGTCGCTTCGGTCGATTACCGGCTGAGCAGCGAAGCGAAATTCCCCGCCGCCATCCAGGACGTCAAGGCCGCCATCCGCTTTCTGCGCGCCAACTCGGGGAAATTCAGCATCGACCGCAACCGCGTTGCGCTGTGGGGTGCATCAGCCGGCGCACATCTCGCCGCCATGGCTGCCGTTACGGGCGACGACCCGGCATTCGAAACCGCCGACAGGAGCAATGCCGACCAGTCCGACCGCATCCAGGCTTTCGTCGGGTGGTACGGCCCCTACGACATGGCGGCCATGTTCAGGCAGGCCATGTCGTCACCAGCGCCCTCCGCCACGACCATGACTCCCGAAGCCGCCGCCGAGGCGTCCGGCCCGCTCAACTTCTTCGGCTGCACCACGGAAGGCTGCCCGCCCGGTGTGCTGGAAAAGGGAAGCCCCACCACCTGGATCGACAGGGACGACCCGCCAGCGCTGCTCATCCACGGCACCGCCGACGCCACCGTCTCCCCGGACCAATCCATCGCATACTACAACCGCCTCAAGGCAGCCGGTGTCAAAGCCGACCTCCTGCTGATCGACCGTGCCGACCACAGCTGGAGCGGCCCCGATCGGAAATCCACCGTTGCCGCTTCCCGCAAGGCCGTCGTGGCGACGTTCGAGTGGCTGGACAAAATGCTCCTGAAATGACTCCCGCCTGACACCTGCCGACAGATACCAGCTCGACCTTTCACGCCGGTAATGCCCCGAAAAAGCATTGCCTCGCCCCCCTCTTCGCGAATCACCGTTTGCCGGAACAACCGTGATGCCCTGCCGCAGGAATAAACTTAAAATTTAAGCGGATTTTGAGGTGCGCTTAAGGCAGGCTTAAGGTTCGACCGATATTTTATTCATGTAGATCGGAATTATCGACAGGATTTCAACCCTTGCCGTAATCACTGTTTTTCAGTCGACCCCTTCCGTCCTCGCTGTCTATCCTGCATGATCATACGTATGCCTCTTGATGATCTCTGGCAGGTCAATAACGAATAACCACGGGGCACACCCCCGTAACCCACGTAAAAAAAGGAGAGTGGCTATGTTTAAAAAGACGAGTATGTTCATCAGGGCTGCATTACTGCTGGCCGGTTTCGGGTTCATGACGTCGGAAGCCTATTGCCTCGGGACCATCAGCGGATCAGTCATTTCTGACCTGCAGAGAAACAAGGGCGACGTCGTCGTCTACCTGAAAGGTGAGGTCGGGCCGGTCCATCACAAGACTGAAGTCCTGGAGCAGCATCATCTGACGTTCATTCCGAAAGTCATGGCCATACCGGTCGGCTCCAATGTCATGTTCACCAACCACGACAAAATCGATTCCGATGTGTTTTCGGTAAGCGAAGACAACAAATTCAACCTGGAGTCCACCAAGCCGGGCACACAGGGGAAAATCACCTTCAACAAACCCGGCGCGGTCAATGTGCTCAGCAAGATGCACCCCGAGATGTCGGCCTGGATCGTGGTCACCGACAACCAATACGCATCGGTGTCAAACAGGACAGGCTCGTTCACGATCCCGAACGTTCCTGCCGGCACCTACCAGCTCGCTTTCTGGAGCGAAAAGCTCAAATCGCAGGGAAGCACCACGGTGAAGGTCGAGGATGGAAAGATCGCCAAGGTTTCCCTGAAGCTTGAAGATTGATTGTCGATGTGTGTGTGACTGCTGCTTGAACAAGCTGCAAAAACCCGGCATGTCCGGGTTTTTGCAGTTATCACCATCCCCCATTTCCTGCATGAATGCTTACCAGATGGCGACCCGCTCTTCCGGAGCGAGGTAGAGCTTCCGGTTCGGCGTGACGCCGAAGGCCTCGTACCAGGGCCCGAAATTGCGCACGACGCCGTTGACCCTGAACTCTCCAGGGCTGTGCGGATCGGTCATAGTGATCTTTCTGAGGAAATCGTCGGCCGCGAGCGTGCGCCAGAGCTGGGCATAGCCGATGAAGAAACGCTGGTCGCCGGTAAAGCCGTCGATCACCGGAGCCTTGCCATGGTACTCGGACTCCACGAACTTCCGGTAGGCGCTCCAGGCTATGGTCAGCCCGCCAAGGTCGCCGATGTTTTCGCCCAGGGTAAGCTGGCCGTTCATGTGCAGGCCGGGAATCGGCTCGTACTGGTTGTACTGCGCCACAAGCTTCGCGGTCCGTACCTCGAAGTTGCGGCGTGACTCTTCTCCCCACCAGTTCCTCAATGCGCCGGTAGCGTCATACCTGCTGCCCTGGTCGTCGAAACCGTGGCCGAGCTCATGGCCGATCACCATGCCGATGGCGCCGAAATTGACCGCAGGATCGGCTTTGGGATCGAAGAACGGAGGCTGCAGGATGGCCGCCGGGAAAACGATCTCCGCACCGGTCGGCGAATAGTAGGCGTTGACCACCTGCGGATACTTGTACCACTCCCACTTCCGGACCGGCTCGCCGAGCCTGGTGCGCGAATCCTTCCGGACCCACTCGTGATAGCGATGGACGTTGCCGACGAGCTCCTCCCGCGTTACCTTCATCAAGCTGTAGTCATGCCATTTTGTCGGGTAGCCGATCTTGGTGGTGATAGCCTCGAGCTTGACGATGGCCTCCTTGCGGGTGGCATCGTCCATCCACTCGACGTTTGCCAGGCGCTCACGGAAAGCCACGATCAGAAACTTCACCAGTTTGTCGATCCCGGCTTTTGATTCTGGCGGGAAATAGCGCTCAACGTAAAGCTTGCCGAGCTGCTCCCCGACGATCGCGTTCAGGAACTCCACGGCCCGCACCTCCAGCGCCCGCTGCTCCCTGACCCCGGAAACGCGGCGATTGAACAGCTCGAAATGGGCATCGACCCACTCGTCCGACAGCAGCGTTGCGTGGTTGTTCAGGTAGTGGAACGCCAGCCATGCCCGAAGGGTCTCGACCGGGGTCGTCGCGAACAGCTTCGCCAGCTGCCTCACGGCGGAGTCGGTATTGACGTCCACCCGTTCGACGTCACCGAAACCCGCTTCGCCCAGGAACGCATCCCAGTCGAACCCCGGCGCATAGGCCGCCAGGGCCTTCACGGTCATGGGATGGTGGTTCTTCACGGCATCCCGCGACTGCTCCGGCGTCCATTGCCTCAACGCGACCGCCTTCTCGAAGGCGAGGATCTCCGCAGCCTTTTTACCGGCCTCCTTCACGCCGGCACGCTGCAGCGCCCCTTCGATGTACTTCACATAAGCCGCTCGCAGTTCGACATAATGCTTCTCCCTTTTCAGGTAGTAATCGCGTCCCGGCAATCCGAGGCCGGACTGGGCGAGCGTCAGGATATAGCGTTCCGGGTTGCCCGGATCCAGCTCCACGTCGCAACCGACCAGCGAGGTGTACCCGATCCCGGCCATGCGGCGCGCAACCTCACGACGATCCCTCACCTTCAGTATGGCGTCCAGCTCCGGCTTCAGCATGCTGCAGCCGAGCGCGTTGCGCCGCTCCATATCCATGTAGCTCGCGCGCATGTCCGAAATCTGCTGGGCAGGCGAGCCCGGTTCCGACGGGTGCGACGTCACGTCGTCGATCAGCCCCTGCACCTGCTTTTCCGTCCGAAGCATCAGTTCGACGAAAGCGCCGTCCAGTGGAAACCCGGCAGGAATCTTCGCCTTGTCCAGCCAACCCTTGTTGACATAGCGGTAGAAATCATCCCCCGGCGCGATGGACTCCGTCAGATATTGCGTTTCGACACCCCACGTGCCGAACTCTGCCTTCGCACTTCCCTCCGCATTCGCCGATCCGGGAGATCCCATGCCCGCGCCCAGCGCAAAGGAAAGACCTGCGATACCGACATATCGAAGCAGGCAGCTGACGTTGTGATGGATAAGGAGGCTGGCACCCGGCTGGCACCCCTCAATGCTCGCATGACTCATGGATGTTGGGCTTATTTTTCTCGTTGGGAAGCCTGCATGTTGAATCTCCCGATGATCATCTCCTGATTTCACCGATTACACCGACTTCACGAAAAGATCTCGTTCGCGACCCCGACGCGTAATGAGGCCACCAAGTTTCTTGCCTCCGCCGTAGACCCATTTTCCGAACTCGTCGGCGGCCTGGTCGTATTGGCCCTGGTTGAGCTTCCTGAGCAGGGTGCTGGTCTTGAGGTTTTGCGTACCTGCGTTGTAGGCGAAATCGACGAGGGCGTCGAACTGGTTCTGGTTGATCGGCACGACGACGTAGCGGTTGACGGCGTCCTCATAGGAGCCGAGGGTCGCGCGCATGATGTCGTCGGCCTGCTCTTCGGTGATCGGCGGATCGGTCAGCTTGACCGGAGTTCCGTCGACGTAGCGGGTGGAGCCGTAGCCGATCGTGGGCATGCCGGCGGGGCAAAGGTAGGGTTTCGACCTGAAGCTCTCGCTCTGCTTGATCAGGTTGAGGCAGTTGTCGGACGCTTGCATCTCTTCTCCTGTCTGGTTAGCGTGTATGGGGAAAACCGGTCAGCAGAGGCTATCGTCACTTGCAAGGCTGCATCGCGGTTATATGCGGCCCCTGTATCAAGTAACGTAACGATTAGGATATGATATTTCAATCGGCTTCTATCCTATATTCACCCGGAGCTGCCTGAACGAAGGTCGCTGTGACAGACCCCGTTCATCATCGCCGTGCCGGTTCGATTTCGTTACAAAACAAGGGCGCCGGCTTGCGCTTTCTGAACCGGTATAATCCCAGCCCTATGGCACTGTAGACAACGATACTTATGATCGACTCCGGACCCGGAGAGACGAAAATATCCGCGCCCGGGGATATCCTGATAAAACCATTAAGAAAAAGCGGCGTGGCAAATGCATTGCTGACCGTATGCATAAGGAGCGCCGGCCATACCGATCTGGTCAGGAGCCGGATTTCGCCATAGATCATTGAGAGTGCGACAACGCCGAAAAAAAACATGGGGAAAAAGGTGATGAAGCCCTGTGTGGTGTACGCTGCAAACAAGGCGTGGTCGAAGAAAAAGAGGTAATAGGGCATATGCCAGCCTGCCCAGATCAGGCCAACCAGAATGTGACCAGCGAGATCCGGCAAGCCCAGCGACGAGACTCTTGGTGCGAGATAACCTCGCCATGCGAACTCCTCGAAGATGTTCTTGATGCAGGAGGGGAGAATGCCGAGCAGAACCAGCTGTAGATACTCGCCGACCCTTGCGGGTGAAATACCGGGAAACCTGGTGACTCCGGCCAGAAAGCCGGTACCCAGTACAACGACAGCACAGGCAGGAAAAACCAGCAGAGAGAAAGCGTACCATACGGCACCCCTCTTCAGTCCAGGACGGAACCCGAAATCCTCCCAGCCGTCGCCGGCAAAAGTTCGCAGGAGCACCATCGTCATCAGGGGCGTGACAATCCAGAGCAGCTGGCCGATCCCCTGTGCGTGCGAGCCCCCCGTCAGGATATCCAGTCCCGATCCGATCCAGCCCGCCGAGAGCACAGCGAATGCGAAGATCGCCAGGTTTCGGATGGTTCTCCGATTCTGAATCACGAGTTCCCCTTCCTTGTTTACGATTTCAGCGATAAGGGATATCCGGCGGGGCAACGTTATGGGTTCAGCCTGAAGCTCCCGCTTTGCCTGATCAGATAGAGGCTGTTGTCGGACGTTTGCTTCTTTTCTCCTGCCTGGTTTGCGTAGGTGGGGAACACCATTCGGCAGAAGAGCTCGCCATAGGGGGCTGTATCGCAGTTATAGAGCCCCCCTGTATAAAATAACGTAATGATTCGAAGCTGATTTTTCAATCTGTATCGGTTTGGGAGAAAGGTGATGGAGGGCGGCATTCTCTTACCCCGGGCTGAAGCCCGGGGCAATTGAAAGTAGGATGGTTAAGTGTCCGTCGTCCCGACATGTCGGAACTCCTTGGTATGGGAGGTTCAAGACCGGCCAGGAATTGTTGGATGGGTCTTCAATGGCCCCGGGTTGAAACCCGGGGGCAATGAGGATTTCGAGTACCGTCTGACGAGGCTATCGGACCGCGCAACAGATCCGGGGCACTGCGAGGCAATCAGGAGTGTCCGCCGGCGACAATTCGTATCATCTTGATGTTCAGGATGACGAACCTGATGAGCTGCCACGGCACGAACTTGCGCCAGAACAGCGTAGACTTGTCCGGCACAGGAGGATAGGCCTCGTCGTAATATGCCTTGATCTTGTAGTTACCCATGGCTCATGAGTTTTAGGTTGAAATCAAATTACCGGTTTTTTCCTATTCGACACTCCCTTATTCAGGAATCAGATACCAGAACGGATACCCCTTCGCCTTGTGGAAGAAGAGGTAGTGCAGGATGAATTTCAGCCAGTGGCCGGCAAGACCGGCTTCGCCGACCGAATAGGTCATGTCGCGGCCCCAGTCAGGGTACTTCTCCCAGTCGGGCACGATCGGGAAGATGGTCATCGAGGCGCCGAGTCCGTCGAATGAGCCGAAGCCGCCCGAGACGATGCAGGCGGCGCCCATACGTGCCATCGAGGCCTTGTGGTGGTGCTCCTTGTGGCCGCCCTTGATCTGCTCGGCGATGTTGAGGGCGACGATCTTGCCGATAACGCCGGACGGCATGCCGGTGCGTGGCGGGGTCGGGAAGATCTGCCGGCCGTTGGGGCTGGCCTGGGGCTTGGAGATCGGGTGGGGCGGTGCGAAAGCGATACCTGCAGCGTAGATGTTGTCGTATTTCGGAGTCTGGTAGATCGTGGGCCAGTCGCCGGAGGCCCACTCATCGAAGGGCTTCGCGGTGTAGTTCGCATCGACTTTCATGAACTTGTTCGGCAGGAACATCTGCTCGGTGATGTCGGCGCCGCTTTTGTCGAATGCGGTCATGCCTACGCCGGAGAACGAGGGAATCAGCATGGAGAAATCGAACTCCTGCGTCTTCATCTCGCCGTCGAGTGTCTCGTAATGGACGACTCCCGGCTCGACCTTGTAGACACCGGCTCGCCGGATCCATTTGATGCCGTACTCGGCCAGCAGCGATTCGGTGAAG
The DNA here is from genome assembly GCA_903929135.1 of uncultured Chlorobiales bacterium. Lineage (GTDB taxonomy): Bacteria > Bacteroidota > Chlorobiia > Chlorobiales > Chlorobiaceae > Chlorobaculum. The sequence goes on from CAIYTH010000025.1 coordinate 28,075, forward strand.
ACCTTGGTCGGGGTGATGTAGCCGCCGCGCTTGATGAATGCGCCGGCCATACCGAAGTCGCCGAGTTCGTATTCGTTCGAGATCCAGGTGATCTCTGCCATCTTGCTGAGGCCGCGCCTGGAGATCTCGTATGCCACGTTCAGGATGTACTCGAAGGCCGCGCCCTGGCAGGTGGCCATGGCGTGGCCGGTGCCGATGAGGAAGCGCTGCTTCTGGCCGGCCTGCATCTTTTTGATGCTCTCCTGCAGTCGCTCCCAGGCATGCGCCGCGTGGCTGTAGGTGCAGACGGAAAGGGAGTTGTTGTCCGGCCCGAGCCCTTCGGTCGCCTCGAAGTTCAGCTTCGGACCGGTGGCGTTGACCAGGTAATCGTAGTCGACGATCTCGCTCTGGCCGGCTTTCGTTTCGTCGGTGTATTCTATGGTGACATACCCCTTGCCGGTCGAGGCGTCGCCTTCGGGATGGATGGAAACAGCCTTTGCCTGCTTGAAGATGATGCCCCAGCGGTCATAGACCTTCTGCAGCTTGAAGCGGACCTGATCGATGCTCATCTGGCCGACGCCGACCCAGATGTTCGACGGGATCCACTGGTAGTAGCTGTTCGGGCTGACGACGACGACCTCATGCTGCTTCCCGAGTTTCTTCTTGAGAAACGAGGCACAGGTATGCCCTGCGACACCCGCTCCCAAAACGACGACCTTTGACATAAGCCTCAAAGTTTACAATTGTTGATAAATGCGCCTGGGCAGCTGCAACTCTTAGCGCCGGAAGATGTTCCCGACGTGTTGCCGATGGTGGAAATAAGTGCTGCCGAGTGACAACGAGAAGACATGAGCTTACGGGGACCGAAAGGGGCTGGAGAGTCCGAAAGCAACGACAATATCCTAATTTTAAGCATAAGCTCATAATAAAGCAAGGCTCTGCCATATTTTTCTCGAAACGCATACCGTGCCCGACTGCTGCCGGTAAACGGAATCGGATTTTTTTTTAACTCCCGCGAGAAGGAAAATTTTATGATCTTTAACCATAATCAGGCCCTCCGGAGCATCACCGGGGCGTTGCCAATCAGTAAGAACCGCGAATGAACCGACAACTACTCCTCGGGGCGGAGGCCGTCGCGCAGGGCGCCCTCGACGCCGGAATATCGGGCGTTTACGCCTACCCCGGCACCCCATCAACCGAAATCACCGAATACATCCAGCGTTCGAAGCACTCCCGCGAAAGCGGGGTACGCTCCTCCTGGTCGACCAATGAAAAGACAGCCTACGAAGCCGCGCTCGGCATGTCGTATGCCGGAAAACGAAGCCTTGTGTGCATGAAGCACGTCGGGCTGAACGTCGCCGCCGACCCCTTCATCAATTCCGCCATCACCGGTGTGAACGGGGGGCTGGTGCTCGCCGTTGCCGACGACCCGTCCATGCACTCCTCCCAGAACGAACAGGACAGCCGCGTCTACGGACGTTTCGCCATGGTGCCGGTGCTCGAGCCTGCCTCGCAACAGGAGCTGTACGATGCGATGTTCCACGCCTTCGACCTCTCCGAGGCGGTCCGCCTGCCGGTCGTCGTCAGGATGACCACGCGGCTGTCGCACTCGCGATCAGGCATCGACCGGCGAACCCCGCTCGGCCAGAACCCGCTCAAAGCCGAGTACGCCCCAGAGCGCTTCGTGCTCATGCCGCACAACGCCAGGGTGCAGTACCGCCACCTGCTCGACCTCCAGCCGATGCTCGAGGAGCTGTCGGAGTCGTCGTTCCTGAACGAGACGGTGGAGGGCGGAGGAGCTGTCGGCGTCATCGCCTTCGGCATCGGCTGCAACTATGTGATGGAAGCCCGCCGGGACCACGGAATCGACTGCCGTGTGCTGAAGATCGGCCAGTACCCGCTGCCGAGGAGGCAGGTGAACGAGCTGTTCGATGCCTGTTCGACCGTGCTGGTCGTCGAGGAGGGCTACCCGGTCTACGAGGAGCTGTTCAGGGGCTATTTCGGCTCGGCGAAGATCAGGGGCAGGATGGATGGCGCCCTGCCTCGCGCGGGCGAGCTCACGACCGACCTGGTCGCCGCAGCGCTCGGCGTGAAGCTGACCGGGACGGCCGCCGTTCCGGGCATCGTCGTCAACCGGCCGCCGGAACTCTGCAAGGGGTGCGGCCACCGGGACATGTTCGAAGCGATCAACCTCGTCATCCGGGAGCACGCAGACCACCACGTCTTCTCCGACATCGGCTGCTACACCCTCGGGGCTTTGCCTCCCCACAACGCGATCCACACCTGCGTCGACATGGGCGCATCGATCACGATGGCGAAGGGCGCGGCAGACGCCGGCCTCAGGCCGGCAGTCTCGGTCATCGGGGACTCGACCTTCGCCCATTCGGGCATGACCGGCCTGCTCGACGCGGTGAACGACCACTCGCCGTTGACGGTCATCATCGGCGACAACGCCACCACCGCCATGACCGGCGGCCAGCACTCTTCGGCATCCGGCTCGAAGCTCGTGGACCTCTGCCGCGGTATCGGCGTCGAGGCGGAGCACATCAGGATCATCGTGCCGCTCAAGACGCACCTGGCGGAAAACGTCGCGGTGCTGCGCGAGGAGTTCGACTACGACGGGGTATCGGTCGTGATCGCACAGCGCGAGTGCGTCGAATCGGCAGCAAAGAAAAAACGCCGCGCAGCGGCGACAGGGCAGTAACCGGATATGCAGAAAAACATCATCCTCGCCGGAGTCGGCGGACAGGGAATCCTCAGCATCGCGGCAGTCGTCGACCAGGCCGCCCTGAAGGAGGGGCTGAACATCCGCCAGGCGGAAGTGCACGGCATGAGCCAGCGCGGAGGGGCGGTGCAGTCGCACCTCAGGATCTCGGACCGTGAAATCTTCGCCGACCTGATCGCGCTCGGCAATGCCGACCTGATCCTGTCGGTCGAGCCGCTCGAAGCGCTGCGCTACCTGCCCTGGCTGGCACCGGGAGGCAGGGTAGTGACCTCGCTCGACCCGTTCGTGAACATGCCCGGCTACCCGACGATGGAGGAGATCATGTCGGAACTCGGAAAGACGGAGAGGCCGGTGCTCGTGCATGCGGCGGAGCTTGCCAGGGAAGCCGGAAGCGCACGGGCGTCGAACATGGTCATGCTCGGTGCAGGCGCGCCGTTCACCGGTATCGAACAAGGACGGCTCGAAGAAGCGATCGGGGCCCTGTTCGGGGCGAAGGGCCAGGAGGTGGTCGACATCAACATCAGGGCGTTCCGCAAGGGACTGCAGCTCTCTAACATTTAACGCATTCACCCATGATCTGGAACGAGCATCACGAGTGCATGGAACGCGGCCAGCTGGCTTCGCTGCAGGGCGAACGGTTGAAGGCGATGGTGGAACGGGTCTATTTCAATGTGCCGTTCTACCGCAACAAACTGCAGGAGATGGGCATCGAGCCGGGCGACATCCGCACCGTCGAAGACCTTAAGCTGCTGCCCTTCACCACCAAGCAGGACCTGCGCGACAACTACCCCTTCGGGCTGTTCGCCGTCCCGCAGCAGGATGTGGTGCGTCTCCACGCATCGAGCGGCACCACCGGAAAGTCGACCGTGGTCGGCTACACCCATAACGACATCATGATGTGGGCCGAAGTGGTCGCCCGCTCGCTCACCATGGCCGGCATCACGAAAAGCGACATCGTCCAGGTCGCCTACGGATACGGCCTCTTCACCGGAGGGCTCGGTCTCCATTACGGCGCTGAAAAGGTAGGGGCATCGGTCATCCCGATCTCCGGCGGCAACACCAAAAAGCAGCTCCAGCTCCTGGAGGACTTCGGATCGACAGCCATCGCCTGCACCCCCTCCTACGCAGCCTACCTCGGCGAGGCGCTCGACGAAGAGAAGGTCGACCGTTCGAAGCTCAAGCTCAGGGCCGGCATCTTCGGTGCAGAACCGTGGACCGAGGAGATGCGCGCCCAGATCGAAAAATCCCTCGGCATCAAGGCCTACGACATCTACGGACTCTCGGAGGTGATCGGACCCGGCGTCTCCATGGAGTGCTCCTGCCAGAAGGGCATGCACATCTTCGAAGACCACTTCATCCCCGAGATCATCAACCCTGAAAGCGGCGAGGTGCTGCCCTACGGCGAGCTCGGAGAGCTGGTCTTCACCACGGTCACCAAGGAGGCGATGCCGCTCATCCGATACCGCACACGGGACCTGACCCGCCTGCACGTCGGCACGTGCGAATGCGGCCGGACGCTGGCGCGCATGGAGAAGTGCGTCGGCCGTTCGGACGACATGCTCATCATCCGCGGCGTCAACGTCTTCCCTTCACAGGTCGAATCGGTGCTGCTCGAAATGAGCGAAACCCGGCCGCACTATCTGCTCGTGGTCGACCGCGACAATAACCTCGACACCCTGGAGATCCAGGTCGAGGTCGAAGACCAGTTCTTCTCCGACGAAGTCAAGGAGCTCGAAGCGCTCCGCAAACGCATCGGTTCGAACCTGACGAGCATCCTCGGTCTGCACGCCACGGTCAGGCTGGTCGAACCCGGCACGATCGAACGCAGCATGGGCAAGGCGCAGCGCGTCGTCGACAAACGCAAACTCAAATAACCGGAAGGAGCCACCATGATCATCAAGCAACTCTCGGTGTTTCTCGAAAACAGGGCCGGGCGACTTACCGAGCTGACCGGCATCCTTGCAGAGAACGACATCAACATCTCCGCCTTCAGCATCGCCGACACGGCGGATTTCGGCATCCTGCGCATGATCGCCGGAAAGCCTGAACTGGCCGAAAAGGTGCTCAAGGAGAACGGGTTTGCGGTCAAGATCACCGACGTCATCTGCATGACCGTGCCCCACAAGCCGGGCGGACTGCACCGGGCGCTGCAGATCCTTTCGGACAACGGGATCTCGATCGAGTACATGTACGCCTTCGCCGCAGCGGCTGACCAGGCGACCGTCGTCATCCGCACCGACATGCCCCTGAAGGCCATCGAAGTGCTGCAGCTGCACAAGCTGGAGTTGCTCAAGGCGGGCGATGTCTACCAGCTTTAAGGGAACTCGTTTGACCTGTTCCGCATCCTCAGGGCTTCGTTGTCCGGTGCTCGAAATCCTCATGTACTGCATGTACATTCCGGTTTCTCCGCTCCGGCGGCCTTGCCCTGATGCTGCTCACGACGGTCAAACGAGTTCCCTCCACAATCGAACATGAAATCCTGAAAACCTGTTGTTCTAGATGCCCCGATTTTCGACCTCCGTTTCCGCCCTGCGCTCCTCGGCCATCCGGGAGCTCATGAGCCTCGCATCGAGGCCTGACATCATCTCCTTCGCGGGAGGCATGCCGGGCAACGAGCTGTTCCCGGTGGATGAGGTCGAAGCGCTGTTCAAAAGCCTCGACCTGAAAGCCAAGCAGGCCGCCTTCCAGTACGGGCCCACCCCGGGCCTGCCGTCGCTGCTCGAATCGCTCGGCGGGTTCCTCGAACGCAAGGGACTGCCGGTGAAAAGCAACCGTCTCCTGATCACCACCGGATCGCAGCAGGCGCTCAACATCCTCGGCAGGGCCTTCGTGGACCCCGGCGACCGGGTGCTGACCGAATACCCCTGCTTCATCGGTGCCATCGCCGCCTTCCGCTCCTGCGGCGCGGAGATCGTCGCCCTGCCGGTCGACGAAGAGGGCATCGACATCGCCCGGCTGGTTGAGGAGGTCCGACGGCCCGACCCGGCGAAGTTCCTCTACATCACGCCCTACTTCCACAACCCTGCCGGCCTGCTCTACAGCTCACTTCGCAAGCGGCAGCTCATCGAAACGCTGCAGGGCAGCGACATCCCGCTCATCGAGGACGACGCCTACGGAGACCTCTGGTTCAGCGAGGAGGATCGCGACCGGCTTCAGCCGATCAAGTCCATCGACCCCGAAGGAATAGATATCTGCTACACGGGATCGTTCTCCAAGATCCTCGGCCCCGGCCTGCGCCTCGGCTGGCTGCTCGCCCCTGAATCGATCTGGGAGAAGTGCGAGCTCATCAAGCAGTCCGCTGACGCCTGCTCGCCGAGCTTCTCCCAGGTCATCGCCGACGCCTTCATCCGGAGCGGAAAGATCGACTCCTACATCGCCTCGGTGCGCCAGGAGTACAAGCGCCGCGCCGCCTGCATGACGGAAGCCCTCAGGAAACACCTCCCGGACTACGTGAAGTGGAACGAGCCGAAGGGCGGGTTCTACATCTGGCTTACCCTGCCCGAAGGCGCCGACGCCACGGTCATCCTCAAGCACGCCATCGAGGGCGGGGCGGTCTTCGTCACCGGCAGCACCTTCGACCCGGATGGAACAAGAAACAACTCCATCAGGCTCTCCTACTGCAACAACAACCCGGAAGAGATCGAGCGCGGCATCCCCATCGTCGCCAACGCCATCCGCAAGGTCTGCGGGTGAATGAAAATCTTGCCAGATTTTCTAAAGCTTATAATCAATCTTATAAATTTTAAAGCCCTTTCATCTAGATTTGTAAATTAGCTGTATAGCAGATTTACTACCTGAACTGTTTTGTCGATAACCCCCAGAATTATGGCAATCAGCGCATTTCCGGAGACAATCCTCAACAGCTATGAAATTCATGAGTGGAGGCATGCATCTGCAATTCTTGCTAGTGACTTTCCTGATGAATTGTCTGACATTCTTGAAGTATTAAGCAGGTTCCGTCTTTGTAAAAATTTCTTAACTACACCTGGCGGCCGTAAATCAAAAGTATCAGAGTGGATTGATTCTTCGCTTTACAAAAAAGGGTGGCGTGAAAAAGAGTTTGACACAGCTTTTGTCGTTGACGGCAATCCTATCGAAAGCCCTACTCATGCTGTGGATTGCTATAAAAATCGAGTTGCCCTTGAAATTGAATGGAACAATAAAGATCCATTCTTTGATCGTGATTTGAACAATTTTAGGCTGCTATTTGAACTCAGAGTGATTTCGGTAGGAATAATAGTAACTAGATGCGACTCTCTTCAGGTTATTTTTGACAAACTCGGTCGTGGAAGTTCTTTCGGCGCATCAACAACACACTTGAGCAAACTTCTGCCCAAAATTGAAGGTGGCGGTGGCGGTGGATGTCCCGTTCTGGTTTTTGGAATCAAAGATACCCTTTATGATGAGAATTGTTAACGTTACAGAACCGACACCTGCTGAAGACTTGCTGACGAAAGCAACTAGCCGCTATTCCACAATTCTTGCAGACCCACCCTGGCAGTTTCAAAACAGGACAGGCAAGATGGCGCCTGAACACAAACGGCTGTTGCGATATCCAACAATGGAGCTTAAAGAAATTCTTGAGTTGCCAGTACCTAAACTTGCCGCAGCGAGGTCTCATCTTTATTTATGGGTTCCTAACGCCTTGCTTAAAGAAGGTTTACAGGTTATGGAGTCTTGGGGTTTTACTTACAAGACCAATTTGGTGTGGCATAAAATACGTAAGGATGGTGGCTCGGACGGAAGGGGAGTGGGATTCTACTTCAGGAACGTAACCGAGTTGATTTTGTTTGGTGTCAGAGGTAGCATGCGAACACTTCAACCAGGCAGAACCCAAGTAAATCTACTTCCCACCCAGAAGAGAGAACATTCACGAAAACCAGATGAATTGTATGATCTGATCGAAAGATGCTCACCTGGCCCGTACCTTGAACTTTTCGCAAGATTCAAGCGAGATGGATGGGATCAATGGGGGAATGAAGATGTTGAAAAAAACTCCTTTCATAACATCGCACTTCGTAATGGGCATATCGAAATACCAGAGAATCAATTAATGTTGCTGGAAAGCCAAATCTAATAACCACAAGCCCCCGGAGTCACCGGGGGCTTCTTCGTTTGATGACCCTACTGCTTCTGCTGCTGCATCTTGCGCGCGAACTCCTGCATCTCCTTCAGCTTCTCCTTGCTCATCCCCTTGGGACCACCGGGAGGCATCGTCGGAATCTCCATTTTCGTGCAGTTGGCCGGTACCGCGAAGAGCTTGTCGTCAAGCGAGGTCCGTTCGACCTTCGTCAGCTCGGTGACGACCCCCGAAGGCTTGAGCAAGATCCGGACCGGGAAACCGTCCAGGCCGGCAGCCTTGAGCCGTTCGGCAAGTTTGGGCATGGAACGGTCCCTGGCACCCTGCATGCGGACATAGGTGAAATAGTCAAGCATGTCCCTGGTGACCCAGAACTCCATCGTCTGTTCCTGTCCAGTCATGGTGATACGGACATGCGTACAGTTGTAGCCGTTGACCGTCTCATTGCCGAGATTCTCGATCTTCGCGTCCTTGAACGGATCGGCATCGACCTCTTTCGCTTTGGCTTTGCTCATGTCGAACTCCATGCAGGTCCCGGCGGCCTCATTGACCATGTAGACCTTCTGCGGGGTGTCGGCAGGCGAGATGACGGTCATGGCGACCTTGTCTTTCTGTCCCGGAACGACGGTGGACATCTCGGTCCGAACCCCCTTGCTGCTGATGAAGAGCTTCATCTCGCTGCTCCCGGAGCCGGGAATCGTGGTCGTCATGTACATGATGCCTTCGAACGGCCCTGCAACGACCTGCTTCGGCGTTTCGACGGCGCTTCCGGCGGGAGCCTTCGGACTTTCACCTCCCTTGCAGGCGGACAGAAGGAGGAGTGGCAGCAGGAGCGCTGCGAAGAGACGTGGTCTGTTTCTCATGGTGCTTCACGGTTAATGGTTACGTCAGGACAACGGGAGAAACACAAGGGGAGGGGATAGCGGCCGGACCTTCGCACTGCGTCAATCCGACATCTTCAATGTACGAAATGCGCCCGGATGCAGGAAACGGTAAACCGGCATTCAGGCGCCGTACCGCTTCCTGATGCCCAGCTTGTCGATGCGCGAGTAGAGTGTCTTGGCATTGACTTCGAGCCGCTCTGCCGCACCCCCCTCGCCGCTGACGCGCCCTCCGGAACGTTCGAGCGTATCGAGGATGAGCCTGCGCTCCCGTGACCTCAACTCCTCCTCGAACTCTTTCAGGGTGACCTGTCCGGCGCGCTCCTCCAGCTCCGACCCGGGAGCTCGGGAAGGAAGCACGGCGGAAAAATCGAGGTGCGAACCTTCGGAGAGGATGACCGCCTGTTCGACGCAGTGCGAGAGCTCACGGATGTTCCCCTTCCACGAACGCGCCGCCAGTTCCGCCATGTCCTTTTCGCGGATCGAACGAAATGGTTTGCCGAACTCGCGAGCGAATTTTTCGGCGAAGTGGATCGCCAGCACGGGAATGTCGTCGTGACGCTCCCTGAGCGGAGGCAGGGAGAGGGGGAATGCGTTCAGCCGGAAGAACAGGTCTTCACGGAACCGCCCGGCCGCGACCTCCTGCTCGAGGTTGCGGTTTGTTGCCGCGATCACGCGGACGTCGACCGGGATGACCTGCCGGCCGCCGATCCTCTCGAGCTCCCGCTCCTGCAGCACCCTGAGCATCTTGGCCTGCAGCTCCAGTGGAAGCTCGCCCACTTCGTCGAGGAAGATGGTCCCTCCGTCGGCCAGCTCGAACTTGCCGATGCGCCGGTCGGTCGCCCCGGTGAAGCTCCCCTTCTCATGGCCGAACAGCTCGGACTCGATGAGCGCCGACGGCAGGGCAGCGCAGTTGACCCTCACCAGAACGCGCTCTTTCCTCGGCGACAGGTTATGGATCGCCCTGGCGATCAGCTCCTTGCCGGTACCGGTCTCCCCCTGGATCAGCACGGTCGCGTCGGTGGGGGCCACCTGGCTGACGCGGCGCAGCACTGCGGCGAGCGGCGCGCTGCTGCCGATGATCTCCTCGAAATTGTGCGCCGCGCGGATCTCCTCCACCAGGTAGGTCCGCTCTCCTTCGAGCTTTCGCCGCAGCCGGTCGATCTCCTCGAAGGCCAGGAAGTTCTGCAGTGCGAGGGCAAGCTGCGGCATGATGAGCCTGACGGTGGCCTGCTCGGCCTCGCCGAACTCGCTTTCCGTCCCGGAGATGACCAGCCCCGCGCGGCTTCCGGGAAGATCCCAGAGCTCCGCGATAATGGTCGAACAGATGTGGAACTTGTCCCTGACGAGCGCCACGAGACGAAACTCGCTGCAGAGGCCATCGTAGCTGCTGCCGGAATAGACCCCCGGCCTGGAGAGAAGTTCCATGCTTTCGCGCTCGATCTCCTCGTCACCGCCGACGTCGAGGAGGTCGAGCGGGGAAAACGGCATGAATCCCTTGCCTGGCTCACGCATGAAGTTGTCGAATATCCGGTACTTGCCGTCCTCGCCCACCACCCGTATGCCAAGGTAGACGCACGCAACCAGCTTGCTGATCTGTTCACAGACGGCCAGCATCATCCGGCTCCGGTCCTTGATGGTCAGCAGCGCGTTACTGACCGCAAGCTGCATGGCCGTCTCGGCTTCCCGCTGACGCAGCTCCTCGTAGGCAATGGCGTTGCTGACGGCGATCGCGATCGACGACGACACGCCGGCGAGCAGCTCCTTGTCGCTCTCGGTCCAATCCTGCTCGAGCTTTGATACGAAATTGAGGAAACCGATCACCTGGCCGCCCGAACGCAGGGGGGAGAGCACGAGCTGGCGCATGCCGAGGTCGTGGAGCGTCCTGATCATGGGGCCGGCGGGGTCTTCCGGCTCGGGCAGGTCGCGCTCGAGGCTGATCGTCTTGACGGCGCGATCCTCGAGGTGCTGCTCCAGCCAACTGCCGATTTCAAGCCGCCGCTGGCTTCGGACCCGATCCGGCAGTTCGAAACGGATCATCTCGAAGAAGACGCTGACGTGTCTGCGGTCCTTGTCGATGGTCACGATCACGGCGGAATCGAACGAAAACATCAGCCTGAGTTTGTCCGTGACCGTACGGAACAGCTCCTGGGGATCGCGCAGGGTGCCGATGGCATCGCCGATGTATTGCATGAGCTGGCGCGACTCTGACAAAGATCCCGTTTTCATGGGCGAATTCTGTTTTTTTCGGAATACCTTTATCGGAATATTCCTGATTTATCAGAATTTCCCAAAAACAATTTTCCGGCCAGACAGCACAAAACCCTTTGCTGCCGGGCTTTTCCTGGGATGTAGAGAAAAACAGAACTATGGCATAATTATTGCCGTTTATATGGCATCGACATCAACCACTCAAGGATCATGAAGAGAAGCAACAGAAACGCAGCACTGGTCATCCTGGCAGCCGTCATGGCCGTAACCCGCCCATGCCTTGCGGCGGATGCCGGCGCAAACCCGGCGATGCAGATAACCCTCGACGAGGCTCTGCGCCTCACCAGGGATCATAACCCGAGGGCGCTGCAGGCAGCCGAGGAGGTCAGGGCAGCGGAAGCGAAGGTTACCGAAAGCCGCAGCGGCTATTTCCCGCAGGTGTCGGCAAAGGCCGGCTACACCTATATCGACCCGGTGTCCGAGCTCAATTTCGGCGGGACCATGATGAAGTTCATGCCCAACAACAATTACGATGCGAAGTTCACGGCCGAAATGCTGCTTTTCGATTTCGGAAGGACGGGACGACAGGTGGATATCGCCCGCTCCGGGAAATACTCGGCGGGAATCAGGAGGGACCTGACCGTCCGTGACCTCTCCCTCGCCACCGTAAGGACCTTCTATTCGGTGCTCTTCCTGCAGGAGGCCGTCAAGGTCCAGGATAAGGAGATCGCCGCCCTCGGCCAGAACCTCGACCATATGCAGAAGCGCTACCATGAAGGGGCCGCGACGCGTTTCGACATGCTGACGACCCAGGTAAGGCTTGCCTCTGCGGGCAACCGCAAAATCGACCTGCAGAACCAGCTCCAGAACCAGGAGATCACGCTCCGCCGGCTCTGCGGACTGACCGGTGACGCACCGCTCTCCCTGAAGGGGTCGTTCGATGTCGCCGCCGAAGATGCGGACACGGAGAAAATGACGGTAGCCGCCCTCGATCAGCGCCCCGAAATCGTGCTGTCCCGTGAAAATGCGCGTGCGGCGACGTTCAGAAAGTCGCTTGCCGCCAAAGAGGGCATGCCCAAAATCGTGGGTGCGGCATCATGGGGCACTGCCAACGGCTATCAGCCCGACATCAACGAAATGCGCACCAACCTGGCGGCCGGCGTGCAGTTGCAGGTCCCGATCTTCACCGGCTTCAGGACGAGCGCCTCGACCAGTGAAGCCACCGCAATGATGCATGCTGCAGAACAGGCGCGCATCGATACCGAGGAGCAGGCCAGGGCCGAGGTGAAGCAGTCGGTCAACTCGCTGCGCACGAGCCGCGAAAAAATAGAGACGACGGCACTCCAGGTATCCCAGGCAGACCTTGCCGCCCAGCACGCCAGGGCCCGGCACCAGAACGGGCTCGGAACGACGCTGGACCTGCTCGATGCCGAATCTTCACTGGCCCAGGCGGAGCTTTCGCACCTGCAGGCCCGATACGAATATGTTCTCAACTCGTATGATGTCAGGCGCGCCTCCGGCGACCTCATCATCCATTAACGGATACCGTTACCATGACCAAGACGACAACGACTTCGCTGAAGACCATACTCTGCCCGGTTGACTTCTCGCCGTCCTCGGAGAAGGCGCTGATCCATGCCGCCGAACGATACGCGCAACATGCGAATCTGGTCGTCCTCCACGTCGGCCATCCGGCATCCGGCGATCACGGGATGCTCCTGAAAGAGCAGCTGCATCACTTTTCACGGTTTTCGGACATGCTTTCTGCTTACGATTGCAACATCCGTTTCGCCGTCGAGTACGGATCGCCGGCCGAAGTCATCATCAGGTATGCGAAGAGCCACCATATCGACCTGATCGTACTCGGCTCACACGGGGCGAACAACATCCCCCGGCTGCTGGTGGGAAGCACGACCGAAACAGTCATGCGCCAGGCATCCTGCCAGGTGCTCGTGCTCAAATCCCCGGAGCGGGCCGATGCCGTCGCCGGTGTCACCCGGCAGAACAGTGCAGTTTTATAAAACCAACAACGATTGATCATCCATGTCAGAACCGCAGCACCAGAGCAACGAAGCAAAGAAGGGCCCTAAAGCGGCCGGCACTCCGGGGGCCCGTATCCGTATTGCCATATTCGGCGTCCTGCTGGCCGTGGGCCTCGTCTGGGGAGGAGTGAAGCTGTTCCACTCGTTCAGCTATGTCGAAACCGATAACGCTCAGATCGAAGGCGATGTCTTCCCGGTCATACCGCGAGTGGCAGGCAAAGTGATCGAGGTATCGGCGAAGGACAACCAGACCGTCGCGAAAGGCGATACGCTCTTCAAGCTCGATCCGGCCGACTTCGAGATCCGCCGCAACATTGCGGAGGCTGCCCTCACCAATGCGAGAGCGGCCGTTTCGGCCGCCAGGGCGCAGATCAGCGCCGCAGGAGCCACACAAACGAAGCTCGACGCTGACCTTCGCCGGAGCCGCAACCTGCAGCGCCAGGACGTCATTTCACAGGCCGAACTGGACGCCGTGACCGCGGGTGCGACGGCCTCCTCGGCCCAGCATGCCGCTGCCGGCGACCAGTACGAAGCCGCCCTCGCCCAGGTCAAGCTTCGCGAAGCCGAACTGAAGAACGCCGAACTCCAGCTCTCCTGGACGACCGTCACGGCGCCGTCAGCCGGCCGGGTTTCGAAAAAGAACGTGGAACCGGGCCAGTACGTCACGCCAGGCCAGCAGCTCATCGCGATCGTCGGCAGCGGCGACCTCTGGCTCGTGGCGAATTTCAAGGAGACGCAGCTCGAGCACATGCGCCCCGGCCAGCCGGTCACGATCCATGTGGACGCCTTCCCCGGCAAGGAGTTCAAAGGCCATGTCGAATCGATCTCCGCAGGTACGGGGGCTCACTTCACCCTCCTGCCTCCCGACAATGCCAGCGGCAATTTCGTGAAGGTGACCCAGCGTGTGCCGGTCAAGATCGTGTTCGACAAACGCCCCGCCGAGCCTCTTGCCGCCGGCATGAATGTCATCGCCGAAGTCAAAGTCAAATAGCAACATGGCTGCATCAGTGACAGAAGTAAAAGGAACCATCACCGACCCGAACCACCAGCTTCCGGCCCACACCTACGAAACCGGAATCAAGAAGGTGATCATCACGGTGACGGTCATCATCGCGGCCATGCTTGAACTGATCGACACCACGATCGTCAACGTGGCTCTGAACCATATCAGCGGAAACCTCGGCGCAAGCATCGAGGATGTCTCCTGGGTGGTGACCAGCTATGCCATCGCCAACGTGATCGTCATTCCGCTCTCGGGCTTCCTCGGCAACCTGCTGGGCCGCCGGAACTACTTCGTCGGCTCGATCCTGCTGTTCACCCTGGCCTCGCTCTTCTGCGGCCTGTCGACGAACATCTGGATGCTGGTGATCTTCCGGTTCTTCCAGGGTCTCGGAGGCGGAGCGCTCCTGCCGACCTCCCAGGCCATACTCTACGAAACCTTCAGGCCCGAAGAGCGCGGCACGGCCACAGGCATCTTTTCGATGGGCCTGGTGCTCGGCCCGACCTTCGGGCCCCTGCTCGGAGGCTACCTTGTCGATTACTTCTCATGGGAGTGGTGCTTCTTCGTCAATATCCCTGTCGGTCTGATGGCTGCGTGGGCGGCGCTCACTTTCGTCAAGGAGCCGAAGGTGAGGCAGGCCATCCAGAAGATCGACTGGGCCGGTATCGCCCTTCTCTCCGTGGGCATCGGATCGCTGCAGTTCATCCTTGAACGTGGCGAGTCCAAAGACTGGTTCCAGACGCCCTATATCACCTTCTTCACGCTCGTCGCCGTCGTCTCGCTGGTGCTTTTCGTCTTGCAGGAGCTGCGTTCCGACCATCCGGCCGTTGACCTGAGCGTACTCGGGCGAAGCAAGAATCTGGCCATTGCGGCCGTGCTGACCTTCGTCGTCGGCTACGGGTTGTACGGTTCGCTCTTCGTCTTTCCTGTATTCGTGCAGAGGTTGCTCGGATTTACCGCCCTGCTGACGGGCGAGGTGCTCTTTCCCAGCGCATTGCTCACCGGGATCATCTCGATACCGCTGGGCATCGCCATGCAGCGGGGCGTATCCCCCAAGCTGCTCATGGCCATCGGGATGAGCGCGTTCATGTTCTTCTGCTGGCAGCTTGGCCAGCAGACCCTTCAGTCCGGCTCAGAGAACTTTTTCTGGGTCCTGCTGCTGCGCGGCCTGGCCCTCGGATTCATCTTCATCCCGGTCACCATGCTCGCCGTCACCGGGCTGCACGGCAAGGACATCGGCCAGGCAACGGGCCTGAACAACATGGTGCGGCAGCTCGGCGGCTCCTTCGGGATCGCGATCACCAACACTTATGTAGCCAAACGGGTTGCCGTGCACCGCACCGAAATCCTGAGCCACCTCTCGCCCTATGACCCTGCAGCCGCAATACGGATCGAGGGAATGAAACAGCTCCTGGGCACGAAGACCCTCTCGCCGGTAGAGGCGCAGAACTCCACCTGGAAGGCTCTCGAAGGCATCGTCACCTCCCAGAGTTACCACCTGGCCTACATGGATGCGTTCATGCTGATCGCCACCCTTTTCCTGTGCTGCCTCCCGCTGCTCCTGTTCATCAGGATCGACAAATCCGAGAAACCAGACATCTCATCGGCCCATTGAGCCGGGCCTGCCGATCGCAGGCAGGGAATAAGAGAAGCCGCAGGATCACTGCGGCTTTTTCGTTTCCTGGCGGTCGGGTTCGAACTCGAGCGAGGTCGAGTTCATGCAGTATCTCTTGCCCGTGGGAGGCGGACCGTCGTCGAAAAGGTGGCCGAGATGGGCGCCGCAACGGCCGCAGAGCACCTCATTCCTGACCATCCCGAACGATGTATCCTTCCTGTAGACGACGCTGGCCGGACGCACCGTCTCAAAAAAACTCGGCCATCCGCAGGTGCTGGCGAATTTCGCATCGGACCTGAAGAGGCGGTTGCCGCAGGCCGCGCAGAAATAGGTGCCGATCCCCTCGTAGTCCCAGTACTTGCCGGTAAAGGCCGTGTCGGTCGCACCGTGGCGCGCCACCTGGTAGAGATCCCGGGAAAGCACCGATTTCCAGACCTTGTCGGGAAGCTCGAGCTTCGTCGTGTCGCTCCTCGAATAGTAGGGGTTTGCCGGATGGCTCGCGTCTTGCATGGCTGAAGGGGTTCTTGCGGTCGGTTGATGCGTGCCGGCCCCGCAGGCGGATGCTGCCGCCGAAAGCATCAGGAGGAGAAGGGCCGCTCTTTTCATGGTACCTGTCGTTTACAGGGTCAACGAACCGGCAGGCGAAAGGGTTCCCGTTACCCCCCCTCAGCAGCGCGGTAGGTGTCCCAGTCCTCCGATATCCTCTTTCGTGAACCGATGAGGAACATGGTCGCGACCAGCGTGACGGAGGCGGCGATACGGATGGCGACCGCAGTGCCCAGATGCTCCGCAAGGATGCCCATCTGGAGGTTGCCGACCGGCATCAACCCCATCAGCACCATCAGGTAAATGCTCATGACTCGGCCGCGGTAGCGATCCTCGACAAGGCGCTGCACGGTGGCCGTCATGGTGGCGAAGGCCGAAAGCATCCCGAAACCCGACACGTAGAGGAAAAACAGGGCCAGCGACACGTTGCCCGAAAAGGTGAATGCGATCAGCGACAGCGAAAAGATGAGGATTCCGCCGATGACCAGGGTGCTGCTTTTTATCCGGTCGCTCGACATCGACACGAAGAAGGTCGCGGTCAGCGAACCCATGCCGAACGCCGAATAGAGCGTGCCCATGCCCGACGCGCCAAGCCCGAAGGTCTGCTTGGCCACCACCGGCAGCATGGCCATGAAGGACCAGCCGAAGATCGAGACTGCCGCGACGAAGAGCACGATGGTCCGGATGAGCGGATGACGCCAGGTATAGGCGATGCCGGCGCGGATCGAACGCAGCGCCGGTTCGTCGGCGGGTTTAGGCGGAGCCGCAGCGGTCGAAATGGCAAGCAGGGCGATGATAACGGCGACATAACTCAGGCCGTTGGCCATGAATGCCCCGCCGGTGCCGATCCAGCTGATCATGAGCCCGGCGATGGCCGGCCCGATGACCCTCGATGCATTGAAGATGGCCGAGTTGAGCGCCACGGCCGAATGGAGCTGGCTTCGGTCGACCATTTCGCTCAGGAAGGCCTGAATGGCCGGTGTCGCGACCGCGCCGACGCAGCCGAGAAGGAAGGCCAGCACGAGGATGACCGGGAGGGAGATGGCATGGGTAAGGGTGAACGTCCCGAGGATGAGGGCCAGAGCCATGGAGAGGGACTGGGTCCAGAGGAGGATGACCTTGCGGGGATAGCGGTCCACGATCACGCCGCCGATGAGCGACAGGAAAAGGGTAGGAACGGTCGAGGTGGCAGCGGTGACGCCCACCCAGAAGGCCGATCCGGTCATTTCGAGCACCAGCCACCCTTGTGCGACCATCTGGAGCCAGGTACCGATCATCGAGACGATCTGACCGATGAAATAGAGCCGGAAGTTCCTGCTCCCGAATGCCGGGAAGGCCGAGTGGAGCTTTGCTTTCATGCCCCGGGGCTGCCCGTCGTCAGCTATGGCTTGCGTGTCGTCGGAAGGTTCTTCGGCTTCTGCACTCATTGGTCGTCGTCATCGTTCGTGTCCTGAAATACCCTGCTGCTGAAAAGGTATGAAAATCGATCGGATTTCATACAACAACTGCAACGGCGGCCGGATAATTGCCTTCCGCCCGGGGAAAGGTCTCGGCGGCAAGGCCTCCGCAGTACCCGGCAGGATGAAAACTGACAGAAATGAACATTATTAACGGTAAATTGGAGTCCGGTTTACGGATTTTTCTCATGCCCCGGCACCTGAATCGTCCGGGAACCGTGTTCTTCAACTTTAACAACACAATGAGAAAGGAGTACTTCCGATGAATGTAGTCAATCCGGAAGCAATCGGGGTTTTCGGCCTTATGATGACCGTATGGGTATTCGGAGTGGAGCAGCTCGGGTTCGGGCTGAACAAGGAGACCGACCATGCCAAACTCGGCAGGAGCCTCGCGCATGTCGCCCTGTGGTTCGGCGGCGTCGCGCAGCTCTTCACGGCCGCCTGCCTGTATCTGTTCGATGTGGGCATGCCTCCCGAAGCCCGTGTCTACATCGGCACCATCTTCGCAACCTACGGGCTCTTCTGGGTCGTGGTGGCAATGCACTTCTACAATCCCGGCGACAAGAAGGTCTACGCTCATTTCTTTCTCGGCATCTGCTTCATGACCGCACTCTTCAGCTACAAGGCCATCATGCTCGGCAAGATATGGCCACTGGGCACCGTCCTGCTCCTGATCAACGCACTGACCATCCTGCTGCCCGTAACCTGGTACAAGCACAACACGGTCATCACGAAGATCTGCGGCGCGCTGAACGTGGCCATCGGCGTCTGCGCCCTCCCGCTGCTGTTGCACTCGCTCGGCATCTGACCACACAGCCGGAGCCGTCTGCCTTCCCGGGATCTGCCGGGAAGGCCGTGGCTTCGGCGCCTGCACGGCGAATCGTCACCGCTCTCAAGCCCGCGACTCCTATTCACGCCTCCCCTCCCCGCCCGTTGCCGCTTGCGTTCTGACGGAACTTTCGTCACAATTCTCTTTCCGGACACCCTCGACCCGGCCGGCCTGCAGGCCTGTCCTGCCCTCATTGCCGTCAGCCGCATCCCTGGGCCTTGAAGCCTTGACCCGGCATCTGAAAAAAAACGGAGAACTGTTTTCAGGTTCCATCGAAAACCCCTGTATTTCGGCAAGCATGGTTCCAGGCATTTCCGGCAATCACGGAACCATGCATCAGTCCTGCCGCCTGTTGAAACGGTTTGACACGTGAGGGTCTCACTGCACCCGGGGAGCTCAATAATTCAAGAAAGTTGCTGCAGTACTCAGCTCAAGGGGTACAACATGACGCGTCCCGGAAGATCTTCAATGCGACTGCGTCATCACACCGCTGGCCGCGACCAGAAGCACGACGACCTGCAGGATGGCAATCATCAGGAAAAGGTGGTTTTTCTCCCTGAAGAAGACGATCACAGCTGTGGCAAGGCACAGGATAGTCGCCATGGAGAGCATGACGACCGAGGCGTAGCTGACGGCATCTCCGTGCAGCAGGAGCGGGAGGCTCGCGAAACAGCTCCATCCGCTGAAAAGATGAAGTTTGGCCTGAAGCTCCGACGAACTGAGCTGCCAGTTGCCGGCGACCGTTTCGATCGGCACCGAAAGCGGCAGCAGCTGCATGATGTAGAGCAGATATCCTGCACCGATCACAAGCATGACCGCATGGGCAACGATGTCCAGCGTCTTTGCGTAGGCGAGCTGCACCCTGTCGGCGTAGATCTTTTCCCCTTTCTTGTCCGTCATATCCCGAGTCCTTTCATCAGAGACCGAAGGCCGGAAAGAACAAGGATGGTGATGACCAGCATCCTGATGGTCCTGGAATTGACCTTCGGTAACAGTTTTGCCCCGATCTTCGAACCGAGCATCATCCCGCCGATGGAGGGCACGGCGATCAGCGGCAGCACGGCGCCCTTGAAAAGGTAGACCCATGCGGCTGCGGAGCCGTTGATCGAAAGCACCAGGCCGCTGGTTGCAACGGCGACCTTCAGCGGCACGCCCATGAGCAGGTTGAACACCGGCACGTTGGCGAAACCTGCGCCGAGGCCGAACATGCCTCCGATAAAACCAATCACGAAAAAGAGCGCGATACCCTGCGGCGTGCGATGCACCTGCCAGAAGACCTCGTGCTGGCCGAACTCCTCGTAATAGAGGCCGGAGATGCCGAGCATCTGCGACAGGCGGTCAGGCTGGCTGACTTCCGGGTAGCCGGACCTGCCCGACTTGATCATGATGCCTGCGATGGAGATGATCACGATGCCCAGCAGCAGCTGGACGTTCTGCGCCGGCATCGCCAGGCCGACGAGCGCCCCGGCGATGGAGCTGACCGAACCGACCAGGGCCATGGGCAGGCCGAGCTTCAGGTCGGCAAGGCCTTTCCTCATAAGCGGAGGGCCGGCCGACAGCGCGCCGGCAAGCGCCACCAGAAGACCCGCGCCGCGGACATAGTCGAGGTGGAACGGGAAAAACCCGCTCACGATGGGCACGAACAGCACGCCGCCGCCGACGCCGGCAAGCACGGCGACGATCCCGAGGAGAAAGGAAAAGAGGAACAGGGCGAGCACCCATACCCACCACGCGGTGTCACCGGCGGCCTGTGGCGCCGCGGCCAGCAATGGCGTAGCCTGGAGCAGCATGAGCGAGGCTCCGGCCACGATCGCAGCCGGAACCGGCCAGGATATGTTCTGGAAAACCTTCATAAATGGACCGCTGTCGATCTCCGTTAGCCCTTGTTGATGTAATAGGTCGATTCATCCGGCCTGAACGGGCGGTTGAGCCAGAGCGGTCGGCGCAGGCCGCCGGGGCCGGGCGCAGGCCTGGTCATGGCGAGCCACTCCTTGTAGATCGCGAACGAGCGTTCGGTGTCGACGAACACGTCGCCGTAGAGATCGCCTTCGTGCGCCTTCTCGATCCGGACCTTCTGGTGCCAGCAGTGCATGCCGCTGATCGGATCGGGATGGACCGGGAAGGTGATGTTCTGGTGGACGCCGCCGTCGGACCAGAATATCCTCGATGTGTCGGGGTCGTTGCTCTCGAACGGCTTGATGCTCTCCTCGACGCGCATCTTCCACTTGCCCTTGCCCTCGCGAGAAATGCTGACCTTGTTGGTGGACCATCGGTTGGCGCTCGGGTCCTGTTCCCGCCGCCAGCGGCCGATATGGTGCGAGCAGGCGACCACGCCCGGCCGGATGCCTTCCGTGACCCATGCCCGGTTGATGAAATAGCCGATATCCGTGTTTACCCTGATGAGGTCGCCGTTCCTGATCTCCAGCGCAGCCGCGTCGGATGCGTTCAGCCATACCGGGTTGCGGTTGGCGATCTCGGCCAGCCATTTTGCATTGCCGGACCGGGAGTGGATCAGCACCGGCAGGCGGAAGGTAGGCACGAGCACGAATTCACCTTTCCTGTGGTCCATCCGCTCCTCGTGGATGTGGCTCTTGATGTACCCGGGCAGCCTGTACTCGGGCCACTTCCAGTCGACCATGGTCTGCGAGAAGAACTCCTGCTTCTTCGACGGGGTCGGAAAGCCTGAACAGGGCTTGCCGTTCACCTCGACACCGAGCGTCCTGCCATCCTTCCGGATGAGGCCCGTTTCGGGGTCGACCGTCGCTCCGGCCCTATCCGCCGGAGCGACGGGGTTTTCGTTGACGTCGTACACCTTGCTCTCGATCTCGAATGCGCCATACTTCTGCATGTACTGGAGCGGGTCAAGCCCTTCAGCGGCCGCGGCCGCAGGGAGCTTCGGCACCCGTTCGAAGATGTAGCGGTAGTACTCGTCGATGGTGATCTTCTCGCCGGGGCGGTAGGGCGACATGCAGTACTGCCGGATGCCCAGGCTGCCGTCAGGGTCGATGCGCCAGGTCAGCTCGATCCAGAACTCGTCCTCTTCCCATACCTCTCCCACGTTGGCCTGCCAGGTGTAGTCGATCTTCATGCCCATCTTCTTTTTGGCCACTCGAAGCACCGGCTGGCGGAAGGCGATCCATTTTCCTGCATGGGTCTCGTAGCTGATGATGTCGTGCCTTTCCGGGGAGTGGCCCATCGGCAGCACGTAATCGGCGAAGTAAGCGGTCTCGCTCCAGGTCGGGGTAAGTGCGGCATGCAGGCCGATCTTCGACTCGTCCTCGAGCGCCTCGATCCAGGAGAAGCCGTCGGGATAGGTCCAGACCGGATTGAACACCCTGGTGAAATAGACGTCGAGCTTTCCTCGCCCCTCCTTGAGGAAATGCGGCAGCAGGAAGCTCATCTCGAAATGGGCGAGCGGATATTCGTCCGGCAGGTGGAGTTCGTTCCAATAGGTCTGGGGCTTCGGCTCTGCATGGACGTGCGGCTTGAACTTGTTCCATGCGCTCGGCGCGGTGCCGCCGACCGTTCCGACGCTGCCGGTCAGCACGTTCAGGAAGTGCAGTGTGCGCGATACCTCCCAACCTCCGAGGTTGCCGCTGCTTGCGCTGCGCCAGACATGGGTGGAGAACTGCGTTCCTGCCTCGCCGATCCTGCGCGCGACGTCGATGATCGTTGCGGCCGTTACGCCGCTCTCCTTTTCAGCATACTCGGGGGTGTAGGAGTCATACTCCTTCTTCAGCGCCCCGATGAAATTTTCGAACAGGACCGGAGTGCCGGGGTACTCTGCCTGCAGGTACGCCTGCCAGTTCACCCAGTTCTCGAGGTAGTCCCGGTTATACAGCCCTTCGTCGAGGATAACCTTCGCCATCGCGAGCAGCACGGCCGGTTCGGTACCCGGATAGCTCGGCATCCAGTAGTCCGACATGCTGGCCGTGTTGGAAAGCCGTGGGTCGAGCACGGCGAGCTTCGCGCCCTTCATGCGGGCCTCGATGATACGCTGTGCATGCGGGTTGAAGTAGTGGCCCGATTCGAGATGGGCGCTCACCAGCAGGATGAAACGGGCGTTTGCGTGGTCCGGCGACGGCCGGTCGAACCCCTCCCACAGGGCGTAGCCGAACCTGGCTCCCGAAGAGCAGATGTTCGTATGGCTGTTGTGTCCGTCCACGTTCCATGCCCTGAGCACCCACTCCATGAAGCCTTCGGCTCCCGGGCGGCCGACGTGGTAGGATATCTCGTTGTTCCGGCCCTCCATGATGGCTTTGCGCATCCGTGCCGCAATGTCGTCGAGCACGCTGTCCCAGCTCACCCGCTCCCATTTGCCGGCGCCCCGCTGCCCGACCCGCTTCATGGGGTAGAGCACTCGGTCGTTGTCCTCGATCTGGTTCAGCGTTGCAGGCCCTTTGGCACAGTTGCGTCCGCGGCTTGCCGGATGGTAGGGATTGCCGACCAGCTTGCGCATGGTCATGGTCTCCTTGTCGACGTATGCCAGCAGGCCGCATCCGGCTTCGCAGTTGAAGCACGCCGTCGGCACGATCATGTATGCCTTCTCCCTGCGCTCCGGCCAGCTCTTCGAGTCGAGCTCGACCCAGTGGTCCCACTTTTCGGGAGGAGGGCAGGACCGCTGTTCGGTTTCAGCCCCCGACGATCTCCCCTGTTCGACTGCGTGCAGGTCGGGGATGATCTTCAGCTTCTCGGCGACGGTCTCTATGACGGATGGTTTGTGCTTGTAACTCATGATCGTAACGGTATTTCGCAGTTAGCTTAACGGGACTGACTGAGGAGCCTGGACCCACACCTTTTCGGTAAAGAAGACGCCGGAGAGGCCCAGCAGGGCGGCCACGGCCAGCAATGCCGGCTCGGGCGTAACCATAGCCGCGAGCAGCGGCAGCAGGTTGCCGAAGACGACGCTCCCGAACCAGAACTGCTGGCTGAGGGCGCCATGCCTGATGATCTCCGCGGCCCGCTCCGACGATGCCGAGGGGTGCCTGCCGTAGAGTTCGACGCCCATCACGGCAAGGTGCAGTGCGAAGCAGACGGCGAGCAGCGTCCTGACCGCGCCGGCGATGACCCCCTCGTCGCCGGTCGCGAATACGATGACGGCGAACGCCGATCCGCCGGCGATGAGCGAATTGACGAGCATGTGCATGGAAAGGAGCGGGCTCTGCCAGAAGTCGCGGCCTTTTGCGGAGCCGAACAGGAACGCCGTATAGACTGCCGTCACGAGCGCGAGCATGGCGCCTCCCCAAAGCGCTGACGTCTGGATGGACGGCATGCCGAGGAACTTGCCTGCGCCCCAGAGGGCGAGGAAGGCCCCGTAAACAGCGATGGAATAGCCGCCGCGTACCAGCCAGGAGCTGAACTGCGGACGGAGCATCACCGATACGAACCGGTCCGGCCGGTCGAGGTCCTTGACGAGCAGCGCCCCGGTCAGGGAGAGGAAGAGCAGGGAAACGCCCCAGGCTGCCCACTGGAGGGTGTCGGGCAGCGAAAGGCCCATGAGCGCCGTAAGCATGAAGAGCACGAGGAACGAGCCTGCGGAAACGGCTTTCGACCAGACGTAGGCCGGAACTTCCCAGCCCCAGACCGACCCCTTCGATGGCGCGTCGTAGACCCTTCTGGCGGTCGAGGCTGAGCCCCTGACCGCCTGTGGTTTCTGGGGTGCCGGAGCCCCGTGATTCGACTTCTCCTCGTCGAGGCAGTATTTAGCGAAATGGCCGACGCCCCTCGACTGGGAACTCCAGTGGTAGGCCTGGGCGGGCGGGGCCTGCATCGGCTCGAGCGAGGCTCCGTCGCCGTTGATGTAAAACAGTTTGGGCCCGGTGCCCTTTTCCGACTTCCGGACCATGGTCTGCTCGGTGGCAACCAGTTTGGAGATCTCGCTCGCCGGATCGTCGAGGTCCCCCGAAACGATCGCCTGCTGCGGGCAGATGGCCACGCAGGCCGGCTTCAGCCCGACCTCCTTGCGGTGTGCGCAATAGTTGCACTTCGCCGAGGTCTTTGTTTCCGGATCGATGTAGAGTGCGCCGTAGGGACAGGCCTGGCCGCACGCCTTGCAGCCGATGCAGCGACGGGCGTCGAAATCGACGATGCCGTCATCCCTCTTGTGCAGGGCTTCGACAGGGCAGATGTCAACGCAGGGAGGCTCTTCGCAATGGTTGCACCTCATGACCGTAAAATACCTGCGGGTATTGGGGAAGCTCCCCTTTTCGACATACTTGACCCAGGTCCGGTTCACCCCCAGGGGCACTTCGTTCTCCGATTTGCAGGCTACCGTGCAGGCATGGCACCCGATGCACTTGCGGGCATCGATCACGAAACCGTATTTCATGGACAGGATTGCTCTAGTATTTGGAAACGTTTCGAAGATATGGCGGAGCGGCACAGGCAAAGACCGTCCGCCGGTCAACCGAAGACTGCAGTGCAGCCACATCAGGGCCGGGAGTACTGTCGCATGGGCAGAAGACTCCCGGCCTTATCGCATCCGGTCGGCGATTGCCGTCCAGATGCAGGCTCCTCGGACAGCCGGCGCATTGCATGCCGGCCGGTCACAGAAATGAACTCAGGATGATCACCGAAAGCCGACAGGCCGCCATCGAATACTCATGGTCAGCAGCGATCGGAACGACAGGTTCAGGGATCTTGAAGAAGCGGCGCAGAAAATACGGAAAGCTGATACCGGCACACCATCAGGACCGTATACCTATATAACTAATCAGTAATATATTAATACTTGAAGTGGACACTCCCAAACAATTTCATATGCTCTACGAACTTTTCATAAAGTCCGTTAACGGCTGCTATATGATTTATTATATGCAACTTGAGAGCTGCTCTTCATAGACCCGAAGATGAGCCGGAATGCAGAAAAATTCGCATGGCGGGATTTTTTTCATCCCGCGCGCCCTATTTTGTCGTTATCGGCCGATAGCATCCTCCCGGAAGGCTAAACCGTTATTTTCCCATAACTCTCAAAACATGAATCATCATGAGCGCACACATCTATAAGAAAATCGAGGTCGTCGGATCCTCCCCGAGCAGCATCGAGGAAGCAGTCAACAACGCCGTAGCGAAGGCGTCAGAATCGGTCAGGAACATCCGCTGGGTCGAGATCGTCGAAACCCGCTGCCACGTGGAAAACCAGAAGATCGCCTACTGGCAGGTTACCGTGAAAATCGGGTTCACCCTCGACGAGAACTGATCCATCCGTCCTCAGAAACGAACAACGGCGGGCATTGAAGGCCCGCCGTTGTTCGTTTTATGACAGTTTCCGGTTTACTGCTCGGAGTAGCGCTCGGGAGCCAGTTCCCAATGCTCGGGCGACATCCAGAGCGTCGAGAGCATGAGCTCCCGGATATGGGTGAACTCCTTGGGCAGCTTGTCGTACAGTTTCTCGAGCAGCTCCTCGTGAGAGAAGAGCTCCTGCTTCCAGGCTTCGCGATCGACAGACATGAGCTTGGAGAACTGTTCGCGGCTGAACTCCTCCTGACCCCTCCAGTCGACAGATTCGTACTTCGGCATCCAGCCCAGCGGGCTTTCGACCGCCGCCGCACGGCCATGCACCCTGCCGATGATCCATTTGAGCACCCGCATGTTCTCGCCGAAGCCCGGCCAGAGGAATTTGCCGTTTTCATCCTTTCGGAACCAGTTGACCCCGAAAATCCTCGGCGGCGAGGAAAGGGCGCGGCCGATCTGGAGCCAGTGGTTGAAATAGTCGCCCATGTGGTAGCCGCAGAACGGAATCATGGCATAGGGATCGCGGCGCACGTCGCCGATCTTGCCGGCTGCGGCCGCGGTCTTTTCAGAGCCCATCGTGGCTGCGAGATAGACGCCGTAGTACCAGTTCGCCGACTGGTAGACCAGGGGAATGGTGTCGCCGCGTCGACCGCCGAATATAAAGGCCGAAATCGGCACTCCTTCCGGATTTTCCCAGTCAGGATCGATCGAAGGGCACTGGTGGGCCGGAGAAGTGAACCTCGCGTTCGGGTGAGCCGAAGGCCGTCCGCAATCCGGCGTCCAGGGTTTGCCCTGCCAGTCGATCAGCGATGGCGGAGGTGTCTTGGTCATATCCTCCCACCAGACATCGCCATCGGGAGTCAGCGCGACGTTGGTGAAGATGCAGTTCGCGTAGAGGGTGGCCATGGCGTTCGGGTTGCTCTTGACCGAAGTGCCGGGAGCGACGCCGAAAAAGCCGAACTCGGGGTTGATCGCGTGCAGACGCCCGTCCTTGCCGGGTTTGATCCATGCGATGTCGTCACCGATGGTCGTGATCTTCCACCCCTCCATCGCATCCGGAGGGATCATCATGGCGAAGTTGGTCTTGCCGCAGGCGCTCGGGAACGCGGCCGCCACATAATCCTTTTCGCCTTCGGGGGATTCGACGCCGAGGATCAGCATGTGCTCGGCGAGCCACCCTTCGTCACGGGCCATCGAGGAAGCGATTCGCAGGGCGAAGCACTTCTTGCCGAGCAGGGCGTTGCCGCCGTAGCCGCTGCCGAAGGAGACGATCGATCGCTCTTCGGGGAAGTGCACGATGTACTTGGTATCGTTGCATGGCCATGGCACGTCCTGCTGCCCGGGTTCGAGCGGAGCGCCGACAGAATGGAGGCAAGGCACGAAGTCCGAATCCTCTTCGAGCAGCTCTACGGCAGCGCGGCCCATCCTGGTCATGATCCGCATGTTGGTGACCACATACGGGGAGTCGGAAATCTCCACGCCGATATGCGAGATATGCGAACCCAGCGGACCCATGCTGAACGGGATGACATACATGGTACGCCCCCTCATGCAGCCGGAAAAGAGCTTGTTCAGTGAGGCTTTCATCTCTTTCGGAGCGACCCAGTTGTTTGTCGGGCCGGCATCCTGCCTGCGACGGCTGCAGATGAAGGTCCTGTCCTCGACCCTGGCGACGTCGCTCGGATCCGATCGGCAGAGGAAGCTGTTCGGACGTTTCTCCTCCGACAGCCTGATGAATGTGCCGCTTTCGACCATTTCACCACAGAGGCGGTCGTACTCCTCCTGCGAACCGTCACACCAGTAGACGGAATCCGGCCGGCAGAGCTCGACCGTCTCCTTGACCCATTGAAGAAGCTTTCTGTTCCTGACATACGCAGGCTGGTTGAGCGGGATCGATTCCATAATAATCGGTTGTTGAGAAGTTTAACGGAGAGAAGCGGGTAAAAAAGACGCGCCCCGGCAGGGTATTCCCCCCGGGGCGCTTGAAAGTGAAGTACCTTGTCTGACCTCTTTGGCAGTGGACATGGCTGGAAACATGATGGTGTCGGTCACTTCCCCTGCCGTTTGACGACCGAGGCCTTGATGACCTGATCGAACGCCTCCCGGCTGCGGGGCCCGATGAACACGTTGGTCAGATTTCCGTTGGCGTCGATGACGAAGGTTGTCGGTATGCCGCTGATACCTCCCTCGACGAAGCTGTTGAAGCTTGCGACAAGGGCCGGGGTCGCCATGATCACAGGATAATTGATGCCGTTGCTTTTCATGAAGCCTTTCACTGCCGGTTCGGTTTCATTGACCGCAATGCCGATGAAGGTGAACCCTTTCGGCGCCCAGATCTTCTGGATTGCAACCATGTCTGGGATTTCCGACCTGCAGGGAGGGCACCATGTCGCAAAGAAGTTGACGATATAGGCCTTGCCGTTGAGGGATGTTGATGATATCTGTTTGCCGTCGATGGTGACCCCGGTGAATGCCGGCGCCTTGACCGGTGCCTTGGCCGGCGCAGCCGTGGCCGTCATTGCAAGCGTGATGCTCGCGAAGACAAGCGTCAGGACATGTATGAGGCCGCGCAGTCGAAAAGAGGTGATTTTCATGATAACTCCGTTAAAAGCTCACAAATGTAATGAAACTTGCCAAAGTTAAAGATCCTTCAGTCATGAATAATAGAAGAATCTGCGATTTTTTTCAACCTTTGAAGCCTCCGGATAATTCTTTGTGTTTTGAAAACAATTAAAGTATATTTTGGCTTTGATTTTGCAGCCTGGACGGACGGGCAACCTTTTCAAGCCACCTTAGCTCAGTTGGTAGAGCAACTGTTTC
>CAIYTH010000026.1 GCA_903929135.1 uncultured Chlorobiales bacterium
CAAGGTTTGTCTGGATCATCTCAGGAGCGGAAGCCGAAGACCACAGGTATCTGCGTTGAGAAAAGAGCTTGCATTGCTGTTGGTCAATGAATACGGATACTCGCTTGCAGAGTCGGCACGACAGCTTGGCATATCGACTTCAGGCGTTCATGGCATAGTTAACCGGCACGAAGAAAGTGCAAGAATTGAATAGCGTCCCTCAATTCCCGCTCCTGGAAAAGACTTGGACTTTGATTGGGGGTAAGTATGTATGGACGTGAGCCCGTAAAATCGGACCACTTGGTTGTAGAAAAATGAGTAAACTCAACCAAGGAGGTATGACGCATGAAAACCAAGCGTTACAGCACAGAACAGATCATCTGTATCCTGAAAGAGGGAGACTCCGGAATGCCCGTCAAGGATCTCTGTCGGAAATATGGTATCAGCGATGCGACGATTTACAATTGGAAATCGAAGTATGGCAACATGTCGGTCAGTGAAGCGCAACGGCTCAAGGAGCTTGAAGACGAGAACCGTCGCCTGAAAAGACTTGTAGCTGATCAGGCGCTCGATATCCAGATGCTTAAGGAGATCAACTCAAAAAAATGGTAACGCCTGAGGCCAAGCGCAAGGCAGTTGAGCACTTGCATGCAAGCTTCGGGCGTAGCATAAGAAAACTCTGTATCCTGGTCGGCATGAACCGGTCCAACTGGCATTACCAACCAAAACCGGATGCCGATGAGGCGATCAGAAAAAGGTTACGGGAACTGGCCGATGAACGGAAACGCTGGGGTTATCGGCGGTTACATTACCTGTTACGGCGAGAAGGCTTCCTGATCAACCATAAGCGGACAGAACGGTTGTATCGAGAAGAAAACCTGATGTTGCGGGTCAAACGGCGTCGGAAAATGGCTGCTGAAAGCCGGGTGGCGCCTCCTCCACCTGAACGCAGGAACCAGTGTTGGGCAATGGACTTCATGAGCGACAACCTGAATCATGGCCGTCGGTTCCGGGTGTTGAATGTCGTGGATAGTTACAGTCGGGATTTTTTGGGCTATGAAGTTGACACGTCAATCACTGGCAAACGGGTCTGCGGTGTTCTGGATCGTCTGGTCTGGTTCAATGGTATGCCTGAGATCATTACCGTTGATAATGGACCCGAATTCATCGGCAAAGCACTTGACGCTTGGGCTTATCGACACGGAGTGAAACTGGTGTTCAATCGGCCGGGGAAACCGGTCGACAACACCTACATTGAAAGTTTCAATGGCAGATTACGAGATGAATGTCTGAATATGAACTGGTTCATGAGTCTGGATCACGCGCGTGAGGTCATTGAGGCGTGGCGTACAGATTACCATACGATCAGACCGCATAGCGGACTCGGTCGCTTGACACCTGAAGAATTTCGGGCTAAGGAATCTGAAGGTTTCCAAAAACAAGTGGTCTGATAAATGGGGGCACGTCCCTTAAACCCTTCAGTTCCAACTAATCCTATTAATCTCTCTAATGAGTTATACGTGACTATAAATTTTTTGATGCCTTCACGATTGTTGTAATCTTCAATGATTTTGTTTGTTGTATATCCATCAACACCTAATGCATTAGGATATTTGTTTATCTTGCTATCGATCAATGAAATAAATGGCACTGCTATTATGTAATTGTATTTGCTCTCTAATGCAAGTGTGGTGCCTCCGCAGCCAACCTTGCCTTTGTTAAAGATACAGTTTGATGGAAGTTCATTTAATTCTTTATGTTCTGAAAGATATTTGATTCCGGAAGGAATGACGATATTCTCTATTGAGCTAGGCTTGTTGTTCATTGTAGTATATTGAGAATTAGAAAGAAATATTGCTTTTAAGTGTCAATCATTTTTAATTCGATAGTATATATCACTGAATTATTTTTCAGTGACACCTATAGAGTTGTGTCAAATGGTGACTGACTAATATTTCTTTTATTTCGATACAGCAATGAATGGGCATAGACGGGTTACCAGTATCTTTTATTTGATACTGGTAGTGGGCAAAATCTGAGGTCTGAGTCGTAACCGAGTGCTTCTGAAAGCTTTTAACGTAGTAGGCTTCAGATGTTGGGAGAAGGACTGTCGAGGTGTTCATTTTTATAGGCTTGTCTTGTTGTTAAAAACAGCATATCATCATGCTGACAACAACAAGTTAAAACCATATAAAAAAGTAACTTAGAGTAGAGAGATGAGTTCAACACTCAACAAAAAATCAACTCTTATTCAACTCTTTATACTGCTTCTTTGCTCTTCCTAATGGTGCTTTGTGGTCTTTGATTGGGTTTTTGCCTGATATTTCGTTGTACTCCTTCTTCCAGTCTACTCCTAATTGATAGAATGATCTATCTCCGGTGTTTATTGAGAGGAACTTTTCCCGTTCATCTTCTGACATTTGCTTGATCTTCTCAAGACAGAAATCCTGAAAGTTGCTGATTCTAGTGCTTGCAAGGTCTTCTTCAGCATGACTTTCTACAGGAGCATCCTTTGGTCGTTTTTCCTGAGAGCTTATTTCACTTTCTATCCTAGTGATGAGAAAGCCGTACTTCTGTTTCATGTCCTCTGTAAGGGGAGAGCAAAGAGCTTCAAAGTCCCTGTCAGATTTCACATTACCCAGAAGGCGAGTGAGGGCATAAACCGCTTGATCCTTAGGTAAAGCGTAAAAATCAGCGAAGGTGCCATTAAGAGCCGCCAGGAAGTGACCTTTGGTGTCCTGTTCAAATTGCTTAATCAATCTGGCCTTATCACCTGTCTGCTCAATACTCCTAGAGAACCCGATATAGTTGCTGAAAATCTTCCAGATGTCATCAGCCAAGGCCATCCAGTCCTGATCCTTGTTGTACTGCTCATATGCCCTGAAAACCTCATTTGAGAACAGATGGATCAAAGTGTTCAGGTTGTCCTCAGTGTTATGATGATCGAAATGAGGATCATTCAGCAGATAGAGCGGTTCTCCGCTGGAAAATTTAAAAGGTTTGTCCATGCGCTAAAATTGTGATGGACCCGTCTTTGTAGACAAAAAACAGGCGAGTTTAAGCTAGCAACTCACGGTTCATGCAGCTGATTGGCGCTGCCCCACTTCAACAAACTTATCGACGATTCTGGCTCCTCCCCCTGTTGCCATAGCATAGACCTCGTCAGGGATTTGATACCCCATCGACTGATGCGGACGTTCGGTGTTGTAAAACTCGAAGTACTTCATCAATCCTTGATGCAGTTCAGCACCTGACGTGTATCCCTTCAGATACAGATCTTCATCTTTGAGGCTACGCCACAGTCTTTCAACGAACACATTATCCAGTGCTCGGCCTCGACCATCCATGCTGATGCGGATATCGGGATATTCCCTGATGGCGCTGATGAAAGCATCGCTGGTGAACTGGGCGCCCTGGTCAGTATTGAAAATCTCCGGGGTTCCGTATTTGCTGAAGACCTCTTGCAGGCAGGATACACAGAAACCGCTGTCCATCGTATTCGACAACCGCCATGCTAAAACCTTTCGGGAGTACCAATCTATGACGGCAACCAAGTAAATGAACCCCCGAGGTAGCCGGCAATACGTTATATCCGTGCTCCAGACCTGGTTCGGACGGCAAACATGGAGGCCACGCAGTAGATAGGGAAATACCTTGTGATCCGGATGTGGCTCGCTGGTTTTCGGATTTGCATTTATGCCAGCAAGGCCAAGTTTGAGCATCAATCGTTGAACCCGTTTCCGGTTGATTTGGTAACCTTGCCTTCTCAGGTAGTGCGTCATTCTCCGACTTCCATAGAATGGATGCCGGGTGTACTCCTGATCAATCATTTCCAGCAGTTTCAGTTCTTCGGCATCGAGTCGATAGATCTTCGGCTTCCGGTAGAACGTCGAGCGATTGGTGCCGGCAAGGTCGCATTGGCGAGCCAATGGTGTATATGTTCCTCGGCGCTGATCCAGCTTCTGCGCCTCTTCATCGGGAGATTCCGGACTTTTTTTTAAGCCAGTCCAGTTCCATCCTCAAGCGACCAATCTCCGAATAGAGTTTCTCAGGATCCTCGATTGGGTCAACCGGTTTCGGGCCACGCTTCTGTTCGAAGAGCGTCGAAGCCTGTTGTTGTAGCTCCTTTTTCCACGCGCTCACCTGAACAGGATGAACACCGTACTCCTGTGCTATCTCATTCAGGGTTTTAACGCCATGGATGGCGTCCAACGCCACCTTGGCCTTAAAGTCAGCAGTAAAACTCTTCCGCTTCTTTTCGCTCATACTTGCTCCTTGATTTTGAGCAAGTTACCAACTTAAACTTCTGTCTGAAAACCTGGGTCCATCACACAGTTTTGAGGAGTTTCGAGGTACAGTTTTAGCCTAATAACCAAAGAAAGGGTGTCCTTTATCAGAAAAAGAAAAAGCCCCATAACATCTTGTGCTATAGGGCTTTAACTAAGCTGAGGAGCCAGGACTCGAACCTGGAATTGCCTGATCCAGAATCAGGAGCCTTACCAATTTGGCCACTCCTCAATAGTGATGTGAATATAGGAATTATTTCTGAAATCCATCGCCCGGGATCTGCAAAAAATGATTTTTTTTGAGGCGGCAGGCAGGTATGCAGATGGTTGCCGGACCTGCCTTTAAAGGTTTTGTCGAACGTGCATATGCGGCAGGCCCTTAGCCGGAATGGTCCGGCTAAGGAGGACAGGGGAGTCCATCTAATTCGACGTATATCCGCCGGCAAAATCCATGACGCACATGTCTCCAAAGACGCGATGCGGTCCTATGTCCACACCGACAAATCTGAAGCTGTTGTTCAGGAGATTCTTTCTGTGCCCGCGTGACGATACGCCGTCATCGATGAGCAGCGCCATAACGATTTTTCTGGCCTCACGGTATCCGTAAGAAATATTCTCCCCTGCGGAGAGATCCCATTGTCCATACCGGCTTATCCGGCTAGTTGCCGATGAACCGTCGCTGCCGGTATGACCGATCGACCCGGTTCGTCCCTGGTCGTGCGTGTGGTCACGGGCAGCCAATTTCAGCCCCTTGCTTGGCGCCAGGCTTGAAACCGGCCTGGTGTGTTCAAGTTCGCGGATACACTCG
Organism: uncultured Chlorobiales bacterium; assembly: GCA_903929135.1. Lineage (GTDB taxonomy): Bacteria > Bacteroidota > Chlorobiia > Chlorobiales > Chlorobiaceae > Chlorobaculum. The sequence goes on from CAIYTH010000026.1 coordinate 5,074, forward strand.
TCAAGCGCCGAACGCCCCTCACTGGTCATGATCGGGGTTTTTCCGGGGAACCTGAGCAGGTTGCCCTGGTAGAGCGACCTGAGCGGCGCCAGATAGTGTTGGGCGTACCGGGCGGGATCCGTCCTCATCATGTTGATTTCAATAACGACGTCGCGTTCCGTCCGGGTCATGTAACCGGCATTTCCGGTTGTATCGATGGTTTCCCGCATCCGGTTCGGCGATGAGGAATTACTGACTAAACCATATTCTGGATTTTCCATAGCGGAATCGTCGCCAGATTGCTCGGCACTCTGTTCTTCCCAACGGCCTTCCGCCATGGCGACCGGTGCCATTCCACCCTTCGGTGCACCGGATGCAAGCAGCAGGAGCAGCAGCAGGAGCCCCGATTTTCCGGTATTGGTGATACGCTTCATCAAGATTTTCATCGTTTCTGTCCTTTTCAACCCATCTGTTACATGCCGCTGCCGTTGTTGTCACATCAACGCGTGGCTCGATCCCTGATGACAGTATACAAAATCCGGAGGTGCCCTGTTCATGCATTTCCGAACCCCGCGAATATTCAGGCCTGGTTCGATGCGACCGGATGCACCCGGTAGGTTGGTGGCCCTGCATTTTGCAATGGAGTGCGCCTGGGATTATTGTGTTTTGCAAGGGTTGCCGGCAATAGCGGATTCCCCGCCGCTCCAAAAGCCTTTCCACTACTGGAGTTTTCTTTTCAGGTCCATTGTGGCCTGATTTTTGAGAAAACAATGGTGGAAATGCCGGGCGCCGGGATCTTTCAGGCTATCGTGAGCTTCTGACAGGCGCATCCCGGGACATTGCAACATGACAAAAGGAGTGGCAAGATGTCAGGGCAGAAGATAATCATGTGGTTAGGCACAACCTCTGGACAGGAGAAGTGGAGAGTCGAAGTCCTGCGAAATAATGGAGAGGGGGACTACTCGCTTCTCCTCGGCAGTGAAAGCGCCGATTTTCCGGTCGATGTCGGAAATTTCGGACCGTTTGAAGAGGACCTGCTTATCCATGCGCTCAAGGATGCATATCCTGGTGCAGATATCCGTCTGAAATTCTAGGGAAGCCCCCGTCAGCAGGGCTCTCCCTGGTCGCCGCAGCTGGCGGCATTGCCAGGTTCGGCAGGGGCAGGCCGGCGGATGATCGCATGCGTGATCATCGTTGTCAGAGGCCGTCGTGTTCCTGATCCGGGAGGACGAACCCTTTGAGGATGAGGTCGAAATCCACCGGGAACGATGGTTCGAGGTTGCCGAGGCTGTCCCTGCCTTCCGGCATATCGTGGATTCCCGCCGGAAAAATGCGATGCTCCGCCAGGTATTCCAGCAGGTAGTTCGTCAGCCGGAAGTAACCGCTCGGCTTGTTCGATGTGGCAGCGGGGGAGGGGTTTGGAGGTTTTCCGATGGCCCACGATTCGACGATCTGCTCCACGAGCGCCCGGTAGCGTGCCGGCAGTTCGTCCCGTCCTGTGGCTGGTCTGGATTCCATGATTGCCTGTTTTCGCCTGGTGTGGTGTTTTCTGTTCTCCTTGTCCGTAGTTCGCTTCCAAGCGGTCGACCGAAAACAAGAAAAGGATTTACCGGTTTCCCTGTAAATCCTTTAATCTGCTTGTACACCCGAAGGGAGTCGAACCCCTAACCTTCTGATCCGTAGTCAGATGCTCTATCCAATTGAGCTACGGGTGCGAACTACGGACATTCCTTGTGAGATGCCCGTTCGTGTAGCGTGTACGGGATTCGAACCCGTGATCTTCGCCTTGAGAGGGCGATGTCCTGGGCCACTAGACGAACACGCCATATGTCGTTAACTCTTCAAACGTTGCCAGTTGGTGGGCCCTGTAGGACTTGAACCTACGACCCAGCGATTATGAGTCGCTTGCTCTGACCAACTGAGCTAAGGGCCCTCTAAGCCTTGCTTTAGAGTGAACAAAAGTACTGCTTTTCACTGAAATTGCAAAACATTTTTCTTGCATTTATTCAGGCTTTTTCAGGACAATTCCTGGTACTTGACCCGCTCGATGTCGGCGCCGAGAGCGGTCAGTTTTCTCTCGATTTTTTCGTAACCGCGGTCGAGATGGTAGACCCTGAGCACCTCTGTGGTTTCACCGGCCACCAGCCCTGCAAGCACCAGGCAGGCCGATGCACGCAGGTCGGTCGACATGACTTTGGTGCCGGTCAGCACCTGGGGGCCATGCACGACAGCCTGGTTTTCCCTGATGTCGATCCGGGCGCCGAGCCGGTTGAGTTCGGGAATATGGTTGAACCTTTCGTGGTAGATCTTGTCGGTGATGTTGCTGACTCCCTCCGCCTGTGTCATGAGTGCCATCCACTGCGCCTGCATGTCGGTCGGGAAACAGGGATAGGGTTTGGCCGTTACGTCGGTCGGTTTCAGTTTGTCGGGTGCGGCCAGCGTGATGGAATCGAAACCGGTCGTCACGGTGCAGCCCGCTTCGGCGAAGGCTTTGAGCACGGCGTCGAGATGATGGGGGTTGAGGCCGGTGACCGTAATCTCGCCTTTGGTGATTGCCGCCGCGCAGAGCAGCGTTCCTGCCTCGATCCGGTCGAAGATGTTGTCGAAAGCGACCGCATGGAGCCGATCGACCCCCTCGATGACAAGGGTCGTCGTGCCGACGCCGCTGATGTTCGCTCCCATTTTCTGCAGGAAGTGGCAGAGGCACTCGATTTCAGGTTCGATCGCCGCATTGCCCAGGATGGTTGTGCCTTCGGCGGTCACGGCCGCCATGAGGGCGTTGCCGGTGGCGCCGACCGAGGAGATCGGGAAGTCGATGCGGGCGCCCCGCAGCTTCGAGCCGATCACCTGGGCATCGATGTACCCCTTTTCGATCACGATCCTGGCGCCGAGCTTTTCCATGGCCATGATATGGAGGTCGACGGGACGGGGGCCGAAGGCGCAGCCGCCGGGGAGCGACACCCGCGTGTGGCCGATCCTCGAAAGGAGCGGGCCGAGGACGTAGATCGATGCACGCATTTTCTTGACCAGTTCGTACGGGGCCTCGACGCTTTTCAGGTTGGCCGTTGAAACCTGCAGGACATTGTCGGCAAAGGAGATCTCCGCACCGAGGTACTCGAGCAGGTTGCTGAAGGTCCTGACATCCTGAAGGTCAGGGATGCGGTTGATTGTGAAGTTGCCGTCGGGAGCCAGCAGGGTGGCAGCGATGACCGGCAGGGCCGAATTTTTGGAGCCGGAGGCGGCTATCGTGCCCGAAATCCGCTTTCCCCCTCGGATGACAAGTTTGTCCATGCATTCCTTATTTACCTGTAAAGCCCCTATTTAATTAAATAAGGCTCAGAACTGCAAATTAATTATTTTACATCCAGTTTTGAGCGGGCCAGGGAGCCGGGTCGTCATGGACGACGGCGTTGACCTGCCTGCAACCGTCTGTGACAACTATTCCGATACCATGCGAATTTTCCCCGGCAGCCGTCTCCCATCTGCGGTTTTCCAGCCCGTGCTGTGCCTTTTCATCCTTCTCGCCGCCCTCATCTGCCTGCACCCTCCCGAAGCTGTCGCAGCCGGCCAGGAGATGGGCAAGATCATCCAGGAGCGGAACAGGGTCGAAAACAACCTCAAGGGGCTGAAAAAGCAGCTCGAGGAGTATCAGGACAAACTGACAAAGACAAAAAAGGACGAGGCCAGCTCCCTCAAGGCCCTGAACAATATCAGGACCCAGATACTGGTCTATCAGCGACTCATCGGTGAAAACCAGACCTACCTGAACAGCCTGAACCGTGAGATCGACGCCCTGCATGACCAGCTCGATGTCAACCGCCAGAACTACGGGCGCGTCTCGTCCGATTTTCAGCGCCTTGCCATTGCGGCTTACAAGCATGGCGGCAACCGGGACGCCGAGACGGTGTTCTCTTCCGGCTCCGTCAACGATGCCCTTGTCAGGGCCAGGTACGTGGGTTTTCTTTCCCAGTCGGTCAGGTACAAGGTGAGCGACCTGCAGTCGAGCGCCGAGCGGATCCAGAGCGCCCAGGCTCAGCTCCAGGAGAGCTATCGCCAGAAAGAGGCCGCGATGAAGGCCCAGCAGCAGCAGCTTCAGGACTACGCTTCAAAGCAGAAGGAGAAAGAGGCGGTGCTCAGTACGATCAAGGAGGACAAGAACGCCTACACCACCCGCATCACCGAGGTCAGAAGGAAGCAGCGGGAGATGCAGTCGAAAATCGAATCTTTGATCATGGCCCAGCAGGCGGTCATCCTGAAAGAGCAGGAACGGGCGAGACAGGCTGAGTTGCAGCGCCAGCGGGCGAGGCAGGCCAGAATCGCCGAAGCGCGGCGAATCGAGGCGGAACACCAGAAAGTTGCAGCCGCGGAACGCCTGAGGCAGGCTGCTGCCGAACGAAGCCGACAGGTCGAGATCCGTAAACCTGAGGTTCGGCAGGTGGAACCCCGCCAGCCCGAGACCGGGAAAAAAGAGGTTCGCCAGGTTGAAACACGCAGGCGGGAGGTGAGGTCTCTGGAACCCCGTGGCGAGGTGTCGATTCTCCAGCCATCCCCCGCACCGTCGACCGTCGTGACGAAAGTCGAGTCGCCCATAGAGCTGCCGAAGGAGCCGGAGAAGCCCTCCGTCAGGGAAGAGGAGCCCAAACTGGTGCCGGACCTCGAGGAAACGGAAATCGCGAAGGTATCCGCGGACTTCGACAGGTCGATGGGCAGCCTGCCCTGGCCGGTTGGCGGAGGGGTTGTTGTCCGTCATTTCGGCTCGGTCAAGGACAAGGACCTGAACATCGTCACGACCAGCAACGGTATCGACATCTCTGTGCCGGTCAACAGTCCGGTGAAGGCCATTTCCGGCGGCAAGGTGGCCCAGATCGCCTACCTGCCGACCTTCGGCAACGTGGTGATCATTCGCCATCCGAAATCGTATCTTACCGTCTATGCCAACCTGTCTAGGGTTTCAGTGGCCAAGGGGGAGGTCATCAAGTCCGGTCATTCGCTTGGCGCTTCAGCAGCCATGTCCGAAGGCGGTTCGGTCGTGCATTTCGAGATCTGGAAAGGAAAAGTGAAGCAGAATCCTGAAAAATGGCTCAGATAACAAGGGTTGAACCATGGGTCTGAAGTGGCTGTTCACGACGATGTTTTCGGTACTGCTCCATCCGGAGGCCTTCTGGAATGATCAGGGGAAGGGGCGTGTTGAGGTCAACGCAATGAAGGATTACGCCGCCCCGGTCATCGCGGTCGTCCAACTGGTCAAGCTGCCGCTCGTCGGCGTTCCGAAGTCGGCCATGATCATGGCCATCGTCAGTTTCATCATCGATGTGGCTGTTCTGTATGTGCTCTCCGGAGCCATCGCTTCTGTTGTCGGGCACGACCGGGGCGAGACGGTGCAGGACGATATTCTGACGATGCTCTGTTATGCGCTGACCCCGCTCTGGCTTGTCGAACCGTTCTATTTCGTCGGGTCGTGGCGCTGGCTTTTCCTTGTGGCGGCCCTCCTGCACACCGTCCTGATCCTGAAGCCGGGGCTCCGGTTCACCCTCGGCAGCGAATCGCCCCATATCGAGGCACTCACCGTCAAATCCTCCCTGTTGACCATGGTCGCCACGCTGGCCTCGTTTACGGCGATCACCGGCCTCCTTCGCATTTTCACCTCTCTATGACCATGACGATATGCAACGTAACGATCTCCATCTTAATTACGGCCTGGTAGAGTCCATCCTGATCGCGTTCATCCGCAACGAGATAAGGAAGTTCGGTTTCAGTTCGGTCGTGCTCGGCCTTTCGGGCGGCATCGATTCAGCCGTGGTCTGCGAACTTGCCGTCAGGGCGCTCGGACCGGAACATGTGCTTGTGCTCATGATGCCCTACAGGACGAGCAGCGGGGAGAGCCTCGACCATGCACAGCTCATGGTCGACCGTCTCGGCATCGAGGCCGAGGTCATGCCGGTGACCGGCGTCGTTGAGGCTTTTTTTACCGACAGGGAGGATGCAAGCCGGTTGAGGCGGGGGAACGTGATGGCCCGGGCGAGGATGCTCTGCCTGTACGACGTTTCGGCCAGGGACGGACGGCTGGTACTCGGCACCAGCAACAAGACCGAGCTGATGCTCGGCTACGGCACCATGTTCGGCGACATGGCCTCGGCGGTCAACCCGATCGGTGACCTCTACAAGTCGCAGCTTCGTGGTCTTGCATGGCATCTTGGCATACCGGCCCCGCTCATCGAGAAGAGTCCATCGGCTGATCTGTGGGAAGGGCAGAGCGACGAGGAGGATCTCGGGTTCAGCTATGAATCGGTCGACCGGCTGCTCTACATGATGCTCGAAGAGCGCATGGACCGCGATGCGATTCTGGCTGAAGGCATCGATCCCGCATTCTATCAGCGGGTGAGGGGAATGGTCGTCAAAAGCCAGTACAAGCGCATGATGCCCGTCATCGCAAAGCTCTCAAGCCGCACTCCCGGCATCGATTTCAGGTATGCCAGGGATTGGCAGGAGATCAGGTAGGGTGTTCCGGTGAAGAGAAGGGGCTTTGTTCAATCGTCGTGAGCGGTTCGAATCTTACTCTCTCTTCCCGGACTGAAGTCCGGGGCAATTACGGAAAGTGTGGTTGGCGGTCTTCAATGGCCCCGGGTTACATCCCGGGGTCAGATCAGAACGACCGCAACACGGTATCCTTCAGGTAATACTTATCGTCCTTCTGCGGATAGTCCGTCGTATAGTGCAGCCCCCTCGACTCCCTCCGCTTGATCGCGCTCTCGATGATCAGGCTCGCCACCTTGATGATGTTCCTCAGCTCGATGATCTGGGGAGTGATCTTCGTCTTCTTGTAATACGATTCAGTCTCGTCCTTGAGAAACTCGATGCGCCGTCTTGCGCGTTCGAGGCGCAGGTCGCTCCTGACGATGCCGACGTAATCGTTCATGACCGACTGGGCTTCGCGCTTGTTGTGCAGCACGAGGATCCACTCCTCGGGGTTCGTGGTCCCGGAATCGTCCCAGTCCGGGAAATTCCCGCCATGGTGGATCGAGTGCAGACGCTCCTTGATGTCGATGCTCGATCGCCAGGCGAATACAAGCGCCTCCAGCAGCGAATTGCTCGCCAGGCGGTTGGCGCCATGCACGCCGGTACAACTGGTCTCTCCGCAGGCGTAGAGGCGGTTGATCGTGGTCCTGCCGTGGTCGTCAGTCCTGACGCCGCCGCAGGAGTAGTGCGCTGCCGGAACGACGGGGATCATCTCCTTCGTCATGTCGATGCCGAACTCGAGGCAGGTTTCGTAGATGTTCGGGAAGTGCCCCCGCACGCTGTCGGCGTCGAGGTGCGTGACGTCGAGGAACACATGTTCATCGCCGCTCTTCTTCATCTCGGAGTCGATGGCCCTCGCCACGATGTCCCTCGGTGCGAGGTTCTCCCTCTGGTCGTACTTGTGCATGAAGGCTTCGCCGTCCTTGAGGCGGAGGATGCCGCCGAAGCCGCGCACCGCCTCCGAGATCAGGAATGATTTTGCTTTCGGGTGGAAAAGGGAGGTCGGGTGGAACTGGATGAACTCCATGTCGGCGATTTCGGCCCCGGCCCGGTAGGCCATGGCAACGCCGTCGCCCGTGGCGATATCGGGGTTGGTCGTGTGCAGATAGACGTGGCCCAGTCCGCCGGACGCAACCATGGTGACCTTCGCCATGATCTTCTTGGGCTTGTGGTTCAGGGTGTCCAGCACGTAGGCCCCGTAGCAGCTCATGTCGTTGGTCTTGATGTCGAGGTGGTGCTCGGTGATCAGCTCGAGCGCGTAGTGGTGCTCGAGCAGCGTGATGTTCGGATGGGCGTTGACCCGTTCGAGCAGGGCCGTTTCGACCTCCCGACCGGTCAGGTCCTTTGCATGGACGATCCTGCTGTGCGAATGGCCGCCCTCCTTGCCCAGGTCCAGTGAATGGTTGGATGCGAGCGTGAACTCCACGCCGAGTTCGATCAGCCTGCGGATATGGGACGGCCCTTCGTTGACCATGATCCTGACCATATCGAGGTTGCAGAGGCCTGCTCCCGCATCGAGTGTGTCGTTGATGTGGAACTCGGGACTGTCGCTGCTGTCGATGGCGGCGGCGATGCCTCCCTGGGCCCAGTTGGTGTTCGAGGTCGAGCTCTCTTTTTTCGTGATGATCGTGACCGTAGCATGGTCTGCCATGTTGATGGCGAAATAGAGGCCTCCGATGCCGCTGCCGATTACGAGCACATCGGTCTTGAGTTCCTGTGTCATGTAGCGCGATTGAAGCGTTGCTGCGGTTGCCGCCGGTCCGGAAAAGTGCAATATACGCACCGGGAAAGAAACCTGCTCCCCCCGGGCGAACGCCGCAGAAAATCAAAAAAAAAGGGAACCAGACTCGAGGCCGGTTCCCTTTCGTATCGATATCGATCCGTCAGGCCTGCAGCTCAGGGCAGCAGGACGGCGCAGGAGATGACCGTCGTCCAGAGTCCGGTTTCGCCCTCTGCTGACTGGGTGATGTTGTACGAGTTGATGATCTTGCCGCTCATCTTGTAGATGCCTTCACGTTCGTCCCAATCCTTGTTGGGATCGAACTCGATGCCAAGCGTGGTTGCCAGCATCGTGGCGGCCAGATCCTCGGCGTACTCGCCGGACTGCTCGGCGGTTTCACCATACGGATGGTGTTCCGAAAGATAACCGTACTGGGTGTCGTCGGCCGGGATCGCCACGCCCACAGATGCCGTGATAAGACGGTTGTTCTCGTTCGTCGAGTTACGGGCAAGGACCGCGAAGGTGATCTGTCCGGGGGTCAGGTGCTTCAGGCCCTCTTCGACGCTGAGGCGTTCGCATTTCGGAGGGAAGATGCTCGAAACCGTGACCAGATTGCATTTTTCGATTTTGGCGTCTCGAAGGGCAAGCTCAAAAGATGAGAGATACTCTTTGTGCCTTCCGACACCTTTGGTGAAGAATACTTTCGTCGGGACAAATGACAATGTGGTTGCTCCGGATAGAGGTTGATAAAAACGATTCGTCAGTTTGTGCAATTATAGGAAAAAGCGAACTCATTCAAAATGTTTTTTTTCTGCTAGCCACCTTAAAAAACTTTCTTTTACCGGCTTTGAGGATTACCGGTATTTCGCTGAGTTCAAGTATGGCGGCGATATCGGTGACTTTCGTTTCCCCGGCCTGCACCGCACCCTGCTGGATCATGCGCCTTGCTTCTGTTTTGGATGGAACTGCGCCGAGTTCCATCAGCAGCTCGACGACCGGCATGCTTTCGGCGTCAAACTCGCTTGTCGGAATATCGGCCGGTGCCTGCTTCTGGACGATCACGCGGTCGAAATGCTCCTGCGCCATCGTGGCTGCGTCGGCCGTGAAGTACTGCGCGACTACCTCGCGGGCAAGAGTCCGCTTGGTTTCCCTCGGATCCGTGGCGACCTTTGCCGACACGGATTCGATGCTGTCGGCATGCTGCGGCAGCAGCAGGCGCCAGTAGGTTTCGATCAGGGTGTCCGGAATGGAGAGCATCCGGCCGTACATCTCTTCCGGCGGGTCGTTGAAGCAGATCGCGTTGCCGAGCGACTTCGACATCTTTTCGACGCCGTCCGTGCCCACCAGGAGCGGCATGGTGATGCATACCTGGGGTGCGAAGCCCTCCTCGCGCTGCAGGTCGCGGCCGACCAGCAGGTTGAACTTCTGGTCGGTGCCGCCGAGTTCGACGTCGTTTTCCAGGTGCACCGAATCCCTGCCCTGGGCGAGGGGATAGAGGAACTCGTGGATCGAGATCGGCTCATGGGAGCGGTAGCGCTTTTCGAAGTCGTCGCGTTCGAGCATCCGGGCAACGGTGTAGTGGCTGGCCAGCCTTATGACGTCGGCGAAGCTCATCCTGCCAAGCCAGTCGCTGTTGTAGCAGATGGTGGTGTGTTCGGGATCGAGGATCTTCGATGCCTGCTCGAAGTAGCTTCGGCCGTTCTCCCTGGCCTCTTCGGCGGAGAGCTGCGGCCTCGTCTTGCTCTTGCCGGACGGGTCGCCGATCATGGCCGTGAAATCGCCGATGATGAGGATCGCTTCGTGGCCGAGGTCCTGGAACTCCCGCAGCTTCCTGAGCACCACCGAGTGGCCGAGGTGCAGGTCAGGACGGGACGGGTCGGCACCGAGCTTGATCCGCAGCGGCTTGCCGGTCTTGATGCTTTTCAGGAGCTTTTTTTCGAGCTCATCGACGCTGAGCACCTCGACGGTGTTGTTGACGATGACATCGAGCTGCTCCTTGACGGTAGGGAAATGCATAGATGGTTTACGATTTATGGCTGCGCCACATTGACATTGTTCAATACTGTTTCTTCAGCTGCTGGAGCTGGCGTTCGGCGTCACGCGTCTTGAGGGTCTCGCGTTTGTCGTAGAGTTTCTTGCCGCGTGCCAGACCAAGTTCCACCTTGAGGACGCCATGGGAGTTGAAGAAGGCCTTCAGGGGGATCAGGGTCAGCCCCTTTTCGCCGAGTTCGGACTGCAGGCGGCGGATCTCCGCTTTGTTCAGCAGGAGCTTGCGGCTGCGCTTGGGTTCGAGCGTGTCGAGCGTGTTGAGCTCGTACGGGGTGATCTGCATGTTTTCGAGCCACACCTCGCCGTGGTGGATCATGGCGTAGCTCTCGTTGAGGCTCGCCTTGCCCAGACGCACCGATTTGACCTCGCTGCCGAGCAGAGCGATCCCTGCCACGAGCGTATCGAGGATCTCGAATTCGTGCCACGCCTTGCGGTTCTGGATGACCGTGACGTAGCTTGGCTTGGCTTGCTGTTTTGCCACCGTGCCCTTCAGGTTTCGGTTTCGTAGAAGCTTGTCGGAATCAGGTTCCCGATGTTCAGGACAAGATAAGGGTCGAGCGCCTTTTTTATCCTCACCATTTCCCGTATGCCGCTTTCGCCGTACATCTGCACAAGGTACTCTGATTTCAGTTTGCCGATGCCGTGTTCTGCCGAGAGCGTTCCTCCCATCGAGAGCACCCCCGAGACCAGCTTCCGGTAAAGGCTCTTTGCCCGGTCGTACTCTTCGCGGTTGCGGGGGAGGATGTTCAGGTGCAGGTGCGCGTTGCCGATGTGGCCGAAGATGAGATAGGTGAATCCTTCAGCCTCGCATGCGTCCCGGTAAAGCTCGTAGAGCTGCCTCGACAGCGCATCGGGCACGGCCATGTCGGTGCTGACCTTGGATTCGGCCTGACGGCTGAGCCACTCGTTCACCAGCACCGGCAGCTCATGGCGGAACTCCCTGAGCCCGGCGAGCCCGTCTGCGTCGAGCGCAGCCCATGAGAGCTCGGCAGGCGCCCCGCACTCCGCCATGAGCGCCGTCCAGGCTTCGAGGCAACGCTCTTCATCAGCATCAGTGGTCTCCTGTTCGACGTAAATCGCGCCTCCGGTACCGTGGGGAATCGACGGATAGCCCTGCCGGAGGAACTCGAGCGACCGGCGGTCGAAGAGCTCGATCGCCCTCGGGCTGACTTCGGCATCGCCGGACCGGGCCTTTTCGACGAAGGCGAAAAGTGCTTCTTCGCTCATGAAATAGACCAGGCAGGCGAACACCTTTTCGGGGGTCGGACGCAATTCCAGCTCGGCTTCGAGGATAATGCCGAGGGTGCCTTCCGAACCGACGAACAGGTCGACGAGGTCCATGCCGGGAGCCGACCAGTAACCTGCGTTGTGCTTCGAAGTCGCCGGCATGCCGTAGTCCGGCCTGCGGAACGAGAGGTCGCCGGCAATCGGCAGGTCGAGCGAGAAACGCCCGGTCTCGTCGGCAAGATGCTCTCCTCGTGCGATGTCGAGGATGTCGCCCTGGGGCAGGGCGATCTTGAGGGCTCGCACATGGCTCCTGGTCGCGCCGTACCTGAACGATCTCGACCCGGATGAGTTGTTGGCAACGGTACTCCCGATGAAACAGGTTTTTTCGGTCGGGTCGGGAGGGTAAAACCAGCCGGCGGCTGCGGCCTTCGACTGGAGATCCTGCAACAGTACCCCGCTTTCCGCCCTGATGCGGGCAATGCCGTTGTCGAGAGGCTCGACCTCGCCGATCCGGTTCAGCCGGTGCATGGCGATCACGTAATCGCCGAAGGGTATCCGCCCTCCGGTCGTGCCGGTGCCGTTGCCTGCGAGCGTATAACGCCGGCCTTCCGATGCCGCGTTTCGGAGCAGCCCGGCGGCCTCTTCCGGGTTTTCGGGGAAGAAGACGCCGGGCGTCCAGCCGCTCTTCAGGTTGCTCGTGTCTTCGAGAAATCCCTGGATCGCCGACGGATCAAGTTTGCTAATCACCCGGATCCTCCTCGTTGCCGCCGGTTTTCAGGCTGTCGGCAGCAGCTTTGCGCGGGCCGGAATGACCAGGGCTGAGCGAGTCGCTGACCGCCTTGATCGAGGCTACAGCTTTTGCGTTGTCCCCGTTCCTGTTCTTGCCGTTCACGTAGTAGTTGATCAGCTCCCTGGCGATAGGCGCCGAGACGCTTCCTCCGAATCCCGCGTTCTCCACAAGCACCGTGATGGCAATCTTCGGCTGTTCAACCGGAGCGAAGCAGATGAACCACGCGTGGTCCTGGCCGTGGGGATTCTGCGCCGTGCCGGTTTTTCCGGCGACCGTCACGCCTGGAACCCTGGCGAGGGTGCCGGTGCCCTGCAGTACCACCCCTTTCATGCCCTCCTTGACCACATCGAACGTATGCTGCGATACCGGCAGCTTGCGGTCGTCGTAGCTCAGCGGCACATAGGTGCCCGATCGCGAGTCGCGGTAGCCGCTGACCAGGTGCGGCTGGTGCCAGGTGCCGTTGTTGGCGATGGTGGCCGCAAAGTTGGCAAGCTGCAGGGGGGTCGTGTTGAGCTCGCCCTGGCCGATGCCGAGGCTGACCAGGTACCCCTTCGTCCATCGGTTCTCGCCGAAGCGCTTGTCGTAATATTCCGTCGAAGGAAGCACGCCGCGTTTTTCACCCGGCAGGTCGATGCCCTCCTTGTCGCCGAAACCGAACATATCGCCGTATTCGTGCCACCTGTCGAGGCCGACCTGGAGGATCAGCTTGTAGAAATAGACGTTGCAGGACTGCGAGATGGCCCTCGTCATGTTGATGGTGCCGTGAGCGCCTCCGTGGCACTTGAACCTCCTGCCGCCGAACTCGAAGTAGCCCGGGCAGAAAATGGTCTGTTCGGGCGTGATGACCCCCTCCTCGAGTGCGGCGATCGACAGCAGGAGCTTGTAGGTCGAGCCTGGCGGGTAGGCCGCCTGTATCGCCCGGTTGAAGAGTGGTTTGCGTGGGGAGAGGGCGATATCGGCCCATTCCCCTTTCCTGGTGGTGCCGTTGAGGATCTCAAGGTCGAAATCGGGTTCGCTGCACATGGCCAGGATGCCGCCGGTCGAGGGGTCGATGGCCACGACGGCCCCCGATTTCCTGGTCTGGCGAAGGAGTTTTTCGGCGAGCTCCTGGAGCCCGGCATCGATGGTCAGGTAGAGGTCGTCGCCCTTGACGGACTGCATGTCGTGCTTTCCGTTCTCGTATTCGCCCTTCAGCACGCCGAGCGGGTTGACCAGCTCGAAGCGGGCCCCTTTTTCGCCCCGGAGCCGCTCCTCGTAAAACCGTTCGAGTCCGGTGGAGCCGATTTTGTCATCCGGGCTGTAACCCCGTTCGGCGAGGGTGTCGAGCTGCCCGGCGGTGACGCCCCTCAGGTATCCGAGCAGGTGGGTGCCGGTAAACAGGCCATTGTATTTTCTTTTGTTCTCCACCTCGATGATCACGCCGGGGAGTTGCCACAGGTTCTCCCTGATCCGCGCCATCGAGACTTCGTTCAGGTCGTGATAGACCGTCGATGCGGCGAAAGGGCTGTAGTTGCGTCCCTCTTCGATGGTCGCCTTCAGATCCTCCACGGGCATCTCCAGGAGGTACGCAAGGTATGCTGTGCCCGATTCGCGGATTTCCGAAGGGATGACCTTGACCGTGTAGAGGGGCCTGCTTTCGAGGATCAGCTGGCCGTTCCGGTCGATGAGGTTTCCTCTCGGGGCCTGCACCCAGATCCGCCTGATGCTGCCCGATTTCGACCCGAGCCCCTCCTGTTCGAAGAGCTGGAGCCAGACGAGCCGGCCATAGATGAGCATGAAGAGAGCGGCAATGACGATTGAAACCCCTTTCACGCTGCGCTGAAGCGTGTCCATGAGCTCAGTCCCTCATGGTTTTTTTCAGCGCAAGCTGATACATGAGCACGGTCAGGAATATGTTCATGAGGGTGCCGATGACGACCATCGACGGTATCCTGTAGTAGAGCGGCAGAGCCATGGGATTGTTCATGAGCGCCAGAAGCAGATTGCCGATGGCAATCGAGGTAAGTGACGCGGAATAGAACATCCGCCTCTTTTTGGTCAGCGTGGGATGGCTCTCTTCAGACACATGGAAAAAACCTGCGACGAAACCCTCGACCGTGCCGATGAGGGCTGAAAGTCCGATGTTGCCGGAGAGTATGCCGACGATCAGACCCGATGCGAATCCGAAAGTGGTTCCGGTCCTCTGGCCGATGGTCACCGATGCGAACGCGATGAACACGGCAAGGATATCCGGAGAGGCGCCGAGGATCACCAGATTCGAAAAGACGAAGTGCTGCAAAAAGGCGAGCACGACAATGGATATCGAAGAGAGAAATATTTTTTTAAACACTGCGTACGCTCACTTTCGTTGCTGTTCCTGTACTTTTCCGCCCTCATCGCCGTTCATGATATCGAGCTTCTCGCCCGAAGGCATGGCGCGGGCAACGAGCACATAGGAGAGCGAAGAGAAGTCGACTGCAAGCCTCACGTCGATGTCCGAGAAGAGCTTGCCTTTCGAGATCTTTGCCACGCGGCCGACCGGTATGCCCCGCAGGGCGAAGGTGCTGTGGTCTGAGGTCGTGAGGCGTTCGCCTACCTTGATGCGGCTGCTGGCCGGGACATTTTCCAGATGGGCCATGTCGACGTTGCCGTCTTTCCATGAGAGCACGCCGAGGGTGGATGTGCTGTCCGAAACGACGCTGACCTTGAAGTCCTTGTTGATGACGGGCATGACCCTTGCGTAATTGCCCGAAACCGTCGTTACCCGGCCGACCAGGCCGTCAGGTGTCAGGACGGCCATGTCCTTGACAATGCCCTGATTCGAGCCGGAGTTGATCACGAGCACGTTGTCCGTCGGGCTGAACCTGCGGTCGACGATGCGGGCCACCAGGAAGCGGCCGTTCGGAGCGGCATCCTTTGCCGCGATGGCGTTCAGGCTCCTTGCGTCGCGCAGGGCCGTCTCCTGGCTCATGACCCGGGAGAACAGCTTCGCGTTCTGCAGCAGCAGATGTTCGTTGTCCTCCCTCAGGTTGACGAGGTCGTTGAAATATGAAATCTGCTCCGCTATCGACGCGTTCACTGCCAGACCCTTGGTCCGGATCGCGTCGATGGTCTCCTTGCGCTGGAGCTGCATAAGAAGGAGTGATATGCCGCAATAGAGCAGGAATAAAAGATATGCGGTATGCCTTGCGATAAAACGGAAAAAACTGAGCACGTCCCTGATCGTCTGGTTAACTCATCGGTTCACATTGGAGTATTGCAACTGGCTGCAGCCGAAACGCCGGATCCGCATCGACACGAGTCGCTACGGGGCGGGGCTGAAGATTCCGGCATACTGCGGCATGCAAGGATAAAAATCCCGAACTTAAATATAAAAGATTAATTCAATGTAAGCAGGAGGAACTGTTCATCTTCACCAGAAGGAACTTTTGCATTGAAGATGAACTTCGAAGCCCGGGCCCGTGTTGTCAGGTTTTTGCCGATGCCGTATATTTGCGCCTCGCATGTCGTCCCTGCGCCGGTATTTTCTTACCCGGCTGCCGTTATGGACCCGAGGTGCGTATATTCCGTTTTTCCTGATGCATTCCGGAATTGAGGCAGTCGTATGAACGTAATAGGATGATGATGGCCGTAAACATGACCGATAAATTCATTGTGGTCGGGGACAGGGTGCTGATCAAGCCGAAATCCCTCGACGAAAGGACAAAGTCCGGCATCTATCTTCCCCCCGGAGTGCAGGAGAAGGCGAAAATCCAGAGCGGGTACGTCATCAAGGCAGGACCGGGTTATCCTGTCGGCCCTCCTTCGGAATCCGACGAGCCCTGGAAGGAGATGGTGTCCGGTCCCCAGTACATCCCGTTGCAGGCCAGGACAGGCGACCTTGCCATCTTTGTGCAGAACAGCGCCTTTGAAATCGAGTACGGGGACGAGCGTTTCCTGATCGTGCCGAACTCGGCCATCCTGCTCCTGATCCGCGAGGACGACGGTCTCGAAGAGTATCTCAAATAGTCGCTGCGCACCCCGGCCCTTTCCGGCACGTCGCCATTTTTTACAGTTGACAAAATCAAGATCCATATGACCAAACCCATCCAGCCGGGAGATATCGGGCACCTTTCTGCCGAAGAGCTGCTTGCCAATGTCCGTGACCTCAAAAAGGAGCTCAATGCGATCATCCTGGCCCATTACTATACCTTGCCTGAAATCCAGCAGGCTGCGGACATCGTCGGTGACAGCCTCGCCCTCGCCAGGGCGGCCGAGAAGAACACCGCTGACGTGATCGTGTTTGCCGGCGTCTACTTCATGGCTGAAACCGCCAAGATCCTGAACCCGGGCAAGCTGGTGATCATGCCTGACGCCGATGCAGGATGTCCCCTGGCCGACAGCTGTCCGGAGGATGAGTTCCGTGCCTTCAGGGCTGCCCATCCGGATGCCATAGCCATCACCTACATCAACTCGACGGCGGCCGTCAAGGCGCTTTCAGACATCACCTGCACCTCTTCGAACGCCGAGCACATCATCAGCCAGATTCCTCCGGAGCAGAAGATAATCTTCGGACCCGACAGGAACCTCGGCGCGTACCTGATGAAAAAGACAGGGCGCGACATGCTGATCTGGCAGGGGTACTGCTACGTGCACGACGCCTTTGCCGAAACCTACATGGTGCAGGCCCTGGCCATGCACCCGGGCTCCGAGCTGATTGCTCATCCCGAGTGCCGTGAGGAGGTGCTCCGTCACGCCTCGTTCGTCGGTTCGACCGCCGCACTGCTCGACTATACCCAGAAAAGCCCGTCCAGAAGCTTCATCGTGGCGACCGAGCCGGGCATCATCTACGAGATGCAGCTCCGCTCCCCGAGCAAGCTCTTCATACCGGCACCCAAGGATCCCGGGAATCCGCGCAGCGTCTGCCGCCAGATGAAGCTCAACAGCCTCGACAGGATGTATCTCTGCATGCTGAACCGCAAGCCTGAGATCACGGTCGACGAAAAGCTTCGGGAGGCGGCCCTCAAGCCCATCAGAAGAATGCTTGAAATGTCGGCATGAACGACGATCGAAACTTTTCTTACATGAATGCGCCATTGCCCCGGGTTTTAACCCGGGGATCATGAGGTATGTCGTTTGACAGGTCTGCCGCGCCGACTAGGGCGCGGCAGACCTTGCATTTGATCGAACAGTCTCTCTTCGCCGGACTGAAGTCCGGGGCAATTGAAGAGAATGCAAGAGGTTAATGACCGTAGAGTATCAAACCATCCTGCAGATTTCCGGATTCTGCGCTTCGTGCTGTTGGATAATCCTGCATCTGTTTTCTCTTGCCGGGAATGTGAGTAACTTTCATGAAAAGGAGTCTTCATGCGCTTCATGACCGTCAGGGCGGTTTCGATCATGGCGTCCCTCTTCGTCGGGGCACTTCCTTCAGAGCTGTTCGCCTGGCATGACCGGACGCATCTTGCGATCGCAGAAGCGGCCGGTTTCGATCTCTGGTACAGCGCAGCCGCACCCGACGTAGCCAAATCGAAAGTGCAGTTCACGGCGATCGAGAGCCCGAACCACTACTACAACAACGAGGCGGGGCGGAAAGTGGATGCGTCGATGGTGCTCGACCAGGTCGAACGCTACAATCGTCCGGGCGACCAGGAGGGGCACCTGTACGGAGCTATCATCGGATCGGTCAAGGCATTCCGGACGCTCAGGAAGACCGGCAAGTACGCCCGCTACCCGCTGGTTTTCTGTGCGCACTACATCGGCGACATCTCCATTCCGCTGCACAATACCCCGTACTACGAATTCAACAGGGCAAGGCACAGCATCAATGACGGTGTGATCGACGGCGGCGTCAGGGACAGCGTTGCCTCCATCAGGCAGCGCATGCGGCCGATCGTCATCAGGAACGAGGAGGATTTCGCCCTCGAAATCGCCAGGGTGGCCGAATCGGGCCGGGAGCTGGGATTGAAGATGAGGAGCGAGAACCGTGACATGACCCCTGGCGAGGCGTATATTCAGGTGATCCGAAGCGCATCGCTGCTCAAGGCAGTTCTGGCATACGCGGAACATCCGCCGGAAGAGGGGCAGGCTACAAGCAGTAAACCGTAACGACGAAAATGGCAAACAGGGAACATCTCGATATCATCCGGCAGGGGACGGCCGTCTGGAACAGCTGGAGGACGGAAAACCCCGGTATACGGCCCGACCTGCGCGAAGCGGCCCTGGAAGGAGCCGACCTCAGAGAGGCCAACCTCGTTGACGCCAATCTGAACGGAGCCGTCCTGCGCAAGGCAATGCTTTCAGGCGCTGACCTCAGCAGTGCCGACCTGAGGGGCACCGACCTTTCCGGTGCCAGCCTCGACGGCGTCGATTTCAGCCGGAGCACGATCGACATCCTCACCAGCTACGAAGGGGTCCAGGGGTGCGACATCGGGGTCAACGGCCTCTACTCCTCCGTGACCGACTCCGCGGCCCTGATGCGGATCGACCCGCCGGGAAACTCCATGCAGGGGGCAAACGCCGAAGCGGTCATCGAAAGCCTCAAGCAGGCCCGCAAGCTTCACACCTTTTCCCTGCTGCTTGCCGGCATCGCCATGCTCTTCATCGTCATCAAGCCGAAGACCATCACGCTGCCGTATCTCGCCGGCTCTTTCAAGTTCGACGAGTTCAGCTATACTTTCCTGGCCACGATCCTCTCGACCATGCTGCTGACGCAGGTCTCGTCCTTCCTCGATTCCGCGCTTCAGGGGGCCCATTACCTGAACGACCGTCGGGCGGCCATGCTCGTGGGTCATTTCCCCTGGATTCTTTCCAAGTTTGAGAGCCACCCGTCCAACAAGCGCCAGTCGAAGATCCAGCGCATTTTCCTGGTCTACCATCCCCTTGTGTACCTCTACTTCTTCGTGAATTGGGCTGCACTGTTCAGTGGAGACTGGCAGGCCCTGCTCGATCATTACCGTGAGCTTCCCGTCGTGCTCGGGGAGTATATGCTTCCGGTCTTTTACCTCATCCTGTTCCTGATCTGCCGGCACATTTTCAAGCTGTCGGAAGGGTTCCAGAGGCCGATCCTGTTCGATACGGAGACCGAAAGGGGGCGCCGGAGCGATATGGAGCGTCTGGCCGAAGCCGTCGAGAAGCAGTCCCACCTGACCACCGAGCTGTTCGAACTCATGAGCAAGCGCAGCTCTTCCTGACAGCGACGAACGCGTCGTTTCCGACGCTGTTTCGTCATTCTTCGACGGAATTAGCTGGCCTTTGGTTTTTTTATTTGTTATCTATCAGTGAAGTTCCCATTCGTCGATTGAATCCCCCCTGGACAAAGGCGCCCTGCCGTTGTCATGAGTACGTTCTGAATCGTCACCCTGCCTCGCGGGACTCCTGCCTGTCTTTCCGCGATACGGCACGACACCTGAAATACAAGCCACCAGTAAAGGAGGTGAACGGACCGCGTTTCACGTATCGGCTACAGAACCTTGCCACCATCAAACCCTGCAGCGTGATCCGGCTCCCAGATCCGGTTCCGTAGCAAAACTCAGGAGGATAGTTATGCCCAGTAAAAAGGAAACCACACCGCCCAAAAAATCCGCCGCACCCAAGAAAACCGCTCCGCCGAAAAAAAAGGAGACCAGGGGTGAATTGCACCGCATCTGCAATGTGGTGCCGTCCCGCTCTGTCGAGTCGGACTGGTCCATGACGAATGCCCTGGAAGCCGGCGCCATCGCAGCACCCAAGGCGACCCTTCCTGCAAGCGTCGACCTGCGCGATGCGTCATGGTGGGAGATCGGAGACCAGGGCCCGACAGGCTCGTGCGTCGGCTGGGGCTCCACCGATGGCGTCGCCCGCTACCACTTCGTGAAGGCCGGAAAGCTGACCAAGAAGGAGCACCTTTCGGTCAGGCTCTCCTGGATGGGGTCAAAGGAGCTCGACACGGATCCCAACCCGAACAGCTTCATCGAATCGGCCGGCACCACCTTGAAGGGGGCCCTTGACATCCTGAGGACCAAGGGGGCTGTGCTCGATTCGCTGCTGCCCTTCAAGATCCAGAATTTCCTGTACACGGGTGAGGAGAGCACCTTCTACGCTACTGCAGCCACGAGAAAAATCGCCTCCTACTTCAACCTGAACAAGAACCCCGACAGCTGGAGGAACTGGCTTGCTGCACATGGCCCGATCCTTGCCGCGCTGAACGTCGATGCGACCTGGGACAACGCCACGGCTACGAAGGGAAAGCTCGACGCGTTCCAGCCGAACACGACCAGGGGCGGCCACGCCATCGCAATCGTCGGCTATACCGCCGACAAACGCTTCATCGTTCGCAACAGCTGGGGGCCGGCCTGGGGTGACAAGGGGTACGGGTATGCATCCGAATCCTACATCGCCGGTGCGTTCTTCAATGAAAGCTACGGCATAACGATCTGAACAGCGGTTTCGCAGGCGCCCTGCACCGACGGGGCGCCGTGGAACTCTTTGCATGAACAGGATATGTCACCGGGAAAATCGTTCGTCTTTAACTACATGGCCTTGATGGCACTTCTGGCTGCGATGGCGTCGGCTGGTGCCTGCATGCCGGCCTCGACTCGCGCACACAATAAATCTTCCGCCATGGCGCAGATGCTCACTGAATCGGATAACAACCGGAAGTTGTCGATCCACTCCGGCGACACGATGCGGATTACCCTTCCGGAGAATGCGACCACCGGTTACCGCTGGCAGATCGACCGCTGCGAGCGGGACATTGTGGGCGTCGTTGCCGAAGATCCACAGTATACCTCGACAGTCGTCGGCTCGGGCGGCCATGTCGAATTTGTGCTGCAGGGCAGAAAACCCGGAGTCTGTGAGATCGCGCTCAAGCAATGGCGTTCATGGGAGGGAGACACCTCGGTCATCGCCCGGTTCCGCCTGTACGTGACCGTCCTTCCTTAGCCGCGCCTGAGGCTCGGCTATGCCCGACAGCGATTTTCGGTTGGCGTGTGCTTATTTCAGGTGAAATCAGGCATCAGCCGGGCTTTGAGCATGAAATATCCCCGCGTTAGTCATAAATTATGGTGAAGGTGCTGAAGTCGACGGACTTCTTCGTCACTCTTTCGACCAGTCCGGGCGATGAGCTGTTTCACTCCTCATGGCCCTGCGTTATTGCAGTAACGAGTTGTATCCCTCATGAACCTGACCCTTCCCCTCAAGATAGCCGGCCTTGGCCGATACCTGCCTTCCCGCGTCGTGCGGAGTGCCGAGATTGAAACGCTTTGCGGACTTCCCGAGGGGTGGGTCGAGCACAGGAACGGGGTCCGCGAGCGCCGATGGGTGACCTCGGAAACCTCGTCGTTCATGGCTGCTCAGGCGGCTCTCGAAGCGCTCGGCGAGGCTGGCCTCGAACCGGGTGAACTCGATCTTGTCATCAATGCGTCGGGCACCGCCGAACAGGCCATTCCCGATACCGGCGCGCTGATCCAGCGTGAACTCGGTCTCGGCAGGTCGGGCATCCCCGCCATGTCGGTTCACACCACCTGCCTGAGTTTCATCACAGCCCTCGAAGTCGCAGCGCACTTCCTCTCCTCCGGACGGTTCGGCAGGATTCTCGTCGCCAGCTCGGACATCTCGTCGTGCGGGATCGACCTGAAACAGCCTGAGTCGGCAAGCCTCGTGGGCGATGCGGCCGCAGCCGTCGTCCTGACAAGGCCTGAAGCCGGGGAGCTTTCGGGGATCTGTAATGTGCATTTCCGGACCTATGGCGACGGCGCTTACCTGACCTCGATCATGGGCGGCGGTTCAGCCCGGCATCCACACAAGCCGGGACACGACCCGGGCGACGATCTTTTCCGGATGGATGGTCCTGCCGTGCTTCGCATGGTGAGGCAGTTCGACGAGGCCTTTCTCGAAGAGCTGTATCCCGGATTGTCGACAAGCCTGGCAGATATCGACCTCGTCGTGCCCCATCAGTCGAGCAGGGTCGGCCTGCAGCTGCTTCAGCGTTACGGATGGCCGGAAGCTTCGATCGTTCGTACCCTCGGCGAGCTCGGCAACTGCGTTGCGGCCTCCATACCGGCGACCCTCTATGACGCGGTGCGGTGCGGGCGGGTGAATCGTGGCGATAAAGTGCTGCTCGTCGGGACCGGAGCCGGACTTTCCCTTGGAGGGCTGGTCCTGGTCTATTGATGGCAGTCAAAGCTATCGAACAATCAAAGGAGGTGTTCTGTATGGACAAAACCGCACTGGTGACCGGAGCTTCCGGCTTCATCGGCTCCCATCTGGTGACCCGTTGCCTGCGCGACGGGTATCGCGTCAAGGCCCTCGTCCGCAAGGGCAACCCGCGCATAGCGGAACTCGGTCGCTCGGGTGTCGAGGTAGTCGAAGGCGATGTGCGGGACGATGCCTCCGTGGATGCCGCCGTGCAAGGGTGCGGAGCAGTGTTCCATGCCGCCGCGCTCACTTCGGACTGGGGCCCGTTGCAGGAGTTCGTCGACATCAATGTCGGCGGTACACGCCGGGTGTGCGCCGCCGCCTTGCGCCACGGTATCGGCCGGATGGTCCACATCAGTTCGTTCGAATGTTTCCCGCATTACCGGCTCGACCGCGTCGACGAGACTACTCCCTTCGCTCCGAGGGGCGCCTCCTACGCGGACACGAAGATCGGCAGTACCCGAGAGGCCTGGGCCGCTTCGGAGCGAGGCCTTCCTGTCAGCGTGCTCCATCCCGTCTGGGTCTACGGCCCCGGCGACCGGACGCTTTTTCCGCTGCTCGCCGACGGCATCCGCCGCCGCCAGATGTTCTACTGGACCCGCAACGCCCGGATGAGCCTCGTCTACATCGACAACCTCGTCGACCTCTGCATGCTTGCCGCCGAAACCCCGGAAGCCGTCGGGCAGGCGTTCCTGGCCTGCGACGAAGAGCCCGCCACGTTCGAGCAGTTCTGCGGCTGGATCTCCGACGGCATTGGTTGCAGGCCCCCATCCCTGTACCTGCCCTATGGTCTCGTCGATGTCCTGGCCGGTGTCATGGAGGCGGCATACAGGATCGCCCGGAGCCGTCAGCGTCCGATGATCACCAGGCAGGCGGTCGAGTTGCTCGCATCCCGCGCCGTCATCGATTGCTCGAAGGCGAGAAAGATGCTCGGCTGGAGGAGCGAGGTGCGTCAGGACGACGGAATCCGTCTCACGCTTGACTGGCTCAAGACGGTCGACCCCCGTGAATGGAAGATGAAATAATTACGTCAGGAAAAATTTTTCCCAGGCCGTTGACGCGCCCGAAAAAAATCGTTACACTTCAGAAGTTCTTTATGCATGCCGGTGCCGGATGTACGCATCCGGATAATAGGGAAGTACGTGAGAATCGTACACTGTGCCCGCAACTGCAGGACGGTATGCCGCGCGACGAAACGGACAGCTCTGTCCGCTATTCGCAGCGGCTGGATGAGCAGACACTCTGCCGAACCCCCATGAAAATCCACGGGGAAGGCAGGGGAAGTATGCCTCCGCACCAAGGTTGACGCTTCCAGAAGCGTCGCCGTCCATAGTCAGGAGACCTGCCGGTCATGTTGTCGCCCATTGGCTTCGGGAAGAGAGCCAGGTGACCTTGTCGACTGACTTTTCCGAAAGCCTCCTGATACTTTTTTATCGGGTTTCGATAAAGCTATTTCTGCAGTTTTACGAGGTGTTTATATTACCCTTTACGTCATGCGACATGACTGCGGATCGTTTGCTTTCGGAAAGGATAAGTTGCTATTGTAAAGGCATTTACCTCTCACAAACCTTTTACTGACTTCGGAGACCTCCCATGAAAATTTCCCGCTTGTTCACCACGCCCGGACAAAACGTTTACGACCGTTTCGAGTACACCCAGAGAACCTCGGTGCTCCGCAACCCCGATGGTTCGAAGGTCTTCGAAATGAACGATGTCGAAGTGCCGGTTTCGTGGTCGCAGGTCGCATCCGACATCCTTGCGCAGAAATATTTCCGCAAGACAGGTGTGCCCCAACGCGACGAGAACGGGGAGCTCATGATCGACTCCGAAGGACGTCCGGTTACCGGCAGCGAAAACTCCATCAAGCAGGTTGTGCATCGCATGGTCGGATGCTGGAGGGCATGGGGAGAGCAGTATCGCTACTTCGACACCGCCGATGACGCCCAGGCGTTTTATGACGAGGTCGCCTACATGCTGCTTGCGCAGATGGCTGCCCCGAACTCCCCCCAGTGGTTCAACACCGGCCTCAAGTTCGCCTATGAAATCGACGGTCCTGCCCAGGGGCATTTTTACGTCGACCAGAAGTCAGGCGAGACCCGCGAGTCCGAAGACGCCTACAGCCGTCCGCAGGCCCACGCCTGCTTCATCCAGTCCGTCAACGACGACCTGGTCAACGAAGGCGGCATCTTCGACCTCGCCATCCGCGAAGCCAGGGTCTTCAAGTTCGGCAGCGGTTCCGGCACCAACTACTCGAACCTCAGGGGGTCAGGCGAGAAGCTCAGCGGCGGCGGCAGCTCCTCCGGCCTGATGAGTTTCCTGAAGATCTTCGATTCGGCTGCTGGCGCCATCAAGTCCGGCGGCACCACCCGACGCGCGGCCAAGATGGTGATCATCGACATCGACCATCCCGACATCGAGAAGTTCATCGAGTGGAAGGCCAAGGAGGAGGACAAGGTCGCCTCGATGGTCACCGGCTCCAAGATCTGCTCGAAGTTCCTGAAGGCCATCCTCTCCGAGGCCCTCGAGAGCGGCACCGACCGCCAGGACAACCCGGCCCTCGACAAGCTCATCCACAACGCCCTGCACCGCGGCGTGCCCATGAGCTACATCCTCCGCGTGCTTGCCCTCGTCGAGCAGGGGTACACCTCCCTCGACTTCGACGAGTACGACTCGCACTACGAATCCGAAGCCTACGCGACCGTCGGTGGCCAGAACTCCAACAACAGCGTCCGCGTGACCAACGCCTTCATGAAGGCCGTGCAGAACGACGACATCTGGGTGCTGCGCGAACGCACCACCGGCAAGGACTCGAAAGCCGTGCGCGCCCGCGACCTCTGGGAAAAGATCGTCATGAGCGCCTGGAAATGCGCCGACCCCGGCCTGCAGTTCGACACGACCATCAACGAATGGCACACCTGCCCGAAGAGCGGCCGCATCAACGCCAGCAACCCGTGCTCCGAGTACATGTTCCTCGACGACACGGCCTGCAACCTGGCCAGCCTCAACCTGGCCCACGTCCTCAACGAGGGGAGCGGCAAGATCATGATCTCCGAACTGCTCCACGCTTCGGCCCTCTGGACGGTCGTGCTCGAGATCTCGGTACTCATGGCCCATTTCCCGTCGAAGGAGATCGCCCGCCTGAGCTACGAGTTCAGGACGCTCGGCCTCGGCTTCGCCAACATGGGCCGCCTGCTTATGGTGCTGGGAATCCCGTACGATTCGCCGAGGGCGCTCGCCATCGCCGGCGCCATTTCGGCCCTCATGACCGGACAGGCCTACGTCACCTCGGCCGAGATGGCCAAGGACCTCGGCGCCTTCGCCCGCTACCGTGAGAACAGCGAGGACATGCTCCGCGTCATCCGCAACCACCAGCGTGCGGCACACAACAGCTCCGAAGAGGAGTACGAGGGACTCGTCGTCAAGCCCCGCGGCATCGACTCCGAATATTGCCCGAAAGATCTCTTCGAAGCGGCCGGCAAGGTCTGGGACGAAGCGCTGAAGAAAGGCAAGAAGCACGGCTTCCGCAACGCGCAGGTCAGCGTGATCGCTCCTACCGGCACCATCGGCCTCGTCATGGATTGCGACACCACCGGCATCGAGCCCGAGTTCGCCATCGTCAAGTTCAAGAAACTCGCCGGCGGCGGCTACTTCAAGATCGTCAACCAGTCGGTGCACAAGGCGCTCAACCGCCTCGGCTACACCGACGCCCAGATCGAGGAGATCGAAAGGTACTGCAAGGGACACGGCACCCTCAGGGGATGCCCCGGCATCAACCAGCAGTGGCTCAAGAGCCGCGGCTTCACCGACGACAAGCTCGAGGCGATCGAGAAGCAGCTCGAAGGGGTGTTCGACATCCGTTTCGCCTTCAACAAGTGGATCGTCGGCGAAGAGTTTTGCCATTCGCTCGGTTTCACCGAGGCTGACCTGAACGACCCGTCGTTCGACATGCTCATCGCCCTCGGCGCCACGCCCGAGGACGTCGAGGCGGCCAACGACTACGTCTGCGGCACCATGACCATAGAAGGCGCGCCGCACCTGAAGGACGAGCACCTGCCGGTGTTCGACTGCGCCAGCACCTGCGGCCGCAAGGGACTCCGGTACATCAACCACATGGCCCACGTGCACATGATGTCCGCCGTGCAGCCCTTCATTTCCGGCGCCATCTCCAAGACGGTCAACATGCCCGGAAGCGCCACGACCGTCGAGATCGGAGATGTCTACACTTCTGCCTGGCAGTCCATGGTCAAGGCCATCACCATCTACCGAGACGGTTCCAAGCTTTCGCAGCCGCTCAACATCTCCAGCATCTCCCCGCTCGACGAGGTGATCATGCTCGGCAACGAGGAGGACCTCGACGAGACCAAGGGACCGAAAGAGGTCCAGGAACGCATCGTCGAGCGAGTCTACCACCGCTCCGAGCGCCGACTGCTGCCCAAGCGCCGCAAGGGTTACATCCGCGAAGCCCACGTCGGTGGCCACAAGGTGTTCCTCAGGACCGGCGAGTACGAAGACGGGTCGCTGGGAGAAATCTTCATCGACATGTACAAGGAGGGCGCCTCCTTCAAAGGCCTGCTGAACTGCTTCGCCGTGCTCGCCTCCAAGGCGCTCCAGTACGGCATGCCGCTCGAAGAGCTGGTCGACAGCTTCACCTTCACCCGGTTCGAGCCGGCCGGTGCGGTGCAGGGCCACAACGCCATCAAGAACTCCACCTCGATCCTCGACTACGTGTTCCGCTCCATCGGCTACGACTACCTCGGCCGCAAGGACTTCGTGCACGTCAAGGCCGTCGACGAGGTGCCTGAAGTCGTGACCAAGAACGGCAACGGCAACGGAACGCACATTGCCAAGACGCACGAACCAGAGCTGGCCATCCACGCCATAGCCGCCCAGGCCGACGAGCACCACGCCGCCCTGCAGAGCCAGGTTGCCCAGGCAAGGGTGCAGGGCTACACCGGCGAACAGTGCGAGAACTGCGGCTCCATGAGGGTCAAGCAGAACGGCACCTGCAAGGTGTGCGATGACTGCGGCATGACCACCGGCTGCTCGTAAAACCTTCTTCTTTCTGTTTCATTGTCCCCGGGCTGAAGCCCGGGGCAATTGAAAACAATGTAAGAGCGCTGAATGTCCGTTGTCCCGACATGTCGGGACTCCTGAATCTGGGAGACTGAAGCCCGGGGCAAGTTGAATGTATGAGCGCTGAATGAAAGGAGGGTGGAATCCTTCCTGAAGATTTCCGGTTTTGAGCAGGAGATATGAAAAAAGCCCCGGTTTCGGGGCTTTTTCTGTTTATGCGTTGTTCACTGAGAGGTTCTTCAGCCCTGTTCAGCGGCTTTGACGACAGGGCGCCAGCCGGTGGGGGCGGCTTCGATCGTGGTTTCGACGAGGTTCCGGTCGGTGATCAGGAGGGTCCTCGACGGGTAGTGGCGGACCAGCTCGTAGTCGTGGGTGCCGATGACGACGGTGATGCCCCTGGCGTTGATCTTCTTGAGGTATTCGAGGATCTCGATCGAGGTGTCGGGGTCGAGGTTGCCGGTGGGTTCGTCGGCGAGGATCGCGACGGGGTCGCCGACGAGAGCCCGGGCGATGGCCACCCGCTGCTGTTCGCCGCCGGAGAGCTCCTGCGGCATCTCCTTTGCCTTCTGTTCGAGGCCGACTTCACGCAGGGCTGTCATCACCTTGTCGTTGATGAGGGAGTCCTTCGTGCCGGTCACCTTCAGCACGAACGCCAGGTTGTCGTAGACGTTGCGGTCTTCGAGCAGCCGGAATTCCTGGAACACGATGCCGAGCTTGCGGCGCAGGAGGGCGATCTGCCGCTTTTTTATGCTCCTCGAGCTGAAGCCGCCGATAGAGATCTCTCCTTTCTTCGGCATGACCTCCATGTAGAGCGACTTGAGCAGTGTGGTCTTGCCGCTGCCGCTCCTGCCGACGATGTAGACCAGTTCGCCTGACTGGATCGAGAGGTTCAGGTTCGTGAAGATGGGCTTGTTCCGAAGCTCGATGTCGGTATTGGTGAATGCGATCATGATGGAGGTCAATGATTGTTTGTTCTGTTGCGTGCGATGTCGGCGGCGAGCAGAGCCGCTTCATAAAAACTGCGTTCCGACGCCATGCCTTTGCCGGCCTTGTCGAATCCCGTGCCGTGGTCCGGGGATGTCCGTACGATCGGAAGGCCGAGCGTGACGTTGATGCCGGTGTCGAAGGCAAGCACCTTGAAGGGCAGCAGGCCCTGGTCGTGGTACATGGCGACCACGAGGTCGTAACCCCGCTGTTGTCCGGCGCCGAAGAACCCGTCGGCCGGGAAGGGGCCGTCGATCTTCAGCTCTTTCGACAGCCGTTCGATGCAGGGGCGGATGACCGAGCCCTCTTCGTCGCCCATGACGCCGCCGTCCGAAGCGTGCGGGTTCAGGCCGAGCACGGCGATGGAGGGGTTGTCGAAGCGGAAGTCCTGCTGCATCCATCCGGCGAGGGAGGTGAAGTATCCGTTCAGGTCCATCGACCTGATCATGCCGGGCACGGACGAGAGCGGTACGTGGATCGTGGCAAGCGCTACCTTCAGCCCCGAGACGGGGTCGACGAAGAGCATGACGGGCGAGGATACGCCGAAGAAGTCGCCGAGGAAGTCGGTATGGCCGGTGTTGCTGAACCCTGCGCGGGCTACCGCCTCCTTGTGGATCGGGGCGGTGACGAGGGCGTCGCAGAGTCCATCCCTGCAGAGCCCGGCGGCCGTTTCGAGCGCCTTCATGGCGATGGCTCCGGCCGTTTTCGAGATCGTGCCGGGTTCAATGGCCTCGGGTTCCCCGACGCTCAGCACGGGGAGCACACCCTTTTCGGGCGTCAAGCTGCCGACAGCGGAGATCGACTGGAGAGGTTCGATCCTTACCGGCAGGCCGAGCAGGTCGCGGTAGAATTCGAAAGCCCTGGCCGAACCGGTCGCGACAAAGACATGGCCTGTCTCCTGGAGCTTAGGGAGGCTCTTCAACAGGATTTCGGGGCCGATGCCGTGGATGTCGCCGGTCGTCAGGACAATGCGCATGTCAGAGCCTCTTGTATGCGCTGGCGATCTTCTCGTCCTTCTTCACGCCGAGTGAGGCGAGCCAGAAGAGCACCGGTTCGGGGAGGATCATGAACAGGCCGCCATCGGGCTGGAACGTGACGGCATGTGCCTGCGTCTGGAGGTACAGGTTCAGGAAATGGGCGCCCGCGAGGCCCGAGGCCAGGTCTGCGGCAAAGAGGGCGTAGCCGAGGGCGATGAGTTGCTGCTGGAGCTTGCGGTTCTTGAACTGGAAGATGGCTGCGAGCGAAGCGACGCCGGTAAGCGGTGAAAAGATGCCGCCGGCGATGCTGCCTGCGGTGACAAGGATGCCTGCACCCTGTACATCCCTGAAGTCGCCGAAAAGGACGATATGTCCCGCCTGGAAGGTCCAGAAGGGCATGGCCATGCTGCCGAAGGCGAGCAGCGCGGCAAGGAGGAGGTAAAGGGTCTGGACTCTGGAGAGCATGGTTGATACCGGTTAGATGATCGATTGCTTTCGATGAATATAATCAAAATGCTTGTCATCGTCGGACCTCACTGAACTCTTGGGGCCGATGTCTCTACCGGCAGGAGGCGGCATTTCGAGGAGTAAATGTCAGGTACATGAATCGACAGCACGAACGACGAGAGAGGCTTCGATCTCCACTTCTTGCTGCAACCCGAATGGACACGGAGCATCCTTTCGTCGCTGCATACGGGAGAGACCATCGTCTTCGGCACTGGATGTTGATGACGATCACCGGCAGGAACGTTGATTCCGCCAACGGCCACCGGATGTTCGGGCTGTTGACGGAATCGGCAGAGGGAGCGCGCGTACGCCTTTATTTCGTGGTGCCTGTAGTCTGGCTGAAACCGGTAGATACTTTTTCGACAAGATGGAATTTGCCTGGCATCATGACAGACCAGATTTTGTTGAACTTGTGTCCGTTGGTGTCGCCGGGTTGCTGATCCGCATCGAAGTAATAGAGAGGATAGCTTCTAAAGGTGGTCTGCATTTTCCCGTCTTTTCTGCGGATGGTGCCGAAATCTGTTGAAGCCATTTCAGGGGAAGCCGACAAAATCGCTCCCTGGAAGAATGGTGGCCATTTTTCCAGGATTTTGCCGCTGACCGTACTCATGTTCGGCGAATCATGATTGCTCCAGTAGAGCGTTCTCCCTCTGGCGTCAGCTAAATAATGTCCGACGCCGGCTTTATACATGACGGTCACATCCGGCGGGGTAGCGGTGGCATGTTGCAGGCCAAAAAGCATCAAAACCAGAATACCGATCAGTAGCTGAATCTTTTTCATTTCATCCCCCTTTGTTTAGCCCTTATTGTTTTCGAGTCGACGGCTCTCTGTCCGGGATGCATCGAGTGTCTGCCTCGCTGGGGGACACAGAACAGGAGCAGCTTTTCATCATGTCGTAACCGTACTTTGAAAATAAAAGTTTCATGGTTGGGCGGGTGCGTCGGTTGCTTTATGGGCAGGAGAGGGCGATGGCCGGATATCCGCACTCGCATGGCCACTGCCCCGGCATCGACCTTGATGCCGGGAATGATGCCAGCCACGGTCAGCACCTGAACGATGGGTTTTCCCTCGTTCGTTGCCTGCCGGTTCGTTTCGTCGTAGAGAATCGCATCGCTGACCAGTGCCATGGCGGTTACCATGAGTTCCTGTGTGTTCATGATGGATTGGGGGGAGGTTGGTATCATCAGCCAAAGGTAAATGCGAAAGCTTCGGCGCCGGGATCGAGAAATTCGATACGGAACGTCCGGGCCCTGTTGCCGCCACGTTGCCGGATGAGCTGGTACAGGCGTTGCTCGCGGATGACGCCGTTGCCATTCGCGTCGATATCGGTGCCGTGATCGGTGCCGGGCGCCTTTCCGTCGAGAGTCACCCGGAACCTGATTGGTTTCCGGTCCGGGGAGGCGAGCACCAGGTGCAGGTCTCGGCCTTCAAAACGGTAACTTATTGACCCGCCGATGGTAACTGATATCGCCGCTTCGGCGGTTATCAGCCATTTTCCGCTCAGCCCCCATTGGTCAGGTTCGAGTTCCCGGGGCGATGAGTAGTCGCTCGCGCGGTCCTGCACGAGCCTTTCGGGTGAAGCGAGATTTTCCTGTCGGGCATAGCCGAGATAGGTTTCGGCAGAGCGTTGCATCTCCGTGGTCGCCGCCGTAACGCCAGCCCCCTTGACGTCCACCAGTTCACGATTCCCCTGCGGAGCCGCCCCGTGGGCTTCGGCGAGCAGTTTCTGGACCAGGCGTTCGGTCTCATGGTACCGACCTTCCCCGATATGCTGATCACGGATCCGTCCCTGGGTATCGAAGAGGAACTCGGCCGGCCATGCCCGGTTCCTGAATGCGTTCCATATCGCGTAGTCGTTGTCCATCGCCACCGGCCAGGTGATGCCGAGATCGCTGACGGCCCGCCTGACGTTCAGCGAATCCTTTTCAAAAGCGAATTCCGGCGAATGGACGCTGATGACGATCAGTCCCTGTGACCGATATTTTTCATGCCAGGCTTTCAGGTAGGGGAGGGTGCGGAGGCAGTTGATGCATGAGTAGGTCCAGAAATCGATCAGGACCACATGGCCCTGCAGCGACCGGGCGGTAAGGGGAGGTGAGTTGAGCCACAGGGTGGCGCCGGTCAAGGGGGGTATTGATGAACTTTCCCTGCTGATGGTCGATGGCTCGGGTTTGAACCTTGAAATGAGCCGCTCTTCGGTGCCGGTGGTGTTGAAAAACGACAATTTCGAGAGCAGCCGTGTGTCAAGTCCTAAGGCGATGAAAACCACTCCCGCCACCACGGCGACTCCAAGTCCACGGCGTATCCATTGCTCCGCCCCGAAACCGCGCTTCAGGATGCTCAATACTTTTCCTCCCGCCATGAGGGCGACACCGAGAGATGTTGCCGCACCGAAGGCGAAAACCATGAGCAGCAGCGCCGTGTAGGGAGACGCCCCCTTGAGCGCGGCACCGGTAAGCACAAGCCCCAGGATCGGGCCTGCGCAGGGGGCCCACAGAAAGCCGACGGCAACGCCGAGGAGCAGGGAACCTTTCATGCTGCCTTGCCGATCGGCCTCAAGCTGGAGCTGGCCGCCAAATTTTACGAACGGACGCATAAGACGCTCTGAAAGCGAGGGTGATACAAGCGCCAGCCCCATGAGCAGCAGCAGCAGCATGGCGGCATATCGGCCATATTGATTGATTTCGACCAGCCAGGCGCCACCGATAGCGGCGAACGTGGCCAGAAGCGTGAAGGTCGCAGCCATGCCGATCAGGACGGGTAGGCCGTTCCGGGTGAACGACTTGTCCGACCTTGCGAAGACGAACGGCAGAACCGGCAGGACGCAGGGGCTGAAAATGGTCAGGAGCCCGCCGAGGTACACCAGAAAAAAAATCAGCATGATGCTCAGGATTTTTGTTTCAGGTCATCAGCGAACGCGTAGCCGGGTTGTCAATACACTCAGGCGGCCGTACTGCGGAATCCTGGGGCGCATTTGCAGATTCATGCAAGAGATTCGGGAACGAAGGGGGGATCGCACATCGAGCAGCCTGCCGTGACATGGCGTCGACGCGTCGAGCCATAGCTTCCAGATGCCCGGTGATCCTCGTTTATGGCAATGGAGAGGAACGACAAAAAGTTGCAGGTGGACATGGACCCCGGTTGAAAGCTCCCCGGAGCGTTCCGGTAGTGATGGCGATCATGAGGGACGATTGCCGGAGAGCTGTTCGATGGTTTCGGCGATGATCAGCGTGGCGCCAAGGCGGGACTTCACGAACGCTCCGGCCCGATCTCCAGCCACCCGCAGCTGCTTCGGGTCGTCTGCGAAGCGTTTCAGCGCCTCGCGCAGTCCCGCCTCGCCGTCGATGGTTCGGGCTCCGCCGGCGTCGATGAGTTCCTGGGCTTCGGGCGATTTGCCGTAGTTCGGACCGAACAGCACCGGAATGCCGTGCACGGCCGGTTCGATCGTGTTGTGCACGTTGACGCCGAAGGCTCCGCCGACGTAGGCGATCGAGGCGATCGTGTAGAGCTCGGCGAGGTAACCGGTCTGGTCAACGACGAGCACCTGCCTGGAAGGGTCGAACGATTCATCCATTGTTGAAATCGTCACGGCGTCGAGGCCTCGTTCCCGCAGGCCGGCCATGATCCGGTCGATGTTCGGGCGGTCGACCTTGTGAGGCACCAGCACGAGGCTCAGCTTCTCCCTGAGCGGGAGCCAGGAGGGGAGCAGCACCGACTCGTCAGGTTCCCAGGTGCTGCCAGCAACCAGCACCGACCGGCCCCGGAACAGGGGATTGAGCTTTGCAGCCCGCTCGTCGCTGTTGCGCTGGCGTTCGTAGACCTGGTCGAAGCGCGGGTCTCCTGCCTGCACGACGTTCCTGCATCCGAACGAGGTCATGAACGCCTCGCGGTCGGTTTCGCCGACGGTGAAGATGACGTCGAACAGTGAGAACAGGTCCCGGTAGAATCCCTTGAGCAGCGGGTTGAAACAGAGGGAGCCGGAAGGCAGTGCCGCCGCTGCGAGCACCATGGTTGTGCCGCTTCGCTTCAGGGCTTCGAGGTGGTTGGGCCAGAAGTCGTACCGCATCAGCATGAAGATGTCCGGCCTGACGAGTTCTACCATCCGACGGGCGTTGTCGGGCGTGTCGAGCGGCAGGTAGAAGACGGCCGAAGCGTCACTGAAATCCTTGCGCGCCTCGTAGCCGGAGTCCGAGAGGAACGACACGACGACGTCGAGGTTCGGCATTCTCCGCCTGAGTTTGGCGATGACCGGGCGGGCCTGCTCGAATTCGCCCACCGATGAGGCGTGCACCCAGAGCCGGCAGGAGGGCGCAGGGACGGCGCGTAGCTTTCGTCCGATATCGTCGAAAAGCCCTTTTCGCAGTTCACGGAAGGTTTTCAGGTCCCTGATGCGCGGCGACAGCAGGCGCAACAGACCCGGCAGGAGGTGAGACAGTATTCTGTATGCGGCAAGGGAGAGACCGGGCATGTCCTTCGGGTGACAGCTTGGAAAATCGGCACGGTCGGTTCCGGCCTGAGCCGGGCCTCCGTGGCGTAGCGTTCACGACAAGGTAAGAAAAAAACAGGCAATGCCGGCCTTCGGGGCGGTTGTCGCGTATCGTTGCCGTTGCGTATTATACAGGAGAACCCGCTTTCCTATCTTCCCGGAACATGACATTCATGCCCGACCGTCTGATCGAACATACCGCCGACCTCTATTCCGAATTGACTGCCGGGATTTTCGAGTCGCAGTCCCTCTCCCGGATCCACCCTGGATCGTACGAACTGATCGGGTTTTGCCGGATTGGCGAGCGTCTTGCAGATGGGATGTTCTTCGGGCGAACCGTCACCTGCCAGGGAGGCGGGGTTGAACGCCCTTCCGACGGGAGCCTGTCGGCGAACATCATGAAGGATATCTGAGATGGAGGTCAAGCGGGTATTCATCGCCATGCCAGCCGGGCTGGAGCTTACGGAATTCGCCGCAGGATTTCGCCGGGCACATGCGGAGTTGAACGTCAGGTGGATCAGGCCCGAAAACCTGCATGTCACGATGGTGCCTCCATGGGAAGTCCAGGAAACGGACCCTGTTTGCCGCGCGCTGGAAGGGATCGCGGCTGCCCATGCACCGGTATCCGTCCATTTCGATACCGTTTCGTTCGGCCCCGATGCCCGTCGGCCGAAACTGGTCTGGGCGACGGGGAAGGCTCCTGCAGCATTAACGGAGCTCTCTGCCGGCCTCCGGTCCTCCTTCGGGAGCGGGGCAGAGGCCAGGCGAAAATTCCTGTTCCACCTCACTCTCGCTCGCCTCAACCGCCAGTCAATCAGCTCTTCGGGCGACCTGAAGCTCCGTGGTGCCGTCGAGTGGCATGGCCTCCTCGACACGCTCTGCCTCTACGAGTCCATCCTGAAGCCGTCGGGTGCAGAATACCGTGTCCTCTGCCGCTGTCCGCTCTCCGGAAGTTGAGCGGTTTCTTGTGGCACTCGGCTACCTTTACTCGAAACAGTACTCCCGGTTTTCTTGCTGGACAGCAGGCCGGTAGCACATCTTCAACTATCGCCCGATTGCAGTCTCTTGCCTTTGCTAACTCGGTTTCAATGGCAATGATGCCTTTGCAAGGATTCCTGGCATTCGGTTGCGTTGACCAATATCCCGAAGGTGAAGGGTCTCAAGCGGCCTGTTGAATCGAGTATGGAAAAAAGATCGTAATGAATGGGATGCGGTGTGTCGCTGATAACCAGGCAGACCGGAAAAGTCAGCAGGAGCAATCAGGTTGAGGGCATCATGTACTCAGTTGCCCTGATCGTTTGTGCTTTTCGGTTGCATCATGTTGCCGATCTCTGTCAAAGCACTCCCAGCCTTCATGACCAGCGATCCAACCGCAAATGCTCCAAATCCGACTATGGCGATGCCCGCAAGGCCATGAAGGATAGGTGGGGCGACAGGAGCAAGCAGTACCGTCCCGCCGATTCCGACTACATTTTTTACAATATCTGCCGGGTTTGGCTGATTCATAGAGAATAACTCCATCATGTAAGGATTTGTAAGTTTTATCAGTTAAGATTGGCCTGACATCTGGAGCCGGCCATATCGCATGACTTGGCATACTTCTCGCCCGCTGCGAAGCCCTCTATGAAGACTACCTCGGCAAACTCCTCAAGCTTCATGCCCATATCGATCTCCTGGGTGAGATACGATTCAAGGTTACGTGGCTTCATATGTCTGTTCATTTTATTCACATATGAAAACCATGCCTTCTGAACTTCCTGCATCCATAAAATTTTTGACATGGCTATTGATTTTTTTCGGTTTCGGGACTGACAGCGGCCTCGTCACCGGACAGGCTCGTGTCTGCATGGATGATTTCCGGATTCGCCTTGCCAGGTTCGACTGCGGGCATGAGGCCTGAATTCCTGGCCAGCCGGAGCACTTTAATGTTGAACGGGCTTATCAATGATGAAATCGCAAAAAATCCGGCCCCGGTCAATACGGCAAGGCTCAAGGCATGAAAGGCAAACGGCAGGCCAACGATGGGGAGCATCATCGCAAGTCCCTTCATACCATCGGAAGGCACCTTGATTGGCGAAGATCCAGCATCGGACATGAATCGGATCGGTTAAAGGTGGAATCGGAACCGAAGCATCCCATGCGGCGACATGGGATGCTTACGGACTTCGTCATATAACTATTGTTTTGGGGCAATCGACGATGCGATGTTCTGCACTGCCTGGTTCACGGCATTGACAACGTTCCCGACGGTTTCTACGGAACTCTTCGATAACGGTTCCACGGCAGATACAGCCGATTTGATGCCGTTGGTGACCAGGTCCACCTGCATCTGGCCAAGTTTTCCGAGCGACTCCATCAGGTCGTTGAGTACGCTTGCGAAATCGACGGGTTTTTCGTTTTCCATGGTTATCAGATTTTGAAATTGATGAGTTCAGCAACTGAGGTCAATATCCTGAATTCGGCTCATCTGCTTTGCGATAAGCAAATAGCCGGCAACGGCGGCTCATACGGGCTATAAATACGACAAAAATTATCCCAGAAAGCCGCCACGGTACGCTATCCTGTGAGAATAATAATATTTTTTTATTTTTACCACAAATGTTACAATTCATGGATTCGTTATTCACGGGGCTGCGTTTTGAGCGGATATTCGATACGTGTGAGTCCATACAGCACCCATAATTTCAAGATGAAGTGATCATGTCCTTCAGATGGTGGAAAAGGCACTCACCAAAGCCTGTTTCCGAATCACGTTTGCCGATCAAGGTAAGGATCGAGCCGGTTCAGGACACTACGTCGCCGGATCCGTGGGAATGCTCGGGAGCGACAGGAACCCGGGAGCCGGACCTGCCGAGCACGACGCACGAAACATACCGGGACGGATCGGTCTATAGGGATTCAATCGCATTTTCAAACCCATTCGGCAGGTGCGGATTCAGTACGGGTGTTCAGGAACAGGAACAACCGTCCGGATGCGAAATGATTGCAGAGCGGTTGTCAGCCATTCTCCAGGATGAGCATTTTCGCGACAGGATCATGGATTCCGACAGTCTCGAGGAGTGCCTGCAAATCATCGGGGAAGTATCCGATCGGCCAAAAGTGACGATACGGAGAGAAGAGCCGCCCTGTGGTGAAGAGCATGCGCCAGACTGTTGCGGCGATTTTTCACTTTGGGGAAAAAGAATCCCCGGGCACAGTTCATAGTCAAACGAAAAATATTGATCAACCGTCAACCACATGACATTGAATAAC
Organism: uncultured Chlorobiales bacterium; assembly: GCA_903929135.1. GTDB lineage: Bacteria > Bacteroidota > Chlorobiia > Chlorobiales > Chlorobiaceae > Chlorobaculum. The sequence continues at coordinate 42,769 of CAIYTH010000026.1, forward strand.
ATACAGGGTGCTTTCGTCCAGGGGGCTGAGGCATACGGCCGTCTTCTCGAAGTCTTCATCGACGGGCACTGGTGGGTAGTCGGGGATTACCTCGAGAATGTGGGCAAATGCACGAAAAGACTGGGGGCAAACGCCTATCCGCATCTTTATGGCGGCAGTTCGATGAGCAGCGGTTTCAGGGGCGGTTCTCCTGAAATATCAGGTTATGCGACCCCTTCGAAGGAGATGGATCGCCGTTTCCCCGATTGACGACGCGTTTTTCAGGAACGCATATGGAGTTGCATGTTTTACCCATTGTGTATCTAGATTGTCATGCTCACTGAAGCCCAGACCCTCACCGATATTGCGCGTCACCCTGACGACGTCGTTCCCGAATCTCCAGCAAGACTGGCCGCACGGCTGAAAACCAGGAAAAGATGGCTGCTCGTCCAGCCGAAAAGCGTGACGACGATGACCGTCGATTCCGGACGCGTGAGTATGCCGCTGAATCTGGTCATGGTGGCGACTCTCGCCGGATCGATTTTCGACATCACGCTGATTGACGAGCGCATAGGCGACCAGGTGCCTGAAGACCTCTCAGGATTCGACGTCGTGGCGATCACCTCCCGCACGCTTAATGCCACCCGGGCCTACAGTATCGGCGACAAGGCTCTGGCCCAGAAGAAGATCGTCGTGCTCGGAGGTGTCCACCCCACCATGTTGCATGACGAGGCTGAGCAGCATTGCACCAGCGTGGTGTATGGGGAAGTGGAACCCATTTGGGACGAACTTGCTTGCGATGTCCTGCGCGGAACCATGAAAAAAATCTACCGGTCAAAGGAACTCATTTCCATGGCCTCGATGCAACGGCCGGATTTCCGTTATGCGTTGCAGTCGAAAAACGCCAAGCGTTACGCGGCAAGAGTTCCCATCCTGGCAACGAAAGGGTGTCCCGTAGGATGCAGTTTCTGCACGACCCCGGTCATCTATGGAAAGAGCTATCGTCACCGTGAACTCGATCTTGTCCTCGACGAGATGCGGTACCACCAGGAGCGGCTGGGGAAGAAGAACGTCACGTTCTCGTTCATGGACGACAATATCAGCTTCAGGCCTCAATACTTCACCGAGCTGCTCGATGAGATGGGCCGGCTCGGCGTCCGCTGGAACGCGAATATCTCCATGAATTTCCTGCACAAACCCGAGGTGGCTGAAATCGCAGGCCGATCGGGTTGCGACCTCATGAGCATCGGATTCGAATCGCTCAACCCGGACATCCTCAAAAGCATGAACAAGGGGGCCAACCGTATCCAGAATTACTCGACCGTGGTTGGCAACCTGCACAGGAACGGTATTGCCATTCAGGCCTACTTCATGTTCGGTTTCGACGACGACACCGAAAAGAGCTTTCAGGCGGCTTACGATTTCATCATGGAAAACCGCATCGAATTCCCGGTATTCTCCCTGGTGACGCCCTTTCCCGGTACGCCCTTCTTCGAAGAGATGAAGCCGCGCATCCGTCATTTCGACTGGGACAAGTACGACACCTTCCATTTCATGTACGAGCCAAAGAAACTGTCCGGCGAAAAGCTGGTCGAGAACTTCATCAAGCTGCAGAAGGAGATTTACAAAGGCGGAGCCATCATGCACCGGATGAGGGGAAAACCTCTCAACTGGGTCTGGCTGGCAAATTTCATGATGCATCGCTTCACGAGCAAACTCAGGAGTGAGAGTTTTCTCTGAGACTGAAACAATTTATCCATCAGCGCCCTGGACTAAACTCACCAGGATCGGGCGCCGTTACCTGTTGCGTATCATGTCCACAACGAACATTCGCATCGGATTCATCGACAAGGTCAAGGCCCACATCGAAATCCTGGACCCGGTCACCTGGATCAGTGTCTATCCATGCCTTGCCTGCGGCGTCATGGCTTCTGGAGCCATGCATGCGACCGTGCACGACTACCTCATGCTCTTTGCACTGTTCATGGTCTATGGGCCGATCGGCACAGGGTTCAGCCAATCGGTGAACGATTATTACGATCTCGAGCTCGATATGATCAATGAACCGACACGTCCGATCCCTGCAGGTCGGCTGACCAAACGGGAGGCGTTCTGGAACTGGAGCATCGTGCTGGCTTTGGGCGTGGTATCGGGCATATGGCTCAGCCTCCATATCGGCGGATCAAGAGGAGCTATTTTATTCGCCTCACTGATGACCGGCCTTTTCCTCGGCTACATCTACTCCGCGCCGCCGCTCAAACTCAAGAAAAACATCCTGCTGTCGGCCCCAGCCGTCGGAATTTCCTATGGGGTGATCACCTGGCTTTCAGCCAATGCGTTTTTCGCCCAGATCAGGCCCGAGGTGATCTGGCTTGCAGGACTCAACTTCTTCATGGGTTTTGCGTTGATCATCATGAATGACTTCAAGTCGCAGGAAGGCGATGCGCAGGGAGGAATGAAATCGCTCGCCGTCATGATCGGGGCGAAAAACACCTTCATGGTCGCCTTCATCATCGTCGACCTGGTGTTCGCCGTCTTCGCTTGGCTTGCATGGAGCTGGGGCTTTCCGTTCCTGATGTATTTCGTCCTGGTGAGCCTGCTTGTGGATGTCGTCATCCAGGTCAAGCTCTATCGCGATCCCCAGAACGGCATTTCGTTCATGCAGTCTGCGGTAAACGACGGATTCGGACACACCATCGGTAAAAGCGAAATCCATGAACACAACGCGTTTCTCAGGTTCTCCATGGTGAACAACATCCTGTTTCTCATCAATCAGATCATTGTTTCCGTCCTGGTCGGCATGAAATACATGTGAAACGGGGGGATGGCCGGTCCATCCGCCTGTTCGCCATGCTGGCAGATACCCCTCCGCCC
>CAIYTH010000027.1 GCA_903929135.1 uncultured Chlorobiales bacterium
CGGAATTTCATATCTGCCGCCCTTTCACATAGAAATGCTCGCGGCGGTGGCAAAGGTTATTCAAGTGAACCTGTTCCTGCTCAGTCCGACGCAGGAGTTCTGGGCGGATATCGTTTCGCGCAGAAGGCTTGCGGGCATGAGCGAGAGCGAACGGCAACTGAGTACGGAGGGCAATCCGCTGCTGGCGTCGCTTGGCAGCAGCGGGCGGGATTTTTCATTCATGCTGTCGGAAGTGAGCGATGAAGCTTGCAGGCAGCACGAACGATATGTCGAGCCGGGTAACGATACCCTGCTGCATGCGCTTCAGTCGGACATGCTGAACCTTACAGGAACCGGTGAAGATGAGCTTCACAATTCGCCCGACCCTGCCGACCGGTCGCTTCAGGTACACTCATGCCACAGCGCCATGCGCGAGGTGGAGGTACTTCACGACAATCTGCTCGATCTTCTCGAACGTCTACCCGGCCTGTCGCCGAAAGATATCGTTGTCATGACACCGGAAATAGAGTCCTATGCGCCTTACATCTCGTCCGTATTCGGTGCAGCCGGCGAAGGCGTGCCCTATCTTCCTCACACCATAGCAGACCGTGCGATGCTGAACGAAGGCGACATCGCTTCGGCAGTGCTGAAGTTGCTAGATCTTTACTCCAGTCGATACACGGCACCTGCCCTGTTCGATCTGTTGTCCACACCTCCGGTAAGCCGCCGTTTCGGGCTGGATGACGAGGAGCTTGACATCGTCCGTCGCTGGATCGAGGAGACCCGCATCCGCTGGGGAATGGACGAAAGCTCAAGGGAAGCGCTGAATCTGCCGCCATACCGCGAAAACTCCTGGCGGGCAGGCCTCGATCGGTTGCTGCTCGGCTATGCGATGCCGGATGAAGGCCGCCTCTACGATGGAATTCTGCCATGTGATGTCGAGGGAGATGCCGCGACCCTTGGAAAGCTGGCGCAGTTTATCGATTCGGTCGATGAACTTGCAACCCGTTTTGATCGTACCAAAACACTCGAAGAGTGGCGAGAACTCTTTATCCGGATGCTGGCAGAATTCGTTTCGGCCGACGATGAATCGGAGCGCGAACTCGCCAGAATCAATGAAGAAATCGACAAGTTGACCGGGCTCGCCGTAAAATCGGGGTTCGATGGCGAGGTGACCGCTCCCGTGATGATCTCATGGCTGCGATCGCGTCTCGAACAGGCTGAAATGGGGCTTGGATTCATGACCGGCGGAATCACCTTCTGCGCAATGCTGCCCATGCGCAGTATTCCATTCAGGGTGGTGGCCATGATCGGCTTGAACGATGGAGCTTTTCCCCGGCAGCAACGCCCTCCCGGTTTCGACCTGATTTCGAGGGAGCCGCGTCGGGGCGACCGTTCGGTGCGGGGCGATGACCGGTACCTTTTTCTCGAATCGATCCTCTCGGCCCGTGACGTGCTCTATCTGAGTTATGTCGGCCAAAACATCAGGGACAACGGCGAGCTTCCTCCGTCCGTTCTTGTGAGCGAGCTGCTCGACGCAGTACAGCGCGGGTTCGAGTTTCAGGAAAACGAAACCGCAGCCTCACGTCTGGTAGTAAAGCATAGGTTGCAGGGATTCAACCCGGCATATTTCTCAAAGGGCTCTCCGCTATTCAGTTACTCCGCCGAGAACTTCCATGCGCTCGCCAGGCGAAAGTCGGCAACCGATACAGTTTCGTTTCTTGCAGAGCCTCTCGCCGAGGCGTCCAATGAACTGAAATCGTTGACGATCGAAGAGCTCGCCAGATTGTATGCCACCCCATCAGCCTATTTCCTCGAACGTCGCCTTGGCATGAAACCGGGATCGTCGTTTCGTCCGCTCGAGGATCGGGAGCCATTCGGCACAGACGCACTGGAC
>CAIYTH010000028.1 GCA_903929135.1 uncultured Chlorobiales bacterium
GTTTCTCAGCGGGCTTGGCATCGTGATGCTCAACCAGTTCTACGGCAGCCTGCCGAAGCGGCTTGTTTCCATGGGATTTGGGGGAATCGAGGCGGGATTCTGGACTCATGCGGCCATCGCATCTACCTGCGTCCTTATTGCCGGAGGTCTTGCCATCGGGCTGAAAGGCGGCACACCCATCCGGCACGAAGAGCGGTTGCCATTGCTCAAGCTCCTGGGCAGCGGTTTTGTGCATGCAAAAAATCCGAGAATCCTGCTCTCCTATGCAGCAGCATTCGTGGCCAGGGGCGACCAGGCGATCATCGGCACCTTCGTTCCGCTCTGGGGCACCACGGCAGGCATCGCCATGGGCATGAACCCGGCTGAAGCAGTAAAGAGAGGAACCATCATGTTCATCATCTCCCAGTTGGCAGCCCTTCTCTGGGCACCGGTCATGGGATTGCTCATCGACAAATGGAACCGGGTAACGGCACTGACCGTCAGCATGGGATTTGCCGCTGCCGGATACCTGTCGCTGATGCTGATCGGTAACCCGCTCGACTCATGGTCGGCCGTTTTCTTCGTGCTGCTCGGCATCGGACAGATCAGCGCATTCCTCGGCTCGCAATCGCTTATCGGCCAGGAGGCGCCAAAGGAAGCAAGGGGTGCGGTGATCGGAGCATTCAACATCAGCGGGGCTGTGGGTATCCTCCTGATCACCATGGCCGGAGGACGCCTGTTCGACGGCATGAGCCCCAAAGCCCCGTTCCTCATCGTCGGGGTCATCAACCTCATCGTGATGGTCGCGGGAATTTTCGTGCGCAGACAGGAAAACAAACGGTCCGCCATAGCATAATCGCCAGGCGGACCGAAGTTTCTTGAAAAAGCAGAGTCCTGTCAATCAGGCTGTAGCAACAATCACATCGCAGATACTGTCGATATCCTCCTGTTTCAGGTATGGGTGCATCGGCAGCGAGAAGATCCTCGCGCTGAAATCCTCCGAGATCGGGAACTCCCCTTTCGAGTAGCCAAGACCTTCATAGGCTTTCTGCAGGTGCAGCGGAATCCGGTAGTAGATTACCGACGGGATACCGGCCTTCTGCAACGCGCCCATGATCTTTTCACGTTCAGCCGTCGAAGAGGCGAGCACTGAGTACTGGGCCCAGGAGGAGGAGTAGCCCTCTGGCACTTCAGGCACCTGGACGCGCCCTTTGAGTCGGCTGGAGTATGCGTCGGCCACGCGCTGTCGCTCGATCAGTTCGTCGTCGAAGATGGCAAGCTTCTCGATCAGCACGGCTGCCTGTATGGTGTCGAGTCGGCCGTTGATGCCGATACGCACGTTCTGGTACTTGTCGTCTCCGTCTCCCTGTCCGTGCACCCTGACCGAACGAAGCAGCCTGTCGAGTTCATCATCGTCGGTGAAAACTGCTCCGCCGTCGCCGTAGCACCCGAGCGGGTGTGCCGGAAAGAAAGAGGTGGCTCCAACGAGGCCGCAGCTGCCGGTACGCTTGCCGTGCAAAGTACCGCCGA
>CAIYTH010000029.1 GCA_903929135.1 uncultured Chlorobiales bacterium
TATGTATCATACGAGCAATTCATGGCAGACCTTGAAAACAATTCCTCCAAAAACACAGAAGGGCAAACTACTGTAGCAAATACAAAATCAGATTTTCACGGTTTTGGTGAGGGCATTGACGGAGCGTTGCATCTCGGCCGCTTTCTGACGCGCCTGCTGCAGTTCCCTCCGCTTCTGGTCGAGCCCGGCGTTCAGGAGCTCCATCTGCGATTTGAGTTGCTCGTAGCGTGCCAGATGCTGTGCGCAGTTTTCATCGAACGGGGCCTGCTGTTCTGCAAGCTCCGCCAGAAGCGCCTGCTGTTCTAGGAGTTTCCGGCTCTTTTCCTCAATGGAGGCACTGATCCGCTCAATGGCGAGGAGAAGGCTCTTCTGCTTCTCCTGGTTCTGGAGCAACTGTTTTTCCCTGTCGTGCACAAGGTCGTTGGCGGCGTTCAGCTCCTTCTGTGCTTCGGCGAGCTGCTGCTCGAGGTTGAGCTGCCTGAGCTCAGCCTCCTGATGGGTGCTGTCGAGCGTGGCGATCCTGGCGGCAAGCTCGTGGCTCTGGCGCTCCTCGGCGGCGATGGACTCGAGCAGTGGCCTGAGCTTTTCGTGCAGTTCGCCCATAGAGATGCCGGAAAGGGTCAGGTCGAGGGATTTGAGCTCGTCCCTGATCTCCTTCAGGCGTTCGGCCTTCTTGACCTGCTGTTTCAGCGAACGGACCTTTTTTTCCACCTCGGCGAGCACGTCGTCGACCCTGGAGAGATCCCGGCTCGCGCTCTCGAGTTGCCTGAATGTCTGCTTGCGGCGCTGCTTGTATCGGGTGATGCCCGCAGCCTCCTCGAACAGCTTCATCCGTTCTTCGCTCTTGTTGCTGATGATCTCCTCGATCATTTTCAGCTCGATCACCGAATAGGCGTCGCTGCCCATGCCGGTATCGGCGAACAGGTCGAGGATATCCTTCAGGCGGCATGGCACCTGGTTCAGCAGGTAGTCGCTGTCGCCGCTGCGGTAAAGCCTCCGTGTCACCGTGACTTCGGTGTATTCCGTCGGCAGGACGTTGCGGGTGTTCTGGATGGTGATGGAGACTTCGGTAAAGCTCAGCGGCTTGAGGTTCTTGGTGCCGTTGAAGATGATGCTCTCCATTTTCGGGGAGCGCAGGAGCTGGGATTTCTGTTCACCCAGCACCCAGCGTATGGCGTCGACGACGTTCGTCTTGCCGCAGCCGTTCGGGCCTACGATTGCGGTCAGCCCCTTGTCGAAGGATATCCTGACCCTGTGGGCGAAACTTTTGAAGCCAAAGAGCTCGATTTTCGACAGGTACATAAGAACAGGAGAACAGGAAGTTATCGGTCTTCGTCAATCCGCATGTGAACGGTCGGCAACGACTCAGGAACATACTGACAGAGCCGACAAGTTAACAAAAAAACGTGCACCCGGGAAAAGGGTTTCGTGTCACGCCTGACCGCCGCACGACCGGCGCAGGGCAAGCACCACCGACCTGGCCTGCACGGCGGCCTCGACATCGTGCACCCTCAGGATGTCGGCACCGTTCAGGAGCGCGACGGTGTTGGCGCTGGTGGTCGCGTCGAGACGTTCCGAAGGAGGCGGAAGCTCCTGGCCGCTCCTGCGGATTGCCTGGCCGAGGAACGATTTTCTCGATACGCCTGCCAGCACCGGATAGCCCAGGGCGTGCAGTTCATCGAGGCGTGAGAGGAGCCTGAAATTTTCCTCCACGCTTTTGCCGAAGCCGATTCCCGGGTCCGTGACGATCGCTTCGATGCCGTGGCTGAGCGCGATACCGATCGAGTGTTTCAGGAAATCGAGCACTGTGGAGACGACGTCATGCCCGGCGTTTCCTGTATTGTGGCTCCAGTTCATGCTTCCAGGCCTGACGGGCGTGTGCATCAGGACGATCCCGCACCGGTGGCGGCCGCAGACTTCCGGCATGGCGGCATCGAAGGTGAACCCCGAGATGTCGTTGACGATGTTCGCTCCGGCGCGGAGGGCCTGTTCGGCGACATCGGACTTCCAGGTGTCGATCGAGATGAGTGCGTCGGTCCGGCTGCGCAGGTGTTCGATGAACGGCACCGTCCGGCGGATCTCATCCTCGGTGCTTACCGCATCGGCGCCGGGACGGGTCGATTCCCCTCCGACGTCGATGATCTCCGCACCGGCAGAGACCATTCCGAGGGCGCGTTCAAGTGCCATGTCGAGATCCGGCGCCGTCGATGCGCCGAAGAACCTGCCGCCGTCGAAAAACGAGTCAGGGGTAAGGTTCACGATGCCCATGATCGCCGGCGCTGTCGTCAGGTCGAGGGTCTTGCCCGCACAGTCGAGCCTGAAGCGGGGTCCGTTGTCGCTCTGGCCGGTCATGGATCAGACGATTCCGAAAGGTACCGGGGTGAAGGTCAGGACGAAGATGGCGATGCAGATCCATCCGGCAAGCTGGCGGCGTATCGGAAGACGATGGCGGTACATGATCGCCGGGTGCTTTGTCCCGAGAAGCCGGACGATGATGAATGCCCAGAGCATCCAGCCGGGCCATGACCATTGCAGCAGCTCCGGAGGCAGGGCGGTGGCCGCTGAGGGAGTGAACAGTTCCGCGATTCCCACCGAGAAGGAGGGGAGCCCGAGGAGCGTGATGAAAATCAGGAAAACCCGTGCGATCCTCTCGTGTCCCTTTGGGCCGAACATGGCATAGACGACGTGGCCGCCGTCGAGCTGTCCGACCGGCAGCAGGTTCAGTGAGGTCACCAGGCAACCGAGCCAGCCGGCGAAAAGGTACGGGTAATGGTACATCTCGGTCATCGGGGGCAGCTCTTTGGGGGCGATGACCGTTTCGAGCAGGAGAAACAGCAGGTTCCTGCCGAGGTAGAGCGTCCCTGGCGAAGGGGCTGGAATATGACCGGCCGCAAGGTATTCCGGATGGATCGAAAAGATATAGCTTGCCGGAGGGAGGTGCATGAATCCGAAGAGGAGCAGGCCAAGCGCTACGGCAAATCCTGCGAGGGGTCCGGAGACTCCGGTGTCGAGCAGCGAATCCGCGTCCGGAAAGGGCTCCTTGATCTTGATGACGGCCCCCATGGTGCCGATGTTCAGCATGAACGGCAGCGGCGGCACCGGTATGTAATAGGGCAGCGTCGCCCTGATCCGGTGGGCAAGCGTGGCGAAATAGTGGCCGAATTCGTGCACGCTCAGAAACGCAACCAGCGACAGGGAGTAGGGCAGCCCGGCTTTCAGCTCATCGAGGAAGCCGGCTACGCCTGCCCTCATGTCTGCAGGGCTTCCAAGCCAGAAGGTCCCGGCCCAGGTGGTGCAGAAAAGAGTGACGACGAAAAGCAGCAGATGCAGAGGGTAGTTCTGTCCGTGGCCGTTTGAGCGGCTATTGACGGACGACAGGGAAAATCGCATGATCGGGTCAGGGCGCAGGCATTTGCCTTGATTGCTTTGGTGCTACTGAAAACTCGTGAACGATTTCAGCATGCCGGGCTGCGACTCCGCCGCCGCCCGGCACCTGAAAGGGTTATCGAGCCTTGTTTTTCACTTCCTTCTTCTCTTCTCCGAAGGTCGCGACGAGGCCTTTGACCAGTTCGTCCTTCTCCGCCGGTGTCAGTTTGGCCTCGGGGTGGGCCGGCAGATAGAACCACGGGGGCATCTTGCCGCCCCGGGTCTCTTCGGCAGCTTCATCGCCCTTGTTTTTACCTTCGCGTCCCCATTCGGAGACGTTGAACTTCGAACGCCCGATGCTCACGTCAAGATGGAGCAGCCAGGATGCAGGTGCAATTTTGCTGTACCAGGGCCAGACCGTCTGGTTGGAGTGGCAGTCCTTGCAGGCACGGTTGAAAAGCTCTTCGGTGCGCGGACTGTCCCACTGCGGGGTGCCGGTTACCGGCGGGTTCTTGTGGTCGCGTCCGAACGGGATGAGCTGAATCAGCACGAGGATGGCGACGACCGCAACGAGTGCTTTGCCGAGTTTCATAAACGCTCGCTCAGTTTAGTTGTTGATAGGTAACTGTCAGGTTGTACTGATATCAAAAATACAAACATTTCAGGAACTTGCCCTTTTTTACATGGCCTTCCTGATGAAAGCGAATATACGCATTTCGATCCCGGAGTAAAGTCTCCTCCGGATCCCGCTTCCCGTAGCGCCTACTTCCCGTTGTAGACCTCGGAATGATCCTTGTGCGCCTCGAAGTTTCCTCTGTACCGGTCAACCAGGAGCTTGTTGCCCCGGAGGACCAGGAGGTTCTCGGCGTTTTTCTCCTCTGCGGCTTTGGTGAAGTTGAAGGAGCCGGTGATGAGCGTCTTCCGGTCGATGATGATGATCTTGTTGTGCGCGATGGCGTGGGCGGCATCGATCCAGGTCGGGATTTGAGCGTGCGCGAGGAAATCAGCCTCGGTATACTTCTCGCTGCGCTGGCTTTTGTCCAGGACCGCCTCGACGGCAACCCCTCTTTTCCGGGCATCGACAATCGCCTGGGCGATCGGTTTTGAGGTGAAAGAGTATGCCTGGACCAGGATCTCGCTTTTTGCCTCGTTGATCTCCCTGACCACGGCGGCAGTTCCGCCTCCGTTCGGGGAGAAGAAGACCTCGATCGTTCCTGTCGACTTGACGGGATTGGTGTTTCCCTGACAGGGCATGAATGCCAGCAAACCGGAAAGCGCAAGGGTGCCTATGATCCGTTTGTTCATGGTGTGGGTGTTATGAACGGATCGGCAGGTCGAAAAGAGTCAGCTCCTCTTCCCGGGATTCAGGAGCTTGAAGCGAAGAAAACCGCAGGTTGGCGATTCTGCCCGGTTCGATCCATGTCAAATCCGTATGATTCTGAAGAAAGATGAAGCCTCGGCTTCGTGAGGGGGGTGTTCATGGTAAACTTATAAATTGAATTTGTCAAGAGCCCTGACGGATTTAATTCATCAGGTTCCTGAATCCGGACTTTTCTCTGTTGCGGATCGCGTTGTGCTGAGGTGTGAAAATGCGGAGAGGGTATGGTATTCCGGGGAGATGGGGGGAAGGAGGAATTCCCCTTTCCGGTCGATCCCGGTTAGTGTGCCGGACGCTCCTCGGAGCGGAAGGGGATGTGCAGCATGGTCATCGGCCACGAGCATTCGACACGGTGCCCGGTTTTTCCGGTTGCGATTCCGGCGATGATGTCGAGCTCGACCTCCGAGTAGAACTTCCTGGCCGATGTCAGGCCGTCCCCGGTGAAGGCGTCGATGCCCTGCAGGCTGGCTACCAGGGGTACCCCCGCAAGAAGCATCATGCTCCGGTGTCCGTCGATGCCGACGAATGCCGATGCACCCTGTGCTTCCGAACGTGCGATCATCATGGCGAGCTGGCCGGGCGTGAAGTGGTGCAGGCTCTGGGAGACGATCACCAGGTCGAATGAGCCCGGTTCCACACCGGAAAAATCGAAGGCGTTCAGGACGACGAAGTCAACCGGCAGTGAACGTTCCATGGCCCGGCGACGACCTTCGGCGACCGTTTCGGGAACGATGTCGGATGCGGTGATCGTCATGTCGATGCCCTTTTCGCGGGCATGGCCGGCGAGGGCGAATGCAAGTCCGCCTGACCCGGATGCGAGTTCAAGCACCCTGACCGGTCCCGGCCTGAGGCCGGAAAGCTTGTCGAGAATCGGGTCGAGCAGGTCGATCTGGTGCCGGTAAGCGAGTGTCATCTCGTTCATGCGGTCAAGAGCCCTGACCAGTTCGAGCTTCTCCTCCCCTCTGGTCATGCCCGAGTCCATGTGCTCGGTTTCGGAGCTTCTGACGGCCCGGTCAAGCAGTTCGAACAACTGGAATCCTGGCCCGAGACTTTTCGACGCCTCAAGCCGTTCATCCAGGAACTTCTGCATGAACCTGTCGGTGAGCTCTTCGAGTTCTTCGATGGTGTTCCACCGGGGTGGAAATTCGCCGCGGGAACGAAGGTTGTCGAGGGCGAGGTAGCCGGCTGTTCTTTGCTGGAGCATGATCGTTCCTTTCTGCCCTGACGAGGTGGTTGAGCGGGTGTGTCGTTCAAATATACACCCTGCCGCACTTTTTCGGAAGCCGGCAGCCGACTTCAGGGCTCACGAATTTTATTTCGTTTTTTTGAAAATCCCGGGAATTTTCCGGAAATAATTTTGATTTTCATTAACTGATACTAAATTAGTATCAGAACAAAACAAGCCATGAAAGTACTCAACAAGCATACCGATTACGCCGTGCGGGCCCTGATCGCCCTCGGCATGAAGCCCGGCAGCCGGATGTCGGCAAAGGCACTCTCCGATGATCAGGGGATTCCCTACCAGTTTCTCCGGCGCATCCTGCAGGAGCTGATCAGGAACGACCTGGTGACCTCGAAGGAGGGCGCGGGTGGCGGTGTCGCGCTGGCAAAGGATCCAGATGGGATCCGGGTCAGGGATGTGATCGAAATCTTCCAGGGTCGCGTGCAGGTTTCCGAGTGCATGTTCCGCAAGCAGCTCTGCTCGAACAGGACGAATTGCGTGCTGCGCCATGAGATCATGCGCATCGAGCAGATGGTGAACGACGAGTTTTCGAAGGTGACCATCGGCAAGCTGATCGCCGACCTGAAGAGGGTGGAAGAGACGGGGCGGGTACTTCATGGAGAGAATAACCAGTAACACTCGAGGCAACCGATGAAGCGACAGATCATTACCATAGATGAAAAATTGTGCACCGGGTGCAGCGACTGCATCCCGGCATGTCCGGAGGGTGCCCTTCAGGTGATCGACGGAAAGGCGAGGCTCATCAGCGACCTGTTCTGCGACGGGTTGGGCGCCTGCGTGGGAAAGTGCCCGACCGGGGCGATGCGGGTCGAGACGCGTGAAGCTGAACCTTACGACGAACGCAGGGTCATGCACGAAAGCATCGCCAGGGGGGGAGCGAACGTCATTGCGGCGCACCTTCGCCATCTCGCCGGGCACAGGGAGAGCGGCTACCTGCAGACCGCGCTCGACTACCTGAAGGAGCAGGGCATCCCGAACCCGCTCGAAGCCGGAACCCCTGCCGGTCCGGCAGCAAATACCCACCATGGAGGAGGCTGTCCGGGCAGCCGTACGATGGATCTGCGAGGGAACGTACAGCGCGATCCGTCTGTTCCAATGTCTACAGCAACAACCCCCGGAGAGCTCCGGCAGTGGCCCATTCAGTTGCATCTCGTCACTCCCATTGCACCATATTACCAGGGCTCGGACCTTCTTCTGGCCGCAGACTGCACGGCGTTCGCAGCCGGCGATTTCCATAGCCGCCTGCTGCGCGGCCGGAGCTTGGCTATCGCCTGTCCTAAACTCGATATCGACATGGAGCGCTACGTGGAAAAACTGACTGCAATGATCGACATGGCCCAGGTGAATACCATTACCGTCGCCATCATGGAGGTGCCTTGCTGCGGCGGCCTGATGGGGCTGGTGTCGAAGGCGCTCGAAAAGGCGAAGCGCAGGGTGCCGGTCAAGCAGGTGGTCATGAGCGTCACCGGCGGCATCATGTCGGAGGAGTGGGTCTCATGCTGAAGGATGCCCTAGGTGCATACAGGGGTTCGGCCAGGGAGATCACGAAGCTGATCGATGCCGAACCGGATAACGCGGAAGCCTACTTCAGCCGCGCCGGGGTCCGGGGCGCGGAAGGGGACCTCGATGGGGCTTTGCGCGACTTTACAATGGCCATCAAGCTGGGGCTGCGTTACCGGGAATGCGTCGTGGCCTACGGCAATCGTGGCCTGATCCGGTTCGAGACGGGGGATTTCGAGGGCGCTGTCGGTGACTTCAGTGAAGTGATCGACCGGAGGCCCCGGCAGAAAGGCCTGATGAAGGCTGCCCTGATCAAGCGGGCGGCAGCAAGGACGAAACTTGGCGACATCGGGGGGGCGGCTGCCGACGTGCGGCTCGCCTCGCTGCTTTCGCCAGATCGTGAACAAGAAAAACAAGCAACAGGGAGAACATGACCATGACTATGCATTGCGACCAGTGTCAGGAGAGCATCAGGGGAACCGGATGCAACGTGCGCGGAGTCTGCGGCAAGGATGAGATGACTGCCAAGCTCCAGGACGCGCTCGTGTACGCCGTCGAAGGGGTAGCCCTTTGCGCGGCGGAACTCGAGGGGACCCTCGACAGGAAATACGGCCGGTTCATCAGCGAATCGCTTTTCGTGACAGTGACCAACACCAATTTCGACGATGATGCCATCGTGGAACAAATCCGCAGAACCCTTGCCGTCCGCGATGAGATCAAGGATCTCGCAGGTCGCGTGCCAGAGCATGACGCGGCGAAATGGACCGGCTCGACCAGGGATGAGTTCCTCGCCAAGGCCGTCTCTTGCGGTATCGACAGCCTGAGCGAAAACCCGGACCTCCGCTCCCTCAAGAGCCTCGTTCTTTACGGACTCAAGGGAATCGCCGCCTATACCGACCATGCCGCCGTGCTGGGCTACGAGGATGACGACGTCTATGCCTTCTACGTCAAGGGGCTCTCGGCCCTGGCCAGGGAGCATTCGGCCGACGAACTGCTCGGGCTCGTCATGGATGCCGGTGCTGCAGCCGTCAAGGCCATGGCCCTGCTCGACAAGGCCAACACCACCACGTACGGCCATCCCGAGATCACGACGGTCAAGACCGGCGTCGGCAATCGTCCCGGCATCCTGATTTCCGGCCATGACCTGCGCGATATGGAGGAGCTTCTCCGCCAGACCGA
>CAIYTH010000030.1 GCA_903929135.1 uncultured Chlorobiales bacterium
CTCGTCGGGCTCATAACCCGAAGGTTGCAGGTTCAAGTCCTGTCCCCACCACCAGTAAAAGACCGTGCCATGTTGTGCGGTCTTTTTTTTTGTGCCCCCGGACTTCAGTCCGGGGGGCAGGATCAATTATCTCCCGCCCTTCGGTTCCGCCTTAATGTCGGAAAAGTTATTTTGAAGTCCGAAGCCGGCCGGCCGTCATGGTCGGAGGTGCATTCCACATCATTCGGACCGGTACCATGAAACCATTGCTCAGGATCATCTCCTTTCTCCTGTTGTTTCTCTCCCAGGGCCAGTTGCTCCGGGCTGAGGAGTTCCGTTACGGCATCGACATGATCGCTTCCGGCAAAGGACGCTGTAACTGCAAGATCATGAAAAACAAGCGGGTCGGGCTCATCACCAACGCTGCTTCGTTGAGCAGGGAGGGGGAGCCCTCCTGGCAGGCGCTGGTCCGCCGGAAGATCGATCTCAGGTTCGTCATGGCGCCCGAACACGGCTTCTCGCTGAAAGGTGCGGCGGGAGTGAGGGTAGGAGAGACGGTCATCGCAGATTCGATCAGGGTCTATTCGCTCTATGGCGCGTCAAAGTCGCCCGCTCCGGAGCTTATGAAGCAGATTGATGTGCTGGCCTTCGACCTCCAGGATGTCGGTACCCGTTGTTATACCTACATTTCGACCATGAAGCTGGCCATGGAGGCTTGCGACAAGGCCGGGATCACCTTCGTGGTTTTCGACAGGCCAAATCCCGTTGCGCCCCTGCCTGCAGGCGGCTTCATGCTGGAACCTGCGAAGGCGTCGTTCGTCGGCGCAGCCGAACTGCCCTTCCTGCACGGCATGACGGTAGGAGAAATTGCCCTCTGGCTGCAGAAAACCCGCTTTCCCCGCCTTGATCTTCGTGTGGTCAGAATGAGGGGCTACAGCCACCGGAAATTCGCGGACGAACTCGACGGCTTCCGCTTCGTAGCCCCCTCACCGAACATCCGTGACCTCGATACGGCCATTCTCTACCCGGCCACGGTCATGCTCGAGGCGACCGATGTCAGCGAAGGTCGAGGCACCGTGGCCCCGTTTGCCCTGTTCGGGGCGCCGTTCATCGACGCTGCGGCCCTGAAAGCGGAGCTTGACCGTTTTGCATTGACGGGAGTCGAGATCCGGACGGCCGAATTCACCCCTTCTGAGAGCAAGTATGCCGGTCAATCCTGTCGTGGAATACGGCTCAGGGTTATCGACAGGGCCGCCTTCGATCCATTCCGAACCTCTACGGCCATCCTGCTTTCGCTTCAGAAACTCTATCCCGGCAAGCTCGGCCTGTCAGGCAATGCGGATTTTTTCGATCGTCTTGCAGGCACTTCCCGCTATCGGGTCATGCTTCAGAAGCACTCACCGATCAAGGAGATTCTGGAGGCCGCCCGTGCTCCTGTTCAGGCATTCGAAGAAGCCTGGCCAGATCGTTTCCTCTATCCCTGAACATTTCCGTCACTGCCGGATCGCGAGGCACCCTGTATTCGCCCCTGATGCCTGTCGGTGTGAGCAGCACCTGCCAGAGCTGGATGGACCGCGCCCTGAAGCCCGCGGCACAGCTCAGCAGGTAATATCGCCACATGCGGTAGAACCGGTTATCGTAGGCATTTTTCAGCTCGGGCCATCGATGCGTGATGTTCCGGTGCCATGCCCTGAGCGTCAGCGTATAGTCAAAGGAGAACACATGCCAGTCTTCGAGCACGAAGCGACCTTCGAAAGCCGGAGCGATCTGGCTTGCTGATGGGATCATCGAGTTCGGGAAGATATAGCGGCTGATCCAGGGGTCGGTGCAGGAGGCCGGCTCGTTGCCGCCGATTGTCTGGACCAGCAGCCGCCCGTCAGGCTTGAGGCAACGCCGGGCAGTTTCGAAGAATGTCCGGTAATTCTTGTGACCGACATGTTCAAGCATTCCAATGGAGTAGATCCTGTCGTACGTGCCTTCGAGGTTCCGGTAGTCCATGAACCTTATTTGTGCATTGTATCCCCGGCACAGCTCTTCGGCATAGAGCACCTGCTCCTTTGAGATCGTGATTCCGACCACCTCCGCCCCGTATTCTTCTGCGGCGAGCTTCGCGGCTCCGCCCCATCCGCAGCCGATGTCGAGCACCTTCATTCCCGGCTTGATTCCCAGCTTGTCGAACACCAGGCGCAGTTTGTTCTCCTGGGCTTTTTCGAGGCTGGTAGCACCGTTCCAGTATGCGCAGCTGTACATCATCAACGGGTCAAGCATCGCCTTGAACAGGTTGTTGCCGGCATCGTAATGGCGTTTGCCGACCGTGAAGGCGCGCGATGGCCGCTGGAGGTTGAAGAGTGCTCCGGCAAGGCTCCCGGCTGCACCGCAAAACGTGAAGAGGCGACGCTCCACATCTGCCGTAAGCAGCCGGTAGAAGAGCTCCTCGAGATCGTCGCAGTCCCACCAGCCATCCATGTACGACTCACCAAGGCCGAGGTTTCCCTGCAGTATGGCTTTCCGGTAAAGACGGGGGTCATGTACCCTGATGTCCCAGGGTTTTTTGCCGTCCAGGGTGATGGATGCGGCTCCGAGGAGCTTTTCAAGGCTCCTGTTGAAGATGTTGGCTTGCATGGTGAGGATGTTCCGTTTCCCTGGAGGATTGGATGTTCCTTTAACTAACAAAGCACTATGAAATGAAAATACGTCTAAATCGGCGTCTTGTCAATCCCGTGGGATCAGAAAGGTCGGAATGGTGATTTGATGAGCGCAGCCATGCGTTGACGGGCGGGGGAATCCTCGCCATCGAGTCCGACCGGAGTCTCAGGGGTGACCGGCTTGACGGTCAGGGTGCCGAACAGCCGGTCCCAGAGGGAGAGCATAGCGCCGTAGTTGGCATCATGCTCGCTTCTGAGGGGCGAATGGTGGATACGGTGCAGGAGCGGGGTGGGAACGAACAGGCGAAGCAGCCGGTCCAGTGGTTCTGGAAACCTGATGTTGCTGTGATGCAGCTGGATGACCGGCGTCATCAGGAGGTTATAGAGAAGAAGATCCTGGACGCCGGCTCCGAAGAGCACCAGGAAGGGGAGGCGGAGCAGTTCGGAGAGCAGGATCTCGCCGGGATGGAACCTCCATGAGGAGGTGACGTCGAGTTGCCAGTCGCTGTGATGCACGGAGTGGAAACGCCACAGCAGTGGAAATTCGTGGTTCAACCGGTGCCAGAGGTACATCCACAGGTCGAGCAGAAGAAGGATGAAGAGTGATCTTGGGAAGGTGCCTGGGATGAAGGCAACGATGCCGTGGTAGCGGGTGGTCGCGCTCTCGAGGATTGCAGCCGTCGCGATGCCTGACGGGAGGATGATGATCAGGTTGATCGCCCCGAGGCCGAGATTGGCGAAGGCATGGGAGCGCCGTGATATCCGCTCCTGAAAAAAGGGGATGACCCCTTCGGCTAACCAGAGCAGCAGACCGGATACCGCAATGACACCGCTGGTTGCCGCATGAAGCGGTAAGGTCATGGATTGGCTTTTTCTTTTGAATCGCTCCATTCGGGGGTCGAATGGTGCTGTTGAGGCTGGCAAGCGGTTAAGCCGTCTGTTCAGTTGTCGCCCTTCGTTCTTGGGTCACCCGCCTGGGGGTTCTTTTTCGGACGGCCCCGTTTTTTCGGGGCGGATTCTTCAGGTGGCAGATTATCTCCGGCGACTTCAGGTTCCTCCTCGATCGGGTCGTCGATAATCTCAGGGAAGGATTCCCCCTCGAAGACCTCTTCGGGCAGGATCTCTATTTCGTCGACGATTTCGTCGGGGTGTTCGAAATGGGAGGCATGGTTTCTCGATCTGTGCGCTCGCTTACCTTTGAGCGCGGGTTCGATGAGGGTCATCACTTCGTTGATCGACGAAAAGATGTAGAGCTGTTTGTCGAGGTTGGCGAGCTTGAGCAGATCCTTGATCTGCTGACAGAGCGAGACGAAAATCGCGAGCCCTTCTGACTGGTTCGCGAGCTGATGGGCAAGCAGCATGGAGCTGATCCCGCTGGAGTCGATCGCTTTGACCTGGGAAAAGTCGATGATCAGATTGCGGCTGTTGTCGCTGCTGACCAGATGGTCGACAGTTTCCCTGAACCAGTCGGCATGGCGGACATCGAAAACGACCTCTTCAAGCTTGAGGATGGTCAGTTCCTTGCGGGTCGATAAGGAGTGTTTCATTGCTGATACTGCTGTTTAACACCTTGGTCTGCAACGGAATACTGTGGATGAAGAACCTGGCGGTCATGTGCCTGTATCTGGTTGAAGAGGTAAAGTGATCGAATCCGGTTGTCTGCCTTTCATACATGAAGAAACCGCTCACGTTATCTGACTCTTCACGAAATCCTGCGGCAGAGCTTTTCCGTAAGTTCGGCAATTCCGGTTTCGCTCAATGGGGGGGCCACCCACTCAACATTAAGCCTATTTTTGAAAAAAGTCAACTGGCGTTTTGCATAATTGCGGGTATGCTGGGCAATAAGGGAAACCGCTGTCTCCAGTTCGCCGTATCCCTTGAACCAGTCGAACAGCTCACGGTAGCCGACCGTGAGGAGGGCGTTCACCGACCCTTCGCAGATCCGGCTCCGGTATTTCCCGTAAAGTCGGCGGGCCTCTTCGACGAGCCCTTCGCGGATCATCTCTGCAGTCCGGAGATCGATCCTTTCGTACAAGAGGTCTCGAGGCATATCAAGCCCGATCACCAGATATTCCGGGCCTGTGCGTCCGGCGCCCGTTGCCTGTTGCAGCGCCGTGACGGTCGATCCCGAAATCTCGATGATTTCAAGGCTTCTTATGAGGCGCTGCGTCTTGGTGGGGTCGAGGGTTCGTGCCTGTTCGGGATCGAGTTCGGCGAGTCTCCGGTAGAGCGATGCTGCGCCCATGTGCTCAAGCTCGTGCCTGAGGCGCGCCCTGATCTCAGGATCTGCTTCCGGCAGGTCGGCAAAGCCCTTCAGTAGCCCTTCGAGGTAGAGTGTCGACCCTCCGGCGACGATGGCAGGTACGCCCCGCGCAGAGAGGTTCTCGATGCGTTTCAGGGCATCGGTGGCGAAATCGCCCGAACTGAACGGTTCACCGATCTCCTTTTCGTCGATGAAGTGGTGTTTCACCGACTCGCGCATCTGCCTCGACGGTTTTGCCGTGCCGATATCCATGCCCCGGTAGACCTGTCGGGAATCGGCCGAGATGATCTCGCCACCGGTTTCGATAGCCACCCTGCAGGCAAGTTCCGATTTGCCGGAGGCTGTCGGTCCGAGGATCACCAGTACGGGGCTTGAACTCATGATTGGCTGGAGCAGGAGGGGAAGAAGCTTTTCAGGGCCGTGCAGACCTTTGAAACCGGCAGTCCGACGACGTTGTAGTAGCAGCCCTGGATTCCCCGGACGAAGCAGGCGAGCAGCGGATCCTGGATGCCGTATGCACCGGCCTTGTCAAAGGGCTTCATGGTGTCGATGTATCTCCAGATCTCTTCGGCCGCGATCGGTTCGAACTCGACGACGGTTTTCGCATACCCGGTGATGCGCTTTTCGTCGAGGATTGCCGTAAAACCGGTGAGTACCTCGTGCGTGCGCCCCTGAAGGCTGGAAAGCATCTCGAAAGCATGTCCGGAATCAAGGGGTTTGCCGAGCGGTGTTCCATCCAGGACGACCGTCGTGTCTGCGGTGAGGATGACGGTCGTTTCCGGCGACGGGATCAGCCTCAAGGCAGCCGAGGCCTTCCTGACGGAGATATCCATGACATTCTCTTCGATCGTGAGCCGGGGATCGAATGTCTCGTCGATGTCGGCGTACACCGTTTCGAACGGGTATCCGGCGAGCGAGAGCAACTCCTTTCTTCGGGGTGACTGCGAGGCGAGCACGAGTTTCAAAGTCCGTTCCATGTCAGTCGAAGGTTTTCCAGTTCCTGCGCGAAAGGTCGCGGTAGATCATGAACCCGGCTGCAGTTCCGGCTGCGTAATAGAGCAGCGCGGCGGAGGTTTCGCCGAAGATCAGCTTGCCGGTGCCGAACAGCATGGCGTAGACCAGCACGATGCCGAAGAACCAGTCGGCGAACAGGGCCGGGAATCCGGTGTCTGCCTTGACGTCCGGAAGGTTTTTTGCGATGGGCTTCCAGAAAGCGCCGCCGACCCTTGTGGTACGGTAGAACTCCTCAAGCCTGGAGCGGTCGGTCGGCGGGGTGAGCCAGGTGACCGTAAGCGTACAGACGATGGTGAACAGCACGATGATGAACAGCGTGTTGGGGAATGCGATGTGCGTGAACAGGGAAAGCGCGGTAAACGCCACGATCGGTGCGATCATGGAGGTGATCTCCGACCAGGCGTTGAGGCGCCACCAGAACCAGCGCATGATGAGGACGAAACCGGTGCCGGCGCCGCACTGGATGATGAACTCCCAGGCACCCGTGATGCTCTGCAGCACGAAGAAGGTGATGTAGAGGGCGAAGACGGCCGTCATCGCCGTGACCAGACGGGAGATGAACACGTAGTGCTTCTCGTCGCCATCCGGCTTCAGGAAGCGCTTGTAGAAGTCGTTGATCAGGTAGCTCGTACCCCAGTTCAGATGGGTCGAGAGGGTCGACATGTAGGCCGCCAGGAATGCTGCGATCAGCAGGCCTTTCAGGCCGGGTGGAAGCACGGCGTTCATGACGTGCACGAACCCGTCCTCTTTCTGGTTGGCCGGAAGGTTCGGGAACATCACCATGCTCACCAGCCCGACGATGATCCATGGCCAGGGACGGACGCAGTAGTGGGCGATGGTGAACCAGAGGGTTGCGAGCAGGGAGTGCTTCTCGTCCTTGGCGCTCATCATGCGCTGTGCGATGTAGCCTCCGCCGCCGGGTTCGGCGCCGGGATACCACGATGCCCACCACTGGACGAAGGCCATTGCCGCGAACGATGCGAATGGCAGGGCATATGCCCCTCCGGCGGTCCCGTCCGGAGCCGATGCCTGGTTCCAAGAGGGGAAAAAGTCGAACATCCAGCCGGGCAGGGCATGCCTGAGGCCTCCGGCTGCGGTCACGGCAGGTGAGTTCACGGCCAGTACGGCCAGCACGATGCAGCCTCCCATGGCGATGATGAACTGGACGGCATCGGTGATCGAAACGCCCCAGAGCCCCGACATGCCCGAGTAGATCGCCGTGAACGCCACGAGCCCCAGGATCGTCAGTTCGGCGTTGAGGCCGGGCACCATGATCCTGATGATCTTGTACATGGCCAGGTTGACCCACCCGATAATCACGGCGTTGATGAACAGGCCGAAATAGACGGCCTTGAAGCCCCTGAGGAACGTAGCAGCACGGCCGCTGTAGCGCAGTTCGATGAATTCGAGGTCGGTCAGGATGTTTGCCCTTCGCCAGAGCCTGGCGAAGAAGAATACGGTGAGCATGCCTCCGGAAACGAAGGTCCACCAGACCCAGTTGCCGGCGATGCCGTTCCTGGCAACGAAGCCGGCGACCGCGAGTGGCGTGTCGGCGGCGAAGGTCGTCGCCACCATGCCGGTGCCGGCGATCCACCAGGGGAGCTGCCGGCCGGAGAGGAAGAACTCTCCGACGTTTTCGGAGGCACGGGACGAGAAATAGAGCCCGACGACGAGGGTGAGCAGCAGGTAGCCGCCGATGAATGCCAGGTCGAGAAATGTCAGTTGCGCCATGTTATGCGGGGTGTAGATGCGTTCCTGTTGCCGGGCTCTTTTCGTTATGCTGTCGTCAGATACGCGAAAGTTCGAGGAAGCTCTGGTAGCGGTCCTCGATCTCGAGCAGGTCGAGTTCGTTCAGCCGGTCGGGTCCGAACTGCTCGACGCAGAAACTCGCCATGGCGCTGCCGTACAGCACGGCTTTCCTCAGTTCGGCGTCGGTGATCTCTTCGCAACGCGAGAGGTGGCCGATGAATCCTCCGGCAAAGGTGTCGCCGGCTCCGGTCGGGTCGAAGATCGATTCGAGCGGGAAAGCAGGTGCTGAAAAGATACCCCTGTCCGTGAAGAGCAGGGCGCCGTGCTCGCCTTTCTTGATGATCAGGATCTTCGGCCCCATGTTGCGGATGATCCTGGCGGTCTTGACCAGGTTCGGTTCGCCGCTCAGCAGGCGCGCTTCGCTGTCGTTGACGATGAAGATATCGACACGCTCGAGCACTTTTTTCAGCTCTTCGGGCTTGCCTTCGATCCAGAAGTTCATCGTGTCGCAGATGACCAGCTCGGGCTTGTCGATCTGGTCGAGCACCTTGAGCTGCAGCACGGGGTCGATGTTGCCCAGCACGACGAATTTGGATTCACGGTACTGCTGCGGGATATGGGGATCGAAGTCGGCGAAGACGTTGAGCTGCGTGTCGAGGGTGTCGCGGGTGTTCATGTCGTAATGGTACCGGCCGGCCCAGCGGAAGGTCTTGCCGTCCTCGACCACCTGGATGCCTTTGGTGTCGATGTTCTTCGAATGGAGGAGCCCGAAATGGGTGTCGTCGAAGTCAGACCCGACAACGCCGACCATCCGGATAGGGTCGGTGAAATAGCTGGCCGAAAGGGCGATGTAGGTCGACGAGCCGCCGAGGGTGTTGTCTGAACGGCCGAAGGGAGTTTCGATGTCGTCGAAAGCGAGGGATCCGACTATGAGAAGTGACATGGCGATGGTGGTTTTGATTGATTGATCTGAAAACGGTTACTCGTCTTCCGCCGGCGGAAGTTCGAACAGGATGCACTGGCCAGGCCCGAAATCGAACACGAGGCGGTGGTCCCTGATTTGCAGCTTTTCTCCGCTGATGAGTTCTTCAAGCTCCATCACGGCTGGCTCGAACTCCATGGTTCCGGAAATGCGGTCATGCAGGTTGCTGTTGCCGGCAAAAATAAGCGTTTTTCTGCCGGATTTCCTCATGACTGCGAGCAGTGCGGGATCCGAGATGTAGGGCTGGGTCATCGAACCCTTGTCGCCACAGCGGATCAGATCCATGTGGCGGCTCCTGATATCGATGATCCTGCGGATCTCTCCGCAGAGGGGCGTCAGGCCGTTGCTGCCGTTCCAGTCGAAGCCGCCCGGACTGAAGAGGGGCAGCGATTCTGCGGGGAAGCGGTGCCGGTCTTCGTCGGTGAAGTTCAGTCCGAGGTTGACCGGATGCCATTCGCACAGCTCCATGCCGGAGTGGATGAACGGCATGGCGGGAAGGATCGCGCCGAGCGTGAACAGGAACATCGAGCGCCGGCGGCCGGCCTGCTGGCCGGCCATGTTGTGGCAGACCCTGGGCGTGTTGTGGTTCTCCCCGGTCGCGAAGAAGGGGATGGCGACTCCGTTCTTGTTGAGGAAGTTCAGGAGGCCCTTGATGTACTGGACGTCCTGGATGACGAAGGGCAGTGACCCGAACACGGCGTCGAAGCCCTCCTCTTTCAGCTTCGGGGATGGGTCGAAGTTTTCATCCCAGAAGGTGAAGTCCGGACGTGCATCGCGGGCTCTCGAAACGATGGCCGCCTTCAGGGCGGGAGGAAGCGCGTGGCCCATATCGATCATGGCGCCGTCGATGCCGTACCGATCCTGGTACCAGGGGATGATGCCGGCAATCTCTTCCCACAGCGGAGCGTTCTCCATTCCGGGTCGGTCGAGCTCCTCTTCGTACATCCTGATGGTGTTGTAGGCGATGTAATTGAAGTCGGCATGCCGATGCATCTTCAGATAGGCGACATCGGTCCACGGGGGCTGGCGGTCGTCCGGAGGCCAGTCGGAAAAAGCGCTGGCGATGTGGCAGCTTGCGCCGTCGGAGTCGGTGCCTTCAAGGGCGCCATCATGCAGCGTGACGGTATCCGGCGCCTGCACGAAACGATTCCGGTATGCCTCGTCGGGAACCGGGAGGTTGCGGAAGTCATGTTTGTCCACTTTTTCGTAAATTTCGGCCAGCGTTTCGTGGCTGAAGCCCGGTGGGGCGTAAGGTGTATCCGGATTCCCGTCGCGCAGCCAGTAGAACCAGTCAGGGTGCGCGGAGGCCCAGTCGCTGTCGACCGAAGCGGTCCTGAAGACGAATTCGAACACGATGCGCATGCCCATGCGGTGCGCAGCCTCGACGAATGCGCCGAGCTGGGTTTCGAGCGGCAGGCCCAGGGCCGGTTCGCCGAGCATCGGGTCAAGGACGCAGGGGTTTTTGATGGCATATGGCGACCCGAGCGAGCCTTTCCTGTTCTGGATGCCGATGGAGGTCAGCGGCAGGAGGTAGATGGTGTTGACCCCGATTCGCTTCAGGTACGGCAGCATGGCGATCGACTTGAGCAGGGTGCCGGTCTCCCTGAATCCTGAGGCGAGCGGGGAGACGCCGATCGCGCCGTCGCCGTCATGGTCGAAGGCCGTACCGAGCCGGACGAAGAGGTTGTAGACCACAGCGTCGGCAGTCCAGCCGGAAACCGCCCTGCCCAGGTCGAGCCCCTGCTCAAGCGGGATGGAAAGGATGTCGCTGACGATGCCGCCGAAGTATTCGGCCGGATTGACCAGCCTGGTGCCGGTGGTGTCGCCGTGCCAGAGGTTCGGTACGGCATAGGACTCCGAACCGGACGCGGGGGGGACTGACCGGAGGGATTCGAGAAGAGTGTCGAGATGAGGTGTAGTCAAGCTTGTCGCCGGTTTTTAAGGAAGATGACCCGAGAAGATAACGAAGATAATGATTATCGGGAATCAAGGGAAACAACGGTTAATAAAGATTCGTCAGGGAAGATGAGAAACATCAGGATCGATATCGAATACGACGGGACCGGATTTTCGGGATGGCAGCGGCAATCTCCGGGGGTGGAGACCATACAGGGGGCGATCGAATCGGTGCTCGGCAGGATATTGCAGGAGACGGTAAGGATCAACGGCGCGGGGAGAACCGATCTGGGCGTTCATGCAAGGGGCCAGGTGGCAAGCTTCTCCACCTCCTCCGCCATGCCGGTTTCCCGCCTCATCCATTCGGCCAATTCGCTGCTTCCCGACACCGTGAGGCTGACCAGGGCCAGGATTGTTTCTCCGGACTTCCATGCCCGGTTCAGCGCCCGGTCGAGGGAGTACCGTTACTTCCTTCTCGAGAAGCCTTCCGCCATCGACGGTCGTTTCGCGGGATGCTGCCACGGCAAGGCTGATTTTGCCGTCATGAACCGGCTGGCAGGCCTGCTTCAGGGAACCCATGATTTTTCGGCATTCTCGAAGGAGAGCCGGGATCAGCACGGAACCTCATGTACGGTGTTTTCTGCACGATGGTCCCGCTCCGGAAGGTTCATGGTGTTCAGGATCACGGCAAACCGCTTCCTCAGGAGCATGGTACGGTTCCTGGTTTCCGGCATGGTCGAGGCCGGTACCGGGCGGGCTCATGATGACGAATTCGGCACAATGCTCTCCGGAGGCCTGCGCCGTCCCACGATGGTGCCTGCCGAGGCATCGGGACTGTTTCTCTGGAAGGTGGGGTATGAGTAACGGGTTACGTGTGACGAGGTCGTCAGGTCGGGCGGGAAGGCTTCCGTGCCCTCAAAAAGCCACAGGGTTTGTAATAATCGGCTGCCATGGTTATGTTCAAGCTGTTACTTTTTTTATGAAGACGCAGGGATGCTCACTTTACTGTCCCTTGTAAAACAGGCCCGGCTTGTGAAGATTTCTCTACCGTTCAGACTTTCATGTCTCGGCGTACTCCTCCTGGTATCAGGGTTCTCAACCGCAGCACGCGGCGAGGAGCCTGACAGCGCTCAGGCGCCCCGCCGTTCCGGTGTATCTGAAATGCTCGACAGCCTCGTCACGGCCACCTACTTCCAGGACGACCGTTTCCAGCTCGCAGCGCCTGGCGCCGAAAAGGAGGCGTTCCCTCGCCAGTTCGTTCCTCAGTTCAACGACTCGGTCTATGCTTCGAGGATTGCCGAACTTGGCAAGAAAACGAAGTTCAAGCTCGTCTACAACGAGCATGTCAAGGGGTTCATCAGGGTCTACGCGGTCGATAAGCGGAAGATGATGTCCAAGGTGCTCGGCCTGACGAGAATCTATTTCCCGCTTATCGAGGAGAAGCTCCGCGAGTATGACATTCCGACGGAGATGAAGTACCTTGCCATCGTCGAATCGGCCCTCAACCCGACCGCGGTCTCCCATGCCGGAGCCAGGGGGTTATGGCAGTTCATGGGCGGTACGGGACGGATGTACGGCCTCCAGTCCTCCTCCTTCATCGAGGATCGCTATGATCCCTACAAGGCCACCGTGGCGGCCTGCGAGCATCTTCGCGACCTTTACGACACCTTTGGCGACTGGTTCCTGGTGCTGGCGGCCTACAACTCCGGCGCAGGCAATGTCAAAAAGGCCCTTCGTGTTTCCGGAGGCCATGACTACTGGGAAATCTGGCCGTACCTTCCCCAGGAAACCAGGGGGTACGTGCCGGCGTTCATCGCCGTTACCTATGTCATGAGCTACTATCGGGAGCATAACATCATTCCGCTGGAGCCCGGATACCTCTATGCGGACACCGAAAGGGTTCCCGTCAGGAACGCCCTGACATTCGATCAGCTTCAGGAGACGATCGGAGTTCCCCTTGAAGATCTCCGCTTCCTCAACCCGCAGTACAAGGTCGGCCTGATTCCTTCGCCGTCCACCGAATCCAACATGCTCAGGCTGCCCAAAAAGTATGTGCAGCCCTTCTACCAGAAGGAGCAGGATATCTACGCCTACCATTCGGAACGAGCCCAGGAGCGCGAACGGCTGTATGCCATGGTTCGGGAACGGGATCGTCAGGACGGTGAGATCATCTCCTCCAGGGGTCGCAAGGTGCATGTGGTCCGGAAAGGCGAGACCATTGCCGGGCTGGCCCACAAGTACAGGGTTCCCGTCAGCCAGCTTGTCGCATGGAACGACCTCAAAAGCGGCAGAGTGAAGCCTGGTCAGCATATCGTCGTCCTCAAGTCGACCGGTGAGCACCTGTCGGACAAAGCATCCTCTTCCAGGTCGAAATCCGGCAAGGCCGTAAAAGGGTCGAAAGGCAGGAAGGGCTCTGCAAAGGTATCGTCCGCGAAAAGCCATGTGAAGAAAGGTGCCGCCTCAAAAGGGCGTAAATCGTCCGCTCCCCGCAGCAAACATCGCGGCAGATGACCCTTTCCGTACGCTCTCTCCCCACGGTGCACGCTCCTGACCCGACTGTTCTTCCTTTTTTATCATCCGGGGGGTCGTTTCCGATCCCGATGAGGGTGAAATCATCACTTGTTTCTTCTTTTCATTGATGGTTTTTTGTTATCTTTGCAATTCAATTTCTTACGCACCGTCACCAGAAGATTTCGGCGATACGGAACAGTTTTTTCAACCACCTATCAAAGGGAACCATAACATCGTATGCGTAATATCATTTTCACCGGCAAGGGCGGCGTTGGCAAAACCTCTGTAGCTGCTGCCACAGCGCTCAAGGCAGCTGACATGGGTTACAAGACCCTCATCATGTCGACCGACCCGGCTCACAGCCTCGGTGACTCGCTTGATGTCGAGCTGGGACCATCTCCGGTCAAGATCACTGAAAACCTCTGGGGCCAGGAAGTCAGCGTTTTCGGAGACCTCACCCTGAACTGGGACGTCGTCAGGGAACACTTCGCTCACCTCATGGCATCGCGCGGCATCGAAGGCGTCTATGCCGAAGAGATGGGTGTGCTTCCAGGCATGGAAGAGCTCTTCTCGCTCTCCTACATCAAGCGCTACAATGAGGAACAGAAGGATTTCGATCTGCTCGTCGTCGACTGCGCTCCCACCGGCGAGACCCTCAGGCTGCTGTCGCTGCCCGAGACTTTCGGCTGGTTCATCAAATTCATCCGCAACGTCGAGAAATACATGGTCAAGCCGATGATTCGCCCTCTTTCCAAGCGAGTCAAGAAACTTGACGACTTCGTGGCTCCTGAAGAGGTCTACGAAAAGGTTGACAACCTGTTCTCTTCCACCGAAGGCATCATCGAACTGCTGGCCGACGGCACCAAGACCACCATGCGTCTCGTCATGAACCCTGAGAAGATGGTTATCAAAGAGTCCATGCGTGCGCTGACCTACCTGAACCTTTACGGCATTACGGTCGACAGGATCACCATCAACCGCGTCATGCCCGACCAGAGCCCCGACCCGTATTTCCAGAAATGGCGCGCCATCCAGCAGAAGTACATCGAACAGATCAGGGACGCTTTCGCTCCGATCCCGATCGCCGAAGTACCGTTGTTCGACGACGAAGTCGTCGGTATCGCCATGCTCCGCAGGGTGGGTGAGAAGGTGTATGGTGACGAGAATCCGCTTGACATCTTCTTCAAGGAAGACCCGATCAACATCTCCAAGGTCAGCGACGGCCACTACACGGTCCGCGTCAAGCTGCCCTTCATGGAGAGCATGGGCCTCGAACCCAAGATCATGAAGCTCGGCGATGACCTCACCATCCGTATCGGCGACTACCAGAAAATCGTCGCTCTGCCGATTTTCCTGGCAGGCCTGGAGTCCACCGGCGCCACGTTCGACAACGGCTGGCTCAACATCGCTTTTTCAAAGGGGTGAGCGGGCAACCGATCTAACTTACGATATTGTAGGAACAGAAAGACCCGCCGGCAAGGCGGGTCTTTCTGGTTTCATGCCGTAGTATCGTGTGCAGGGAATTTATAGCCGTCGCCGCCCATTATTATGGTTGTTTTATTATCTTAAGGGTTGTGCCACGATTCTTGACGACATCCGGTCATCTCCAGTAACAGAAGGAAGTTCAAGGTGATGGGATGGCCATTATTGAGTAAAAACGAATGCAACAGTTACAGGACTTACGAGTTTCACGAATCATAACGCTTTCATCGCCACGGGCCCTCAAGGAGAAGCTGCCCGTGACCGAACATATAGCTGATACCGTCTGCCATGGCCGCCGCGAGGTCGAGGATATACTTACGGGCAGGGACAATCGCCTTCTGGTGATCGTCGGCCCCTGTTCCATTCATGACATGAAAGCTGCCCGGGAATATGGCGAACGCCTTTCGGTGCTCCGGAACGAACTTGCAGAGCGCTTTTGCATTGTCATGCGGGTATACTTTGAAAAGCCGAGGACGACCATCGGCTGGAAGGGTTTCATCAACGACCCTCACCTGAACGATACCTACGATATCGAACATGGCCTCTATCATGCGCGCAAGCTCCTCATCGAACTGAACGAGATGGGGTTGCCGGCGGCCACGGAGTTTCTCGACCCGATTTCGCCCCAGTACGTGGCGGACCTGATCAGCTGGGCGGCCATCGGCGCAAGGACCATCGAGTCGCAGACCCACCGGCAGATGGCCAGCGGCCTTTCGATGCCTGTAGGTTTCAAGAATTCGACCGACGGTCGTCTTCAGGTGGCCATCGATGCCATCCGTTCGGCCATGCATCAGCACAGTTTCCTCGGTATCGACCAGGAGGGCCACAGCAGCGTCATCACGACCAAGGGCAACCCGTTCGGCCATCTTGTGCTTCGCGGAGGGTCACACCGTCCGAACTACGATGCCGAAAGCATCATCATGGCAGAAAAGAAACTTGAGAAGGCCGAGCTTGCTCCATATCTCGTCGTCGATTGCAGCCATGCCAATTCGGGCAAGAAGTTCGAAAACCAGCTGAACGTCTGGGAGGATGTGCTCGCCCAGAAGCTTGCGGGCAACTCGAGCATCGCGGGAGTGATGATCGAGAGCAACCTCTGTTCGGGTAATCAGCCGTTTCCTGTCGATCCCTGCCAGCTCAGGTATGGCGTCTCCATCACCGACGAGTGCGTTTCCTGGGAAGAGACAGCAAGGATGCTGCGTGACGGAGCCCGTACTCTCGGTATGGCCGGGGTTGCCTCGAAGGGATAGCGCCATTGTTTCTTGCCGGTCAACCACAATCATCAGTTTCGATATGAACATCGATCGTGCCATTTATGCCATAGCGGGATTTTTCGTCGTCTGCAGTACGCTTCTTTCGATTTATCACAACCAGAACTGGCTCTGGTTCACCGGGTTTGTCGGTTTGAACCTGCTCCAGTCTTCGATTACCGGATTCTGCCCTCTCGTCGGAATTCTCAAGGCGGCCGGCCTCAAGCCGGGCCAGGCGTTCACATGACTCCATATTCCGCAGAATAAAATGAGCATCGAAATCAGGCGTGTCGAAACGAAGGGTGAACGCAAACAGTTCATCAGGTTCGCATGGAAGGTGTATCGCAATGATCCGGAACTGAACCGGAACTGGGTCCCTCCCGTGGTTTCGGACTACATGAAGACCCTCGACACCGAGAGTTATCCGCTCTACGATCATGCCGATCTTGCCATGTTCACCGCATGGAAGGACGGCGTCATGGCCGGTACGATTGCCGCCATCCAGAACAGGCGCCACAACCAGATCCACGAGGACAAGGTCGGGTTCTGGGGCTTTTTCGAATGCGTCAACGACCAGAAGGTCGCCGATGCCCTTTTCGAGGCTGCCGCCATGTGGCTCAGGAGCAAGGGGCTGAATGCCATGAGGGGACCGATAAGCCCATCCATGAATGACCAGTGCGGCATGCTCATCAAGGGATACGACAGCCCTCCGGTTTTTCTGATGCTGTACAACCCGCCCTATTACAACGACCTTTGCCGGAACGCCGGCCAGAAGGTCGCCCAGGAGCTGCTTGCCTGGTACATCGACCAGAAGCTCATCGACATCGAACGGCTCCGCCGCATCGCCCAGCATGTCATGAAGCGCGAAAAGCTCTCCATCCGCATCCTCGACATGAAAAACTTCGACAAGGAAATCGAGAAGATGAGGACGATCTACAACGGAGCGTGGGAGAAGAACTGGGGCTTCGTGCCCATGACCGACAAGGAGTTCGATTTTCTTGCAAAGAGCCTGAAGCCGATCGCCAATCCTCACTATGTCTATTTCGTCGAGGACAGCAACGGCAGGACGATCGGGTTCTCCCTCTCGCTTCCGGACATCAACCAGGCGTTGAAACATGTCAACGGGAATCCCTTTACGCCCTGGGGGCTGGTCAAATATCTCTGGTTCAAGCGCAATATCAATCTGGTAAGGACCATCGTCATGGGTGTGTTGCCGGAGTACCGGAACAAGGGGATCGACAGCATCATGAATGCACATATCGCCGATTATGGAGGGCAGCATGGTGTCTTTGCGAGCGAAATGAGCTGGGTGCTCAAGTCGAACGAAGCCATGAGCAAGCTCGCCAAGGTGATTGGCGGCAAGCCTTACAAAGAGTACGTGATCTACGAAAAGTCGATCTGAGCTCGCTTTCCCGAGCGGGGTTCAGCCATCCATATCCAGGAGGCTCTCAACCCTTAGGACAGGGAGTTAAAATAGAACAAACAGAAAAAGGAGCCGCCCGGCTCCTTTTTCTGTTGTCTTAACCCTAACTGAACAAAGAACTTTCCACACACTTAGAACGATGCCATGAACACCAGGCTGGCCTGCTCAGAAATCGGATTGTAGATGTAGGAGGCAGTGTACCTGTCCTTGGAGACCGAAATGCCGGTGTTGACCAGGGCGAGCTTTTTCTCGGTGCCGCCAACGCCGCCATAGAAGTATTTGCTGCCGACACCTGCGACTGCCTTGGCGCTGAAGCCGTCCTTGCCTGCGTAGAACTTGTAGCTGGCTTCGCCATAGACTGCATGTGAGTCGTTGGGATCAAAGCCTGCGAAGTTGTAAGCGGCAAGCAGGCTGAGATCGCCGGCAGTGTAGGCCAGGTCAGCTTCAACCGTGTCCGCACCGTTGGTCTTGGAGTAGGTGAAAGCCTTTGTCCTTGCGCCGGTCGGGATATAGTAATCGATCACTGAGATGCTGAAGGGGCCGGCGGGAACCGTCAGGGAGAGGTCAACCTCTTTATAGCGAGCGCCTGCGGTATCCTTGATTGCGTATGAGCCCCAGCCGCCGATTGCGACGCCGTTCTCGAAGGTGTAGGTGAGTGTGGGCTGGATGGCCGGTGAATCGCCTAACTCGGTACCTCTCCAGACATAGCTGCTTACGAGGTCAACGCCAGTCTTGAAGCCTTCGGCGTGTGCTGCGCTGGCACCAAAGCCAGCAAAGAGTGCGACGGCAAGCGTCAGGATTTTTGCTGATCTTTTCATCGATACTTACTCCTTGTTTGTGTGTTGGTTTGTGTTGCTGCGAAAAAACATGTCGTCCATCGTGCCGGGGCCTTCACTGAAAATGAAGGGACGCCTTTCCGATGACATACTGAATTCTCTTAGTGAGAACCATGTGATAATATAAAATAAATGATAAAAAATACAAATCAGTAAGAAAAAATAAGTGCAATTGGATAAAATATCTTAAAAAATAAGTCGCAGCACTGATCGGGCCTTTGGCGGCTATTTGCGCCGGGGCTCGCCAATGCCTACATTCCCGTGGAAACATCCCGGTTACCGTTTCACCTTTCATGCAACATGACGGTTCATCGAATATCGTTCGGCAGCAGTATTGTCCATTGCGACGTGTTGAGGCGTTGCGTGCAGGCGTTCGGGAAATCGGAAGGTTACGGCGAAGCGTTTCTGTCGCAGCTTGAACTGACGGTGCACGAGGCATTCGTGAATGCGGTCATGCACGGCAACGGGTCGGATCCCGATCTTCCGGTGACCATCATTCTGCGAGAGAACCTGGACAATGGGGTGCGATACCTCCAGGTGGAGATCGGGGATTGCGGGAAAGGATTTCTGCTCGGGGAGCGACATGGTTTCGAGAAGTGCGGAGAACCCGACGTGTTTTCCGGCAGGGGCCTGCCCCTGATCGCTCATTATACCGACAGCCTTCGCAGTGATAACCGACCGGACGGGAGTGTGCTGATATTGCGTTATATTTCCTCATGAACGCAGTGCCGGAAGTAAGCAATCATCCTCTAAACCCGCCCGAACATGGACCTATCCCGCAGTGCCGAATGGAGCGCTCTGGTTTCACACTATCAAGACATCAGGAAGGATCGGATGCACGAACTGTTCGACGCCGACCCGGAGCGCTTCACGCGTTTCTCTGTTTCATTGAAGGGCATGCTGCTCGATTATTCGAAGAACCGCATCACCCCGAAGACAATGGAACTGCTCATGGACATGGCCAGGAGTTCCGGAGTCGAAACCCGCCGCCGCCAGATGTTCGACGGGGAGGCGATCAATTTCACGGAAAAGCGTTCGGTGCTGCATACTGCCCTCCGGCGTCCACCGGGTTACAGCCTGATCATAGAAGGCGACGATGTCTCGTCGGAGGTGTCGGCCGTACTTGACCAGATGAAGGCGTTCTGTGCCAGGGTCATATCCGGTGAGTGGGCCGGGTACACCGGCAAACGCATAGCCGATGTCGTCAATATCGGCATCGGGGGTTCCGACCTCGGTCCCTATATGGTCACTGAAGCCCTCAAGCCCTTCGCACATGGCAAACTGCGGGTCCATTTCGTTTCAAACATCGATGGCACCCATCTGGCAGAGACACTCAAGTCCCTCGATCCTGAAACGACGATGTTCATCATCGCCTCCAAGACCTTCACCACCCAGGAGACACTGACCAACGCCATCAGCGCCCGTTCATGGTTTCTCGACAGCGCAGGCGGGATGGCCCATGTGGCCAGGCATTTCGTGGCTGTCTCGACGAACAGCCGGAAGGTCGAAGAGTTCGGCATCGATGCCGCAAACATGTTCCGATTCTGGGACTGGGTCGGTGGCCGCTATTCGCTCTGGTCGGCCATAGGGCTTTCCATTGCCCTCTACCTCGGCTTTGACCGCTTCGAGGAACTCCTTGCCGGCGCCCACGCCATGGACGAGCACTTTGTGGAGACGCCGCTCGAATCGAACGTGCCGGTCATCCTCGCCCTGCTCGGCATCTGGTACAACAACTTTTTCGATGTCAGTACCCACGCGATCATTCCGTATGACCAGTACCTGCACCGGTTCCCGGCATATCTTCAGCAGCTCGACATGGAGAGCAACGGCAAGCGGGTGAACCGCGTCGGACTCGAGACGGAATATACGACCGGGCCGGTGATCTGGGGGGAGCCGGGCACGAACGCACAGCACGCATTCTTCCAGCTCATGCATCAGGGGCCGGGCATGGTGCCGGCAGACTTCATCGTGCCGCTCAGGAGCCAGAACCCGATGGGAGAGCACCACGACATGCTCCTGGCCAACTGTTTCGCACAGACCGAAGCGCTCATGCGTGGCAAGAGCGAATCGGAGGCCCGGGCCGAACTCCAGGCTGCAGGTGTCGATGGTCAGGAACTGAAGATGCTGTTGCCTCACAAGGTGTTTCCCGGCAACAGGCCGACCAACACCATCCTGCTCGACCAGCTCGATCCGTTCACGCTTGGCAGCCTGATAGCCCTTTACGAGCACAAGGTATTCGTTCAGGGTGTCATCTGGGACATAAACTCGTTCGACCAGTGGGGCGTCGAGCTCGGCAAGCAGCTGGCAAAAGTCATCCTGCCGGAGCTGAAATCTCCGGATGCGGTTGCAAGCCACGATGCTTCGACCAACGCCCTGATCAACCGATATCGCGAGGCAAGGCAGAGCGGAGAGGGTGTGCATGCCTCCCAGCTTTCCATGTTCTGATCTGAGCGAGTGGGCCATGAAACAAAAGCGGCAGGTTGGTTCACACCACCCTGCCGCTTTTCTCGTTCTCTCTTTTCTCTCAGGTTTATTCCGTCCATGATGTACATATCGTCCATCACGTCCATTTTTCTTCCTCAGAGGCCGTTGCGCCGGAAGATCGTGTCGACGCTTTTCTTGAGCTTCTGCTGGATGGTTTCAGGGCTGAAGAGCTCCATGATCTCGTTTTCGGAAACATGTTCCAGGATCTCGCTGTCCTGAAGCACCAGATCCCTGAGCTGCACCTTCTCCTCCCAGCTTTTCATGGCATTCCGCTGCACCAGTCGGTAGGCATCCTCGCGGGTGAGCCCTTTTCCTGTCAGGGCGAGCAGCAGGGTCTGCGAAAGGGTGAGGCCGTAGGAGGTGTCGAAGTTCTGCTCCATCCTTTCGGGATAGACCAGCAGGGTCTCGATCGCTTCCCTGAAGGTGCGGAGCATATAGACGATGGCGATCGTCGAGTCGGGCATGATGACGCGCTCGACCGATGAGTGCGAGATGTCGCGTTCGTGCCAGAGCGCGACGTTCTCCATGGCGGCGATCGAGTTTGAGCGCACGACCCTGGCAAGGCCGGTCAGACGCTCGAAGGTGATCGGGTTGCGTTTGTGCGGCATGGCCGAACTTCCTTTCTGGCCCTTGCTGAAGAACTCTTCGGTTTCGCGGACCTCGGTACGCTGGAGATGGCGGAGTTCGACCGAGAACTTTTCGATCGACGAGGCGATAATGGCGAGCGTTGTCGCGAATTCGGCATGGCGGTCGCGCTGAAGGATCTGCGTCGAGATCGAGGAAGGGGTCAGGCCCAGCTTTTTGCAGACGGCGGTCTCGATCTCCGGCGAAAGGTGCTGATAGGTGCCGACCGCTCCCGAAATCTTTCCTACCGATATGGCCTCCTGGGCACGTTTCATGCGAGCCAGGTTCCTGAGCATCTCCTGGTGCCAGAGCAGGATCTTGAGCCCGAAGGTGGTCGGTTCGGCATGGATGCCGTGCGTACGGCCCATCTGCACGGTGTATTTGTGCTCGACGGCGCGCGTTGCGAGCGACTCGACGAGGGCTTCGATTTCGCTCACGATGATTTTCCCGGCGTCACGCATCTGCATGGCAAGGCAGGTGTCGACCACATCCGAGGATGTGAGTCCCTCGTGGATGTAACGTGAGTCAGGGCCGACATAGCCGGCGACGTTGGTCAGGAATGCGATGACGTCGTGTTTTGTTTCGCGCTCGATCGTCAGGATCTCATCGACGTTGAATTTCGCTTTTTCCTTGATGGTCGAGAGGGCGTCGGCGGGCACAAGTCCGGCTTCGACACGCGCTTCGACAGCTGCGATTTCAAGCTGCAGCCAGCGCTCGAACTTCGCATCGTCCGTCCAGATTGCCGAGATGTCCTTCGGGGAGTAACGTGGTATCAAGTTCGGGTAACTTTAAGTTGAGAATGCGTCAAAAAATCATGTGCTAATATAAAAAGCCGCGACGAAAGCCGTCATGGTTTTTTCTCCTGCTCTTCCTGCAGTTCCCGGTAGATCTCCTTCACGTAATCGAGTGCCGCCTCCCGGTTGTAGGGAATCTTTCCGTCGATGATGGCGTTCTCCATGCGCGACTTGATAATGCCGACAAGTTTGCCCTCGGTGAGCTCCAGCATCTGCATGATGTCGTGGCCGCTGACCGGAGGGCGCCATCTGGCCAGCAGGTCCTTTTCGCCGACTTCGGCGATCTTCTGCTCGACATTGTTGAAGTTCGTCATGATGCGCTGCACCTTTCGCGGATTCTTGCTGGTCACGTCCGCCCGGCAGAGGGTCATGAGGTCCTCCAGGTCGGGACCAGCCTCGTACATGAGCCGCCGGATGGCCGAATCGGTAATCTCCTCCTTGGAAAGCGGGATGGGGCGGTGGTGCAGTCGCACCATCTTCTGGACATACTCCATAGGTTCCAGCGGCCATTTCATGGCCCTGAAGATCCTCGCCACCACTTTCCCTCCGACCGCCTCGTGTCCGTGGAACGTCCACCCGGTACCCTGGCTGAAACGCTTGGTGACCGGTTTGGCAATGTCGTGGAAGAGGGCGCTGACCCTAAGCCAGGGTTTCTCCGTATGGAGCGAGATGTTGTCCACCACCTGGAAGGTATGGAAGAGTGTATCCTTGTGCCCGAGCCCGTCGACCTGTTCGATGCCGGCCATGGCCGTAAGTTCGGGGATGATCTCCCTGAGGAGGCCGGTGGCATGGAGAATTTCGAGGCCGATCGATGGTTTCCGGCATTGCATGATCTTCAGGAATTCATGGCTGGAGCGTTCGCGAGACACGATCTGGATGCGCTCGTGCATTGCCTTCATGGCTGCGATGGTGCCGTCGTCGACCCTGAACTCCAGCTGGCAGGCGAATCGTGCCGCCCGCATCATCCTCAGGGGATCGTCCGAAAAGGTCTTTTCCGGATCGAGCGGGGTTTTGAGCAGTTTTTCCCGGATATGGCGCAGACCGTCGTACAGGTCGATCACTTCGCCCCGTTTTTCGCGATTGAGGCGAAGGGCGAGCGCATTGATCGTGAAGTCGCGCCTGGAGAGGTCGTCCTCGAGCGTGCCGATGCTGGTGATCGGTTTGCGTGATTCGGAGTTGTAGCTCTCCTTGCGTGCCCCGACGATCTCCAGCTTGAAGCCGATGCCGTCGTCGCCCGTAAGCTCGAGCTGCGCGGTCCGGAACCGCTCGAACAGGACGAAATTCCTTCCGTGGAGCCGTTCCGAGATTTTGCGGGCGAACGCCACCGGTTCACCGATCACCATGATGTCGATGTCGGTGCAGCTGCGGCGCATGCAGAGGTCGCGCACGTAGCCGCCCACGAGGTAGCAGGGCAGCTCATCCAGGTCCGCAAGGTCGCCGATGCGGTAGAGGATGTCCGGAATCGGTTCGTGTTCAAACATCTCGATACGGTCCTGCCCGGTATGCTTCGAAAGAGGTTCAGTCAAGATCGGCCGTGTTTTTCTGGATCTCCCGGGTGATGCTTCCGGCCACCATGAGCGCCCTGCGCCCCTCCTCCGAGGTGACCGCGGCCGGGCGACCGTTTCTGAGCGAGTCGATGAAGTGCTCCAGTTCCACCTTGAGGGCGTTGACCTTGGGGACGTCGGGGCTCACATAGTCGAGCGTGAGCCCGTCGAGAGCATCGTGGATCTCCCCGAACTGTTCGAGCATCTTCTTCGACGCGAAGTTCCTGATGGGGTTTTTCGACGTCAGCTGATCCGGCTTCACGAGGCGGAACACCTCCGATTTGCCGGTGGTGAAATCGAGGGATGCGTAACTTTTCGGGTGCCTTCCGAAGAACCGGAGCTTGCGGTGCTTGCTGCGGCTCAGGCGGCTTGCCGTCACATTGGCGATCGCACCGTTCACGAACTCGATTCGCGCAGTCGCCATGTCGAGCTCATTGGAGAAGACCTTCACGCCTGAAGCGGCGATGCTCCTGATGTCGGACTTGATGAGCGACAGCACCAGGTCGATGTCGTGGATCATCAGGTCCAGGACGACCGAAACGTCGGTCACCCGCCTGGAGAAACCGCTCAGGCGTTCAGCCTGGATGTACATCGGTTCGCCGATATAGGGCTCCACGGCAAGCAATGCCGGATTGAAACGTTCGATATGACCCACCTGGATGGTCAGTCCCTTTTCCTGTTCCAGCCTGATCAGTTCATCAGCCTCATCGAGGGTTGCCGTGATCGGTTTCTCGATAAAGAGGCTCACGCCGGCTTCGAGGAGTTGCTTCGAGATCGCGAAGTGCGTGCTGGTGGTGGTCGCGATGACGGCCGCGTCGCACGAGCGGGCCAGATCCTCGATGGAGCCGAAGCAGGGTACGCCATATTTCCGGCCGATCTCCTGCATGCGGTGGGTGTTCAGGTCGAACACGCCCGATAATTCGATATCGGCTGAACCGGACGCGATCTCTTTCAGAAGACCGGTATGAAACTCGCCGAGCTTGCCGACGCCAGCGACGCCTATTCGCATGACACTCTCCATTTGTTGCTGAGGGATTCCTGTCCTAATCGGCGACTTCAGCCGAAGGTTCGAGGGCTTCGAGATCATACTTGAACAGGCTCAGCGATATGACCGTTCCGATGACGGTCAGCGCTCCTGCCAGGATATACGGAAAGCGATGGTCGATGCCGTACAGGATGCTGCCGCTGAACGGGCCCATGATGCGTGCCAGAGCGTTCACCGACTGTGCGAACCCCATGATCTGTCCCTGCTTCTGCTTGTAGCTGTAGAGGGAGATCATCGAGATGTTGAGCGGGTTGACCAGGCTCGTTCCGATCGCGAAGAAGAGCAGGATGACGAGGCCGATCGAGAACATCGAGTCCTGCGGGATGAACGGGATGAAGAACACGCCGATGAACGAGGCGATATGGCCGAAAACCATCAGCTTGTGGTCGCCGAACCGCTTGCTGAGCTTCGGGAGCATGCCGCCCTGAACGATCACCGAGATGAACCCTACATAGGCGAACAGGTAGCCTATCTGCGCTTCGGTGGTGTGGTAGAACTCGCTCCAGAGCAGGATCGCCGAAACCTGCATGTTCACGATGGCCAGTGAATAGATGTAGTTGATGATCATCAGGAGCGCAACCGGCCTCGAGCTGAAAGAGGTTTTGAGCGTTTCGCCGTAGGCAGCGGTTTTCTTTGCGATCGAGGAGAAAATACCGTCATCCGACCTGCCGGGCTTGCGGTCGCGCCTGAACAGTGTGGAGAGGCGGACGGCGTGCTTGTTCGATTCGGTGAGGAAGAACACCGCCAAAAGGAAGTTGATGCTGTTGAGCGCAGCCGCGAAAATGCCAACCATCGAGATACCGTAGTTGGTCATGAGCATGCC
The DNA here is from genome assembly GCA_903929135.1 of uncultured Chlorobiales bacterium. GTDB lineage: Bacteria > Bacteroidota > Chlorobiia > Chlorobiales > Chlorobiaceae > Chlorobaculum. The sequence goes on from CAIYTH010000030.1 coordinate 25,342, forward strand.
GCCGACCAGCGGCCCGATGATGAATCCGATGCCGAAGGCGGCCCCGAGCATGCCCATGGCGCCCGAACGGCTTTTCGAGTCGGTCAGGTCGGTGATGGATGCCTGGGCGGCTGAGATATTCGCCGAACCGATGCCAGACAGCGCACGTGCCAGGATAAGCAGCGGAATGGAGACGGCCTGCGAGAAAAATGCGTAGGAAGCGGCCGCGAGGAAGATGCTCGACAGCATCACCGGCCGACGTCCGATCTTGTCGCTCAGCTTGCCCCAGATCGGGGAGAAGATGAACTGCATCGAGGAGTAGATCGCCGCAATCAGGCCGATCATGACAGGCGACGCGCCAAGCTGCTTCGCATAGGTCGGCAGCAGGGGGAGCACGATACCGAAGCCGATCAGGTCGAGCAGTACTGTCAGGAACAGAATGGCCAGCGGTGATTTTTTCATGAAAGGTAACGCCGTTAGGTGACACTAAGGCCCACAAAATACAAAAAACGCCCGCCATCCTGAAACCGGCAGGCAAGTTTCCGCAACTCGTTCCGACAGGCCGGGAACGACAGGGGTTGACCACCAATCCGGCATGGAACTCCTGGCCTTTCCGACCGCCGCCCCCTTCCTTGCTTCAGATGGCAGGGATTCGACGCAAGAACCGCATGCAGCAACGGTCTCATGTCTCAATTTTGTCTCATTGATATCAGAATGTTACACATGCTGTGATCCTGCCAAGTGACAATACCGCCGTACAATAATGTGCCGATACCCTCCTGGAGTGAAGTAAATAAAGCGTTTCGCCCGGGATTGCCAGCTTGGGTTTGTTTTTGGCACAGAAGTTGTTGTAGAATTATGGGCTAAAAGCGAAATGCCTCATAAATCCATTTAAATCAATCGGCAATGGACGCGATCATTGAACAGGGTCCTGTGACAATCGGAAAGCGTCAGGTCAGTCCGCAGGAGATCATTCCGCTGATCGCTGCCGGTGATTTATGGCAGAAAGTCATGTGGGAGCAGACGATCGACAATGTGCTGAAGCATGAACAGTGCACCGCTGAAGAGCTAGCCGCCTTCTATCACCAGGAGATCGGCAAGGAGCCCGCATACCTGGAACGCAGAGCATGGCAGCTTCGCGGGCAGGGAGTACCGGAGCAGATGGTTGATTATTACCTGGCCCGTCCCTATCTGATTGAAAGGTTCAAAAACCGGATGTTCAGTCAGCATGTCGCCAACATGTTTTTGAAGCTCAAGCATACCAGGGACCGCGTCGTATTTTCACTGATACGCCAAAAGGATAAAGCTCTGCTCGAAGAGCTTTATTATCGAATTGAAACCGGCGAATGCTCATTCGCCGAAGCCGCCCAAAACTATTCCGAAGGCAGCGAATCAGTCACAGGAGGATTGATTGGCCCGGCAGCTCTCGGACAACTTCATACCTATTTACAGCAGGTATTGCTGAAGATGACTCCAGGCAATCTGAGTCATGTCGTTCAGGTTCAGGACTGGTACGCACTCGTCCAGTTACATAGAATTATTCCTGCGGAGCTCGATGATGCGATGCGGCAGGAGTTGATAGATCTGCAGTTCAGGGAATGGGTCGACGCAGAAATCAAGACCTATTTCTTCGGCACAGTAGCCTGACTTGTTTTCCTGTTGTACCTGGTAAAGTTCTTCCTTTATCAGTCTGGTGTGCATGCGGCAACGCATAGCTCAATTTACATACTACCCTAATCGATAAAGGAGAGGATCATGGCTAATAAAGCGCCCAAACTAACGCTGCCTTCAAGCTTCACGGTAAGAGAAGACGTGGCAGGAAACCTCCGGTTCACCGGCACTCCGTTTTCCGACGTTGACAGCACCTACCTGACCGTGACCCTTACCATTCTTGATGGCACCATCTCCGGCAGGAATGTCAGGGGAATCACGATCGGCGGTAGCGGTACATCGCGTACCTTCAGCGGCACCATCGCGGCGCTTAACAGCTACTTCACGACAGCGGGTAATATTACCTATACCACTGCCCAGGACAACAACGCCACACGGACATTGACCGTCAGCGTGTCGGATGGCAGCCTCTCAGCCACGGCGACAAGCTCGATCTACATCACGCCGGTCAACGACGCCCCGACCGTGAATGCTCCCGCGAACTTCACGGTTACGGAGGACGTTGCAGGAAATCTCCAGTTCACCGGCACACCGTTCGCCGATGTTGACAGCGCGAACCTGACTGTCACCCTGTCGGTCCCGGACGGGACCATCTCTGGCGCAAGTGCTGCGGGGATCAGGATCGGCGGCACCGCCACATCCCGCACCTTCAGCGGCAGCGTGTCGGCATTGAACAGTTACTTCACGACGGCGGGTAACATTACCTATACCACCTCCCAGGACAACAACGCCACTCGCAGATTAACGGTTACGGTATCGGACGGTAGCCTGTCCGGCACCGATACAAGCATGATCCACATTACGCCGGTCAACGACACTCCAACGGTGAATGCCCCGACGAGCTTCACGGTAAGGGAGGACGTTGCAGGGAACATCCGGTTCACCGGTACCCCGTTTGCGGATGTGGACAGCAATAACCTGACCGTGACCCTGACCATTCCGGACGGTACCATCACAGGAAGACCTGCATGGGGGATTACGATCAGCGGCAGCGGTACAACCCGCACCTTCAGCGGCAGCGTGTCGGCATTGAACAACTACTTCACGACGGCGGGTAACATTACCTACACCACCGCCCAGGACAACAATAGTGCTCGGACACTGACCGTCAGTGTGTCTGACGGCAGCTCGTCCGGCATTGATACAAGCATCATCAACATCACTCCGGTCAACGATGCCCCCACAGGCGGCGTCATGATCAGCGGTACGGTCGCCCAGGGACAGATCCTGACGGCAGGCAACACGCTGGCTGATGTCGACGGCATGACCACGAGCACCGTCAGCTACCAGTGGAAAGCGAATGGCTTCAATATCGGAACCGGATCGAGCTATACATTGACATCGGCAGAGGTAGGAAAGACGATCACGGTAGTTGCGAGTTATACCGATGACTCAGGCTTCAACAACAGCAAGAGCAGTGCACCTACAGCCCCGGTAGTGATCGCAACCAATGTCGCTCCAACCGTGACTGCGCCATCGAGCTTCACAGTTATGGAGGATGTTGCAGGCAGCCTTACGTTCAGCGGAACTCCGTTTGCCGATATTGACAGCACGAACCTGACCGTGACCCTGTCGATCCCGGACGGGACCATCACAGGCAACAACGCTGCTGCGTCGGGAATCACCATTGGCGGTAGTGCCACAATCCGCACCTTCAGTGGCAGCGTGTCGGCATTGAACAGCTACTTCACGACGGCGGGCAACATTACCTACACCACTGCCCAGGACAATAATAGTGCACGCACATTGACCGTCAATGTGTCGGATAGCAGCTTGTCCAATAGCACGACCAGCACTATCAACATTACTCCGGTGAACGATCTGCCGACCGGCAGCGTGACGATCACGGGCACGGCGACGCAGGGCGAGACGCTGACGGCGGGCAACAGTCTGGCAGATGCCGACGGCATGGGTTCGGTGACCTATACCTGGTATGCTGGCAGCACCGAAGTTGGTACTGGCGCGAGCTACACGCTGACGCAGGCCGAAGTCGGCCAGGCGATCACGGTGGTTGCGAGCTATACCGATGGATTCGGAGCATCCGAGAGCAAGAGCAGCGATGCGACGGGTGCGGTAGCGAACGTGGATGATGAAGCAACCGGCA
>CAIYTH010000031.1 GCA_903929135.1 uncultured Chlorobiales bacterium
ATTTAGGCGATGCTTATGAATACCTTATCGGAAAATTTGCGGCAGGTTCAGGACAAAAAGCAGGGGAATTTTATACACCACAAAGAATATCGGATATTCTTTCTGGCATTGTAACACTCGACAGCCAAGACCCAAGTAAAGGCGAAAAAAAAAAGATAGAACGGGTTTTGGACTTTGCCTGTGGTTCGGGTTCGTTGTTGCTTAACGTCCGCAAAAAAATGACAGACGCAGAGGGAACAATCGGCAAAATATTCGGACAGGAAAAAAACATCACTACTTACAACTTAGCTCGTATGAATATGCTTTTGCATGGAGTTAAGGACACCGAGTTTGAAATCCATCACGGAGACACCTTAGATAATGACTGGGATATTTTAAATGAAATGAATCCTGCTAAGAAATTGGAATTTGATGCCGTTGTTGCCAATCCCCCTTTCAGCTATCGTTGGGAGCCAACGGAAGCAATGGGAGAAGATTTTCGTTTCAAGAGTTATGGTCTTGCACCTAAATCAGCAGCCGACTTTTCATTTCTTTTACACGGATTTCATTTCCTGAGTAAAGAGGGAACAATGGCAATCGTTCTGCCTCACGGTGTTTTATTTAGAAGCGGTTCAGAAGAACGCATTAGAAGAAAATTATTAGAGGATGGTAACATTGATACAGTAATTGGACTTCCTGCCAACTTGTTTTTCTCTACAGGTATTCCCGTTTGCATATTGGTTTTAAAGAAGTGCAAAAAGTTTGACGATGTTTTGTTCATAAATGCCGTTGACCACTTTGAAAAAGGGAAACGACAAAACAATTTATTGCCTGAAAACATTGAAAAAATAGTTGACACATACAGAGAACGTACAGAAGAAATACGTTACTCTCGCAGAGTATCAATGGATGAAATTAAGAAAAACGAATTCAACCTGAATATTTCACGCTATGTAAGCACATCTTTAGACGAAGAAATAATTGATTTGAATATTGTAAACAAAAAACTGGTTGACCTTGACAAAGACATTAAAAAAGCAAGAGAGACCCACAATAAATTTTTAAATGAATTGGGTCTTCCACCGATATAAAGAGCCAACGCTATTTGCAAGCACATTGCCAAAGCCCCACGAGCCAACGCTCAATCCAAAGCTTTGTCAAAGAGCTTGCAAATCCAGCCCGAGTACCGCCTTTCAGGACGGTTTAGGGTTTGCCCACGCTCAAAAAAACAAAATAAATTTGTGCTTCGTAGATAGGTTTGTGCAGGTTGATAGAGATTTAAAAGAGAGCTAAATGATTGACAAACAGACGGAAAACAATGAACACCAGCCCCTAACAAGCGGTATAAAACATTGGGGTTTAAGTGGTTATGCAAGCGTTCTGCCCCGCATCAAGTTCGGTGTAACTGTAGGCGAATGAGGGACGTAGGTAACAGAGGTAAATAATAGGAAGGTTCGGGACGTTCCTGAAGACGTGAACTTGTGAATGCTTTTTGGTGGAAACACGGCCAGTCAGATCGGAGTGAAAACGGACGCAGTGAATCTTATGTTTCGCCGGAGAAGCTGACTTTGTTCAATTATGAAAAAACGTTCCGGAGTCTAACAAATGACGGCCCATCGGGACCGTCATCATTTTTTTACCAACTAACGGCTGAGTATCGATTCGAGCAATTTGCGCAGTTCGCCCATTTCCAGTTTGTTATTTTCGGCAATCTTCCTGACGGGAGTGTCGGTTTCTGCCTGGATTCCTTTCTGCCGGAGCGCAAGCTGCAGTGATGCCGGGGAGATCTCTGCCTCATCGGCGATCTGCTTCAGGGTTTTCTTCCCGAAGCCCTCCCCCTGTATTTTATGCTGCCTGTCAGCAGGCGCAATGAATGCATAGACTTTTTCCGCGGTCATGCCATTCGCTTTAGCTATCCCGGCAATTGTCTGTTTCGGGGAAGTCACGGTCAATCCTGCAGTTGCAAGCTTGCTGACCAGGGCATCCGGATCACCGCCGAGACCCGGTTGCTGTGAGAGTTCGGCAAGCGTCATGAGTTCCGCGTGCGGGACGGGAGCCCGCGTTTCCGTCCTTTCCCAGGAGTTGGAAATTTCATTGCCGAACCTGATGACTGCGGAGAACGGCTGTATGTTGAAGTATGTCCCCACTCCGAAAACGGATGAAAGGACAATGATCGAAACCAGTTCGCCAGGGCTTTTGAGACCCTCGACTGTCTTTGATTTCAGGTATGAGAGGAATGCTTTCCAGTTGATGAAAAAAAGATGGAAGAGCGAGAGGAGGAGAAAGGCGAATCCGAAGATGATGTGCTGGTTTTGCCATCCTCGTTTCGTCAGGCCTATCATCTTCCAGTCAGTCCAGTTTGCGACCCTTCCCGGAGGGGAGATGTAGAGGATCACTCCTGAAACCAGCATCACGAATATCGCGATGAAAAGACCGAAGCTTATGAATACCCGCCAGCTGAATGACTTTTTCATCGGAATCTCTCCTTTCAGGCGTTGAACAGCATGAAATCGCACGTCTCGTAAATCGATGGCTACTTCGCGGGATCGACAGTTGCCGGCGTCCATCGCTCTGTGTTGTGGCATGTCGAGCAATTCGCCTGGGTCTGTCGATGCCGGTCATCATCCGGCTTTTGTGATTTATGGCATTTGATGCACTGAGACGAGGGCGTCAGCCGGCTATGATCAAATCTCGCCATCTGAAGAGGGCTTCCTGCGGCATATGCTGCAGTGTTCAAAAGAAGTCCTGTACTGATGAAAAATAAAAACTGTTTCATGGTCATTTCCTCATGTCGGAGATCTGTTTTCCGCTTGCTTTTCTTATCAAGTACGCCTCTGATATATTTGACGATTTTTTAGCGGGAGTCTTGCCGGAATATGCCCAGGCTGATGTCTTGCCCCTCGGTCACGAGGTTGTGCTGGCATAAGGATGACGGCTGTTCCGGTTGCCTTGGCCTGAAAAAGAAGAAGGCGCCGTGTTTTGCGGCGCCTTCTTCTTTTTCAGAGATAGATTTCCTGCTTCAGCTTTTTGGTGAAGCGGTTCATCAGGATGTTGACGAACCAGACCCAGTTCAGGGGCTTGCCCTGCATGCGCTGCATGATGGCGCGTCCCTTGTAGACTTCGCGCTGCAGCTTGATGAAGTTTTCGAGCAGCTTTTCCCCGGAGATCTTTCTCGGCTCGAACATGTAATGGTAGGTGTCGTACTTGTCCCAGTCGAAATGGCGTACGCGCGCCTTCATCTCCTCGAAGTAGGGCGTGCCCGGGAACGGGGTCACGAGCGAGAAGACCGGGAATTCGATCCGGTTCTGCATGATGAAGTCATAGGTGGCCTGGAAGCTCTTCTCGCTGTCGTCGTCGAAGCCGAACATGAAGTAGCCCTGGATGGCGATGCCGTTCCTGTGCAGGTTGTCGACCGCCGTCGCGTAGTTGTGCAGGCGGTTGGAACCCTTGTTCATGCTCTTCAGGATATCGGGGTTGAGCGATTCGAAGCCGATGCTCATCAGGTCGCAGCCGGAGCGTCCTGCGATCTCGGCCACTTCCGGTTTGTGCAGGAAGTTCATCGAGATGTTGGCGTTCCATCGCACGCCGAGCTTCGCCATGCCCTCGAGCAGGTCGGTGAAATACTGGGGCCTGAAGCTGATGTTGTCGTCCATGAATGAGAACCGCACGGCTTTTTTGCCCAGGCGCTCCTGGTGGGCGCGCATTTCGTCGAGCACCAGGTCCATCTCGCGGTACCGGAAGCTTTTGCCGTACACGGTGGGCGTGGTGCAGAAGTTGCAGCCGACCGGGCACCCCTTGGTAGCGAGGATCGGGATGAGCTGGCTGTATTTCTTGGCGTGCGGCGAGTTCAGGGCGTAGCTGAAATCCGGAGGGAGCATCGCGGTCATCGGGCGCAGCTCCTGTGCCTTGTAGAAGGGCTTCATGGTGCCGCGCAGGACATCCGTGGCAAGCTCGTCCCAGATCGATTCCACCTCTCCGTACACCACGGTGGTGCAGTGCTGCGAGGCCTCCTCGTGCAGCATGGTCGGGTGGACTCCGCCGAGCAGCACGATCTTGCCCTGCGATTTGGCGCGGTCGCCGATGCGGTAGGCGTTGCTGGAATTGAGCGTGCGGGAGGTGATGGCGACGACGTCGTACCCGGAGAAGTCTTCAGGGACAGTGTCTCCCGTCCGCTCGTCGATCAGCGTTACGTCGAAGAGCTTGCCGGCGAGGGTGGCGACCATGATGAGGTTCAGGGGCATGCTCACTGTTCCCGAGTCGACCATCATGCTGGTGGCGCTTTTCGGCTGGACCAGCAGCCACTTTTTTCGGGTTTTCTGTTCTCTGGCGAGGCGTTCAAGGGATTCTGATGCGCCGTTGTCGGAAGGGATCGGGGTTTCGGCGATGTGATGTTCGTCTGCCAGCATGCCTGTTAACTCTCAGCTAGGTGGTAATTACTCCTGAATGAAATCACAAGGTATGAAAAGTTTCACGAAAACGTCCGCAGATTCCTGAAATAACCGGGTCAGTTTGCGGGCTTCTGCAGGACGGCAACCGTGAACCGGCTGATGCAGACCAGTTTGCCCTCTTCGTTCCTGATGCGGATGTCCCATACCTGCGATGTGCGGCCGAGATGGACCGGCGACGCCGTAGCGTAAACGTACCCTTCTCCCTCCCTGACAGAGCGTAGGTGGTTCGCGTTGATCTCCTGGCCGACGATGAAGAATCGGTTGCGGTCAATGCAGTAGGATGCGGCTATGCTCCCGACCGTCTCGGCGAGGGCGAGCGACGCTCCGCCGTGCAGGATGCCGATACGCTGGATGGTTCGGTGGTCGACCGGCATTCTGGCGGTCATGTGGTCCGTTCCGACCTCGGTGATCTCGATGCCGAGGTGGCGGGCCATCTGGCCATCGACGATCTGGGAGGCGTTGACCTCTTCAGGTGTGACCGGTACGGTGAAAATCGATGTCTGTGCCATGACGGGAAGTATTGCTCTGGAGAGGAGAATCGGCAGCGGCGGAGACTGCCAGTGAGAGCGGGTGACGAGATTCGAACTCGCGACATTTTGCTTGGGAAGCAAACACTCTACCAACTGAGTTACACCCGCTTTTGAGTGGTATCCCGCGTGTCTTGCGGGATCTCCTGCCGAGTGGTGAGAGAGGGAGTTGAACCCTCGACCTCAGGGTTATGAATCCTGTGCTCTAACCAACTGAGCTACCTCACCATAAAGGACCCTAATATACGACCTCGTATCACAATAAGCAACAGAAGGGGCTCAATTAATTCCTCTCTCCTCGCCCCTGCAGCAGGCTTGCGAGGATGGCTTCGGCGAGGAAAACATCCTCAGGAGTCGTGATCTTGATGTTGTGGTATCCGGTTTCGTAGATCCGGATTGCCTGTTCGGGGAAAAACCGTTCGACGAGGGCCGCGTCGTCGGTTGCGTACCACGCTTCGCGACGCGCGAGGCGGTGGGCTTCGATCAGCTTTTCGGGTGAAAACCCCTGGGGGGTCTGCACCTGGAGCAGCCGGCTGCGGTCGAGCGTTTCGCCGAACACTTCCGGCGAGCTGCCGATGAACTTGATGGTATCCTTTGGTTTCGTCGCCGGCACGCAGGCACCGTAGCGGGCCGAGAGCATGGCGATGTCGTCGATTTCACCGGGCTGGATGAACGGGCGAGCCCCGTCATGTACGAGAATCGCGTCCGGCATGACGCCTGAGGTGCGGATCTCCTCCTCGATGAGCGTGATGCAGTTGCTGATCGAATCCTGCCGTTCCTTGCCCCCCTCGATGACGGCCCGGACCTTCCTGAAGCCATGCTTCGCTATCAGCTCCTCGAGCTGGGCAATGCTGTCCGCTTTCGTGGCGATGTAGACGGCTTCGACCGTTGCGGCCTCCTCGAACGCGCGAATCGTATGGCAGATGACCGGGAGGCCTCCGATCGCAAGCATCTGCTTGCTGACGCCGCCCTCGAGCTGCATCCGCTTGCCGACACCGCTGGCCGCTATGATGACAAATGACTTCATGGCCGGTCAGCAGATGAGCATCGCATCCCCGTAGGCGAGGAAGCGGTAGTTGTTCTTCAGGGCCATCTTGTAGGACTCCATGAGCAGGCGGTGTTCCGCAAAGGCGCTGACGACCATCATGAGCGTCGTCTCCGGCTGCTGGAAGTTGGTGATGAGTGCATCGGTGACCTTGAAGTGGTAGGGCGGATAGATGAATTTGTCCGTCCAGCCCTGCCCGAATTTGATCTTGCCTTCGACAGTCGCGTTGGCCTCGAGCGCCCGGCAGGTCGTGGTTCCGACCACGAACACCCTTCCGCTCTTGTTGATTTTGGTCTCGTTGATCTCCATCGCCGTCTGGTACGGGATGTTGAAATATTCAGAGTCCATCTTGTGCTTCGAGACATCCTCGACCTCAATGGCGTTGAAGGTGCTCAGGCTCGGGTGCAGCGTGATCGGCAGGATCTTGACCCCGATTTTCTGGATCTGCTGCAGCAGCGGCATGGTGAAGTGAAGGCCGGCCATCGGGGCGACGACTGCGCCTGTCTGGCTTGCGTAGACGGTCTGGTAATCTTCCCGGTCGCACTCTTTGGGCTTCCTGGTGAAGTAGGGCGGTAGGGGTACGTGGCCGATCTTGTTGACCATCTCGAAGACGTCGATTTCGGGGTTCAGGAACCGGATGGTGCGCCCTCTCGATGTGGTGTTGTCGACCACTTCGGCCACGACGTCGTCCTCGAAGTAGATCTTGTTGCCGACGCGGACTTTTCTGGCAGGGTCGACCAGCACGTCCCACAAGCCGGCCTCCTTGTTGAGCTCCCTGAGCAGGAATACCTCGATCTTCGCGTCGGTCTTCTCCTTCTGTCCAAAGATTTTAGCGGGGAAGACCCTGCTGTTGTTGACCACCAGCAGGTCGCCTTTCTTGAAGAACGACGGGATGTCCGTAAACATCTTGTGCTCGATATCCTTCTTCCGTCGGTTCAGCACCATGAGCTTGCATCCGTCGCGGGGCGATTCCGGATGGTCGGCGATTCTTGTCTTGGGAAGTGTATAGCGAAAGTTCGAGAGCCGCATATGCTGATATTGGTCAATGGGTGATGGTCCCTGAAAACCGGACGAAACCGAATATATAGCGTTTCATGACAAAATAACAAAACCGTGAGGGGCTCCGGGGCCCCTCACGGGAAAGGATGTTCAGCCGAGCGGCACGTTGGCTTCCTTGCCTTTGACGAGCGATACCTCGCGGCCTCCGATGCGGGCGGCAAGCTCGTTCTGCGGAGCCTCAAGAAGTGTTACCGATATGGAGTCGTGGCCGATGACAAGGCGGTACCAGCTGTTCCTGAAGCAAAGCTTCGTTTCAAGCCGTTTCCAGTGAGCCGGAAGGTTCGGGCTCACGTTCAGCATGTCGTCGTCGAAGGAGATGCCGGCGAAGTAGCGGGTGACCGTGTCGATCGTGCCGGCCATCACGCCGCAGTGGATGCCCTCCTGAGTGGTACCGCCCTGCGTGTCGCTGATGTCGCTTCTCAAGGCGTCGGCGAACCAGCTCCATGCCGTCTCATGGCCGTCGTGCAGGTAGCTTGAGATGATCGAGTGCACCACCTTGCTGAGCGTGGAACCATGGCTGGTGCGGGGTTCGTAATAGGCATAGTTCTGGCGGACGAACCGGGCGGGGTCGGCAATGTGGTAACCGAGACGGCCCAGAAGCCTGCAGACTTCTGCCGGTGTGAGCGTGTAGAAGGTCATCAGGACGTCCGCCTGCTTGGCCACCTTGTAATTGTCGGGACTGTCATTTTCGGCTTTCAGGATGCGGTCCATCCGGTGGATGTTGCCGTACTTGTGCCTGAAGTGCTCCCAGTCGAGTTCCTTGAGCCCCATGTAGCCGTCGAACTGTTCGAGAATGCCGTCCTGGTCGAGCAGTACGTTCATTTTGGTGCTGATGTCGCGCCATTTCTCGAACTCGTCGTGGTCGACATGGATGCTCTCCATCAGTCGGTCCATCACCTCCGGGTCGAGCTTTTCGCTGATCCCGAGGGCCTTTTCGAGCAACCACACCGTCATGATGTTCGTATACGAGTTGTCCTTGACGCCGTGTTTCCCGGAGCCGTGCAGCTCTTCATGGAATTCGTCAGGTCCCATGACACCTGCGATATGGTAACGGCCGGTATCGGCGGAGAAGGTGGCGATGCTTGCCCAGAACCGGGCAATCTCGAACATCATCTCTGCACCGCAGCTGTTGAGGAACGAGGTGTCGTCAGTGTCGTGAATGTATCGCCAGGTGTTGTAGAACACGGCGATGGAGACGTGCCTCTGCCGGCAGCTGAGATCGGGATCCCACGCCCCGCTCTTCGGGTTGTAGTGTATGGTCGGTGTCTCTTCACGGCCGTCGTCGGCCGTCTGCCAGGGGAACATGGCACCCTTGTAACCGTTGTCGCGGGCATACTCCCTGGCAGCGTCGAGTCGTCGGTATCGGTACATGAGCAGGGCGCGCGTCACTTCGGGGGCGTGCTGGTTGAAGAAAGGGAAGATGTAGATCTCATCCCAGAAGATGTGTCCCCGATAGGCTTCACCGTTCAGGCCACGGGCAGGCATCCCTGCGTCGATGTTGGTGTTGTGCGGCGAGGCTGTCGATATCAGGTGGTAGATGTGGAGCCGGAGCACCTTCTGCGTGAAGCGGTCTCCCTGGATGAGCATGTCGCACTTGTCCCAGATCGCTTCCCATGCCTTGATGTGGTCAGCGAGCAGCTCGCTGAAGCTGCCGGCCTTCACAAGGTTTTCACGGCCCGAGGCGACCGGGTCGGCATGGCCGTGATCGAGCGAGGTGTGGATCGTCACCACCTTTTCGATCGAGCATCCCTTTTCAGCGGAGAGCGGCAGCCTGACGTGCTCGGAGATCGACCGGGGCGAGCTGATGATCTTGCGTTCAGGCGAAACCGCCGCTCCCGTTTTGCAGGTCACCCGGGTTCGTGCATGCGTGACGATGTCGTAGTTCGAATGGCTGGTGCGAACATGAAGGAAGAGGGCATCATCGGTCTGCCCGTGGTCGACATGCGCCAGATGGTCGGAAGAGAGGCTGCTGTAACGTGCGACCCCCCTGTTCTGAACCCTGCCGTCGATGCCCGAGCGGATTTCAACCTCTGCGGTGTAGTTGACCGGTTCGATGGTGAACCTGATGGCCGCAAGATGGGGGTTGGCCATGCTGCAGAACCGCTGGCTCTTGATTCTCGTGATCCAGCCGAGGGTATCCTGGATCACGATCTCTCGCTCCATGAGCGCCCGGCGCAGGTCGAGGTTCTGCGAGTAGCTCAGGATCTTCTGTTCGAGCGGGTTGATGAACTCCCCGTTGCCGATTCGGAACTCGATTGAGAGCCAGTTGGGGCAGTTGACCATGTCGTTGTTCAACACCGTCTGGCCGTGGACTTCCGAGGGAAGCTTGTTGAAGATGCCCGCGATGTAGGTCCCGGGATAATGGTGATGCGACTGGCCGCCGCTTTCGAACGAGCCCCTGACGCCCATGTAGCCGTTGCCGGTCGACGTGAGTGCCTCGCGGAGCTTCTCCTCGCGCGGTGCCCACGATGCGTAGTGCAAGTTCCAGCCGTCATTGACGAGCTCATGGCTGAACCAGTGCTCGATCTCTTCGATAGTGATCTCTCCAAGGTCCCTGACCACGATGTCCGCGCCCTGCTCCTTGAGTTTGATGCCTTCGATCTCACGGGCGATGCCCAGCACCAGACCGAAGTTGCCCCTGGCTCCTGCCTGCACCCCGGAAATGGCATCCTCGACCACCACGCATTCGTGCGGTTCGAGGCCGAGGTTCGATGCGGCGGTGATGAAGATGTCCGGATTCGGTTTGCCCTTCAGCTTCATTTCGATCGAGACTTCGCCGTCGACCCTGGTCTCGAAAAGATCCTCGAGCTTTGCCAGTTGGAGGATCAGCTTGCAGTTGCGGCTCGACGATGCAATGCCGATGCGGACACCGCGGGCCTTGAGCGCCTTGATGAACTCGACGGAGGACTGGAACACTTCGGGACCTTCCTTGACGAGGATCTCCGTGAAGAGGCTGTTTTTCCGGTTGCCAAGCCCGCAGACGGTCTCCTGTTCAGGGATGTCGTCGAGTTCGCCGTAAGGGATCTCGATATCTCGCGATGCAAGGAAGCTCTTGACACCCTCCATGCGGGGTTTTCCATCGACGTATTTCAGGTAGTCATGCGCCGGGTCGAAAGGTACGTAGGGCTCGTTGTTGACTTCGGCATAATTTTTCAGGAAGGAGTTGAACATGGCCTCCCAGGCAAGGCTGTGGATTTTTGCCGTGCCGGTTATGACCCCGTCGAGATCGAAGATGACGCCTTTGAAATTGATACTCATCGAATGGATGCGGTGTTTGGGTTATGAAAAAAACGGTACGTCTCAGAGAGAGAGCAGTCCCAGTATGGTCAACAGGATATCCGGATAAGGCACCATATAGGATTTGGGACAGATTTTCCTGACGTTGTTCATCAGGTTCTCGTCCCTGGTGACGAAGATGGTCCAGACGTCTCCGTAGAGCTCCATGGCCTTTTTCAGCATGGGCAGGTCCGATGAGGTATCGCCGCACACCAGCACCGGCCCTCTGGCCTTGTCGATCTTCAGCTCACGGCAGATGAACTGGAGCCCGTCGCCCTTGTCGAAATCCCTGATCATTCCCGTTTTCGGATCGACGTCGATGGTCAGGATGATTTCGATGTCGAGTCCGGTGTCCTCGATCCTGAAGTTCTTGCCTTCCGGGTCGATGTCCGTGACGATGTCCTTGATCCTTTCGAGGAATGCCGCAGATTCGGACTCGTTCACCGAACGGGTGATGTCCTGCCGGGCGATGGTCGTCTGTCCGAACTTGATCTGCAGGGCCGAGCCGATGAAATTGAACTTCTCGAAGGAGGGGTCGAGCAGAAGCTGCTGCATGCGTTCGTTCAGCAGCTGGATGAGGTGCTGCTTGCTCTGTTCGATGGGAAACGAGTTGAAGCGCCCTTCGACGTCGATGAACTCGCGACCCTTCGACCCGGCGTAGACGAAGATGTGTTCAGGGTTGATCGAAACGTTCAGGATGCCGAAATCCTTGAGCGGAGCCGAGGTGATGATCAACGGGTAGTCGCAGCAGTTCCTGGCGAAGCGGGACAGGAAGACCGAGTTGTAGATCGGCTGGATCGACGAGCGGTATCGGCCGCAGTAGTTGTTCGTGGTGCCGTCGCGGTCCGTGATGAACGCGCTGAAGCGCTTGCCTCTCAGCATTTCGATCCCCTCGCTCACGTAGTCGGTGAAACCGGGGATGAATTTTGCGAGATACTCGATAAATCGGTCCTCACCGTACTCCAGGTAGTAGATGTCCTTCTGGAGCTCGCGGATCTCGTAGGTCAGGTCAACCTCGATCTGCTTCATGCCGTCGAGACGCAGGAGCCGCTGGCCCGTGTAGTCGTCGATGTAGATGGTCTCGAGGGAGTAGAGGGCGTTCTTCAGGGATTCGAGGCATCCCTTGCCGACCACCCGCTGCTTCATGATGTTCTTGACGATCGGTTCGCGCAGGTCCCTCGTCTCGGCTTTCAGACGATAGAGCTCCTTGAGGGTTCTGATGTCCTGCAGGGTAATGGGGAAGTTGCAGGTTCGGAGACTCCTGTCGTTGACGATGGTTTTATGCATGCGAAGCCGGGTGCGGAAAGTGGTGACGTGCTTAAACGTTAAATTTACGAAAAAATGGTCTCAGGTACGTGCTGAAACGTAATTTTAACGATGAATTAAGGTTTGGCCGTTTCACTGTCCGGAACGGGTGCTTCGAACCCTCCGGAAGAGGCCTCCTTCAGCTCTTGAGCAGATCGAGCCGCCTGACGATCAGGTCGTGGATCGAGGCCGGAGAAAGCAGCGCATCGATCAGCATGATGCGCTCTTTCTGCGAATCATGAAGGGCGAGGTATCCGTCGCGGACACGGTCATAGAAATCGAGGCCCGAACTCTCCATGCGGTCGAGTTCTCCGGAATCGAAGGCAAGCGGTATCGATTTCTCTGAAAATTTCCTGATCAGGGCGTCCTCGGGGGTGATGTCGAGGTAGAAGGTGAGGTCGGGACGGAGTCCGAAGGTCGCGATACGGTTGACCTCATCCAGCAGTTCGAGGCTGAGTCCACGGCCATAACCCTGATATGCCGTCGTCGAGTCGGAAAACCGGTCCAGAATGACGACGATTCCCTGCTCGAGGGCCGGCAGAATGACTTTCTGCACCAGCTCGGCCCGGCTGGCGGCGAAGAGCAGCAGCTCAGCCACCGGCACGATTTCGTGCTTGCTCTGGAGCAGCAGTTCGCGAATGTTTTCCGCCACCTCGGTGCCTCCAGGTTCACGGAGCGTCAGCACTTCGCGGCCGATCTCCTGGAGATGCCGTTTCAGTTTGACGACCTGCGTCGATTTACCGGCCCCGTCGATACCTTCGAACGTTATGAGCATAAAGCGTTTTCCTGTTGTTGTTCCGGAAGGATGAACTCCCTGATGGCTGCGGTGAACTCCTGCGGGTGCTCGAGCATTGGCGAGTGTCCGCAATCCCTGATGACGTGAAGTGTTGAACAGGGGATTTCCCGTTTGACGATATGGGCGATTTTCGGGGACATGTATCGGTCCCGGTCTCCCCAGATGATCAGCGTGGGGATTCTCAGTTCGTTCAGGCGAATCCTGAGGCCGGTACGTTGCAGGTCGAGGTTGAGGAGGTTGCGGTTCAGGCTCATGACCGTATCGAAGGCCTCGTGGTCCATGGCGATCTCGAGGATTTTCCTGTAGGTTTCCGGCGCAATGTTATCGGTGCTGTGGAACGCGGATGCGAGCATTTTTTCCGCCACCCTCGGCCGTGTGACGATCGGTTTGAGCAGGTGACGTACGCCCGGCAGGCTCAGTCCCCGGGCCCATGAAGGAAGGGTGATGAAGCCATCAGTGTTGCTGAGGACGAGTTTTCCGAAGGTTCCCGGGTGGGTGAGGGCCGTGGCCAGCAGGTATTTCCCGCCCATGGAGTGGCCTGTGGCGAACACCGGTCCGTCGACGGCTGCGTCCGTCTTTTCGATGAACTCACGGATAAGGTCGGCGTAAAGCTGCAGGGAGTACGCCATCTTTTTCGGCTTGTCGGAACCGCCGAAACCGAGCAGGTCCAGGGCAAGCACCCGGAACGACCTTGCCAGCAGCGGTATCGATGGGCCGAAGAAGTCGAGCGAAGAGGAGATGCCGTGCACGAGGATCATGGGAGGCCCCTGGAGACCGGCTTCCACGTAACGGTGCCGGTGGCCGCCGATGACGATGTGCTTGTCCTGAGGAGCCATAAAACGGAAGGTTGTTTGCCGCTGTTCGAGTCGATGGGCAGCGGTGAAATGATATCAATGGCGCCCTCTGCCGGGCTGGCAGCAAAATAAGCATTCAGCGGCAAAAACTCATGCCTTCTCCGGGAACCATCGGCGCCGTTCGCCGATTACAGAAGAAAAATGCATTTCAGGCGTCCGGTTTCTGAAAAAAAATGTAAGTTCCCGAGCAACAACGGATTGGTGTACTCAATCCGGCATTTCCCCTCATGGAGACAAATTTTATGAAAAGAGAGCGTACTGCCCTTACTGCGGTAGTTGCGTTAATCATGTGCGTCATGCTCGGCGGATGCAATCGACATCCCGACGCAGGTACCTCGTCGGGGCGCGGAGCGTTGCACCCGGCATACGGCGCCAGAAGCATTCCCGGCAGCGACATGCCCGGATGGCTAGACCTTTACAGGAAGAAGCATCTCGTGAATGTTGCCACGGTCGATCATGTGGTCATCGTCACCTTCGAGACGCTCGGCCCCAGGGACGAAGTCTTCGGTCACTACACCGGGGAGTTCGGCAATGAGGAGAATTTCATCTCCTTCCGCGACAATCGCGACATCATCAGCTTCCTGAGAGATGGCTACGGTGTCAAGATAACCCTGCTCGACCCCTCAAGGAACCTCTGGTCCCTCGAGTACCACAAACAGGCGATCTGAGCCTTCTTTCTCCCTTCTTGATTACTCCCTTCGACGTTTTTTTGTTTTCATGTGCTGGAATGGCGTCATGCCGGCGTCATATCAGATGAGAAGGCCGCCTGCAGGGCAGGTGGTTTGACATAACCATGAAAAGGATAGAAACGATGAAAAAGATGATTGCTTCGGCCCTGATGACGGGGCTCCTCTGTGTCGGCAGCGTGACCGGTTGGGCAGCCGAGCCGGCTTCCGCGCCTCCTCCTCCCGCTGCTGATGCCGGATTTATGCCAGGTCAGGGACCAGGCCGAGGGCCCGGTGGTGCCGGAAGGGGGTGCATGGGGGACCGACGCCAGCTCATGAAGCAGCGCCTGAACCTGAGCGACAAGCAGGACGCACGGCTTCGGGAATTGCAGCAGGCCCATTTCAGTGAGATCGCTCCTGTACATCAGGAACTCTCTCGCCTGAGGGGTGAACTTGCCACAGAGTCGGTCCGCAAAAAGAGCGACGAAAAGAGGATTTCGGAAATTGCCGTTCAGATCGGCAGGCAGCACGAGAAGCTTGCACAGCTCGAGAGCCGCCACCTGAAAGAGCTTTCGACCGTACTCGACCAGAAGCAGATCGATACCCTCCTCAAGATGAGGGCGCAGCACGGTTTCGGAAAAGGCCGCGGCTGGAGGTAAGCCGGATGCTCTTGTGATGACCTTGAAAAGCCGGGAGGGGAAACTCCCGGCTTTTCTTTTTCTTCCAGGAGTTCAGAGGGGCTGGCCTGTGGGACGGATCAGTATTTCGTTGACGTCGACGTGCGGTGGCTGGCCGATGGCAAAGATGACCGCCCGCGCGATGTCGTCCGGCTGGAGCCCTGCAGACGAAGGCTTCTGCAGATGATCCCAGAATGGCGTGTCGACGATGCCCGGTTCGACGAGGGTGACCCGGATTCCGGTGCCGGACATTTCATTGCGGATCGCCTGGGCCATGCCGGTGACGGCCCATTTGGTAGCCGAATAGAGATTGCGGACCGAGGTCGTTCGTCCGACGACCGAACCGGTGATCAGGAAATGGCCTTTGGTCCTTACCAGTTCAGGCAGCACGAGCCGGGCTGTCGCAGCCGCACCGTAGACGTTCGCCAGCACCATTTCACGCCATTCGTCCGGTTTGTCCTCTCCACCGTAAAAGCTCGATCCCTTCGAGAACCCAGCATTGGCGAAAGCCGCGTCGATCTTTCCGAACCGTTCCAGAGCACTTCGCACCATCTCCCGCTGTGCTTCCCAATCGGCAACGTCGCAGGTGACGGCCAGTGCATGGGCGCTCCCGAGTTCCGTTGCGAGTGCTTCCAGCCTGTTTGTCGAGCGTGCGGCAAGCACGACGTTCCAGCCGGCCCCGACGGCGCGCCTTGCGGTTGCTTCACCGATGCCTGTCGAGGCGCCGGTAATGAGCAATACTTTTCCCTGATTCCCAGTGTCCATGGTATGCCGGTTGAGTTGATTTCATCTTTATGCTTCAAAAATATAAAGGCTTGTCGATTATTTCCCGTCATGCGCCGTTTCGTTTCCCTTGTATCCCGGCCTTATTCCCTGAAGTCGCTTCATACCCATTTGGACGGATGAAACGTCATTCATCCCGGACGACCATGTTCGCCGACTTCCGGCTAACGGGAAATGCAGGATCCCGGTATCATGAACAGCCGTCTCCGCGCTCGCTCGCGGAAACGTCGGTACTTCCAGTCGGAATTGCCGGCACAGTTTCCCTTTTTGGTTGAAAGAGACGCGCATTTTTTCCGAAATTGAAGGTATACTGAAGGAGACAGGAACCCGGATGCGGGTACATCCGGCTGGAGACTATCACCTCTCATCACTCATATGCCATGAAAGAGCTGTTCGAGGATCGTCTGGTAAAAGCGCTTCGGGCGTTCAACCATTTTCTGCACGTGCTGCTTGCCATGGCCCTGGTCATGGCGAGCCTGATGGTGCTCTGGGAGTTCGTCATGGCCGTTGTCCATGCCGTACAACTCAACCAGCTTGCTCACGGATTCCTTCAGGCGCTGGGAACGCTCTTCATCGTCTGGACCCTCTCCAGTCTCATCTCCGCTGAAATCAACTATGTCCAGAACGGCGTCTTCCACCTGGTGGTGTTCATCGAGGTGGCCATGATCACGCTCCTGAGGCAGCTGATCGTGGAGCCGGTCAAGGTGGCGACGGCAGGCCAGAGCCCCGAGCAGGTGTTCAACCCCTGGCACTACGGCCTGCTCCTGGCCTCGCTGATGGTCATCGGCATCCTGCACAAACTGGTATCCAGTTCCGAGAAGCGCGAACTGGAATAGCTGCCGCGAGCAGGTTCAACCCGGTTTTCTGATTTAAGGCCTTACTGAAGCGCCCGGATCTTTTCGATGACAGCCAGCTGCGGGTGGTTGTTCAGCTCCTCCGGATTGTCTGGAAGGGTGACCTGACGGGCGACGAACTCGAGGAGGCGTTTGTCGAGGAAGGTTGCGATGTCGAGCATGTGGCTCAGGTGGTTCCGAAGTTCGTACTGGATGACCTTCTCGGCGTGGTGTCGTTTCATTTTCTCGAAAATGTGCGCCATCATCTCGTGGTCGAGATGACGCGAGACCTCGCTGAAGTATTCGATCGGGAGGTCGTTGGCATAGTGCGTGGCCTGGTCAATCCCCATTTTGCGGCAGACGCCCGCGGCGATCTGCGGCCTGATGTGTTCCACCATGAGCGGGATCACGATGAAGTGCGGGATATACTTGACGATCATGCTGATCGCATGGTACAGCTCCTCGAAGCCGTTGGTCTTTTCGGCGATCACCTCACGGGTGAAGTCGGCAACCGCCTGCTGCTGCGAGGGGGCAAGTTCCTGCAGGGCAGGGGGAACGGGTACGGCGGTCCAGTCAAGCGTATCTTGGAGTGGGCTCATGACGGAGAGAAGTGTGATGGGTGGAAAGGCTTTGAGAACCCCTATTTTATCCAAAATATCGGTCATACGGAAATGAATCTCCTTTCAATTGAGGGGGGATGGAATATATTGTTGCTTTTCATGGTCAACTAGATCGGGGCTGAAAGGGTATGGTTCTTCTGACGGTAGAGGGGATTGGCAAGACGTATGGTCTGAAAAGGCTTTTCGGGGATGTATCGTTTGGTATCGATGACCGTGACAAGATCGGTGTCATCGGTGCGAACGGGTGCGGCAAGAGCACGCTGCTCAAGATCCTTTCCGGAGTCGAAACGTCCGACACCGGAAAGGTGATGGTCTCGAAAGAGAAGCGGATCGTCTACCTTCCTCAGGATTCAGTGTTCGAGCCCGATGATACCGTGCTGGAGGCTGTGCTGAAGTCGAGCGACCATACCATGGAGCTCATCTGCGAGTATGAACTGGTCTGTACCCGGCTTGAGGCTCCTGATGCCGATCACGATGAGCTGATCGAGAAGATGAGCCATCTGTCCCACGAAATCGACGCCTGCGGCGGATGGGAACTCGAGTCCAACGCCAAAGTGGTGCTCGGCAAACTGGGGCTCAACGACCTGACTGCCCGCATGGGGAAGCTGTCGGGAGGCCAGCGCAAGCGTGTGGCGCTCGCACATGCCCTGGTGGTGCCGAGCGACGCTCTCATTCTCGATGAACCGACCAACCATCTCGATGCGGACAGCGTCGAATGGCTGGAGAACTACATCAGGCGGTATTCGGGTGCGGTTCTGCTGATCACGCATGACCGCTACTTTCTCGACCGGGTGGCGACGCGGATGATTGAACTTGACGGAAACACGGCCCTGACCTTTTCCGGCGGCTATGCCAGTTATCTGGTGCAGAAGGCCGAGATGGAGGAGCAGGAGGTGCGGGACGAGCGCAAGCGGAACGCGCTTGCCCGTCAGGAGCTGGAGTGGATGCGCACCGGAGCCAAGGCACGCACCACCAAGCAGAAGGCAAGGATGCAGCGGGCCGAATCATTGGTCTATGCGCCGGCCAAGGAGAAGAAGCAGGAGCTCGAGATCGGGTTCGGCTCCGGGCGGCTCGGCAACCGGATCGTGGAGTTCCACCAGGTTTCGAAGTCCTACGGTTCCCGGCGCCTCCTTGACAATTTCGAGTATCTCCTGGAAAAGGGGGACCGGATCGGCATCATCGGGCCCAACGGTTCCGGCAAGACCACGCTTTTCGATATGATCGCCGGCCGCGTCAAGCCGGACAGCGGCCACGTCGAAATCGGATCGACGGTCAGGCTCGGTTATTACGACCAGGAGAGCCGGGAACTTGACGACTCGAAGCGGGTTATAGAATATATCAAGGAGATCGCCGAGCAGATCACGACGAAGGACGGCTCTCAGGTTTCAGCTTCGAAGATGCTCGAACGGTTTCTTTTTTCGCCGGCCGCCCAGTACAACTATATCAAAACCCTTTCGGGCGGCGAGCGGCGCAGGTTGTACCTGCTTCGTCAGCTCATCGCCTCCCCGAACGTGCTGCTGCTCGACGAGCCGACCAACGACCTCGATATCCCGACGCTTCGCGTGCTGGAGGATTACCTCGACTCGTATGCCGGTTGCCTCATGGTGGTCAGCCACGACCGCTATTTCCTGGACCGGACGGTCGAACATGTCTTCGTATTCGAAGGTGATGGCGTCGTCAAGCGCTATCCCGGCAACTACAGCGTCTATCTCGAAATGAAGGCTGCGGCGCTCTCGAAAGAGGATGCCGCCCCGGTGAAAAAAGCGCCCGAGGCTCCGAAGCCGGTGCCGGTCGCGTCGCCGAACCAGAGAAAGC
Source organism: uncultured Chlorobiales bacterium (assembly GCA_903929135.1). Classification (GTDB taxonomy): domain Bacteria; phylum Bacteroidota; class Chlorobiia; order Chlorobiales; family Chlorobiaceae; genus Chlorobaculum. The sequence goes on from CAIYTH010000031.1 coordinate 18,683, forward strand.
TCAGCGGCAAGGAGAAACGGGAGATGGAGCAGCTCGAGGAGGCCATTGCCAGGGCCGAAAAGCGTCAGTCGGAGATCAACGGGGAGCTCTCATCTGCCGGATCGGATTTCCAGGCGGTTCAGCGCCTCGGTGAAGAACTGGATAAACTGCAGGCGAAACACGACCGGGACATGGCCCGCTGGACCGAACTGGCCGAGTTCGCCTGAACATAAACCCTCGTTCTCCATGGAGATCACGGAGGCAATCATTGCAAGGCTGGAAGACCTTGCGGATGAGAAGTCCGCAGTCATTCTTCAGCGATTTTTCAAGACCGGACCGGGCGAGTATGGTGAAGGCGACCGGTTCAGGGGGATCAGGGTCCCGGTACTTCGCAGGCTCTGCCGGGAGTTTGCACAGGCGGGGTCGACGGAAGCCCTCGCGCTGCTCGGTTCAGCATGGCATGAAGACCGCCTGCTTGCCATGCTCATCCTCATCGAGCGCTACCGGAAAGCCGACGAATCCGGACGTGAGTCGATCTACTCCCTCTACTGTTCGCAGACCGCCCGGATCAACAACTGGGACCTGGTCGATATCTCTGCCCCGCATATCGTCGGGCGGCATCTGAACTGCTCCGACAGGTCATCGCTCTACCGCTACGCCGCCTCGGCAAATCTCTGGGAACGGCGCATCGCCATCATTTCAACCTTTCATTTCATCAGGAACGGCGAGTTCGAGGAGACGCTCTCCATCGCCGAATCGCTGCTTGACGATCCTGAGGATCTGATCCACAAAGCCGTCGGCTGGATGCTGAGGGAAGTGGGGAAGAGGGACCGGAAGGTGCTGGAACTCTTTCTCGAACGCCACGGCCGCCGGATGCCGAGGGTCATGCTGCGCTACGCCATAGAGCGCTTCCCTGAGGAGATGCGTCAGGGCTATCTCCATGGATTGTCGTAATGCTTCCCCGGGCAGGTGTCGTTTTTCAGGCATCTCCCCCACAATAACACCACCATTTGTCCTCAAGGGTTGGACCGCAGATCGCGAACCATGCTTCCCCGGTTTCCGGATTGCCCGTTCTGCCTCCGGGGGAGCATGCCCGGCCTTGCGGAAAGGCATCATTTCATCCGTAATTACCCCACAGGAGAGGCCGCGCTTGTCTTAAGATGAGACGCTAAATCTGTTTCATTATGATTATCAGCCTGTTGAATCTGCTGAGAATCATGATGTTGGATTTATGTAAACTATTATAAAATATGTACTAAAGGTTATTGGCATGTTTGTTGCTGATGATAAGCTAAAGAACGCACTACAAGCTTATCAGGAGCACTCTCATGCCACACTATATATTCATCCTCGCTCTGGGCATCTTCCTCGCCGGGCTCTCGTCAGCAGGTCAGTCTGCCATGGGGGCAACTGGCGACCAGCACTCTCTCGTAACGGGCGACTACAGCTACTGGGGTCATTTTTTCGATGCTTATGTCAGGCATGCCCGAGTCTATGTCGTTTCACTGTTCGTGGCGCATTTTTCAATCCAGGGTCTTTCGGCATCTGCTTCGAAGCTGAAACTGCTTGATATGCCCGACAACAACCGCAAGGTTCACAGTGTTGCAAAGCCTCTGGTCGGCGGTCTTGGTATCGTCGCCGGTGTTCTTGTCGCCCTCTTCCTGTTTTTCCCTGTCGCGAAATTCATCGGACTGATCGTCTCCATACTGATGATTCTCACCGTCGGCGTGATCGACGATCGTTTCGACATCAGCTTCAAGTGGCGTTTTGTGGTGCAGATAACCGCCACGGTCGTCACCATGCTCTTTTTCCCGGGGATGCATATCCTGGCTTTCGGCAACCTGCTTGGTTTTGGCGTCATCACGACCGGCCTGCTGGTTATTCCGGTTACCATCTTCTGTGTGCTCGGCGTCATCAACGCGATCAACATGCTCGACGGCATGGACGGTCTGGCCGGTACCACTTCGCTCATTGCCTTTATCACCTTTGCAGTACTGGCATGGATGAACGACATGGGATCACTCATGCTTCTGAGCCTTGCTTTCGCCGGAGCACTCGCCGCTTTTCTTCGCTTCAACTGGTATCCTTCGAGGCTTTTCATGGGGGATGCAGGCAGCATGACGCTCGGCTTCGTTCTGGCCTTCTTTTCGATTGAATTGAGCCAGAAAGCACATGGCATCGTTTCGCCGGTTGTCGCCCTGATCGTTCTCGCAGTGCCAGTTACCGATACGCTGACGGTCATGACCAAGAGGATGCTGGCAGGCAAGAGCCCGTTCGCTCCTGACAAGACCCATTTTCATCACATCCTCAGGGATATGGGATTCAACCATGACGGCGTCGTGAAGATCATCATGAGTATCGCAACCGTGTTCGCACTCTTCGCAGTTGCTGCAACCGCGCTTCACCTGCCTGATTTCCTGGTCTTCGGCGTCTTCGTGTTCTGGTTTGCTTTCTACTTCGTGTCATCGACCTCCAGAAAGGGCCTTTTTGCCGGTATCGCCTGGTTGCAGAAGCATACGACAGTTGCTCAGTCGGAGTACGTCGTGCTGCTGGACGGCAAATGATGACTCGGTAAAGGGATGCGCTCTTTCCATAACGACAAAGCCCGGAATTTCTCCGGGCTTTGTCGTTATGGTCGGGTGAGTATCGATACCGGCGGCTGGAATTCCGGATGGCCGGTCTGCCAGAGGCCGAAGCTGAGGATGTCGGCGAGGGACTCGAACTGCTTGCTTTTCTGGTCGCCGATGCCGTGGCCGGCCTTGTAGTCGGTGAAGAAAAGCACCGGTTTGCCCGATGAGGTCGATGACTGCAGTCTTGCGGCGAATTTGGCAGGTTCCCAGGCGATGACCCTCGGGTCGTTCATGCCGGCAGTGACGAGGGTCGCCGGATAGCTCACACCTTTCTTCAGGTGCAGGTAAGCGTCCATTTCGATGAGCGCCCTGCACTCGCTCGGATTTCTGACGGTACCGAACTCAGGCACGTTCACCGGACCGTTCGGAGACTCTTCGCCCCTGAGGGCGTTCAGCACGCCGACCTGCGGCATGGCAGCGGCGAACAGGTCCGGCCTTTCGGTCATGGCCCTGCCGATCAGGATCCCGCCGGCGCTGGCAGCGTTGATGGCGATATGTTGCGGAGCGGTATACCGTTCCCTGACCAGATACTCGGCGCAGGCGATGAGATCCTTCCATGTATTCGGTTTGCTGGCTTTCATGCCGGCCTTGTGCCATGCGTCCCCGAGCTCTCCTCCTCCCCGTACGTGAGCCACGGCCAGCATGCCTCCTTTCCAGGTCCAGAGCAGGAGCGCCGGGCTGAAGAAGGGGGTGATCGAGTTGCCGTACGCGCCGTATCCGTAGATCAGCACCGGGATGGTGCCATCCTTCGCCACTCCTTTCCTGTGGATCAGGGAGAGCGGCACCTGAACGCCGTCATGTGAAGGCACCATCACCTCATCGACCGTCAGGTCCTGGTATTCCGGATATTCCGCCAGGGATGAGAGGGTTTCATCCCTGAACGATCTGCTCCCGGCCTCGTACCTGAAACGGTGGAAATCGTGATTCCAGCCTCCGATGACGGTCCAGAGCTCCGGCTTGTCGAACCCTTTCGATCCGAGGCTGATGGTGCCGGCATCGTAGGGGAGCGCAATCCTTTCGTCACTCGCCCTGCTCTCCTCTTTCCGGTAAAGCTCCTCTTTTACCCCGTTGAACGAGAGGGTGTAGAAAAGTCCCTTGCTGGTCAGCGCAAAACCGCTCAGCGATGCGTCGGAGCGCTCGGCTATGACCGTTTCGGCGTGCCCGATGTCGGGGTTGTCGAGCGAGGTTTTCAGCAGACGGTAGCGAGGCGCGTTTTTCGGGGTATAGAGGTAGAGTTCGCTTTTTGTTGCGGTAAAGTCGTACACCTCGTCTTCGGGCCTGAAAAGGCGCTTCCACCTGATGCTGCCGGCGGAGACGGTTTCCAGAGGTGCGTACCAGGCGTTCAGCCTCGGGTCCACGTTCTCGGTGAAAGCGTACAGCCGACCGCTTTTGTGGTCGTAGTGGACCGCAGGGATATCTTCGGGACGGATGCCGAGTTCGGGGTTGGTGAACCGGGAAAAGATTTCGCGGTCGGTCGAAGGCTCTTTGCCTATCCGGTGCAGGAAGATCCGGCTGTCCTTTTCGCGGTTCTTGTCGTGCAGCGATGCGGGGTTCATGCGGTTGTACAGGAACGACTCTCCGTCCGGCAGCCAGGATGGGGAGGCGAACCAGCAACGGTCGATCCTTTCAGGGTAGATCAGCCCGTTTTTGACTTCCATGACCAGCAGCACCGAGTTTTCGGAGCCGTTCGCCGAGAGGGTCAGTGCGATTTTCGTGCCGTCGATGTTCGGTGTGACGCTGCTGATGACGTAGCTCGTCTCTTTTCCGTCCGTAAAGGTTGACGGATTGAAGAGTTCGCGCTCTGAGCCCCGGAATCCCTTTCTGAAGAAGAGCCTGCCGGTTTCGTCCGCCGGAGTCTGCTTCAGGTAGAAGTAGCGGTCGTTGTCGGTTATGGACAGGTCAAAGACCTTGGCAGGCCGTCTCCTGTCGAATTCGTTCATCTTTCCGATCAGGCCGCTCCTGCCGGGAATGGCGTCCAGTGCTGCGCGCGCACGGTCCGACTCCTGCCGGAACCATTGCTTCACGACGGGGTCCTGCAGGTTTTCGAGAGGCCGGTAGGGATCGGCGATCTGCTGTCCGCAGAGGGTTTCGACGGTCTTGCTTTGCGGTGCCTGGGCAACGGGCGGCCTTACTGGAGGCGCAGTCGCACTGGAGGCGGAAAAAACGGGAAGGAGGGAGGAAAAGAGCAATATGGCCGAAAAACGGCCGAGGAGCATGGTACGGTCTGTCATGTATCGGTAAGAGTATGTCGTGCTGGTTTCAGATAGGTTCAGTTGTTCAGTTTTTTGAGCAGGAAAGCCATCGAACGCCCGAGATCGTCCATGTTCTCCAGCGCCTCGTTGTCCCTGAGTACCTCATCTCCTTCCCGTCCGCCGAACCCGAGGTTCCAGTAGGTCGAGCCGACAATGAACATCTGGCAGATCTGGAAGAGATGGTTGATGCTGTCGTAGGCGTGGATGCCTCCTCCCCTGCGAAGGCTCACGACGCCGGCGCCGACCTTGTGGCGGAACAGGCCGCCGTTGGCCTTCGATACGAATCCCGAGCGGTCGATCAGGGCCTTGAGTTCAGGGGTGATGTCTGCAAAATAGGTCGGTGAGGCCAGCACCATGCCGTCCGCAGCGACCATTTTTTCGAAAATGCCGTTGAAGCAGTCCTGTTTGGCGGAGCATTGCCGGTCCCTGTTCCGGATGCAGGCGTAACAGGAGAGGCACCCCCGGATGTCGGTGCCTCCGACCTGGATGAGCTCAGTTTCGATGCCCTCCGCACGAAGCGTTTCGAAAAGGGCGGCAAGCATCCGGGAGGTGTTGCCCTCGCGCCTCGGACTGCCGTTGATGCCGATGATTTTCATGGTGCCTGTTTAATGGTTCAGTGCCAGCGCCCGTTGTCATGCCCCGGCCCCCAATCGCGACCGCGTCCCCGGTCATGCCAGTTGTCATCGCGCCCATGCCTGCGGAACTCCTCGTCGCGGTAGTGCCTGATTTCGCTATAGCGGTACCTGCGGATTCTTCCCGGCAGCCGGTACTCCTCGATCAAGACCCATGGGCCGTCGTAGGAGGGCGCCCCGAACCATCTTCCTTCGTCGTGGATATAGTATCGATCTCCATAGAACACCATGTCGTATGGGCCATCCACAGAGACATAGAAGCCGAGCGGGGGGGTGAACATGAACCTGGGGCGTCTTTCCACGTAGAACCTGTGGCGCGGGGGCGGTACAGGTGCGACGATGATCGGGGCCGGTGGCCCGATGTTGATGTCGACATTGACCCTTGCCGATGCTTCCGGCCCGAACATAACCGCTGCCGCCGTGAGGAGAACGGCCGCAAAGCATTTTATTTTCATCATGATCTCTTCAAATCCTGGTTGCGGAAATCGGACGATCAGGCATCTGCTGCTGACGGGCAGGGAGGTCCGTTGATTCCCGGTGGTCGGCATATGCCTCCGGCACAACTCATAAGATGACAAAGAACAAATATACAAGAAACGGCGACACAACAAACGGCTTCCCCCCTACGCAAGGGGTCCCCGGTCACACGTCGCTGTTCCCGGCCAGAACGGACCGGATCCTGGCGATCGTAGCCTGCATGTCATCGGGAAGCGGGGCTGTGAACGAAAGGAGTTCTCCAGAGGTCGGTTGCCGGAACCTCAGGGTTTCGGCATGCAGCGCCTGCCTTGGCATCATCTCCAGCAGGTTTTTCGTGAACTGTTCGCTCCTGCTGAACGGCAGGGTGCGGGGAGCGGACCCGCCGTAGGTTTCGTCCCCGAGGATCGGGTGGCCGATATGCTGCAGGTGGACCCTGATCTGGTGTGTCCGCCCGGTGTGCAGCGTGACGCTGACAAGAGAAAAGTAACGCAGGTTCTCAGCGACCTCAAAGTCCGTGATGGCGTGCTTGCCTTCGAGTCCTTCGAAGGGAAAGTTCGCCATGACCTTCCGGTTCTTTCTCGATCGGCCGATATTGGTCTTTATGGTGCCGGAAGGCGGGGCGGGTACCCCCCAGGCGATCGCCTTGTAGACCTTCTCGACCTGCCTCCTGGCGAACTGTGTGGCCAGACGGTGCAGGGCGGTCGGGTTTTTGGCGATGATGATCAGCCCCGAAGTATCCTTGTCGAGCCGGTGCACGATGCCCGGCCTGAGGCCGCTCCTGTCCAGTTCGTCCGCATCCTTGCCGAGGTGGTGCAGAATGGCGTTTGCCAGGGTGCCTGTCCAGTTGCCGAAGGCCGGGTGGACAACCATTCCGGGCGCCTTGTTGACCACGAGCAGGTCTTCGTCCTCGTAAAGTATCGCGATGGGGATATCTTCGGGCGCCAGCTCGGGGGCCGGAGGCCGAAGGAAGGTGATCTGGATCAGGTCGCAGGACTTGATGCGGTAGTTGGATTTGACAGGGTTGCCGTTGACAAGCACACGCAGCTCTTCGATCGCCTCCTGGACCTTGTTGCGAGTGGCGTTTTCGACCTGCTGGGCGAGGTACCGGTCGATGCGCATGGGCGTCTGGACGCGGCTGACCTGGATGGTCATTTTTTTCGGCTCGGCCTCCTGCTGGTCGCCGTCACCGGATTCGTTTTTTAGAAGCTCTTTTTGCATTTTCATGTACGTAAAACAGGTGCCCATGCTTTTGAACCTGTAAGTATACATAAAGAATCGTCCGCCGCAACCGCAAACCAACCACCACAGCACCATGCAGGAGTCTACCGTTACCAGGGAGAACGCACTTTTCGACGTCGCCGTCATCGGTTCCGGACCTGGAGGCTATGAGGCTGCGCTCCACGCCGCGCGTCACGGCATGAAGGTATGCCTGGTCGAGAAAGGCCCCCTCGGCGGCACCTGCGTCAACTGGGGATGCATTCCGACAAAGGCGTTGCTCAGGAGCGCCGAGGTTTACGAACTGGTGAAGAACCCGACGACGTTCGGCGTCAACGTTTCAGGGGCATCGTTCGACATCGCGCAGGCGGTGAAGCGCAGCAGGAACGTCGCCCTGAAAAGCTCCAAGGCCGTCGACTACATGCTCCGCAAGGCCGGGGTGGATGTCAGGCAGGGTGACGCCGTCCTGACCGGCGGTACCCGGGTGCTGATCACCGCTCCCGACGGGGTAACGTCCGAAATCGGGGCCGGCAGCCTCATCGTGGCGACAGGTGCCAGGCCTCGAGCCATTCCCGGCCTCGAGCCTGACGGGAATCGTGTCATCACCAGCCGCGAGGCGCTCATCATGAAGGAAGTCCCGGCATCGCTCATCGTGGCGGGCGGAGGGGCGATCGGCGTCGAAATGGCGTGGTTCTATGCGAAGGCCGGATCGAAAGTGACCATCGTCGAAATGATGCCGAGATTGTTGCCGCTCGAAGATGCGGAGATTTCCGATGCGCTGAAACGGTCGTTCGAGAAAGCCGGGATCACGGTGCTTTGCGGTGCAAGGATCGAAAACGTGCAGCGAGGGGATTCGCAGGTCGGGGTCGACATCGTCGCCGACGGGGCCGAACCTCGCCGCGCGGAGGCCGACTATCTCCTTGTGGCCATCGGCGTGACCGGCTCCATAGACGGTGTCGGCCTGGAAACGGCCGGAGTCCGGACGGACAGGGGATTCATCGTCACCGACGGGCAGTGCCGCTCCTCGGTTCCGGGCATTTACGCCATCGGCGACGTCAGGGGGGGCATGCTGCTTGCCCACAAGGCTTCGGCGGAGGCCGCCATCGCCGTCGAGGCTATCGCAGGCCGTTCCCCGGAACCGCTTGACGAAACTTTCATTCCCCGCTGTGTTTACTCCCAGCCCTCGGTAGCGTCGGTTGGCCTGACCGAGGAGAGTGCCGTAAAGCTCGGCCACAGCGTGAACGTCGGCCGGGCGCTGTTTGCGGCTTCCGGCAAGGCCAACGCCTACGGGCAGCTCGAGGGTCTGGTAAAGCTGGTTTTCGATGCCTCCGACGGCCGGATGCTCGGAGGTCACCTGATCGGGCACGACGCCGTCGAGCTGATCGGGGAGCTCGTACTCGCATGCAGGCTCGGCCTGACGGCTCAGGAGTTCGTCATGACGGTACATGCCCATCCGACACTTTCCGAAACAATACGTGACGCCGCATTCAGCGCCCTGCCCGGGACCCACTGACCCCGTTCGGAAACTGATGATGCATAAGGGGGCACAAACGTGAAAACCGTTTGTTATCTCTAAGTCAAAAGCATAAATTGAGAATTCATAGTTGATTTTTTATTTCTCAACCAAGAAAGCCTTTGCCGGGTAAACTGAGAACTCATGCAGACCCCCGGGCCGGGTATTAACCAGTAAAACTCATTATGACCCAGACTGCTAAAGCCGCAAAAAAATCCTCTTCCGCCAAGGCTGCCGCACCGGCCAAGGCAAAGGCGACCGCTGAAGCGAAGGCCACCACGCCTGAAGTAAAGAAGCCGGCCTCCAAAAAGAAGCAGGCACAGGCATTTCCTTTCACCGCCATCGTCGGCCAGGAAGAGATGAAGCTCAGTCTGATCCTGAACATCATCGATCCCCGGATCGGCGGCGTTCTGGTGATGGGTCACCGCGGTACCGGCAAGAGCACCACGGTCAGGGCGCTCGCCGAAGTGCTTCCCCTGATCCCGCGCGTCAAGGACGATATCTACAACCGTACCGTCGACCAGTACATCGATGCTGAATCGGGCAAGAAGGGCACGCCGGTCCTCAAGCCGGAAGATGTCAAGACCGAAATGATCATCGTTCCTGTCGTCGACCTGCCGCTCGGCGCCACCGAAGACCGCGTCTGCGGAACCATCGATATCGAAAAGGCTCTCACCAGCGGCGTCAAGGCCTTCGAACCCGGCCTGCTCGCCCAGTCGAACCGCGGATTCCTCTATATCGACGAAGTCAACCTGCTCGACGACCACCTCGTCGACGTACTGCTCGATGTGGCCGCCAGCGGCAGGAACGTGGTCGAGCGCGAAGGTATCAGCATCCGCCACCCCGCACGCTTCGTGCTGGTCGGTTCCGGCAACCCGGAAGAGGGTGAGCTTCGTCCCCAGCTGCTCGATCGTTTCGGCCTGCACGCCCGCATCGTCACCATCAACGACGTGGCCAAGAGGGTCGAGATCGTCAAGCGTCGTCGCGATTACGACGAGGATCCGGAGGCATTCCTGAAAAAATGCACCCGTGAGCAGCAGAAGCTGCAGAAGAAGATCGTCACCGCCCAGGAACTGCTCAACCAGGTCAGCATGGACGACAAGGTGCTGACCGACATCGCCAGGCTCTGCATGAACCTCGGCATCGACGGCCACCGCGGCGAACTGACCATCACCCGTACCGCATACGCCTACGCGGCATTGCAGGGCAAGACGACGGTCACCATGCAGCACGTCAGGGAGATTGCCGGCCTCTGCCTCCGCCACCGCCTGCGCAAGGATCCGCTCGAGACGGTCGATGCCGGCGAAAAGATCGAACGCGAACTGGCTAAAATACTGGGAGAAGTCGAAGCAGCAGCATGATAGCATTTACCGATATTGTAGGAATGGATCTGGCCAAGCAGGCGCTCATGCTGCTGGCCGTCGATCCCTCCCTTGGCGGCGTGGTTATTCCGTCGGCTGTCGGCTCCGGAAAATCTACTCTCGCAAGGGCATTTGCCGATATCCTGCCTGAAGGCACTCCGTTCGTCGAGTTGCCGCTGAACGTGACCGAAGACCGCCTCATCGGCGGTGTCGATCTCGAGGCGACCATCGCCTCCGGCCAGCGCGTCGTGCAGCACGGTGTGCTTTCGAAAGCGCACAAGGGCGTATTGTACGTCGACTCGCTCAGCCTGCTCGACAGTTCGGCGGTGTCGCACATCATGGACGCCATGTCGCGCGGCGCGGTCATCGTCGAGCGGGAAGGACTCAGCGAGGTGCACCCGGCCGACTTCATGCTGGTCGGCACCTACGACCCGAGCGACGGCGAAGTGCGCATGGGACTGCTGGACCGCATCGGCATCATCGTTCCCTTCACTGCACAGAACGACTACCGGGCACGCAAGAAGATCATCGACATCGTTCTCGGCACCCGCGACAGCGAGGATACCGAGGATGAGCTTCGCATGCTCAGGGGCCTTGTCAATGCCGCCAGGGAGCAATTGACGCACGTCTCCATGACCAACGAACAGATCAAGGGACTCATCCAGACAGCCATGAGCCTTGGTGTCGAGGGCAACCGCGTCGATATCTTCTGCATCAGGTGCGCCATTGCCAGTGCGGCACTCGCGCAGCGGACCGAAGTGGGCGACGAGGATATGAAGCTTGCCGTCAAGCTCGTACTGGTGCCGAGGGCTACCCGCATGCCCGAACGCGAGCCCACCGAGGAGGAGATGCAGTCGCAGGAGGAGCCGCCGCCGGACGAGACCGAAGCCGAAGACGAGGAAGCCCCGGCTGACACCCCTGACGCAGACGCGGAGGAGGAGCAGGAGGAGACCCCCGACATGATCGAGGAGCTCATGATGGATGCCATGGAGACCGAATTGCCGGACAACATCCTGAACATCTCGCTCGCCTCGAAGAAAAAGGCGAAATCCGGCAGCCGCGGTGAAGCGCTCAACAACAAGCGCGGTCGATTCGTTCGGGCGCAGGAAGGGGAGATGAAGAGCGGCAAGGTCGCCCTGATTCCGACCCTGATCTCGGCTGCCCCCTGGCAGGCGAGCCGCCGCAAGGAGAAGGAAAAGAGTGGCCGCAAGTTCGGCGCCCTCATCATCAACAAGGAGGATGTCAAGATCAAGCGGTTCCGCGACAAGTCCGGAACGCTGTTCATCTTCATGGTCGACGCTTCCGGGTCCATGGCCCTGAACCGTATGCGCCAGGCCAAGGGCGCCGTGTCGAGCCTTCTCCAGAATGCCTATGTGCATCGCGACCAGGTTGCCCTGATTTCGTTCAGGGGCAAGCAGGCGCAGGTGCTGCTGCCGCCATCCCAGAGCGTGGACCGTGCAAAGCGTGAGCTGGACGTGCTGCCTACCGGCGGCGGAACACCGCTGGCTTCGGCCCTCCTGACCGGATGGGAGACGGCCAAGCAGGCCCGCACCAAGGGCATCACGCAGATCATGTTCGTCATGATCACCGACGGAAGGGGCAATATTCCGCTGCAGGCCGCGTACGATCCGAATGCCGAGAAGGCTCCGAAGGAGCAGCTCGAGAAGGAGATCGAGGCGCTTGCCCTGTCCATCCAGGCTGATGGCGTGGCTTCCATCGTGATCGACACCCAGATGAACTACCTGTCACGGGGTGAAGCGCCGAAACTGGCGCAGAAACTCGGCGGCCGGTACTTCTATCTGCCGAACGCCAAGGCCGAGCAGATCGTCGAAGCGGCCCTGAGCTGATATACCCCCCTCTTTTCATTTGCCGGCCCTTTTTATGCATGCGGGCCGGCAAATGTGTCTTTCCAATTAATTGCTTCTTTTATACATTAGTATAGTGCCGTACAGGTGCTCCCATAGATAATGGGTATGGTCTTTTTTTCTAATGCCACGAATTATTTTACCATGGCTACTCGTCGTAAAATCACGGCCATTGTCGGCCTTGAGCAGTACAATGCAGGTCTCTGGAAGAAAATCAAGGGGATGCTTGAAAAAGATGCGGATCTGGTACAGCTGAGCGATATCGATCTCGAAAAGCAGAACCCCGAAGCAGCTACGGCAATCCGGGAGGCGGATTGCGTTTTCATGAGCATGATCAATTTCAAGGAGCAGATCGACTGGTTCAAGGAGCAGCTCGATCAGTCGACCAACGAAAAGACCATATTCATTTTTGAATCGATGCCCGAAGCGATGGCGCTCACCAAGGTCGGCAGCTACGCCGTCGGCGACGGCAAGGCCGGGATGCCCGACATGGTGAAGAAAATCGCCAAGATGCTGGTCAAGGGGCGTGACGAAGACGCATTGTACGGCTACATGAAACTCATGAAGATCATGAGGACCATACTGCCGCTGGTGCCCAACAAGGCGAAGGATTTCAAGAACTGGCTGATGGTCTACTCCTACTGGCTTCAGCCGACCGCTGAGAACATCGCCAACATGTTCCGGCTCATACTCAGGGAATATTTCGACGTGCCCGTCAAGGTCGACCCCATCGTCGATGTGCCGAACATGGGCCTCTACCACCCGGATGCTCCCGGATATTTCAAGGATGTCAAGAGCTTCAAGGGCTGGGCCAAGAAGCGGGGCGTCAATTTCGACAAGTCCCAGAAGATGGCGCTTCTCTTCTTCCGCAAGCACCTCCTGCAGGAGAAGACCTATATCGACAACACCATCAGGACCCTCGAAAAGCAGGGCATCAATGTGTTTCCGGCATTCGTCATGGGCGTCGAGGGGCACGTGCTCGTCAGGGACTGGTTCATGAAGGAGAATATCGACCTGCTGGTCAACATGATGGGGTTCGGCCTCGTGGGCGGTCCCGCCGGATCAACCAAGCCCGGAACGGCCGCTGAAGCACGGCACGAGATCCTCACCGGTCTGGATGTGCCATATATCGTTTCCCAGCCGCTGCTTATCCAGAGTTACGAGTCATGGCATGAACTCGGCGTAGCACCCATGCAGGTGACGTTCACCTACTCGATTCCCGAAATGGACGGCGCCATCTCTCCGATCATCCTCGGCGCCCTTCAGGACGGCAAGATCGAAACCGTACAGGAGAGACTCGATCGCCTCGCCCACATGTCGAAGAAATGGCTGCGGCTCCGCGCGACCTCCAACAGGGACAAGCGTGTAGCTTTCGTCGTCTATGACTATCCGCCCGGACTCGGCAAGAAGGCCAGTGCGGCATTGCTTGACGTGCCCCGATCGCTGCTCCAGATCCTGCAGCGGCTCAAGAAAGAGGGGTACAACGTCGGGACGCTGCCGGAGACGCCCGAACAGCTGTTTGCGGCACTCGACCGGGCGACCGATCACCAGATCATGCAGAACAAGCCCGAAGCGCTCAAGGTCAATCGCGAGAAGTACCAGGAAATTGTCTCCTATGAGGAGCGGGAACGCATCGAAGAGCGCTGGCAGGGATTCCCTGGTGAAATCGTGCCGGTCGGCACTGAAGAGGTGTTCATCGGCGGTGTGCGGTTCGGAAACGTTTTCATCGGTGTCCAGCCGCGCATGGGCGTGCAGGGCGATCCCATGAAGCTCCTGTTCGACAAGGCCAACACGCCCCACCATCAGTACATCTCCTTCTACCGCTGGATCAGCCGCGAATTCGACGCCCACGCGCTGGTGCATGTCGGCATGCACGGCTCGGTGGAATGGATGCCCGGCCTTCAGACAGGTCTTACGGGTGACTGCTGGCCAGATGCCCTGCTCGGCGAAGTGCCCCATTTCTACATCTACCCGGTCAACAACCCGAGCGAGTCGACCATCGCGAAACGACGCGGACTCGCCACCATGGTATCGCATGTGGTGCCTCCCCTGGCCAGGGCCGGCCTTTACAAGGAGTTGCCTGCGCTCAAGGACCTTCTGACCGATTACCGTGAGCGGAACCGCGGCGATGAAGGGGAGATCGACTCCGTTCAGGATGCGATCATGAGCAAGGCCGAACTGCTCAACCTGACCGACGACTGCCCGCGCAAGGCTGACGAGTCCTTTACCGATTTCGTGAGCCGCCTGTACATCTACATCCTCGAGCTTGAAAACAGGCTGATTTCGAACTCTCTGCACGTGTTCGGCGAATCGAGCCCGATCGATTCACAGATCATCACGATCACCGAAACCATCAAGAACCGTGGTGATGAAGGTCGGACGCTGCCCTACATCCTGCTTTCGGCTTCCGGCAAGAACGGCCATTTCTCAAGCTACGAAGAACTGACCAGCCTTTCCAGGAAAGGCGACAACGCATCCATCAACCTGCGGGAATGGGCGGAGGAGGCATGCCGGGAGTTTGTCCGGCAGGTCATGTTCGAACACCGGAACCCGTCATCGGTCTACGAGGCCCTGACCGGCGGCAAGAGAATGTCGCAGGAGGACGTGCCGTTCATCCAGCGCCTTATCCAGGAAGGTACCCAGATGATCCAGGCCCTGAGCGACAACAGGGGAGAGATGGACGCTCTGGTCAAGGTGCTGCGTGGTGGTTACATCTCGTCCGGCCCCGGCGGCGACCTCGTCAGGGACGGCATGAACGTGTTGCCCTCCGGCCGCAACATCCATTCCATCGACCCGTGGAGGATTCCCTCCGAGACCGCCTTCAAACGAGGCTCGCTCATCGCGGACGGCCTGATCAAAAAGCATCTGGCAGAGAACGACGGAGTCTACCCCGAAACCATCGCCGAAGTGATCTGGGGTCTCGATACCATCAAGACAAAGGGCGAGGCGGTGGCCGTGGTGATCAGGCTCATGGGCGCAGAGCCGGCCTACGACGCTTTCGGCAAGATCAGCCACTACAACCTGACCTCGCTCGAAAAGCTGGGCCGCCCGCGCGTCGACGTGCTCATGCAGCTCAGCCCGATTTTCCGGGACGCGTTCGGTATCCTGATGGACCAGCTCGACAGGCTCGTCAAGGATGCAGCCAAAGCTGACGAGCCCCATGAAATGAACTTCATCAAAAAGCATGTCGACGACGCCATGGCCGAAGGGGCAGACTTCGAGACGGCTACCTCGCGCCAGTTCACGCAGGCACCCGGTGCTTACGGTACCTATGTGGACGACATGATCGAGGATTCGGCCTGGGACAACGAGGGCGATCTCGACGACCTCTTCATCCGCCGCAACAGCTGCGCATACGGCGGCAACCGCAAGGGCGAGAAGCAGTCGGAGATCCTCCAGAAGCTCCTCGGATCGGTCGACAGGGTTGTGCACCAGGTTGATTCCACCGAGTTCGGCATCTCCGACATCGACCACTACTTCTCGTCGTCGGGCTCACTGCAGCTTGCCGCACGCAGGAGGAACACGAAGAACTCGGACATCAAGCTCAACTACGTGGAGTCCTTCACTTCCGACATCAAGCTCGACGACGCTGAAAAGTCCCTGCGCGTGGAGTACCGTTCGAAGCTGCTGAATCCGAAATGGTTTGAGGGCATGCTCAAGCACGGCCACAGCGGCGCCGGTGAAATCAGCAACCGCGTGACCTACATGCTTGGCTGGGACGCCGTGACCAAGAGCGTCGATGACTGGGTTTACAAGAAGACCGCCGAGACCTATGCCCTTGATCCCGATATGCGCGAACGGCTTGCCACGCTCAACCCTCAGGCCATCAAGAACATTGTGGGCAGGATGCTTGAAGCTCACGGCAGGGGCATGTGGAAAGCCGATCAGGACATGATCAACGAGCTGCAGGAGATCTATGCTGATCTGGAGGACCGGCTCGAAGGCATGGCGGATGATTGATGAACCACGGTAAATCGTCGATTTACCGCGATTCTGACTCAGATGACATCGTGCAATAAAGCGGCAAACCCCGGCATTCACCGGGGTTTGCTGTTTTACTCAAGGCGGACAAAACACCCGGCACGTTGCTTCGCCTTCATCTATATTTTCCTGCGCATGTATCTTTCGAAGTGTGATTTTACTCGCATTGCATACCATTTTGTGGTAAGGTTCCTGCTCGTAAACTTCGGGCTGCTCAGCGGTATTTCGGGCAATATCGCATAGATGGAAGAGCCGAATTTCTTCATGTGCATATATGAAAGCGTCTTGTAGGAATAGGTATTTTCAAAGTCATACCTTTTTTCCTGATCGAAATCTTTTTTGACGCTCCCCTCATCGAACTCCTTTCCTTTGTTCTTCAGCAACTCGATGAAGGTATCATAGGTGACTGACCGTGAGTTGTTTCCCTCAGCATAGTTCAATAAATCACCGTCCAGATCGATTCTCTTTCGCGACAGATCGGCCAGCATCTTCTGGAATCCTGCATTCCGGCTTGCGTACCTTCCTGCGTTGTAATCGGCAAACACATACTTCCAGTCATTGTAGCGGTGCTTGTAATCGAGCATATACGCCGTTCCGTAATAAACCCCGCCTTTACAGGTATAGAGTATCTCGCGGATGGTTCCGAAGCCGACGTTTGACGGCTTTTTCGGGTAATTCCGGGCGAATTTTACCGATACCTGCATCGATCCTATCGTGGTTACAAGGTCGTTTATATCCTTGTTGAAAACGAGCAGGATCGGTTTCGTGATTTCAGCTGAGGTGAACTCATTGTACCAGAGTTCGAAATCCTGTTCGCTTGAAATCGTCTCCATGTTTTCCCTGAATGTCCTGCCATTGGCTGCATATTGATCCAGCCTTTTTTGAATGATGAAGCTCAGTACTTTTGTTGAATCGAACGTGCTGATCTTCTTTCTCAGGATATCCGCCATCTTCCTGTTTTTCGGGCTGGTGCTCACACTGCTCTCCTGCGTGATGACGGCAAGCACGGCGCAGACATGCGCCTTGTCGACAGGCTGTCCAAGCTCGACAAGGCTTTCCCGAATGGCAGACGCCCAGATATCAGGCGTTGTATTGCCCGGTCTTGCAGTAAGTACCAGTTTTTCGATCTGAGATTGTGACAGTCCGGTCTCGTTTTTCGAGCATCCGCTCAGGGATGACACGATAACGAATGCAAGGACTATCAATCGGGTTGTTCTGATCATGTTGCCGATCCGTTGTTGGAATGATCGTGCAGGAAAGAGGTCTCAGGAATTTTTCTCGACATGAGAAACCTGTGCTTGAAAAGTTGGTGATTGGAAGCGGCCTGTTTTCGACAACACTTACCTCAGCTCCTGCTGACGGTCGATGGAGCTAGACGGGGAGAAAACGAAACCCCGGTTTGAAATCGGGGCTTCGTTTTCCTGGAAATGTTTTTCTCAGGCAGTGGTAGAGTAGTTGGGGGCCTCCTTGGTGATCATCACGTCGTGCGGATGGCTCTCCCTGAGGCCGGCTGAGGTGATTCGGACGAAGCGGGTATTCTCCTTGAGTTCATCGATGGTCCTGACGCCGCAGTAACCCATGGAGGATTTCAGGCCGCCGATGAGCTGGTAGACCACCTCGTCGAGGCGGCCCTTGGTCGGGATCCTGCCCTCGATGCCTTCCGGTACATACTTTTTCGTTTCGGCCGATGCATCCTGGAAGTAGCGGTCGCTGCTTCCTTCCGGCTCGGACATGGCCCCGAGCGAGCCCATGCCCCGGTACGCCTTGAACTTCCTTCCTTCATAAAGGATGGTTTCACCCGGGCTCTCGTCGGTGCCTGCGAAGATGCTGCCCATCATGACCGTGTCGGCGCCTGCCGCTATGGCCTTGGCGATGTCACCGCTGTATTTGATGCCTCCGTCGGCGATGATCGGGGTGCCGGTTTTAGCAGCCTCTTCTGCGCATTTCATGATCGCCGTAAGCTGCGGCATGCCGACACCAGCGACGACACGCGTCGTGCAGATGCTGCCAGGCCCGATGCCGACCTTCACGGCGTCTGCTCCCGCCTTCACGAGGTCGCTGACGGCATGGGCGGTAGCCACGTTGCCTGCGATGATCTGCAGGTCGGGGTAGGACTGCTTGATGGATGAGACCATGTCGAGCACCGCCTGGCTGTGTCCGTGGGCGGTGTCGACCGCGATGACGTCGACGCCGGCCTCGACCAGCGCATCGACCCTCGAAATGGTGTTGGCCCGTATACCGACCGCCGCACCGGCCCGGAGGCGTCCCTGGCTGTCCTTGCAGGCTTCCGGGCACTGCTTGCGTTTCTGGATGTCCTTGAAGGTGATCAGTCCTTTAAGGTTGCCGTTGTCGTCGATGATCAGGAGTTTTTCGATCTTGTTCTTCATCAGGATCTCTTCCGCGGTGACCAGGTCGATTCCATCATTTGCCGTCACCAGATTCGTCGTCATGATGGTGGTTATCTTCTGGTCGAACGTCGACTTCATGCGCAGGTCCCTGTTGGTGACGATGCCTCTCAGGCGGGAGCTTCCGTCAGCGCCAGGCCGCTGGACTACCGGGATGCCTGAAACCGAGTGTCGGATCATCAGGTCCAGGGCGTCCTGGATGGTCGCGTCATCATAAAGCGTAAACGGGTTGCGGATGACGCCGCTTTCGAATCGCTTGACCTTTGCGACCTGACGGGCCTGCTCATCGATCGGAAGGTTTTTATGGATGATGCCGATGCCTCCTGCCCTTGCAAGCGCAATGGCGAGTTCGGCCTCGGTGACCGTATCCATGGCGGCGCT
Organism: uncultured Chlorobiales bacterium; assembly: GCA_903929135.1. Taxonomy (GTDB): domain Bacteria; phylum Bacteroidota; class Chlorobiia; order Chlorobiales; family Chlorobiaceae; genus Chlorobaculum. The sequence goes on from CAIYTH010000031.1 coordinate 37,374, forward strand.
GACCAGAGGGATGTTGACCCCGATTTTTCTGGTCAGACGCGACGCGACGACAGTCTCCTTGGGAAGCACGGCGGAATATGCGGGCACAAGCAGGACATCGTCGAACGTCAGGGCATCGTAGAGGATTTTATCCATAGGGGCCGTATTAAAAGATTGGGTCAAAAATGATCAGCCAATTTACAAAACAAGGCAGTGAATGGCAACGTTGCAGCCGACCGGAATGTGCGGGAGCATTTTGTTGATCCATTAACTCCTGGGACGACTATTTTTTCTTGAGTGGAGTCAGACGTAGACTTTTAAAAAACGAAAATACGTTGTACATTGACGATCCATAGAAACGGAGAGGTCGCATAGTTGGTCTAGTGCGCTCGCCTGGAAAGCGGGTAGGGTGTTACAGCCCTCGAGGGTTCGAATCCCTCTCTCTCCGCCAGGACAAGGCAAAGGATAGCCGGAATAAGCTGG
>CAIYTH010000032.1 GCA_903929135.1 uncultured Chlorobiales bacterium
GCATTGACGCCGGCGACGCCGCCGATGATGACCGCCCGAGTATCTTTATTAGCGAGAATGCTCACGGTTCAATCAGTTTAGTGATTTTCTATATTCTTGAATTATAAGGCGATGCAGGAGATCGCATCAAGACTTCATAGCCAGATCGACGATGTCGGACATGGGCATGCTGCGATCGTAGACGTGGATGTCGAACCCCTCCTCCTGCAGCTTCTTGATTGCTGAAAGGCCCTGGGCCTCGTTCGGTCCACCCCTGCGCACCCAGATCTTGACATTCTCCAGGTAACCTTTCGACTTGCTTTCGCGGAAGCCGTTGATGATACCGCTGAAGGTCGCCTTCACGTCCGTGAAGTTGGCGATGGCGCCACCCACGATGATGTGCCTGATGTTCGGAAGACGACAGATCGTTTCGGTCAGCGCCTCCACGGCCCAGTCGGCCGGGTCGCCGGAATACTCGGCATAGTTGGCGATGGTGCCGCCCCTCGCCACGACAGCGTCGGCATAAAATACGGAAGCGCCTCCGCCTGCGGTCAGGAGGGCCACTTCACCACCGGGCACTTCGACGAACTTTACCGACCCCTTGATCCTCGAATCGATGTCCATGATCTGCTGTTCGGCTTCGGTGAAGGGACGGCCGATTTCGGAGACCGGTTTGAAGTCCCAGTCTGCATGGCGGAACCGTGCATCCCAGTCGACGTTCATGACCGCGTCGAGTGCAGCGAAGCGCATGTCGCTCTTGCGGATGACCAGAGGGTTGATCTCGATCGACTGCGCATCCTCGTTGTCGAAGCAGAGGATGAGGCGCGAGGTGATCTTGCCCACGCGTTCTGCGATTTCGCCTTCGAAGCCCGCCTCTTCGGCGACTGCTGTCAGCTGTTCGATCGAAGGGTTATCGTCGAGGGGAATGAACATCCGCTTGACGGTGCCCCAGTTCTCCTCGATATCGACGCCGCCTTTCCTGGAGAGCAGGAGTTCTGCGCCGTCCTTGTTGCCGATGATTGAAACGTAATATTCCTCGTCATGTTCGAGCATTTCTGCGACAATGACCTGGCGCACTTCGGCCGTGCCGATCTGGGTGCCTATCATTTCGCGAGAGGCTTCGATCGCCTCGTCGAGGTTGAGTCCTATTTTTACCAGTCCGAGTTTGTACCTGCCGCCGATCGCCTCGTGGGCTTTCACAACCAGTTTAGATTCTCGCAACCATTTATTAGCTTCGCCAAGCTGAGAAAGACGATTCGGGTCCATGATCACAACATAATTGGGCACAGGAATGCCCCATTTGTTGAATAATTTCATGGCAGGCCCTTCAAGGATTTTAGCCATGCCTCGTGAATTTATGTTATGGGTAGTAGCGCAAAAAAAGATGAGTGCAGGGTCAATATATAACTATATTTGCTTTTGCTCCAAGGCATTAGGTCCTGTCAATACCATAAAAACGTCATAAAACACGTAAAAAGAGCCATAATGAATGATTTTCTCGCATGGTGGCATCAGCTTCCGTCGGAAATGAACCCGGTCATCTTCAGCATCGGGAGCATTTCGATACGCTGGTACGGGACGATGTATATCGTCGCATTTGCCATCGTCTACCTCCTTTCGAGGTACCGGATCGCCAGCGAAAAGCTTCCGTTCGACAAAACCTTCCCCGCTGACGCGCTCACCTGGGCAATGGCCGGAGTGCTGCTCGGCGGCAGGATCGGCTATATCCTCTTTTACGGACTTCACGATTTCATGGCAGACCCGCTCGGCAGCCTGATTCCGATCGGAACAACAAACGGAGGATGCCGCTTCTCCGGCATTTCAGGCATGTCCTACCACGGAGGCCTTATCGGCGTGGTCATCGCCATGGCCCTCTTCACGAGGAGATGCGGCAAGGGTTTCCTTGAGACCTTCGACCTCTTCATCCCTGCACTTCCCCTCGGTTACACCTTCGGCCGGCTTGGCAATTTCATCAATGGCGAACTTTACGGAAGGGTGACTTCCGCTGCGATCGGCATGCGATTCCCCCTGGCCCCGGGCTCCGAACTGCGCCATCCCTCGCAGCTCTACGAAGCGTTTTTCGAGGGTATCGTTCTGTTCCTGCTGCTCTGGTCGATCCGGAAGAAATCCCCTTACGCGGGATTCCTTTCCGGGCTCTATGTGGCGGGATACGGCTTCGTAAGGTTCTTCATCGAATTCTTCCGGGAACCGGATGTTCAGCTCGGGTTCGTGTTCCTCGGTTTTTCGATGGGACAGGTGCTCTGTTTCCTGATGATGGCGGCCGGTGCCTGGATCCTGATCGCGAACCGTCCTTCAACGGGGCGTCAATAGGAGCTCCTCACCGCTGCCGAAGCAGCGGCGCCGGACGATGAGCATGACGATGATCGAACTCACGGCCGTTGAACCCACCAGCATGAACATCACCACGATCTGATAGCGTATGGCGACGAGTGGGTCGGTTCCCGCCAGGATCTGTCCTGACATCATGCCGGGAATGAACACCAGTCCGACACCCATCATGGCGTTGATCGACGGAATCATGCCAGCCTTCACGGCGCTCCTGAAAAACTCCCCGCTTGCCTCGCGGTAGTCTGCCCCGAGGCTGAGCTTCATTTCGATGACCTCCCGCTGCTGGCGCATCTGCGTAAACAGTCGTTCGATCGATATGGCCAGGGCCGACATCGAGTTTCCGATCACCATACCCGCAGTCGGAATGAAGTATCGCGGTTCCCACCAGGGAGTCACGCCCACCACCGCACGGGAGACGAACAGCGCCGTCACGAAATAACAGCACAGCATGGTCAGGAATGTCGGTGCAAGGTATGCCACCTCCTTCTCCTTCACCCACCCCTTGACGATGAACACCGCTGAAACGACCATCACCAGGAATATGCCGATGGTCAGCGGCAGGCTCTCGGCCTTGAAGATGAAGGTCAGGACGTACCCCATGAGGAAAAGTTGCGAAACGGTACGCAGGGTGCCGACGGTAATGTCCCTGTTCAATCCGAGATGCCATGCCAGTGAGGTCCACTGTGCGATGACGATGAAAAGCAGCGCGAACAGGAGCTGCGGCAGAGAGATGACGACGATTTCGTTCATGCGGGTTCAAGCCTTCGGTTGAGAAGCTGGTATCGTTTCGTTCGGGGAACCTGGGGCGAGTAATCGCTGTGTGTGACGAGGACGATGGTTTTGCCCTCCTCGGTGTTCAATCGTTCGATGATCGAAAATACCATGTCCGCGCTTTCCCGGTCAAGGGCCGAGGTCGGTTCATCCAGGAGGAGCAGTTCAGGACCGTGAAGGAGGGCCCGCATCAGGGCAAGCCGCTGCTTCTGACCGACCGAAAGCTTCTGGGCCGAATTTTCCGGCGGAATGTCCCCGAGATAAAAACGTTCGAGCATCGATTGAAGCTGCAGTATCGACGGCTTCTGCCGGGAGCGGTTCGACTCGAAGGAGAACGGAAGCAGAAGGTTGTCTGCAACGCTCCCGTCCACCATCACCGGCACCTGGGGCACGTAGCAGATCAATGAACGGAGCAGCGAGGGCTTGATCGTTACCACCGGCTCTCCCCTGAACAGGATCGTACCGGCTGTCGGAGTCTGCAGGCGGCAGATCAGCCTCAGGATGGTCGATTTGCCCGATCCTGAGGCACCGCGGATCAGGATGAAATCGCCCTTCTCCACCGAAAGGTCAAGCCGCTCCAGCACCAGGGGGCCTGCAGCCGATCCCCCATAGGAAAAAACCACGTCTTTGAGAGAGAGCAGCATTGGCGTTGAATGGACGATGAACGGGCTTGTTCCTGTTCAGTCAGGAGGAACCCTTCGATGACTCCGGTCTGACGCGAAGAAACAGATAGCCGATAAGCGCTACGATGACGAAACCTGCCGCCCAGACAGCGATGCCGAAGTGACGGCCGCCCTCATACATCTTCCATGCGCCGAACACAAAAAAGATCAGCGAAGCTCCGATGCCGATCGCCTTTTCGGGGAGTTTCGCCCCGAGCATCTTGCCCACGATCACGGCAAGTCCGTCGGAAAGCACCATGCCGAGGGTCGAGCCGATCCAGACAGGCAGGAACGGGTTTGAAGAAGCAAGACTGATCGTCGACAGCATGGTCTTGTCGCCGAGCTCAGCCATGAAAAATGTCGAAAACACGATCCAGAAGGGATTGACGCCGGTCTTGCACTCCCCCTCATCCTCGTCGAGACTGTCGCCCCTGAGCGTCCAGAATCCGAATGCGATGAAGGAGATGCCGGCCGTAAATGCGATCCAGTCAGTGGGAAGCAGACCACCCATCACCCAGCCGATTCCCGTCGAAAATACGTGGACGGCAAGCGTTGCCCAGAAAATGCCGAAAAGAACCACGCGGGTATTGTAGCAGGTCGCCAGGGTCAGCGCCACGAGCTGTGTCTTGTCGCCGAGCTCGGCAATGAAAATCATGACGAGGGAGAGCCAGAATGCATGCATTGAAACAACGGGAATTGAGAATGTTCAGATTGTCGGGACGCCGAAAAATATCCCAAACCCCGCCATTCTCCAAAACACTGCTACTGGATGTCAACCGTGGGTTGTCCTGACAAGAAGCGAGGTGTCGATTCCCTTCTTCCTGAGCACCTCGAGCATATGGGTGTAAATTGCATCGTCCGGATAGGGAGTCCTCGAAAGGACCCAGCATCTGGAGCGGTCGGGATTCGAAACAAGGGCCCACGAATAATCGTCGGCAAGGCCCACGACCCAGTAATCGGCCTTGATGAACCCGAAGAAGGTCACGATCAGCTTGGAGTTCCCTGTACCGGGCACCGGGACGGCAGTAGCCCTGATCGAAGCGCCCCTTGACCCCCGCTTGCAGGAGTTGCGAACGACCACACGGCCTTTTACCCTGTCAAAGGTATACTCGGCTTTCGTGTTGGTGCAGCGATTCTCCTGCCGGCTCGGTATGGCGGCGATTTCATACCAAGTGCCACAGTATTTCTGGACATCAACCTCGGCGACGGTTTCCGGCCCCTGGGTAATGTTTATTTTACGAAACAGTTTCCTGAACATGGTTTCATCGCTTTTGATTGAACTTGCCCCTTCCTGCATCTTCAACGTTGACGTGTATCGAGAAGTTCATCAAGGGGCCTGCCCATGATTGCTTTTGTCCGGCAATATTGATACTATAACTCCATTGAGCCCTACTGCCCGTTTCGTGCACGAAATCCAGAGCCATGGACACCATCCGCATCGCGATCGAAAAGGACATTGCCCCATGCGCCCGCCTGCTCGGAGTGCTGTTCGGTCAGGAGCAGGAGTTCACACCTGATGCCTTGGTGCAGGAGCGAGGGCTCGGCATGATCATCGGTCACCCCTCGACCGGAACGGTTTTCGTCTGCGAAAGGGACGGCGCCATCGTCGGAATGGTCGCGCTGCTGAACACCGTCAGCACCGCGCTCGGCAGCAGGGTGGCCATCCTCGAGGACATGGTCGTCGCACCGGATTGCAGGGGTCAGGGCCTCGGCTCAAGGCTGATCGAACACGCAGCAGAATGGGCGGAGAGCCAGGGATTCGGCAGGATCACACTCCTGACCGACGGCGGCAATGAAGGTGCACACCGGTTTTATGCCGGCAAGGGCTTCACCCGTTCGGAAATGGCCGTATTCAGGAAACTCCTCTGATTTTCAAACCGCAATCCCCCCACCCATGAACCGACAGGAAACCGATCCACTCCCCGCATGGATCTGCATCGAATGCGGATATGTCTACGATCCGTCCGAGGGAAACCTTGAATGGAACATTCCGCCAGGAGTTCCTTTCAATGAGCTTCCCGAGGAGTGGGCCTGTCCTGTCTGCAATACCGGGCGGAGCAATTTCCGTCTCTTCGACTCCCGGCTGTAACCATTCCACATCCACCCGGGCAGGATCCGCACCGTTTTTCCTCGGTAAGGGGCACTCGACATGCCCGGATGGTCTCCTTTCCCTTCCGCATCGCCGGAAAGGTGTCGATATTCTCCTGCCAAATGACGTCAACACGGTCGGCCCATACTTCATGACGTTCATGTCACATGTAAACTCCCTTTTCCGTCAAATCCGATAAATCCGAAACGCTTCATCAGTACGGGGATATTCCTGCAAGAACAAATAATTACTGTTTATAAAATCATGGATATATATATTTGTGTATATCCATGATTTTGTTTAAGGGAGCCATTCGGGCAAGATGAGTTGTGCAATCCACTAACCTCCATACAGCAATAAAACCATGAAAAAAATCTGGAAGGTACTCGGAATCATTGCCGGTGTCATTGCCGTGATCGTCGTCCTGGCCTTGTTTGCCACGTCCGGTCTCCGGTCGACCGCCGATGAATTTTTCGGAGCCGTAAAACACCAGGACATAGCCAAAGCTCGCGGCTACCTGTCGGAAGAGTTCATGGCAAGCACGGACGACGCGACCCTGAAAGCGTTTCTGGAAAAAAGCGCCCTTTTGAACTTCAAGGAGGCAAGCTGGTCCGAAAGCAACATCAGCAATGGCAGAGGTGAACTCAACGGCCTGATCACCACGGAAACAGGTGGACATATTCCCATCAAACTCATGTTCGTCAAGGAGCACGACTCATGGAAAATCTATGCTTTGCAAAAACCGACAGCCGGCCTTCAGTCATCCGAACCCTCGGAACCTCCTGCCAGCATGACGGCAAAGCAACCGGCATCGACCATTCCCGGCACGGCCGATCAAATCAACCTGTCCAGGCAGGCGATGCATGACTTTGCCCTTTCAGTGAAAAGCAAGAACATGGAGCACTTCAGAAGCACCATATCCAGGCTATGGCAATCGCAGTTTACGACGCAACAGCTGAACGAGGCCTATGGCAAGATCATCAGTGCCAACCTTGATCTGACCGTGGTCGATCCGCTTCAGCCCGTTCTCGACGGTGATGCCAAAATCGACGACAAGGGAATCCTGACCATCAAAGGTCACTACCCGACTCATCCGAGCACGCTGAATTTCGAGAACAGTTTCATCTTCGAAGAGAGCGCCTGGAAGCTTATCGGCCTGAACATCCAGATCAAGTAAGCACAGGGGTCATCCCTTCCGAATGTGCATACCGGAACGAGCAGGCCGCCAGAATGGATTTGGCGGCCTGTTTTGCTTTCCAGGAGGAGACAGGCGATAAAACCGTTATTCGCTCTTGCTGTCGAGAGAGTTGCTTGTTGCAATGGCGGCGGCCTGTCCAGCTGGATAGAGGCTCACCAGAAGACAGAGGATGAACGTGGATACTCCTACCGCGAGGAAGTCGCCGCCATTCATGCTGACAGGATAGGCGCTGATAATGAAGGCGCTTTTCGAAGGAAGCTGGACGAAACCGTATACCTCCTGGGCTCGGCAGATGCACCAGGCAAGCACCGATCCTGCGGCGGTTCCGACGAGGCCGGTCAATCCCCCCTCGACGATGAAGATCGTCATGAACTGCGGCCGTTCGAGCCCGAGGCAGCGCAGGTAGAAAAGCTCACGGCGCTTGTCGATGACCGTCATGGCCAGAGATCCTGCGAGGCTCAGCACTGCAACGATGATCACGAGCATCAGCACGCTGAAGCTCGCCCATTTTTCGAGCTGCATGACCGCGAACAGGTCGCTGTATTTCTCCGCAAGCGTCCTGATCCTGTACTGCCGATCGAGCCTCTTTTCAGAAAGCCAACGGCCAAGATGACGTTCCAGGTCGCTGTCGGATATGCGTCCATCACCTCGTATGTCGATTCCCGAATATTGACCATGTCCCAGCAGGAGGATGCTCCTCGCCAGGGTATCCGACGTCAGCACGTAACGGTCATCGAAGATCTTCTGGAGTGAAAAGAGTGATGCTGTCCGCGCCCGTGTCAGCGACAGTGCCGGAAGCAGGTATGGTTGGGAAAGCGATTGGAGACCTACGGAGATCAGCTCGGGGCTGAACATCCTCACCTCGCTGCCAGGCAGTATGCCGAGCCTGTAGGCAAGGAGTTCTCCTACGGAGACACTGCCTTCGCTGAAATAGGGGAACACATGATGTTTCTGCTGCACAAGCCTCTGCTGGGCGTTGTCTGTCAACCCTTTCACCGTGACCAGTTCGCTCCGGTCACCGGCCGAGAGGATTGCCTGACCCTCGGCGAATGGTTGCGCCCAGGAAACACCATCTATCTTCCTGATCTCGCGAAGCAGGGTGTCAGGAACGTCAAGTGAGCGACCCTTGTAAGGCACGAGCTGCACCGGGCTGTCGACGGTCATGAACAGCTCCCTGGAAAGCTTCTGAAAACCGTTGAGCACGCTCATGACCACCAGCAGTGTCGACACGCCGATGATGATGCCGCCGAGGCTTATGCCGGAGATGATATTGATAACCCGGAACCGTTTGCGGGCAAAACTGTAGCGGCCGGCTATCCAGAATCCTGTTTTCATCGCTGCATCTCGTTATGCGGTCAGTGCCGTGCCGGGTTTGAGCGATGCGGCTACCCTCGAAGGGATAAACGCGAACAGCAGCGTCAGAACGGCCACACCGGCTGATACGATCAGATAATCCGCCGGATTGATCTGGATGGGCACCTGCTTGATGAAATAACTTTTTTCAGGCAGTGTGATCAGGTGGTATCGCTGTTCGAAAAGCGAAAGAGCGATCGCGAGCAGGTTGCCGATTCCTATGCCGACCAGCGAGATCATGAAGGCCTGGGCCATGAATACCGTGCTGATGCTTCCGGGTTCAAGACCGAGCGCCGAGAGCATCCCGATCTCCTTCGTCTTTTCGATGATCAGCACCAGCAGGGTCGAGACGATATTGAACACGGCAACCACCGTGATGGTGATGATCAGGAGCGGCATGACGTTTTTCTGAAGTTTCAGCCACTCGAAGAGGTTTGCGTATCGTTCGTAGACCGTATAGGAGTAGAATGGATAACCCAGCATGACTGAGGCGCCTGCGGATATCGACGGAAGGGCCCGCAGGTCGGAAACGTTGGCCTCGTAACCGGTGACCATCCCCGGATGATAACGCGCCTGCATGCTTCGAAGGTCCGCAAATGCCACGATGTCGTCAAATCCCTCATTCAGCCCAGTCTCATAGATTCCGGCCACCCTGGCGACTTCAAGGTCGAGCTTCGACAGCAGATCGACGATCGAATCATGACTGTCGATGCCGGGACCCTTCCCCTCCTTGCCGATGCCCACGATCATGATCCTGTCTCCGGGCCTGACCCCCATCGTTTCGGCCATCGTCTTGCCGAGCATGACCGGCAGGGCGCCTGACGCATCGCGATGCAACATCAGTGCGGCAGCATTATCGCTGCCGAGAAAGCGGCCTGCTTCATCCGCGGTGACACCCCTGAGGAGGGCAGGCACGACACTCTCCTTTCCATCACCAGACCGGCTGCGGCTCCTGAGCATGACGTTCATCTCGAGGAACGGCGATGCAGAAACAATGCCCTTCGTCTGCCGAAGGAGCTCGAGGTCGTGACGAGTCTCCGGAAAGAGACGATCGTCGGGCTGACGTACCTGAAGATGGGAGGTAAACCTGATGAGCTTGCCCTCGATGATCGAGGCGAAACCGCTGACGATCGAGAGCGTGAGGATCAGTGCAGCCGTGCCGACAGCAATGCCTGCAACGGATGCCATCACGATGAAGGTCGGTTTCGACAGCGAGCGTGGTTTGAATGCGAACCGTCTCGCAATGTAGAGTTCAGCCTTCATGCTGCGGTTCCGCCTGGCCCTTGCCCGGTATGAAGGCCACGACACGGTTTCGACCCTGCGCCTTGGCTGCATAGAGCGCCTGGTCGGCGTTATTGATGAGCGAATACCAGTCGGCCGCATCGTCTGGCCAGGTCGCCACCCCGATGCTCACCGTAAGTTGTCCGCCCGGCTGATGGCGTTCATGGTCGAACGGCTCTGCCGAGATGACCTGCCGGAGGCGTTCGGAGGTATCGATGGCCATCGCTCGTCCGGTCTTGGGGAAAAGGATGGCAAACTCCTCGCCACCGAACCTCGAGGGTATGTCCGTAACGCGGCACTGGTCCCTGATGATATCCGCAATCCTCGCAAGCACCTTGTCTCCGACGATGTGGCCGTAACTATCGTTGTAACGCTTGAAAAAGTCGATGTCGACCATGGCGAGCGATATGCTGTCCCCGTAGCGTTTGGCCCGTTCGACGTCGATGATCAGGTGCTCCTTGAAGTGTCGATAATTGTAGAGGTTGGTCTTCTCGTCCCGGATGTAGATCTCATCAAGCTTCTTGTTCTTCTCCTCGATCTCCCGGCAGAGTACGGCGACCGATTCGGTGACGTACCGAATCTCCGGTGAAGGATCTGGGTTGCAGAGTATGTTGGACGCCGCTTCAGCCGTGTCATGCACGCTCTCCGGCAGATTCCTGTTCAACTGCGTGAGGCGTTGGGCAAGCTGGTTCAGAGGTTGCAGTGAATGTCGGTAGTTGGAGACGAGCAGACGCCCTGCAGCAAGCACGATGGTGAACAGCAGCAGGACGATGAACACCAGGTAGAAATGAAGGCTTGTGCCGACGGTTTCGCTGCTCATGCCGATCTTCTTTGCGGTCAGCAGGATCATCGCATCCATCTCGACAAGCATCAGCCCGAGCGATTCATGGTTGACCTCCTCCCTGCTGTTTTTTCCTGTGTTCAGCCAGGCGGCGATCCGTCCACCCTTTCGAAGTCCTTCGCGTCGACCCGTCTCGGCGAACCTCGCCCGTTCCAGTACGAGACGATCCTGTATATCGCTCATCTCTGCAAGAGTGAGCCCGGGTTCGCCCATCCTGTCTTCAAGTGCGGCCAGCGAGGCCCGGCACTCGACGAGATCCTTGTAGAAGGCCTGTTCTTCGTCAATGGTACGCAGCAGATGCGACTGATAAAGCCCGAACCATCCGGTACCGACGATCGCGACCACCAGCGCTGCCGCACCGAAGATGATCGCAGCCCTGAGTGCCGCCCGGTCGACGCCGTCGTATTCCTCCTGCTTCATGCCCCTATTTGAGAATGATGGTTCGTTCCGTCTGGCGATAGGGGGCAATGTCTCCCCGTTCAAACAGCGTCTGCCCCTCCTTGGCGAGCCATGCCCCGAAACCCTTGGCAGTCGGATCGTAGGGATCGTAGAGGTAGTAGACGATGGACACGAGCGGATACTGGCCGGCATAAACGGTGGCGGGTGTTGCTTCCACCGGAGCATCACCGGTTTTCCTGCTCACGGGAAGCGCCTTTATTTTTGCGCCATTGACTGACTTGAGGGCTGCGGCATACTCGGGAAGGGTCATGATGGCGCACGCCCGTTCGTCTTCAGCAACTCGCGAAATCACACCAGCAATGTCAGGCATCGCCGTAGCCGAAAGGCGGCGGGCTTTGCCGAAAAGCGCTTCCGAGAGAACGGCCTGCGAGCGGAAATCGCTGCCGTCGACGCAGGCGACAAGCTCTCCCGACTGGCCGCCAAGACTTTTCCACTCCTTCGCACTTCCCGAAAAAACCCGTTTCAGGTCACCAAGGTTGATTGCGATGAGCGGATTTGCCCGATTGACGATGAATACGAGCGCATTTCTCGCTATCGGCTCCTTTTTGACAGGGCGCTTCATCGACGAAACGACAGAATCCTCCTCCCTGATCAGGGCGCCGTCAACAACGGCAGCACCGGCTTCCCGATCCAGGAGTCGCAGAACCGTGCGTCCGGAGGGCTCAGGGGTAAGAGAAACCTTCACATTCGGGTAGTGGTCGCTGAAGCTCTTCGACTGGAGTTCCATGACCTTCAGGAGTGATCGGTCGACCGCCACGGATGCGTCTCCCCTCGTCGCCGTTTCAACAGGCAGCAGCGAACCGGGGCGATACGTTTTCGAAGGCGTACGCATCCACATCCAGACCGGAACCAGGAGCCCGACAACAAGGATGATCGATATGATAATGTTCCGGGCCCTTTGGTCCATGAAGTTCAGGGTTCGGTTAACGGTGCGGGGACCTGTGATTGTATGATATCATAAATATAGAAAAAAAAAGAACATGTGGACAGCTGTCACGACACGGTGAAAAAATGGGAAAATGAACCTTTATGCTATTGAAATTCAGCTCGAATTCAGTAATATATCCGCTTTCCCGGATATTTATTCATTCCGGACCGAGGATGGGCACACGGACCGTCAACGTTAGAATAATGAATAACATGCAGCAGCAGAAAAAACTCACTGCCTCGATCATCGGCGCATCCGGATATTCGGGTGCAGAGCTTGCCGGCCTGCTGATGAAGCACCCGGCAATCGAACTCGAAACCCTCTATGCCCATACACAGGCCGGCAGGCACGTTTCCGAACTTTACCCGGCCCTGTCGTGCGATCGCGTTTTCCAGTCCTGGAATGGCCATACTGACAGCGACATCTGCTTTCTCGCACTCCCGCACGGCGAAGCCCTGCAGATCGTTCCTGGACTCATCGCCTCAGGCAAGAAGGTCGTGGACCTCTCAGGCGATTTCAGGTTGACGCGTGTGGCGGAACACGAAATATTCTATGGCGGAACCAAGCCGGTAGATGCCTTTCTGCAATACGGCATGCCCGAACTCTACTCCGAAGCCATAGCATCGTCCTCAGCGATCAGCAACCCGGGCTGCTATGCCACGAGCATCATCCTTGGCCTCGCCCCCCTGTTCATGGGCGGTGCTGAGGGAGTTGCTGTCGAGTCGGTGAATGTCACGGCAGTTTCGGGCGTATCGGGAGCAGGCAGGAGTTCGAAGACCGAACTCTCCTTTTCGGAGATGAGCGGCAACGTCAGGGCCTACAAGGTCGGCATGCACCAGCACACGCCTGAAATCATGCAGGCCCTGGGAAGTTCCGTTGAAAATCCGGGCTTCCGCTTTGTCTTCACCCCGATGATCGCTCCCTACGTCAGGGGCATCTACGCCGTCATCAACGTTCAGCTCGGGACCTCTGTTTCAAAGGCGACGATCCGGGATCTTTACCGCGAATTCTACGCTGCGGCTCCTTTCGTTCGCCTGAGGGAGAGCGTCACCGAGGTGCGGCATGTAGCACATACCAATTTCTGTGATATCAGCATCGCATGGCAGATAGACGGTTCGCTGGTCATCGTCACGGCCATTGACAATCTGGTCAAGGGCGCCGCCGGCCAGGCGGTGCAGAACATGAATCTCATGCTCGGCCTTGACGAAACGACCGCCCTGGTCTGATTGGTGTTCAAGGAGTTCGGTATTGAGTTATGACAGCATTGAACAGAACGCAGAGAAAACAGAAGCAGCAGTTTGTCTTCCTGAATAAAGCGTAGCAGAGCGATAGTCCCGACTGCTGTCGGGAAAGGATCCGTGAGTTCCGGATTCTTCTCCCGACAAGTCGGGAGAAGAATGACAAGGGCCGGTAAACATAATCGAGACTTTCAGCGTGGAACCATTTGAAAAGGCCGCATCGGCCATCGAATCACTGCTTTCAAGAAGCATCCTGCCTTCCGGAGTGACCCGCGTCATCCCGTCGGATCGTCAGGACGAGCCATTCTGGCCGGCAGGGTTCACCCTTTCCGGCATCAATGCGGGCATCAAGCCGCAGCGCAAGGACCTCATGCTGCTGCTCAGCGACAGGCCGGCCAGCACCGCCACGGTCTTCACGACCAATCTCTGCTGCGCAGCTCCTGTCGAACTCTCCAAAAGGCATCTGGCCGCTTCGGCGGGCAGGATGCGCGCGGTCATCTGCAACAGCGGCAACGCCAATGCAGCCACAGGAATCAAAGGGCTTCAGGATGCCGGCCGCATGGCAGCCGACACTGCTGCAGCTTTCGGGCTCTCCGCCGAAGAGGTGCTCGTGGCATCGACCGGAGTCATCGGCCAGGCGCTTCCTGTCGACAGGATCGCCGCAGCCATGCCCGGCCTGAAATCCGCTTCCGGAAGCCAGCAGTGGCGCGACGCGGCAGAGGCCATCATGACCACCGACACCTTTCCGAAATTCTTCGCGGTCGATGTCTCGCTTTCCGGCGGCAAGGCGAGAATCGCCGGCATCGCCAATGGTTCGGGCATGATATGCCCGAACATGGCTACCATGCTTGCCTTTCTGTCAACCGACGCCTCGATCGACCCCGAGTTGCTCATGAAACACCTGTCGGCTGCTAACGCAGTTAGCTTCAATGCCATCACGGTCGACGGCGACACGAGCACGAACGATATGGCGGCCATCCTGGCAAGCGGCACCGGTCCGAGCGTCGTGACCGGAAGCGATGACAGCCGGCTCTTCGGCGAAGCGCTCAGGACGGTCATGACCATGCTGGCGCAGCTCATCGTGGTCGACGGCGAAGGCGCCACGAAATTCGTCGAACTGCGCATCGAGGGCGCCAGGAACGACGACGAGGCCCGGAAAGCTGCCATGACAGTGGCAAACTCCCCCCTCGTCAAGACGGCCATCCACGGAGAAGACGCCAACTGGGGCCGGATCATCGCAGCCGTCGGCCGTTCCGGAGCATCATTCATTCAGGAGGAGCTCGCAGTCTGGTTCGATGCCCTCCCGATCCTGAAACCTGGCCTCGACGCCGGATTTTCCGAAGAGGAGGCGATGAAGGTCATTTCGAAGGGTGCCTATACCATCACGGTCAGCCTGGGCAATGGGCCCGGCAGGGCCGTCGTGTGGACCTGCGACCTGAGCAGGCGTTACATCGAAATCAACGGCAGCTACCGAAGCTGACCTCCTACCCTCAACATACACCAGGATCAGCCATGGAAAAGATTTGCAGCGAATTCCGGACGCCGGGTAAAAAAGGGCCGCAGCAGGCAATCGGTCAGGTGCTCATCGAGGCCCTGCCCTACATCAGGAAATTCGAGGGCAAAACCTTCGTCATCAAGTACGGCGGTGCGGCAATGAAGGACGAAGTGCTCAAGAACACCTTCGCTCAGAACATCACCCTGCTCAGGAAGGTCGGCATCAATGTCGTGCTGGTGCACGGGGGTGGCGACGCCATCACGAAAACCTCGGCACGCCTCGGGCTCGAGACCACGTTCGTGCATGGCCGGCGCGTGACCGACCGCGATACGATCGACATCATCCAGATGACCCTTGCCGGCAAGGTCAACCAGGATATCGTCCGACTCATCAGCGACCACGGTGGAAAAGCTGTCGGCGTCAGCGGACTTGACGCCGACACCATCAGGGCCGTGCCTTCTCCGAAAGCAGCCCAGCTCGGCCTGGTCGGCGATGTGGCCGAGATCAACACCAGCTTCATCGACCTCCTCTGCAACGCCGGACTGATTCCTGTGATCGCCCCGATCGGCTTCGACCATGAAAGCAACATCTACAATATCAACGCCGATGATGCGGCATCGGCTATCGCCCTGGCCCTGAAAGCCGAAAAGCTGATCTACGTCAGCGACGTCGAGGGCATCAGGGTCGGCGAACGCATTCTCAAGACTGTCTGCAAGTCAGATGCGGCCGACTTCATCGAAAACGGCGTGATCTCCGGAGGTATGATCCCGAAGGTGGTCTCTGCGTACCTGACGCTCGACGGCGGCGTCAGGAAGGTCCACCTGATCGACGGAAAACAGATCCACTCTCTGCTTCTTGAAATCTTCACCGATGAAGGCGTCGGGACGCAGTTTGTCATCGACAACGAACACTCTCAAAAGGAACAAGCATCATGAGTCAGCACCAGGCAAAAAACAACCCGCAGAAACGCGACTTTCTCGGTTTCACCGGCCTGGATGCCGGCAAGATCATCGAACTGTTCGACTACGCCCTGTACATCAAGCAGAAGCGAGAAGAGAATCGCGGCAGCAATGACTTCCGCCCGATCAGGAACAAGACAGTCGCCATGATCTTCAGCAAGCCTTCGCTGCGCACGAGAGTCTCCTTCGAACTCGGCGTCTACGAGCTCGGCGGTCACGCCATCAGCCTCGAGGGGAAATCCATCGGCGTTGGAGAACGGGAATCGGTCGAGGACATCGCTCGCCTGCTCTCCCGCTACAACGACGCCATCGTGGCAAGGCTGCACGATCACAAGATCATCGAAACCCTTGCCGCGCATGCCGACATCCCGGTCATCAACGCGCTGACCGACCTGTCGCACCCCTGCCAGGTGCTGGCAGATGCATTCACACTCTACGAGAAAGGGGTTTGGAGCGAAGAGACCAGGGTGGTGTTCGTCGGCGACGGCAACAACGTGGCGAATTCATGGATCGAACTTGCCGGCATCCTGCCATTCCATTTCGTACTGACATGCCCTCCCGGCTACATGCCCGACGAAACCCTTCTGAAGCAAGCCCGCAGCAACGCGAAAGGCACCATCGAGATCGTTCATGACCCGTTTGAGGCCGTCAGGAATGCGGACGTGCTGTACACCGACGTCTGGACAAGCATGGGCCAGGAGGAGGAAGCCGCTGAAAGGCTCAGGATATTCAAGGATTACCAGATCAACGGCAACCTGATGTCGGAAGCAAAACCGTCAGCCGTCGTCATGCACTGCATGCCCGCCCACCGCGGCCAGGAGATCAGCGCAGAGGTCATGGACGGACCGCAATCGATCATCATCGACGAGGCTGAAAACCGGCTGCACGTCCAGAAAGCCCTCATGGTAAAGCTGATGAACCATGACGAGTACCGGAAATTTCACCTGACGCACCGCCTCCTGAGCGTTGCGAACTCCCTCAAGGCATGACCGGAATGCGCCCATGAACAAGGCCCTCAGGCAACGGAAGATCAGGGAGCTTGTCGAAAACCTGGAGGTTTCCGGACAGCTCGAACTGCTCGGCCTGCTCCGCAAGGCAGGCATCAGGGTCGCCCAGGCAACCCTTTCGAGGGATTTCTCCGAAATCGGCGTGGTCAGGAAGCGTAACGGCCAGGGCTACCGCCTCGTGCTTCCCGAGGACGCGACGGAGGACATCATCAAGGGGCTTGTCGGCATGGAGGTACTGTCGGTTGCCTCCAACGAAACGTCGATCATCATCAGGACGCTACCAGGACGGGCCCACGGCGTCGGTTCGTTCCTCGACCGCCTCAGGAGCCCGGAGATTCTCGGCACCATTGCCGGAGATGACACCGTGCTTGTTATTCCGTCATCCATCACGAAAATATCGGCGGTCAAATCCTATATTCAGAAAAGCCTTACACAACCATGAAAACACGCATCCCAGCATGAGCAAGGAAAAAATTGCGATCGCCTATTCCGGCGGTCTCGACACGTCAGTCATGATCAAATGGCTGAAAGACAAATATGAAGGCGCCGACATCGTTGCCGTCACCGGCAACCTCGGACAGACCAAGGAGATCGAAAACCTCGAGTCCAAAGCCATCAAGACCGGGGCATCTTCATTCCATTTCGTCGACCTTCGCAAGCAGTTCGTCGAGGAATATATCTGGCGTGCGCTGAAAGCCGGCGCCCTCTACGAAGACGTCTACCCGCTGGCGACAGCCCTCGGACGCCCACTGCTGGCAAAGGCCCTCGTTGATGTGGCCGTCGAAGAGGGTTGCACCATGCTCGCCCACGGCTGTACCGGCAAGGGCAACGACCAGGTGCGCTTCGAGGTGACCTTCGCCTCGCTCGCCCCGCATCTCAAGGTCCTTGCACCGCTCCGCGAATGGGAGTTCACCTCGCGCGAGGCGGAGATCGCCTATGCCCTCGAGCACAACATCCCCGTATCGGCCACCAAGAAGAGCCCCTACTCCATCGACGAGAACATCTGGGGCATCAGCATCGAATGCGGCGTGCTCGAAGACCCGATGGTGCCGCCGCCGGACGATGCGTTCCAGATCACCGTTTCTCCCGAGAAGGCTCCCGATCAGCCGACCGTGGTCGACATCGAGTTCATTGAAGGCGTGCCTGTCTCGCTGGACGGCAAGGAGATGACCGGCCTCGACCTGATCGTCAGGCTCAACGAGCTTGGAGCGAAGAACGGTGTCGGGCGCCTCGACATGGTCGAGAACCGTGTCGTCGGCATCAAGTCCCGGGAAATCTACGAAGCACCGGCTGCCACCATCCTGCACTTCGCACATCGCGAGCTTGAAAGGTTGACGCTCGAAAAATCGGTGTTCCAGTACAAGAAGAACATCAGCCAGGACTACGCGAACATCATCTACAACGGCACCTGGTTCTCGCCGATGCGCTCGGCTCTTGACGCTTTCGTCAACGAGACCCAGAAACCGGTCACAGGACTGGTCAGGATCAAGCTCTACAAGGGCTCCATGTCCCTGCTCGGCAGAAATTCGCCGAACTCCCTCTACAACGAGGAGCTCGCGACCTACACTGAAGCAGACACCTTCAACCACAAGGCTGCCGCAGGGTTCATCCACATCTACGGACTTGGCGTCAAGACGTTCAACCAGGTCAACAAAAACAATGGATAGTTGATAACTGAAATCACCTGTCGATTCAAGGGCAGGCGCGGTTCACACCGTTGCCTGCTTTTTTTTATCTTTTATCAATGCATCTTTATTTTGTAAAGTACTTTGTCCGCAAGCGACGCAGAGAGAAGAATGAGCACAGGCCACGGTGACGGAATGCATCGCAACGTCCTCTGTGTTCCATTGGCCATTATCAACTATCCATTATCCATTAATTCCCGTATCTTCAAGCATCAGCTCCCGAAAACCTATCATCTACATCATGTCCAAGAGCAAGGAACTCCTCTGGCAGAGCCGTTTTTCCCAACCGTTCGACCGGGAGGCTCTCCGGTTCTCCTCATCCGTACATGTAGACGGATTGCTGTACCGTGAAGATATCGAAGGCTCCATCGCACACGCAACGATGCTTGCCGAGGAGGGAATCATATCGAAGGATGAAGCTGATCAGATCGTCGGCGGCCTGAAGGCAGTCGAAACGGAACTGACTTCAGGCATACTTGTACCTGTCTGGGAGGACGAGGATATCCACACCGTTATCGAAAACCGCCTCAAGGAGCTGATCGGAGCGGCAGCAGGGAAACTCCATTCGGGCAGGAGCCGGAACGACCAGGTGGCAACCGATACCAGGCTCTACCTTCGCAGGAACATCGACCGGCTGACATCCCTGATCGTCGAAATGCAGGCCACCCTGCTCGACAAGGCCGAGAAGTACCGCAAGACCATCATGTTCGGCTATACCCATCTGCAGCGTGCCCAGCCGATCTCTGCCGGCCACTACTACATGGCCTGGCACTCGATGTTCGGCCGAGACGCCGAGAGACTCGGCGACCTTCGCAAAAGAGCAAACATCTCCCCTCTCGGAGCAGCGGCGTTCGCCGGAAGCACCCTGCCGCTGAACACCTCACGTTCGGCCGAACTTCTCGGGTTCGACGAGGTCTTCACCAACAGCATCGACGCCGTCAGCGACCGTGACCTCGTGATCGAATTCATCTCTGCCTGTTCTGTCATCATGATGCACCTGTCAAGGTTTTCGGAGGATGTCATCCTCTGGACTACTGCAGAGTTCAATTACCTGGGCATCAGCGACGCTTTCTCGACAGGCTCTTCGATCATGCCCCAGAAGAAGAACGCTGATATCGCCGAGCTTGTAAGGGGTAAAACCGGGCGGGTCTACGGCAACCTGATGAACATCCTGACCATCATGAAAGGGTTGCCCCTTTCCTACAACCGCGATATGCAGGAGGACAAGCCTCCGTTGTTCGATACGGCAGAAACCACGGCACAGTGCCTCTCGATCTTCAGGAGGATGCTCGAAGACACCTGGCTCAATGAGGACCGGCTGGCAAAGCTCACCGCCGATGACCTGAGCCTTGCCACCGAAATCGCCGAGTACCTCGTCAGGAAGCAGATCCCCTTCCGCGATGCGCACCGCATTACCGGAAAGATCGTTGCCTACGCGATCGAACAAGGCAAGACGCTAACGTCTATCGGCCTCGACGAATACCGGACTTTCTCAGATGCTTTCGATGAGGGAATTTACGACGACCTGAAACCCGACTCCAGCATCAATTCGAAGAAGAGCTCAGGCAGTTGTTCATTCGGGTCCGTCGAAGCGCAGATCTCGAGAGCCCGCGCAGCGAAGTAAAACACCAGGAGACCCGAAACGGAGAACGAAGAAGGGCGCCTTTCGAGGCGCCCTTCTTCGTTCATTATCTGGATGGAGTTGAAGGTGAGGTGGCTGGAGGAGCCGAAGCGGTCTTTCGAACGACGAGATCGTTCAATATGCCTTCCGCCTCCTCGAGAATGATATCGGTAGGCTTGTTCTTGCCTGACTTCTCCTGACCCCAGCGCTCCTGGATATGCTTCAGGGTCTGGTTTTCAGTCTTGAAGGCTGTCTCTGCCAGAGACACCTCCTTCCGTTTCCTGATCCTGCTCAACGTTGACAGGTCATGGAGGTAGGACTCGTAAACCTGATCCTTTGCTGCGCGCTCCTGGAACTTCTGTTTCAGTGTGGAGATATCCTCTTTGCTCACCTCGTATTCGGGAGTGAAGGGGGCCTTTGAAATCGTGCTCCATGGCAGACTGCTCGTATAGGTGTCCTCGCCGACGACCTCCGGATCGATCATCGAAGGCAGCACTATGTCGGGAATCACGCCGATGTGCTGGGTGCTGCCACCGGATACGCGATAGAACTTCGCAACGGTAAGCTTCAGCTGACCGAGTTCAGGCTGCTTCATGAACATGTTGAATGGGCGCTGGAGCTTGACGATGCTCTGGACCGTGCCCTTGCCGAACGTCCGTTCGCCGATGATCAGTCCGCGACCGTAATCCTGGATGGCCGCCGCGAAAATCTCCGAGGCGGATGCACTGTATCGGTTCACCAGCACGGCAAGCGGGCCTTCGTAGTGCTCACGGTTATCTTCATCCCTGAGCACGCTCTTGCCGCCGATCGAATTGCTGACCTGCACGACCGGGCCGCCGTGAATGAACAGGCCGGTAACCGAAACCGCCTCCTCGAGCGACCCGCCGCCATTTTCCCTCAGGTCGATGATAATGCCGTCCACATTGTCATGTTTCAGCTCGTTGAGAATCCTTGAAACATCCCTTGTCGTGCTTGCATAGTTCTTCTTCTGCTGCCGCTCACCCTCGAAATCGAGGTAGAACGACGGAATGACGATGACGCCGAGCTTGTGGCCGCCCTGGAGAATGATCTTCTTCTGTGCCGCCTGCTCCTGGAGGTCGACCTTTGCCCTCACGAGCCTGATGGTCCTTGCTGGGCCCTTGTTGGCCTGGCTGGCGGGAAGAATCTTCAACCTGACAACCGAGCCTTTTCGGCCACGGATCAGCTTGACGACATCGTTGATACGCCACCCGATCACATCAACGACCTCGCCGGCATTGCCCTGGCCGACGCCGACGATGCGGTCCCCCTTCTTCAGGAGGTTGCTCTTGAAGGCCGGTCCACCCGGAATGATTTCGTTGACCACTGTGTATTCATTCTCCATCTGGAGCTTCGCGCCTATGCCTTCAAGCGATCGGCTCATGTCGATCTGGAAATTCTCGAACTCATCAGGGGAAAAATAGCTCGTATGCGGATCAAACGAGGTAGTCAATGCATAGGTAAAGGCATTGAAGGCATCATCAGGCTTCTGCTGGTCCAGCAGTTTGATGCGGTTGGTATAGCTCTTGATCAGGGCCGATACGATGTTCTTGTTGCTCTCTCCCGCATACTTCATGCTCAGATACTGATACTTCAGCTCCTTGCGCCAGAGTTCCTGCAACTGGTTGCGGTCGGCAGGCCACGGCAGGTTCTTGCGTTCCGTCTCAAGGGTCTCGGGAACGTTGAAATTGAATTTGGAAGTACGGAGCGTCGAAACCATGAAATTCAGCTTTTCATGGGCCCGCTGCAGGAAAAGGTTATAGATCGCGAACCCTGCGGAAGGGTTTCCCGAAACGAACTCGTCGTCGATCCTGTTCCCCACGTCGCGCCTCAGTCGTTCGACTTCGGAAGAGATGAAATAGGATCTGCTGCTGTCGAGATTGTCAAGAAACCGGTTGAACACCTGCTGGGAAAGCGAGTCGTTGGCAGGAACCTTGCGGTAATGGTTCTGTAGCAGGTACTGCGCGATGTACCGTGACGCCTCTTCTTCTGAGGGCGTGGGTTTCAGGGCCGGCACTGCCGCATGTGCTGCGACACCGAGGAAATTCGTTCCGGAGACTGCCAGCATCAGGCACAAGATCAGAACTGAAAACAGGGGGGCGCGTAGCTTCTTCATCATCGTCGATGGCGGTGGTTATGAATTCTTTGTAACGGAATGATCAACTATGTAAGTGTTTGCTGAATCAAATATATTATATTCTCGCGCACACTTTCAGCTGAACACGTATTTTTTGCGGACAGCGACAGAAAAATCTGAACCTCCTTCTCTACAAACTCAAACGGAGAGCATTTTATGCAAAAGAAATCAACCAGTTACAAGGAACTTGGACTGGTCAACAGCCGGGAAATGTTCTCGCGTGCAGTGACCGGCGGGTATGCAATCCCCGCCTATAACTTCAACAACCTCGAACAGCTCCAGGCGATTATCATGGCGTGCGTGGAAACTGCATCTCCGGTCATCCTGCAGGTCTCGAAGGGCGCCCGCAGCTATGCCAACCAGACGCTTCTCCGCCACCTCGCCGCCGGTGCTGTGGAATATGCGGCCGAACTGGGCAACCAGGTCCCCATCGTGCTGCACCTCGACCATGGAGACAGCTTCGAACTCTGCAAGGATTGCATCGAAACCGGCTTTTCGTCGGTCATGATCGACGGCTCCCACCTCACGTATGACGAGAACGTAAAGCTCACCCGCCAGGTCGTCGAATATGCGCACCAGCACGACGTTACCGTCGAAGGCGAACTCGGCGTGCTTGCCGGCATCGAGGACGAAGTCCACGCTGCACAGCACACCTACACTGAACCCGACCAGGTCGAGGATTTCGTCAGCAAGACCGGTGTCGACAGCCTTGCCATCGCCATCGGCACTTCGCACGGTGCGTTCAAGTTCAAGCCGGGTGAAGACCACAAAATCAGGCTCGACATCCTTGCTGAAGTAGAGCGTCGCATTCCCGGGTTCCCGATCGTCCTTCACGGCGCATCATCGGTGCCCCAGGAGCTCGTTCAGATGATCAACGCCCACG
Source organism: uncultured Chlorobiales bacterium (assembly GCA_903929135.1). Classification (GTDB taxonomy): domain Bacteria; phylum Bacteroidota; class Chlorobiia; order Chlorobiales; family Chlorobiaceae; genus Chlorobaculum. The sequence continues at coordinate 22,954 of CAIYTH010000032.1, forward strand.
GCGGAAAGCTCAGGGACGCAATTGGCATCGCTGAAGACCAGCTCAGGGAGGCTGCCCGGTCTGCAGTCTGCAAAATCAATATCGATTCTGACGGCAGGCTTGCCATGACTGCTGCCATCCGCAAGGTGCTCGACGAAAAACCTGAAGAGTTCGATCCGAGAAAATACCTCGGTCCTGCCCGTGACGCCCTCAAGCAGCTTTACATCCACAAGATCGTGAACGTGCTCGGCTCCAACGGCAAGGCCTGAACATCAGGCTCCTGTATCATGAAAAGGCTGTCCTTGCGGGCAGCCTTTTCTGGTTTCATGCCCGGCTGAATTACGATAGCTGAAGAAAACTCAGGGCATGACCGACAGAAACCTCAACGCCAGAAAGCTCATGAGGCCCACACCGGTCTCAAGGGTGGCTTCATCGGGATTGAAGGTCGGCGAGTGCAGGTTGTTGCCCGGCAGCGGGTCCCCCGTACCGGTGCCGATCTGCCAGAAGGATCCCGGGCACTCCCTGAGATAGTAGGCGAAATCCTCTGCAGTCATGAGTGGTTCGGATCGGAGCACATTGCCGTCGCCAAGGTACTCCTTCCCGGCATCCCAGGCGAAGTCGGTCATCCCGGGATCGTTACAGAGCACCGGATACCCGGTCCTTATTTCGATTTCAGCCTCCACGTCGAACGCGTCTGCCACCTGCCTGACCGTCCGTTCAAGCCGTTCGTGCAGAAGCGACCGGAGTTCCTCGTTCATGGTCCGCATCGTGCCCGTCATGCTCACCTTTCCAGGAATGACGTTGGTGGCAAAACCACCGTTGATCGAAGCAATCGACAAAACGGCCGGTTCATGGGGTGGTGCGACCCTGCTGACAAGATGCTGGAGGGCCGTGATGATGTGAGCGGAAGCAAGGATCGGATCCCGTGTCCTGTGGGGAGCCGAAGCGTGGCCGCCCTGTCCGTGCACCGTGATGTAGAGTTCGTCGGCTGCGGCCATGAAGCTCCCCTTGCAGAGCGCGATGCTGCCTGTCGGAACACTCGGGAAGCAATGTTGGGCAAAGATGGCCGAAGGACGGTATTTTTCAAACAGCCCGGCATCGATCATCGGTTTTGCGCCGCCCGGCGCCTTCTCCTCTGCGGGCTGGAAAATGAGCAGCACATCCCCCTGGAGTTCGTCGCGCATTCCGGAAAGCACCCTGGCGGCCCCCAGAAGCATTGCGGAATGCATATCATGTCCGCAGGCGTGCATACTGCCGGGCTCTTCTGAGCAGTAGGCGGTGGAGTTCTCCTCCTGCACCGGCAGGGCGTCGATGTCCGCCCTGAGGGCGACCGTCCTCTTCTGCCCCCCCGCCGGCGTTCCTGAACCTCGGATGATTGCCAGGACACCGGTTTCAAGAAGCCCTGGTTCGGGTATGATGCCGAGGCTTTCGAGATACTTGACGATGAGGGCTGTGGTACGGAACTCCTTGTAGGAGAGCTCGGGATGGCGATGGATCTCCCGTCGCAGACCGACCACTTCGGGATAGATCTCCCTCGCGGCCAGCCTTACCCTTTCGGCAAGGGAGCTGTTTGGATCACTTCGCATAAATGCTTTTAATCATGATAATTGCCGTCACATATCCATATAGCGGATGAATTCGAGCGCCTTTTCGCGCATCTCATCGTAACCTGCGTCCGGAAACGGTGTATGATAGCTGACCAGATAGCCGTATTTTTCGAGGTTCCTGACCAGCCGGAAGAAATCATGGGTCAGCACCCTGAACAGCAGAAGCTGCCCATCGCCGGTCGTGCCGGACGGCTTCGATGAAAAGCTCACAATCGATGCGTCGTTCTTCTCGATTGCTGCAATCACTTCCGACAACCGTGCCCCGGGTGGAGGAACTTCGATCTCCAGGCTCGCGCTCCCGTCTTCCGAATGAAACAGCCCGGCGAGAGCGGCCAGAACTGCACGCCTCGTCACGACTCCCGCAAAGGTCCCATCCTCTTCTGCAAGCGGGACAACCTCGCTTCCGATGGCGTCGAAGGCCTTCACGCCCTCGATCAACTGGGCGTCCGGACCGAAAACTGGAACCTGCTCGAGTACGATTGATCCGAGTAACGTTTTGGCCGATGGCCATCCCCGTTTGCCGGCCAGCAGGCCAGAAAGCGTCGCCATGCCGACATATCTGTCCCCATCGAGCACCGGCGCCGAGCCGTGATGGCCCTCGACAAGCCGCCTGGCTGCCTCGCCGGCAGAATCGTCGAGGGTGAATACCGGAAAATCCTCCTCGATCATCGATGCAAAGGTCGTCCCCACGCTAACAGCCGGGTTCGATCTTGTCGATCCGACGCTGGTGGCGTCCTCCTTCGAATTCCGCAGCGAACCAGCTTTCGAGAATCTTGTCGACATCGGCCGTTTCGTTGAACCGGGCCGAGAAGCAGAGCACGTTCGCATTGTTGTGCTGGCGGGCCAGCGCAGCGAATTGGGGTCCACAGACCAGTGCAGCCCGGACGCCCCTGACCTTGTTGGCCGCAATGGAGATGCCGATGCCGGTGCCGCACATGAGTATCCCCTCGTCGAACCGCCCGGCAGCCACGGCTTCACCCACCTTTCGGGCATAATCCGGATAATCGACCGACTCATCCGAATACGGGCCCATGTCCTCGACGGCATGCCCGTGGCTTTGCAGCCAGTTGAGCACATGTTTCTTCATATCATAACCCGCGTGGTCGCTTCCTACTGCAATCTTCATATCCCCTTGACTTTAGTTTTGGTATGTTTTTTCCTTTTTGCGGACTGACGCATGAAATATTTCTGGCTGTCGAGCACCGGCCGTTCTCCACGCCTCCTGACATAAGATCCGTCGGAAAGCATCTCCCATGCTTTCCTGTTGTCACCCAGCATCACCTCCAGATCGGATCGGACCGAGGCGATCAAACGCTGATCGACAACCGGGAAGATCGTTTCGACCCTTCTGTCGAGGTTTCTGGTCATGAAATCGGCGCTGCCGAGGAAGAGTTCCGGCTCTCCCCCGTTGTTGAAGTAATAGGCCCTGCTGTGTTCGAGGAACCTGCCCAGGATGCTGACGACCCGTATGTTGTCGCTCACGCCACGGACGCCAGGCTTAAGGCAGCAGATGCCGCGAATGACGAGGTCGATGCGCACCCCGTCCATCGACGCCGCGTAAAGCGCCCTGATGACCTCTTCGTCAACCAGGGCATTCATCTTGATGATGATGTGGCCGCTGCCATCCCGCATCTGCCAGTCGGCCTCGCGTCTGATCATCTCCATGATCCATTGACGGGTATTTACCGGAGAGACGATCAGTGTTCGGTACTTGCGGTTCTTCGAATAACCGGTCAACGCGTTGAACAGTTCGGATACGTCGTCTGCCAGCGTCCTGTTGGTCGTAAAGTAGCTGTAGTCCGTATAAATCTTGGCGGTGACCGGGTTGTAGTTGCCCGTTCCAAGATGCAGGTAATGGCACAACCTGCCATGCTCCCGACGCACAATCAGCGTGAGCTTTGCATGTGTCTTCAGGCCTGGAAGGCCGTAGACCACGTGCGCACCGATATCTTCGAGCGCCCTGGCCCAGACGATGTTGTTCTCCTCGTCGAACCGCGCCTTGAGCTCGACCAGCACGGCAACCTGCTTGCCCTGCTCTACAGCGAACATCAGGGCCTTGACAACCGGGGAATTGCTCCCTACACGGTAGAGGGTCTGCTTGATCGACAGGACGTCGGGGTCCCTGGCCGCCTGCCAGACAAGGTCCACCACGGGGCTGAACGAATCGTAGGGATGGTGCAGAAGCAGGTCGGCTGACCGGACCGCATTGAACACATTGCCGTTCAATCTGTTCTCCAGCGGATTGTCCGGTACGAAAGGTTCGTCTTTCAACTCCGGCCGATCGATCTTCAGCAGTTCCATGAGCGAGCTCATGCCGAGCACGCCGCCGATCTCGTAGACGTTCCTTTCGTAAACGCCGAGGTTTTGAATAAGCAGCTTCCTGATCGACAGCGGCATATCGGGCGTGATGTCCAGACGCACGACCTTGCCATACCGGCGGGATCTCACCCCCTGCTCGATACTTTCAAGCAGGTCCCCGGCTTCATCCTCCTCGATTTCGATATCCGCATCGCGAATGATCCTGAACGGGTGGCACTGCAGGATCGTCATCCTCGGAAAGAGCTGGCCGAGGTTATGCTCAATGAGCTCCTCGAGCCAGACGAGGCGGATCTTGTCGTCTTCGAACTCGAAACCGCTGATCTCATCGAGACGCACGATCCTCGGCAGGATACCCGGCACTTTGACTCGGGCAAACCTGACCGCATGTGTCTCCTCCTCCTGGAGTTCGATGGCCAGGTTCAGCGACAGATTGGACATGAACGGAAACGGATGCCCGGTATCGAAAGCAAGGGGTGTCAGCACCGGATAGATCTCCTTGCGGAAATAATCCCTGAGCAGTGCCTGCTGCCCGTCGGGCAGCGTCGAGCAGCTGACGAATCCGATTCCATGATGCTCGAGTTGCGGACAGATATCCTGGAAAAAACAGTCATTGCGGGCCTGCAACTGGGAAAGCACACGCATTCGAAGCTTTTCGAGCGTCTCCTGCGGCGAAAGGCCGTCGACCGTCCGATCCATGACGCCGGCAGCGCACTGATCGTCCAGGCCCGCAATCCTGATCATGAAGAATTCATCAAGGTTGGAGCTGAAAATAGAGACGAACTTCACCCGTTCGAGCAGCGGATGTGCGTTTCTGACGAGTGCCTCCTCGAGAACACGCTGGTTGAAGTCCATCCAGCTAAGCTCCCGGTTCACGAACAGCGAAGCGTCATGCAGCAGCGGCGATGCTGCCGGAGACAATGTCTGTTTCGTGCCGTTCTTCATGTGCTGCCGCTCATGCAATTGACGATGCAATTTTCTGTTACCACCAGATCGAGAAACTGGTCCCAGGGATCCGAAGGAACTTCGGAGACAATCTGGAACCCGAAGCAGAGGCCTATCCTGAGGGGCCTGATGCCATTCAACTGGAGCGATTCGAAAAACCGGTCATACCATCCTTTGCCATAACCGATTCGAGCTCCGCGAATGTCCGCACCAACCAGCGGAACAATCACTGCATCGAAACGCACCTCTTCAGACAGGATCAGTGGATCGGGCACTGGAGGTCCGGATTCCCTGGTCACGAAACGATGGCCTGGCATATAGGTGGCCACCCGCATGCGGCCTCGATCAATATAAGGCATGAACACAGCTTTCCTTTCAGAACTGAACCGCTCGAGAATCCTCATGGTGCATACCTCGCGATACGACTCCATCGAAACGTAGCAGTGAATCCTCGACGCATGCTGCAACGCATCGAGACCCACCAGGAGTTCCCCTGCCGTACCGCTTTTCCGTAGCCACTCCTCTCGCCCCATAGCTCTCCGGCGGAGCAGCAGATCCCTTCGAAGCTCTTCCTTGATGTTCCCTGCCATATCCGGACGACACGTTTTCTGTCAATGATGATCTCTCCGGTGCGACCGGCAGATATTGCCCCATGCCTCAAGATAATAAAACAGCGCACGATACCGTAGTTAAGCCCCCGTATAAGACAGCGAAACCACCGAAAACCGAAACGCTCTCCTGCAGATGGTTCACACAGGGGAATTCTCATCACTACTTTTCAATCAATTTACATCAGCAAATATCATAAATTAAGAGATATGGCATTGTCGATCCCGAATTCCAGGGGCAGATCAAGATGAACTCTTTCAGCACTTTCACCAAAACCATAAAAAACATACCACTATGGCAAACGAAAACAACCCGGCAGGCGCAGTCAACGAACTGGTCGACGTTCTTTCCAATGTTGCAAAGCAGCAGGCCGAAGCCCTGAACAAAGGCATCACTTCCGCATCACAGCTCATCGAACCGGCTGGAAAGGCATTCGTGTCGATACTCAGCAGCGTGCTGACCGCGGCAACACAGATTTTCCAGGCAATCGCCGACGCTCTCGCCCCGAAAAAGTAACGATTCACCGTCTTGTGCCCCCGATCACCTTATGCCTCCAGCACAAGGTGATCGGGCTGCCACGGAAGCGAGGCACACGGGACATCACGACATGCACGAAACCACCTCATCGTGCTCCGGAAAACCCGGATATGTTCAATCACACCGCGTCTGCTTCCGTTCAGGAAGGCTGAAGCACCTTCAGACACGACACCCTGTTCCATACCACTGCTCCCGATAATTGACGAAAACTCCGGCATCATCCCTTCAGATGCTGTCGTACCCGACGTTGACGCCTCACGGATCCAGACCGTGGTGGAGTCCCTGCCGTAAAGCCGGACGTGCATTCGGGAGATCAGGCCGGTTTATCGTGATATGAGCTTTCCTTTTTCGGCTCCCGATGGATAAACTGGGCTGACATACGATTATTCACTGCCGATGTTTTACGACGATCTTGACGGCTCCTTTCCGGACGGATTCATCTTCAGGGGCTGTACCACGTCCAGTGGGAGCTTTTTCGGGAAGGCTGTGCGACGCCAGGCAATGGTGCCGAGGAGGTTTTCGACCTCTGGACGCATATGGGCATGATACCGGCAAGAGTGTCGCTGGTCAGGGGAAACGGCACGGTACTGTGGCGGATATTCTCCTCGACGAACCGAACCGTCTGCGTATCGATCAGTTCAGGTGGGAGATGCACATAGGGCTGATGCTTCGACATCGGCATGCTCCCGGAGACATCAAGGAGTGTTTTTTATCCGGGATTGTCGATATCCTGGAGCATGAGGGCGAAATGGAATTGATCCCTGGCGAACTCCCCTTTCTGATGAAGCCTTGTCCTGTTTCTCCGGATCCGTTTGATTCTGCAGCTTTCAAAGGCACCCGCCATGATCCTCAGGAATCATGCCATGAAACGGAAAAGCCCGGATATTTCCGGGCTTTCTCAGGATAAACAAACCATCATCAGTCGAACCGGTAAGCAGGGATCAATCTCCGAGCTTCAGATCGAGCTTGACGGTTTTTCCATCTTCAACCGTGACCCTGGTGGCCGACTGAGGCTTCGCTTTTTCGCTCCAGACATCAACCTCGTAATTGCCTGCAGGGACATTCGCGATCGTAAAGGTGCCATCCTTGTCTGACACCGCTGCATACTGGCTGTCGGTAATCACGATCCAGGCCGCCATCTCGGGATGTACCTTGCAAAGCACAGAGACTACACCTGTCTTGTCGAAGGTAACCTTCTTCTGCTGCTTGCCATGATCGTACATGTCCAGATTGAATGTCTTTGTTTCGCTTTCTGAAAACACGTTGTGATGGAGTTTGTCATGGTTCGTGAACACGACCGTCGAACCGACCGGTATGGTCGTCACTCTTGGAATGAACGTCAGATGATGCTGCTCCACAACGGCGTTCCGGTGCACCACCGGCCCCTTGACCCCCTTGAGGTAGACAACGACATCGCCCTTGTGCCTCGGGAGGTCTGAAATGACTGATCCGCTGATGGTTCCGGCGCAGAAGGCTTCTGAGGCCATCAGCCCGAAACCGGCCATCAGTAAAGCTGCCTTGATGAACGTGGTCGTCCTTTTTAACATACACATCCTCCTTGTTTTAATGATATAAACAATCGTTAATGTACGTGCCGGGCGAAAAGGCCAGGCCGTTTTCCGAGCAATATGTGCTGAATTTATACCCAGTGAAACCAAAGCGTATTCCGTGCGGATACGCTGTTACAACTCGAACGTAAAGGAAGGTGCTGAGCTTAGATAACAGCTCGATAAGTAATCATAGGCATTTATGTAGAAAAAGTCAAATTAAAAAAGAGGTCGCTTTCATTTTCCGAAAATGACCGTGATCCCTACGGTCATGAATTGCCGGTTTAACTATCTTTATCATTCATGCTGTATCTGCAGATCGATCTGTTCAGAACCATCGAGTGAACATCAAACAGCAACTATCAGAACCATGAACGGATTCGGAACTGTTTTCTGCGTCGACAAAAACTATCCTGACCATGCGAGGGAAATGGCGTCATGGGATCCCTGCATACCCGGAGACGTAGTTGCGAGGCATGAAGAGGAGCCTGTCATTTTCATGAAACCCACAGCTTCCATTTCCACAGACGGCCGAACCTCCATTCCGGTTTTCGATGGCAGGCCGGTGAGTTCCAGCATGCATTACGAGTTCGAGCTGGTTCTGCTGATCGGCAGGAATGCCGACTTCGTCAGTATCGGGAACGCATCCTCCTTCATATCCGGTTACGGAGTCGGACTGGACATGACCCTGCGGGACGTGCAGCTCGAAGCGAAATAATGCGGCAACCCCTTGCTGAAAAGCAAGGGGTTCCGCAACAGCGCTCTCGTTTCTCCTTTCGTACCTCCCGAATCCGCCGGCCCTTGGGAAGATTTGTCGATATCTCTCAGATTGAACGACCGGCTGGTCCAGCACTCCCCTGTTTCGAAAATGACCTTTTCGCCGGCGTTTCTCGTGCACTATTTATCGTATATTTACGGTCTTAGGGAGGGCGATCTCGTCTTTACGGGCACTCCTGCAGGAGTCGGCCCGGTCCACCCTTCCGACCGGCTCGAAGCCGTTCTCGAGTCAGGCAAAGGCAATGAAGCAAAACATTACACACTGGCAACGCTTCCGGCAACCGTCATCTGAACCATTTTCATGAACACCATGAGCATCATTTTCCAGAACGCCCGACTCATCAATCCATCTGAAAACCTCGACGCAAAAGGATCGATGAGAATCGATGGCAACGGCATCATCGATCAGGTCCTGACAGGAGCAGATATCCCGGCAAAGGAGGGTGACCGGGTCATCAACCTCGAAGGCAAAGTCCTGGCACCGGGGCTGTTCGACCTTCATTGCCATTTCCGTGAACCAGGGCAGGAATACAAGGAGACCCTTGAAACCGGCGCGGCAGCCGCTGCAGCCGGCGGGTTCACTGGCGTTGCACTCATGCCGAACACCAGGCCTGTGATCGACAGCCCGCTCGGAGTGGCATACATCCGTCATCACAGTGCGGACCTGCCTGTGGACCTCGAAGTCGTTGGCGCCATGACCGTCGAAAGCCGGGGGGAGACCCTTGCTCCGTTCGGCAAATACAGCTCGTATGGCGTCAAGGCGGTATCCGACGACGGCACGGCCATCCAGAACACGCAGATGATGCGTCTTGCCATCGAATACGCATCGAATTTCGACCTGCTGGTCATGCAGCATGCCGAAGACAAATACCTCAGCGCCGGAGGTATCATGAACGAAAGCGCCACATCGGCGATGCTGGGGTTCAAGGGCATTCCCGAAGTCGCCGAATCGATCATGATCGCACGCGACCTTCAGCTTCTCGCCTGGCTGAAAAAGCACAAGCTCAATGGCGCGCTTCACGAACCCAGGTACCACGTCGCACACATCAGCACCGCAGGTTCGGTCGACCTCGTGCGCAAGGCCAAGGCAGAAGGTCTGAAGGTCACCTGCGAAGTGACTCCCCACCATTTCACACTCTGCGACGAAGATCTTATCCTTGCTGCTGAAAAAGGAAACTACATCATGAAGCCTCCGCTTCCCTCGAAGGAGAACCGCGAGGCGCTCATCGAAGGTCTGCGCGACGGGACCATCGACGCCATCGCCACTGATCATGCGCCCCATGCGAAACATGAGAAAGAGTGTCCTCCCGATCAGGCTGCGTTCGGGATCATCGGCCTTGAAACATCAGTCGGGCTGACCATCACGGAACTTGTCGAGCGGAACATCATAGCACTGCCGCGTGCCGTCGAACTGCTTTCAAGCAATCCGAGGCGGATCCTCGGGCTGGAGCCAATCCTGTTTGCCGCAGGCCGGAAAGCGAACCTTTGCATCATCGATCCGGAACGCTGCTGGACCGTCGAGAACGACTCTTTCAGGTCAAAATCCAGAAATACTCCTTTCATCGGACGTACCCTGAAAGGCAAAGCCCTGGGCATTTACCACAAGGGCATCTTTACCGGGGAATAAGCACCCGGAAAAGCCGGGAGAAAGGGCGAAGATATTGGTTCTTTGCCCTTTTTTTATTACTTTCGATATCTTTTACAGCAGGACAGGAAAGGCATGCCCTTCTGAAGACAAAAGGGGTTCGGTAGCATCGGGTCCCGGGAGGTTCAGGAGGGAGCCGAAGAATTCAACAAAAAGCATTTCTGATACACCATGGCCAAGAAACAAACGTTCGGTGACAAAGCAAAAAAAGGCACTGCCGATTTCAAGGTTGCCAAGCTGATCTTTTCGGTGAAGTCCGAGAAAACCAACGCATGGAAGTTCGTCGAGAAGAGTGTGCGCATTCCCAATGGCGAAAACGAACAGGACATCCTCAACAAGGCAATTGCCGGACAGGGCAAATAATCTGTGGCTCTGTCTGAATTTGCCCCATCGATCATCGACCCTGCATGACCGACCAACGATCTCCATCCCGGGATGAAGCTTCCCGGGAATGGTTCGAAGAGTGGTTCAACAATCCCCTTTATCTCAAAGTCTACAGCCATCGCGACGAAGCGGAAGCAAACCTCTGCGTAGAGACCATTCTTGCCGTCACCGGATTTGACAAGGCGACTGAACGGGTCTCTGTACTTGACATCGCCTGCGGAGCCGGACGACATGCGTTTGCCTTTGCCCGCAAAGGGCTCAAGGTTTCGGCGAACGACCTTTCCGGGTTCCTGCTCGAAACCGCAGCGAAGGAGGCACAAAAGGAAGGGATCAGCATCGCTTTCAGCGGATGCGACATGCGCACCATTCAACTTGACCGCCGTTTCGATCTCGTGGTACAGCTCTTTTCGAGTTTCGGGTATTTCGAGTCCGAACAGGAGGACCGCGAAGTCATCAGGAACGTCTCGACCATGCTCGGGCCACAAGGGTGGTATGTGCTTGACCTGATCAATCCGGCCTGGCTCAGACAAAAGTTCATGCCGCACAGCGAAAAAACTACCGGCCCCCTCTCCATCATCGAAGAGCGCACCCTGTCAACCGACAAAGTGTTCAAGAAAATCATTATACGTGAGGCAGGGCGGGCTGAAGTCTCGTTCACCGAATCGATGAAGCTGTTTACTCCGGAAAGCATCAAGGAACTGCTGGAAAGCGAAGGATTTGAAGTGGTGAGGCTTTCGGGTGACTATCGGGGATCGGACTATGACATGGAGTCTTCGCCGAGGATACTTATCTTTTCTCGCAAGCGGCTTTGAATCCGGGTAGAGGCCGGGTACCTTGCAGCCGCTCGTTCAGCTCGCCAGAAAACCGTCAGTTCAGCATGTCGCGATCGCGGTACCACTCGAAAGTACGGCGGATGCTCTGCTCATACGGCTCGTAACGCATGCCGAGTTCCCTCTTTGCTTTCGACGAATCGAAATAGAGAAACTCCGAAGCTACGGCAAACATGGTCATGTTGAAAAGCTTGGAGATCCGGCTGCGGTTCTTGCTGAAATTCAGCATATAGCGGATCACCCGTGCGGCCCAGAGTGGCAACGGAAGCGATAGCTGATGGACGCCGGTCACATTCATGATGGTCTGCGAAAGCTCCCTGAAGGAGACATTGTCACCTCCGATGATATACCTTTCTCCCGTACGACCTTTCTGCATGGCAGCAATAATGCTGTCGACCACGATTTCCACATCCACCACACAGACTCCGCCAAGTGGATAGAACGGCATCTTACGATTGTAGACATCCTTGATGATGCGTCCCGCATTGAAGTTGACGTCTCCGGCGCCAAACACGAACGCAGGGACGACGATAACGCAATCGAGCCCGTTTCGCACCTCTTCGGCCACCAGCTGCTCAGCGGCATGTTTGGTCCTCGCATACTCGAGTTCGATACGGTCGAAATTCCATGGACTTTTTTCGTCGAGAGGCTTCTTTGCTTCGCCGATGCCGACCGCCGTAATTGAGCTCAGATGCACGATCCTGCGCACTCCCGCTTTCCGTGCGGCTGCAAGCACGTGCCTGGTCCCGTCGATGTTGATTTTCGGCAGCATCGGGTTGGGCTTGCTCCCCATGTAGGTAAGGCCTGCAATGTGGTAAACCTCGTCAATGCCCTCGAAATGCCCTTCCAGGCTCTCAGCGCTGGTGACGTCTCCCCGTACCAGTTTGATGCGGTCGATACACTCCTCGAGTGAGGTGAGATCGGAACTGCTTCGTACGAGCACATGGACCTCATTGCCTTCCTGTTCGGCCAGCCTGCATGCCAGCCTTGAACCGATAAAGCCGGTCCCGCCCGTTACCAATACTTTTTTCCTCACTACTTGGTCGATGGTGATAATCTTTTGCAAAAAAGAACCTGCACGATCATTCGTGAAGAGTGATCGCTCCGGACAAGAGATCCTTACGGATCTGTTCGATGCGATCATGCACCGACTTGCCGATCAGGGACGAATTATTGTCATTGTAAACGTAATCGGTATAACGCTCTTCAATTCCGAATACACGTTGCCGGCCGCCATCGAAACGGTTTTTCATGCCGTCTTCGACTGTCGTGAGCACCGCCTTGTCAACGGCTTTTGTCATGCTCGTCAGCACTCGGCCAGGTGCAAGGTGCTCCTGATCCATGTCGGTGCAGATAACCAGCTTGCCGGTCTGACGGGCAGCCTCGATCACGCCCAGACCGCTTGCCCCTGCTGCCTGGTAAATGATATCTGCTCCTCGGCCGTACTGGCCAAGCGCAAGCTCCTTGCCCTTGGCAGGATCGTTGAAAGCGCTTCCGGTCATGCCGATGAAGCCAGAAATAACCTTGATGTCAGGCTTGACGTATCGGGCGCCATCCGCAAATCCGGTCTCGAATTTCCTGATGATGTTTGAATCCATGCCTCCGATGAAACCGATCGTACCGGTCTTCGATACGAGCGCAGCAATAGCTCCAGCCAGAAAGGAGCCTTTCTTCTCCTCGAATACGATGCCTGACAGGTTCGCGGGAATCTTCACTCCCGGCTGAGGATTATAGTCGATACAGACGAATTTCTTGTCGGGAAACTCCTTCGCGATGGCGGTAATGTCATCGGTGAACAGTAATCCGACACCAATGATCATCCTGACATCCGGATCCGTGGCCATCTGCCTGAGAGCGGCTTCCCTGTCTGCACCTTCGCCCTGTGGCTCGATGTAATCAAACTCGGCTCCAAGCTGTTTTTTAGCCTGCTCGAGCCCGCTGAATGCGGCATCGTTGAAGGACTTGTCACCGCGTCCGCCGACATCGAACACCAGACCAACCTTGTAGGAACCGGAAACCGACGGCTTTCGGGCCTTTCCGGTACAGCCGGCGACCAGAAGCAGGAGAATCATCATGCCGGCCGAAACCTTCATGATGGCTTGGGAAGATATCCGACGGATCATGACCGCATACCGGGTTGAGATTTGTAACGAAGTACGGAAACTAAGAAAAAACCGGCTTTTTTTGTAGCGAATAACGCAGAAAAGGATTTGCTCGATTTGCCTCAAAGCAGCAGTCAGACGGGCTACGGAATTGATCTTCGTTTATTCGTTATATTAAAACCTGTTTTCCTGTTGTTCCACCAAGCAGAAACCAATTACGCACCCTGCCATGCCCTTCAGCAACAGCAAACAGGATCGTACCAGACATCGTTACGCTCTGCGACTTTTTTCAGCAATCTCGGCGGTTTTGGCGCTCGTCGTACTTGTTGTGACCGGCATGGTCATCCGCGAAGCACTCATTCCGGCCAGGGATCTCGAAAATATCCGCAAATCGGGAAAGCTGAAAGTACTGCTTGCCTACGACCCGATCAATTACTTCATCTATAAAGGGGCTCCGATGGGCTACAGCTATGAACTGGCTGAACGATTCGCCAGGGAACTCGGCGTACAGCTCGAGGTGGTACCCATCCAGGACATGAACCTCCAGGTCCCTATGCTCAGGAGCGGTGAAGGCGATGTGATCGCTCACTTCATGACCGTCACCCAATCCCGATCGAAAAGCGTCGATTTCTCCATTCCGCTCGATTCCTCCCGCCAGGTTCTTGTCCAGCGCATCTCCCGGCCGGCTGACAGCACCACCCTTGTCCTGAAACCGGAGCAACTCGATGGAAAAACGGTATATGTACGCGAAAAATCAGCCTACTACAACTCACTCCGTGAGCTCATGGCCAGGTATGGCATATCGATCACGATCGTCCCGGTTCATGGATCGGTAACCACCGGCGAGCTGATCAGGCTGGTCAACAGCGGAGAAATCCGGTATACCGTCGCCGACAGCAATATAGCGGTCACCCACAAGGCGATCTTCCCCGATATCGACATCAGAACCCAGATCAGCGTCGTCCAGCCTCTTGCCTGGGCGGTGCGAAAAAACTCCCCGAAGCTCCGCGAAGCACTCGACGCCTGGCTTCAACGTGAAAAGCGAACAGGAGACATACGGGCTATTCACCGCAAATACTACGATCAGCAGTACCGTTTCAGGAAATATGCGGTCAACGTGTTTTACTCCGACAAGGCGGGAAGCATCTCTCCTTATGACAAACTCGTCAAGGCGAGCGCCCAGAATATAGGATGGGACTGGCGACTCCTCTCATCACTGATCTACGAGGAGTCACAGTTCGACCCGAAGGTCGTTTCCTGGGCTGGAGCCACAGGCCTGATGCAGGTCATGCCGGCAACAGGCTCCATGATGAGGATATTCAACCTTTCCAACCCTGAATCGAACATCAGGGCCGGAACGGCTTATCTCGTTACACTTGAAAAGGAGTGGAAGGAGATCAATGACCGGGAAACCCGCCTGAAGTTCATCCTCGCCTCGTACAACGTCGGCCCGGGCCACGTCAGGGACGCCCAGAAACTTGCGGTCAAGTATGGGGCGAACCCGAAAATATGGGAAAACAACGTCGAAAAATACCTTCTGCTGAAATCCGAACCCCGGTATTACAACGACAACGTCAGTGGCCTCGGTTACTGCAATGGTGCCATTCCTGTCCGTTATACCCGCAGTATCCTCAGCCGTTACCGCCTCTACACACAGGTCATTCCGGATTGAGGTGCGTCAGCGCTACGACAGGATCAAATCCGGCTTTTCAGGTTCATCAGTTCCGTCTCCCTTTCGGCAAAAAGGTTTCTGAGTCGTTTGAGCTGATGCATCGCGAGTTGTTCGTCGCCACGCCGAACCGCTTCGGCAACGGTATCGAGCACCCCGAGAATCCGCTGGTTGACCGCATCAGACTCGCGCCCTCCATCGCTGGCCAGATAACGAGTCTCACCGGCAAGCTTGAGCAGCTTCGGATTCAGCTGGGGCATGCCGCTGCTGCGTGCGATTCCCTCGAGACGGTCAGCCCATGAGGTATGATTGCTTTTTGTATGCGATTTTTTCCCGAAACTGAAACTGAACCCAGTAGAAGAGGTTGCCAGCGCCACGATGCACAGGGCGGCGAATCCTGCGACGCTCACAATGTTGAGGGCCATGGCCCCCTTTTCGAGACCTGAAATCGCCAGGGCAACACCCGACGAAGCCACAAGGAGAAGGAAGAGGGAAAGGAGGGTGCCGATGCCGATCTGGCCGGCGAAACCATTACCGCCAGATTTTTCACCCATTCCGGCTATCAGGCTGTAGAGCAGCGTACCTGCGGCTAAAGCCACAAGCACAACCGAGACGACCAGTGTCCTGTCGACGGCGAACCGCTCCGGATACAACACATAAAAAACACCGATGACAGCAGGTACGACCGTCATCGGCAACAACATCCACCACATCGATTTCTTCATACTTCCCTTCCTGTTAGCGTGACATGATTTTCTGCTCTCCGGATTCTGGCAACCCGTCTGGCAGACCTCTGCCGTGTTCCGGATCTGAACGGTCCGTGGAGAACTGCACTTCATCTCTCTGTTCGAGCTTCACCAGACCAGCATCGACGATCGGATGCCGCAATCCATGAGCAATCGCAAAAGATAAGAAAATATGCCGTTTCGCCGAGGCCGTATGAAGTCAAATCTGAACATCTTCAGCCAGCTCGACACCTGCAGGTTCATCCGGAAAAATAACAGGCGGGGAATCGGCCCCAAGATGCTACATTCATGCAGTATAATATTTTCACACCACCCGCCCACATATCATGCAGTTCGATTCGCTTGACATCATCGATCCCATTCTCAAAGCACTCAATGAAGAGGGCTACTCCAGCCCGACACCTGTCCAGGCCGAATCCATTCCCATCGTACTCGCCGGCGAAGACCTGCTTGCATGCGCACAGACCGGAACAGGAAAAACCGCCGCCTTCGCCATTCCGATACTGCAACGCCTATACGAAAGCCATGTGCATGGCGAAAAGCGCAGGGTGAAGTCCCTGGTCCTGACACCGACCCGGGAGCTTGCCGTCCAGATCGGTGAAAGCTTCACTGCTTACGGCCGACACACAGGCATCTCCAATACCGTGCTTTTCGGAGGCGTCAACCAGAATCCACAGACCGCTCGTCTGCTCCGGGGCGTAGACATCGTCGTTGCCACCCCCGGCCGTCTGCTGGACCTCATGGGTCAGGGACACCTCCATCTGAGGGATATCGAATATTTCGTGCTCGACGAAGCCGACAGGATGCTCGACATGGGGTTCATGCATGAGGTCAAAAAGATTTTGGCAGCCCTTCCCGCAAAGCGTCAGTCGCTTTTCTTCTCGGCCACCATGCCTCCTGAAATTGTCAAGCTCTCAGCCTCGATCCTGCACAAACCCAGAAAGGTTTCGGTCACACCTGTCTCCTCGACGGTGGAAATCATCAACCAGAACATCCTCTTTGTCGACAAGTCAAACAAGAACAGCCTGCTGGTCCATCTGCTTCAGGACACGACGATAAGGAATGCGCTTGTTTTCACCCGGACCAAACATGGAGCGGACAAAGTCGCCAAGTTCCTCCTGCACCACGACATCAAGGCTGAAGCGATCCACGGTAACAAATCCCAGAACGCACGCCAGCGAGCCCTGAACAACTTCAAGGCCCAGAAGACGCGCGTGCTCGTCGCGACCGACATCGCCGCCCGGGGCATCGACGTTGACGAGCTCGAATACGTCATCAACGTCGACCTCCCCGAGGTGCCGGAAACCTACGTGCACCGGATCGGTCGAACCGGCCGCGCCGGAGCAAGCGGTACGGCATACTCCTTCTGCACCGCCGATGAAAAAGCCTTCCTGCGGGACATCGAAATGCTCATCGCCAGAACGATCCCGGTCATCGATGCTCACCCGTTTCCCATGCTGATCCAGCAACCGGAAGCTGAAGCTTCCTCCCGGAAACCCAGAGGCAACTCGGGCCATCCTGCACCAAAACCGCAAGGGAAAACAGGCGGCTGGGGCCGTGGACGTAGGCCAGGCAAGTCTCACTGAGCTTCTGCCGTCAACGGATTCCTTCTCGTCAGTCGGCCGACATTCCGATCTTCCATATATGACAGCGGGAGCAACGGCACGCGCTCCTTTGCGAATCTGCTTCCCCTGACACCCGGCGCCATGTCAGCCGCACACTCCCGGGAGTGCACTCGGCGCGATACATCCACTGATACATGAAAAGCCCCGGGGATGCCGTTGGAACAAGCATCCCCGGGGCCACTCATATACCGCTGAAATTCAGTCGGTCATCCCACCTGCTTGCCCGCCATGACAAGGGTCGGCGGTGCACCGAGATGCCGGCCGGCGAGCAGCACGTTCCAGTAGAGTGACTCGAAACCGAGTTTGCCGTACCAGTTCATTCTGGTCTCCTTCAGCAAGCTGAACGGCCCGAGCTTCGGCATGGGGTATTTGCCCGGCAGCGGTTCGATCTTATAGTTGAAGTCGATCAGCGAGGAGGTGCCTTTCGAGTAGACGATGAAGCAGGTCGAGTGGCCGTCGTAGATCTCTTCAGGCTTCACTCCATGGATTTCAGCCATGATGTTGAACACTACGACATCAGCCTCGTAATGCGCTACAGATCCGGCCTTTGAAGTCGGAACATTGGTGGCATCGCCAAGCACATAAATATTGTCATGCTTCAACGCTTTCAGTGTGTTGTGATGCGTGGGCACGTAACCGATACCGTCGTCGATGCCGGAATCGCTGATCACGTTGTCGCCAATGGTGGTCGGCACAATCACCAGTGTATCAAAGGAAACCTTGTCCCCCTTTACCGACTCGATGTACTTCTCTTTGCCATTGACCTGGTTCAGCTCGAAGCTGGTCGTGATGTTGATGTTTTTTTCCTTGGCGGATTCAGTGAACACTGCCGCCGCCTTCGGTTTGGTAAATGCCATGGGAAGAGGCGTGACCAGCTCGATCTGTGACTTCTGCCTGATTCCCCTGTTCTTCAGGTACCAGTCTGCGAGAAACACAAATTCGATGGGAGCCACAGGGCACTTGAACGGCAGTTCGGCGATGTTCATCACAAGTTTGCCGCCGTTGAACTCCTTGAGCTTTTTCTGGAGCTGTATAGCCGCTTCCAGGAAATAGAAACTGAAGGCATTCTTGCCCCAGGCGTCCATCAAACCGTCGTTCTCTTCAGGAGCGACACGGCATCCCGTGCTGATGACCAGAAAATCATAGGAGAACTTGTGATTACGGGTTTTCACCTCTTTCTTTTCAGGATCGATGTTCGTGATCTCGTCGATAACGAAATTCACGCCGGGAATAATGTACTTCTTCCTCGATTTGACGAGCGTGCTCGGCTTCTGCATGCCGAACGGCACGAAAAGAAGGCCTGGCTGATAGATATGCTTGTCATCGCGATCGATCACCGTGATCTCCCAATCGGGCGGCAGATGGCGCCTGAGGTTGTTCGAAACGATCGTCCCGCCGGTTCCGGCGCCCAATACGACTATCTTTTTTGACATAAGCCAGCCTCCAGTGCTGTAACTGTTTAACGTTGTGTGTGGTAACGGAACGACATCGAAACCGATGCGAGGCAATGTTGCCGGAAAAACAGAATGACGCCAGGAAGCTGGCATACCCTGATGGAACTGCTCTCCGGAACAGGCATCTGGCCTTGCAGAAGAGACAACTATATAACCATATCGTTGCTCAATTAAACAAATATATTAAATGAGAGCGATAAACACAAGGAGCGGCGAGGAGATGCCTGGAGGGGGTAAAGAAAAACAGAAACAGGGGTGATGTAAGAACGACGCAGGCAATCCGGCCGTTTTTACGGAAGATGGGAATGAGGAACGGTCACCGGGAAAAAAAAGCGTTCGGAGAGAGGGCTTCAATCGCCCGCAACGGTCCTCTTCTGCCTCATGCAGTTACCGAAAGGCATCTCGGACGGAATGCATTTGAACTTCCTGTGGGCGTATTCGGTGTAGTGGTTCAGGCCGGTCAGAGGTCGGTTCGTATCCGTGAACTGGCATGCAGCATCGAGAATCGCATGTTTGTTGAATGGAATGTGGATCGCCCTTGCTGCGCCACTGCTGATCCTCTGCCTGAGAGCATTCGGCCAGTAATCCGACAGTGCTGACGGATCGGCGACCGCCTTGTAGTCCGCATATGCAAGGACAAGGGGAAGGTTGTAGGTGTCCACCGCCTCCTCGATTTCGAAGGAAAGCAGGCTGCCGCTCTTCTTCGTCTCCTCGCTCAGGATCACCAGGATGTTCCGGGAAGCTGCGAGATGCTCCCTGATCCTGGTTGCAAGAGCAGCCCTGAGGCTCGATTTCCTGACGGCATAAATCTTGTTCTGCCTGTCAACATATCGGACATCGAAGGAGTTTTGCTCGGCTGCCCAACGCTGAATGGTCGCGCAGAACCTGAAATCGGATTGTGCTGAGTCCTTCTGGCATAGTTCGTCGAATGCGATATACGTACCTTTTCCAGAATCCATGGTTCAATCCAGATTGATGTTCGATATGATGCAGTGTAGTGCGAAACGGATCACGCCTCGCAAGAGATGATGAGCCGGCATGCCTCCATGGAGAATGGCAGGAAGTGGCCATCTGGCTTTCGGTCAAGATAGGTAATTATAGAGCAATCTCCTGCAATCGGCAAGAACGTCAACGAAAATAATGCGTTTTACTTACATACCAGTGAAGACCCGTCATTCACCGTCATGGATTCGTCATCGATGCATAATCTCAACGGATATTTCCCTATGATTGCAAAGGCACGGGATGTAGTATCCAAGTAGTTGATGCCGATGGGCATATTTACAGCCTTCGCGCCTCTTGCCGCCTATCGGTCAAAAGCGTAGTTTACCGTACATTCTTCCCGAATAAGTTCCGGGGCGACAGGTTCAGGACGATGATTGCGCACCCCATACGAGTCTCTTGAAAGGCAGGAAACATATCTCCCCATGCCCGTCAAACGGAAACAGATTCCCTTGGGCAACCGACAGCTCGACGGCCCGCTTCTCGGGCTTTTCGAATCGGTGTCTGACCCGGTAATCCTGATCGATGCAGAAGGTACGATTCTTGATGTCAACCCCCCCTTCATGGAGTTGTATTCAGGACATTCTCGCCATCCCGTCGGATCCAGCGCCTTCATATCAGGCAACCCGGAAGATGGTGTCCCTGAAATTGCCCCGGGACTGCAGCAGAAAGTCGACGAAGCACTCCACACAGGCAAAGCCGTCTCGTTCGAAAGGAAATCGAACAAAGCCAGACGTCGCTATACCGTAGTTCCAGTCCTCTCATCCACCCCTTCCCGACCATGCCTGCTCGTCATTATAAGCCCGGAAGATGTGCCGGATGGCCTGATCGACATCACTTGCCCCCTTTCGATTGCCGAACAAAAACCTGCTGAAGATGGGCTCATCACGAACAAACAGCGCTTGACCCACGCTCTTGAGGCTGCCGGAGCCGGAATCTGGGAATGGAACCTGGAAAGCGGCAAGAATATCTGGTCTGATGAACTCTGGGCGCTCTGTGGCCTGACAAAAGGCGAAAAAGAACCGTCGTTCAATCTCTGGGAGAACACCATTCATCCTGAGGATCGCGAAAGGGTCGCCAGGTCCATCGGTGAAACCGCCCGACAGCAGCTTGACGTCAACATCGAATTCCGGGTCCTCCACCCTGACGGAAGCGTCAGATGGCTCTACTCCAGGGGCAAACCCCTGAGGGACGACTCAGGCAAGGCGATCTGCTACATCGGAACGATCATCGATATCTCCGACCGTAAACAGGCAGAAGAAAAACTCACGGAGATCCAGAAACGCCTCGATTTCGCCCTTGAAAACAGCCATATCGGCTGTTGGGAACTCGATATGCATTCGTTCTCGCTGTCCCGCACAGCCGAACTGGACCGTATTTTCGGACATGAAACTCCGTTGCCAGAGTGGACCTATCAAATACTTCTTGAGCATATCCTGCCTGAAGATCGTGCGTCAGTTGACCGCCAGTTCAGGAGCGCCACATCATCATTGCAGAATCAGGGCTATGAATACCGAATCCGTCGTCCGGACGGCACCATTCGCTGGATCTGGTCGACTGCAGGTTTTCAGCATGACAATACAGGCCGGCCGCACCGCCTCACCGGCATCGTACAGGATATCACTGAAAAGCAGCAGATGCTGGAATCGCTGCAGAAAAGCGAAGCCGAATACCGGTCACTGTTTGACAACATGCCCAAGGGCATCTGCTATTGCCAGGTCATCTACGACGAGGATGCGCTGCCGATCGATTTCATCCACCTGAACGTGAATGCCTCCTTTGAAAAGCTGACCGGGCTGAAGGAGATCATCGGCAAGCGTATCACCGAAATCTTTCCGGGCATAAGGGAGGACGATGACGATTTTTTCATGAGGCATTGCCGGGTGGCCGAAACAGGAGTCACAGAACATTTCGAGTATTTCTTCTCGTCGCTCCGGCAATGGGTTGCGGTTTCGGTTTCAAGTGCCGAAAAGGGCTACTTCGTCGCAGTCGTGGATATCATTACCGAGCAGAAAGAGGCTGCCCGGATGATTGAACAGGGCAAAGCCAAACTTGATGCCGCCTTGTCCAGCATGAGCGATGCCATCTTCTTTTCCGACTCCGAAGGAAACTTCATCGATTTCAACGAAGCTTTTGCAACGTTCCACAAATTCAGCAGCAAGGCGGAGTGCGCGAAACAACTTTCGGATTATCATCGCTTTCTCGACGTCTTCATGATGGACGGCACGCTGGCGCCCCTTGAGAACTGGGCTGTCCCAAGGGCGCTCAGGGGCGAAATCGCGACCAACGCCGAATACATCCTGCAACGGAAGGATACCGGAGATATCTGGGTGGGCAGCTACGGCTTCGCACCCATCCGCGACAATGAGGGAAGCATCGTCGGCTCCATCGTCACTGCCCACGACATCACCGAAAAGAAACGGGCGGAAATGACGCTCCGGGAAAGCGAACTGAAATTCAGGAACATCTTCGACCACTCTCCAGTCGCCATCAGCATCGAAGAGATACTTACCGGACGGATCATCGATGTCAATACCTCTTGGCAGCGCCTTTTCGGATACCCGAAAAATGAGGTGCTCGGAAGAGCGCCGGCGGATATCGGGCTCCTCTATGAAAACATGCAGCACGAAAAGATTGTCGAGGCGCTCAACGCGGAGGGCCATCTCATCAACATGGCCATTCAGATGCGGAGGAAATCCGGAGAGATCATCGACAGCCTCTGCTCCGCTGAGTTCATGACGCTTGACGGATCTCCCTGCATTCTGCTGATGGCGACCGATGTCACCGAAAGCAACAAGGCTGCCGTAGAGAGCGAGAAACTGCAGGGCCAGTTGCAGCAGGCCCAGAAAATGGAGCTGGTCGGACAGCTCGCCGGGGGCATCGCCCACGACTTCAATAACGTACTGGCAGCCATTCTCGGGCATGCGGAGCTGCTCATCGACCAGATCACCGAAAGTCACCCGTTTCATGAAAACCTCGAAACCATCCGCAAATCGGCCGTGCGTTCTGCGCAAATGATCCACCAGCTTCTCGCGTTTGCCCGCAAGCAGGTCATGGTTCCGCAATCTCTCGAACTCAACGATTCGATCGAAAGCATCTACCCGATGCTCAGGTCTCTTATCAGGGAAAACATCCGTCTCGACTGGCATCCGGACGGCAAACGATCCAGGATCAGCATCGACCCCTCGCAGATCGACCAGATCGTCACCAACCTCCTGGTCAATGCACGCGACGCAATCATCGGGAACGGCGTCATCACCATCGAGACCGGATCGCTGAGTGTCGATGCCACCGACTGCGTCAGCGGTCACATCTGCCATACCCCTGGCAGCTATGCCCGGCTCTCTGTCCACGATACGGGATGCGGCATCGATCAGCAGGTGCTGCCTCATATCTTCGAGCCCTATTTCACCACCAAGGAGGTAGGCAAAGGATCCGGGCTCGGTCTGTCTACGGTTTACGGCATCGTGAAGCAGAATAACGGATACATCGACTGCCACACTTCACCACAGCAGGGCACCACCTTCGACATCTTTCTCCCGACGCTTTTCGAAGCCGGTTCGACCGAAACTGCGGATGAATCGGTCGCCACAATCGAAGAAACCCGAAAAACGGTGCTTATCGTCGAAGATGAACCTGAAATACTCAAGCTGACCAAACATGTCCTCGAAAAAAGCGGCTATAAGGTCATGGCAACCTCCAGCTCCGAAGCGGCCCTGGATATCGCCCGTAAATGCCATGGAAACATCGATCTTCTGGTCACCGACATCATGATGCCGTCAATGAACGGCATAGAGTTATGCGAGAGGCTCGTCGGGAACGATCCGAAGCTGAAAGTCCTGTTCATGACCGGATACGCCGAGGAGATGATAGACTTTCACGACATGCTGAAAACCGGAATCAACTACATACAGAAACCATTCACCTTCAGCGATTTCAACCGTGCCGTCAAACGCTTGCTGGACAATCCTCCAGGTTAATGCCGGGTTGCCGGCCCTCTCTGCTCCGAAGTGATGGAACAGACCGAGAGGGCCGTCTGCATCCAACGCCTCCTGAATCCGCAGCATAACCTCTGTCAGGTGATTTCCTCCTGCCTGATCCTGCCCAGTTCATCCCATGAATTCAGATCCCTCTGCAGCATCGGACGCCAGAACGTTTTACCTGCAACGGAGGAGGGCAATCACATACTCCTTCCGGTCAGGAGGGTTAACGGCAGGGGAACGACTTACGAAGACTTTCGTTATATTATGTAACGGCACAAGCTGATCCGGGAACCCCGGTTTCATGCTCTTGCATGCCAACTGAATCATGTGTACCCAAACCATACCTATGACGATCAATAAAGAGCTTGACGCCGTGCGTACCGAGTCTGCCGCACGGCGAGAGATACCCTACAACTATACATCTGCCGGTGACCGCCAGGCCATATCGTTCATCCTTGGCGACCAGGTCCTGAAGCAGCTTGATGAACTGCGTGATATCCGTGTGACCGGCCGTTCTGCCCGATTGCTGATGCAGATCCTGGGCGATATCCTGATCCACGGCCGCAACGCCTATCTCTTCCAGGAGCTGATCGATTCGGTGCCCCGCCGGGTGAGGATCTTCGATTATGCACGCAAGGACCTCGAAACCATCGTATCGTCAGCCAACGGTGAACCGAGGGTCATGGCTATCGTCGAGACATTGAGGGCCAAGCTGGAAAAGCTCCGGGCCGAAATCGAGATGATCCCGGAATATCGGCGGAAGATCAAGCGTGAACTGGCCCCGATCGTCGGGGCAAAGAACGTGCTTTTCGATCCCTTTTCGCTTGTGGCGCATGCTACCGACGCAACAGACTGGCGACTCTACCTCCCCGTTGCCGTCGTGACTCCCGACGAGGAGTCGCAGGTTGCGCCGCTGATCGGGGCCATCGCCAGACTCGGCCTGAGGGTCATCCCGCGCGGCGCCGGTACCGGGCTTACGGGCGGGGCCGTTCCGCTGCGCTCGGACTGCATCATCATCAATACGGAAAAGCTGAACCACATCCGCGGAATACAGCATCACATGTTCCACCTGCGCGACGGTCATTCCGTATCCGCTGCGGTGATCGAAGTGGAAGCGGGAGTCATCACCGAGGCCGCCATGCATCACGCCGACGAGCACGGCCTGGTGTTCGCAACCGACCCGACGAGCGAATGGGCCTGCACCATCGGAGGCAACATCTCTGAAAATGCCGGCGGCAAGATGGCCGTCCAGTGGGGAACCTGCATCGACAACCTCCTGGAATGGCGCATCGCCATGCCGGGAGGCAAACTTTGGACTGTTCGACGAACCGACCACCAGCTTCGCAAGATCCTGCCCGAGGACACGGTAACCTACGAAGTGCTGGACCAGCACGGAGCTCCTCTGAAGCGGATCACGCTTCGCGGAACTGAAATCCGCAAGCAGGGCCTCTGGAAGGATATCACGAACAAGGCGCTCGGCGGTGTTCCCGGCCTGCAGAAGGAGGGCACCGACGGCGTTATCACCTCGGCCACCTTCGTGCTCTACCCGAAGTACGAGGAGAAGCGTACGCTTTGCCTCGAGTTCTTCGGTCCTGACATGGATGAGGCGAGCCGCGTGATCGTCGAACTGTCGAAGTCGTTCCCGTACCAGAACGTCGAGCACGAGACGCTTCTCGCGCTTGAACATTTCGACGACGAATACATCCGGGCAATCGACTACAAGGTAAAGGCCACCAGGCCCCAGACACCGAAAGCGGTACTGCTGATCGACATCGCCGGCCACGCTCCGGAAGAGGTCGAAGCCGGTGTCGAACGTGTGCGGGACCTGCTTGAAAAGCATCCGAACACACTGATGTTCGAGGCTCGCGACGATGCTGAGGCAACCGTTTTCTGGGCCGACCGCAAGAAGCTCGGTGCGATCGCGAAGCGCACCAATGCGTTCAAGCTCAACGAGGACATCGTGATCCCCATTGAACAGCTGGCCGTTTTCGCACGATTCATCGACGAATTGAACATCGAGGAGGAGCGGCATTCGCAGGGCCTTTACATCGAACGGATCGAATCGATCCTGCACGCGAGCAGCAAGAGGGAGAGCCTGTCGCCCTTTGAAGCCAAAATACCGGCTGGGCTGGGCCTTTGCGACCTGATCCGTAAAAGGCTGCAAACAGCCGATCCGCTGCTGCTGCGCTCGTTGACGCTGCAGCAGGAGTTCCGCACCGAACTCGCCGAACTGTTCCGGGGCTACCCGAAGACCCTCGACACGATCGAAAAGGCTTATCAGTATGTTCGCGATCGCCGCATCGTTCTTGCGACACACATGCATGCCGGTGACGGCAACGTTCATGTGAACGTACCGGTGTTGTCGAACGACCGTCCGATGCTTGACCGGGCGAACCTGGTGATCGACAAGGTGATGGAAAGAGTGATCTCGCTGGGAGGCGTCGTGTCCGGCGAGCACGGCATCGGTGTGACGAAGCTCAAGTACATGGACCGGGAACGCATCGAGGAGCTGTCGGCCTACCGGCGTGAAGTTGATCCCGACGGCATCATGAACCCGGGCAAGCTGGAGGATTACGAGGCACTGAACCATATCTTCACCCCGTCGTTCAACCTCCTGGAGCTGGAAGCACACATCCTGAAAAGGGGAAAACTGGAAGAACTCTCGAAGAGGGTCGACTTCTGCATCCGGTGCGGCAAATGCAAGCCGGACTGCTGCGTCTACTATCCTGCCCGCGGCATGTTCTACCATCCCCGGAACAAGAACCTGGCCATCGGTTCACTCATCGAGGCGCTTCTTTATGACGCACAGCGTGAACGGTCGACAGACTTCGAGCTGCTGCAGTGGCTCGAGGAGGTGGCTGACCACTGCACGATCTGCCACAAGTGCCTGAAACCCTGCCCGGTGGACATCGATACGGGAGAAGTCTCGATCCTCGAACGGGAAATCCTTGTCGCGCGCGGCATCAAAAACTCGCCGGCGATCACGAACCTGACCCTGAAATATCTTGAGAACCGCTCCCCCTTCTTCAACCGCATGTTCAGGAACACGGTTGTGAGGCTCGGTGGTGCCGTACAGCGGGCAGGCACGAAGCTGACCGCCCCGATACAGTCCACGGAGGACGCCCAGGCCATCCCGCCCCTGCGCCTCCTGCGGTCTGCGGTGCCGGCGGTTCCGGAAAAGACACTGCGCGACCTCCTGCCGGACTGCGATGACGACCAGGTGCTTGTCTTCGAGCCTTCTGATGCCGAAGCAACCTCTACCGTCTTCTACTTCCCCGGTTGCGGTTCAGAACGGCTGCATTCGTCGATCTCAATGGCCGCGATCCACATCCTGCTCGAAACCGGCACACGAGTGATTCTTCCACCTCCGTTCCTTTGCTGCGGCTTCCCGGCACACGTGAACGCCAAGAGCGACCAGTACTCATCAATCGTGCTGAGAAACACGGTGATGTTCAGCCAGATCCGTGAGATGTTCTCCTACCTCGACATCGACGCCTGCGTGATCTCCTGCGGTACTTGCCGTGAAGGACTCGAGAGCATTGAAACCGGCAAGCTGTTCGGTGAAAAAATCATGGACGTATCGCGTTACGCCTACGAAAAGGGCCTGCGTGTGGAAGGCAACACCCCCGGTTATCTGTACCATGCACCTTGCCACGACTCGCTTTCAGGAAAGGCATGCGACCTCCTTCGGGATGTCGGAGGATTCGCGACGGTAAAGGAAGTGCCCCACTGCTGCTCGGAAGCAGGGACGCTCTCCCTGTCGAGGCCGGACATCACCGATTCGATGCTGCACCGCAAGCGCGATGCCCTGAAGGAGGCCATCGCTCACGGGGCGCCTGTCACGATCCTGACCAACTGCCCCTCGTGCGTTCAGGGGCTTGGCCGCAACCGGGACATGGGGGTCGAAGCAAAGCACATTGCCGTTGTTCTCGCAGAGAAGTGTTCCGGTCCCGACTGGATGGACCTGTTCATCGCCCAGGCCGCCCGGGCCACCGCCATGATCTTCTGATTTCGCCCCTCAGGATGAACGAAAAAACCGCCCTCGAAAGGCGGTTTTTTCATTTCTCCTTTTTGCCCACATCCCCGGGCTGAAGCCCGGGGCAATTGATGACAATTTCAGGAACGAGTGTCCGTCGGGTTAAAACCCTCCTGAATGTGAGAGGGCTGAAGCCCGGGGCCCGGGTATGCTTGCTCAATCGAGCTGCTCGACCAGATAAATCTGCAAGCCCATCTGCCCGATCTGATCGAGTTGTGCCTCGATCCAGTCGATATGGGCCTCCTCGTCCCTGAGAATCGACTCGAGAATTTCCCTGGTACCGTTGTCACCCAGCTCCACAGCGAGCTTGATACCGTCATTGTAGGACGCTATCGCGTCGGTCTCGGATGCATGATCGTTGCGATGCTGGGCGTCTACCGCAGCTCCGATGCTGACCTTCTTGAGATTGCTGACAACAGGAATTCCTTCGAGAAAAAGGATGCGCGAAATCAGCTTCTCGGCATGCCGCATTTCATCGATAGCCCTTTTTTCCTCAGCTTTGTGCAGCTTTTCATACCCCCAGTTGTCGCACATTTCCGAATGCACCATGTACTGGTTGATGGCTGTCAGTTCATCCGAAAGCAGGTCATTGAGCTTGTCGATGATTTTCTGATGTCCTTTCATCTTGTTCTCCCGATATGGTTGACGATTGATCGTTACACTTGACGTTCAGTTGCTAGGACAATAACAGGCCTCAGGGCATTTCTGTTCCTTGAACCGGTCAGAATGATCATTTTGCATCTCTTCTCACAACGCTTCGCCGATGCCCGTCATCATCGAAAAAGCGCCGCTTGCCAAAACCGGACATGGATGCCAGAAGCTTTGCAAGCATCAGGATAACGGGCTGGAACCTGATGCATCCGCCCACCCCCCTCGCAGACCTGATCCGGGGAACAAGCACCGCTGCTACCCGTTCCGAAGTATCGGCGACAGCATTGAAAAGCCGCCTTTCCCGCAAACCGGCATCCTTCAGCAGAAGGCCGGTCAGGACAAGGCCCGGACTCAGTTCATGCACGCCGACGGAATCGATTCCGGCTGATTTCAGCTCCCGGCGTAAAAATTCAGTAGTAAGTGCAACGGCGCGTTTCGAGGAGCGATGCGGAATGGCGGTCGGCGAAGCGCGGACGCCTGAGAGCGAGAAGCCCATGTTGAATATATGGAAAGGAGGCCCGGAACCGTCGAAAGGCTGGCGTCTCATGACCTTGACGGCTTCGGCACACAGCATCAAGGTTCCGGAGAGGTTTGTGCGACATGTCTCGTCGATGTCTGAAAGATCAAGCTCCCAGAGCGTTCGCCTGAAGCGACCTGCGGTACCTGCGTTGTTGATCCAGCGGTCGACAATGCCGAGCTTCGAAACGGCAAAAGCGGCAAAAGCGGATACATCTTCGGGTAATGAAACATCACAGACCAGGCCGTGAAGCTCACAGCCCGGAACCGCCGACCTCAACTTTCTGACCGCCGCATCGAGCCGGGCCGGGTCGCGACCACAGACCACGACGCGGTCGCCGGCCAGGAGAAACGCCCTGGCCATAGCCCTGCCAAGTCCCGACGTTCCACCGGTCACAACCACACCCAGCGAACCGTTCCTGACCGCATCGCCAGGTCTCACAGTTAATCTCATGTTGAGAATATCAACAATTTATCTGCATCTCAGATGCCGAAAAATCAATTGGCAAACACCACGATAAATTCAGCCAAAACATTCCACTATAATATCTTAACAAAAATTGCCGATTTTTCGGCATGATAATTGCAAAATACTTCGAGTCATAAAGCGGCCGTCATCGAAAACCGAACGACCGCATGCACCCTCAACCCCAAACATGGAGGTACTCTCATGTTTACGGTCAACAACAAAGGCACGTATATCCTGGTCAATTTTTCCGGCATCCTGAACGAAGCCGTGCTTCGCAGTTCGGTCAACAACCTTTCCCTGCTGCTCGAAAACGAAAACAAGAACGAAATCTGGAGCTTCGACGGCTGCGAGCCTGCATTGAGCTACAACACGCTGTTCTCGATCATATCCGGCATGCGTGATAAATCAAGAACTTCCACTGCCAGATCTCGCACAGCAATCGTCGCCAGCCGTGGGCTGAACGCTGCACTCTCAAGCATCTCTTCACCTCGTCGCGGCAGGGCTCCCTTCAGCATCAGAATTTTCAAGGATTACCTCGAAGCGGAATCATGGGTGCGAAGCCCGCTGCCGCAGCATGCCTGACGACATCCTGACTCACTGTCCTGCATCCGGGAAGGGACAGTGATAACCCGGACCAGTGCAATTCGGACAAAATGTTTACATTGCACAAAAGTCTTTCACCCGGTCGGCCCCCATGCCGACGTCCCGGATCGTCGCAAAGCGCCCCCCACGAACCAGCTCAGGCGTCACCCGGACCAGGATCAAATCCAGCCGCCTCTACTCGTATGGGACCCTATTATGAGCAGCTGCTCCAGGAATTTAAACTGCCGCTGACCAATCCGGTCCTCGTCTTTTCGCTCGTACTGTTCATCATCCTCCTCTCCCCGATCCTTCTCAAACGCATCAACATACCCGGAACGGTCGGCCTCATCCTGTCCGGCGTGATTATCGGTCCGCACAGCCTCAACCTGCTGGAAAAAAGTTCCGCTGTGGAGCTCTTTTCGACCATCGGACTCCTGTACATCATGTTCATCGCCGGCCTCGAGCTTGACGTTACCGAGTTCAGGAAGAACAGGTACAAAAGCATCCTTTTCGGACTGCTGACCTTCATCCTGCCGATAAGCATCGGCTATCCGGTCTGCCATTTCCTCCTGAACTATGACGTCAGCGCGAGCTTCCTGACAGCCAGCATGTTCGCAACCCATACCCTGGTCGCCTATCCGATCGTCAGCCGCATGGGGGTCTCGAAAAACCAGGCCGTTGCCATTACGGTTGGAGGAACGATCCTGACCGACACGGCCGTTCTGATCATACTTGCCATCATCCTCGGGTACTCCCAGGGTACGGTCGACAACGATTTCTGGATACGGCTCGGCATCTCCATCATGGTGTTCGCTGCCATCATATTCCTTGTCGTACCTGCTGTGGCCCGCTGGTTCTTCAGCAAGCTCGAAAGCGAAAAACACTCACATTACATATTCGTACTGGCCGCAGTGTTCTTTTCGGCGTTCCTTGCCAAACTCGCCGGCATCGAACCGATCGTCGGAGCCTTCGCTGCCGGCCTGGCCCTCAACCCGCTCATCCCCAACTCCTCGGCGCTGATGAACCGCATCGAGTTCATCGGAAACTCGCTTTTCATACCATTCTTCCTGATCAGCGTCGGCATGCTCGTCGATATGCGGGTGCTGCTGAACGGCCCCATGGCCATCATCATCGCCGTCACCCTGACCATCGTAGCGCTGGCAGGCAAATGGGCGGCTGCCTTTTTCACCCAGCAGCTCTTCAGGTACACTCCATCCCAGCGGAAGTTGATCTTCGGGCTGAGCAGTTCGCATGCCGCAGCCACGATCGCGGTTATCCTCGTGGGTTACAAGGCGCGCATCCTCGACCTGAACATCCTGAACGGGACCATCCTGCTCATCCTGGTAACCTGCATCGTGGCATCATTCGTCACCGAGCGTGCAGCCAAACGCATCGTACTGGAAGGCTCCCAGGAGCCCCCGGAAAACGGAATCGAGCGCGACGCGACCAGCGAACGAATCCTGCTTCCGATATCCGATGCGAAAGCCTCTGAAAAGATCCTCGAGCTGGCCATGCTGATCAAGGAAAAACAGTCACCCCACCCACTGACCCTGCTGACTGTGGTGCCCAACGACGAGGAGGCCGAACTGAACGTGCAGCGCGCTAGGAACGAACTTGATCCCATGGTCAGCCATGCCGCATCAGTAGACGCCAGGCTCAACGTCATCGCCACCATCGACTACAACATCTGCAGTGGAGTCAGCCGGACGGCCAAGGAACTCATGTCGGATATCATCATCTTCGGCTGGCCGCACAAGCGGGGCTTCATCGACAGGATGATCAACGACGCAACCGAAGGCATCGTCAACTGCACGAGCAAGACCACCCTTATCTGCCATTTCACGAGGCCGATCGCCCTGCATCGCAGAATCGTCGTGGTCTGCCCCCCTTTCGCGGAAATGGAAAAGGGATTTGAGCAGTGGATCGCAAAAATCTCCATACTGGCTCAGGAGCTCAGTATCCCGGTTCTCTTCCATTGCGAGAAAAAAAGCCGTGCGGCCGTGATCGAAACACTCAGGAATCTCCAGTCCGGTGTGGCCATCGGGTTCGAATCATACAAGAACTTCAGGGAATGGGAAGATGTTTCGGCAAAAACGGCGCAAATCCGGGATGACGATATTTTCGTCTTCATCGGAGCGCGGCCTGAATCGGTTTCCTACAAACCCGTTTTCGACCTGGTACCGGACAAACTTGAAAAACATTTCGGCAACCTCAGCAAGATCGTGCTCTATCCTGCCCAGTTCGAATCCAGGGAACTCGTTGAGAGTTATGGCGATATCGTGGCAAACCCATTCTCGTTCAGCAAGTCGGCCGTGCAGAAGATCGGAAGGGAACTCGGTGGATTCCTGAAAAAAAGTTCACTTCCGTTAAGGAAAAAAAGAAGAGACACCTAGAATAATGATGTATCTGCGGACATATGAGTTTGGATTTCAGGAAAAAGAGTCGTTAGTTAAAAGATAGTAGAAATTTTGATCCCTGATGAATGAGCATCGGGAGCAATGCTGCACAGAAGCAGACAAACGCAATTTGCCTATGCGACGACAGCACCTTTCCCGACTTGGCACTTCGTGCTTCAAGCCGTTCCTCTTTGCAGGAACACTCTCCGCTTCCCTGTTTTTCAATACACCGTCCCTGCTTGCCTCGGATTTCGCCTCGGCTTCCGGTGATGCTGCATCCTCTTCGCTGGTTTCAGCACCGGCAAGCCGCGTCAACGCCCTTTTCTCGGATGTCAAGCAATACCTGGGTATCCGTTACCGTTTTGGCGGCACCACGCCTGCAGGATTCGACTGCTCCGGATTCGTAAGGTTCATGTTCGGAAAGGTATTCGACATGCAGCTCCCGCGTTCATCCAGGGAGATGTCTGCCCTCGGCACGAAGGTGGAACGCAACGAACTCAAGCCGGGTGATCTTGTCTTCTTCCGGAACGCGCGGAACCGCATCAACCATGTCGGTATCTTCGTGGGAAATGGCCTGTTCGTCCACTCCTCACTTTCGAAAGGCATCACGAGCGACCGGTTGAGCGAGAACTACTATGACAAGCGTTTCGCCACCGGAGTACGCATTCTCGACCTCCCGGAGCAGTTGCTTCAGCAGGACTTCGAGAAACTCATCAGGGAATCTGCCGACAACGAAGAGGCCTCATAAGACCTCGGCTCCTTCGCTCTTACCAGAATATCATCTCCCGTCGAACCAGCCCTCCTTCAGCTACGATACGGTTATCGTCTGCCGAAGGAGTGGAATGTTTCCCCGTCTATCTGGAACAGGTTGTCGTCTCCGTTGCTCTTCGGCTTCTGCTGCTCGGCGTCCCCCTCCTCTTTAACGGTGTCCACCTGCTCGGGATAGAAGCGCCATTCACGGTTGACGATCCTGGCCGCGTGCCCGAACGTGAAGTATGACCAACCCCACTGGAGCAGGACGAAAAAGCGGTGCTTGAATCCGCTCAGGAAGTAAATATGCACCAGCAGCCAGATGAACCAGGCGAGCAGCCCATGGAGTTTCAACCGCCCCTTTTCGACGATGGCATAGTTCTTTCCCACGGTCGCCATCTGCCCCTTGTCACGGTAGGAGAAGGGCTTCTGCGGCTTTCCGGCGATGTCGCGGAGAATGTTGTTCCCTATCGCCTTGCCCTCCTGAAGCGCAACGGATGCAAGCCCTGCCAGCGGTTCGCCGTCAGCACGTTCGAAACGAGCCTGGTCGCCGCCGCAGAATACCTCAGGATGCCCCGTCACCGAGAGCGTTTCGGTCACCGAAATGCGCCCGGCGCTGTCGGTATCGAACCCTATGGTCTTCCCTATGCTGCACGATCTGACACCGGCCGCCCAGAGAACCGTGGCAGCCTCGATCCGCTCGTTGCCGATCTGGACCCCGTTCCTGTCGATGCAGCTCACCCGGCTTGAGGTCCATATCTGGACGCCAAGTTTTTCGAGCGCACGTGCAGCATTGCTGGAAAGCTCCGGCGAAAAGGTATTCAGGATACGCTTTCCTGAATGCACGACAAAAATCCGGGTCTGCTTGGGATCGATATGCTTGTAGTATTTCGAAAGGTAGTAGCGGCTCATCTCACCGATCGAACCGGCAAGTTCAACACCGGTAGGACCGCCACCGACGATGACGAAGGTCAGGAGCTTCTTCTGATCCGTCGGGTCCTGCGTACGTTCGGCCTGTTCGTATGCCTCCATGACCCTTCGCCGGATCTCGGAAGCCTGGCCGATGGTTTTCAGGCCGGGAGCGAAATTCTCCCACTCGTTGTGCCCGAAATAATGATGCTTGGCACCGCATGCAAGCACAAGGTAATCGTAGGAAATCTCGCCGAAATCGGTCTGCACCTTCCTGTTCTGAAGGTCTACATTTTCGACAGACCCCTTGTAGATGGTTATGTTCCGGTACTTTGACAGCATTTTCCGGAGAGGATAGGAGATCTCCCCACCGTTCAGTGCCGCCATGGCAACCTGGTACAAAAGCGGCTGGAAAAGATGGTAGTTGTTTCTGTCGATCAGGGTTACCCTGACCTCCTTCATGTTGCCAAGCGACTTGGCGACGTTTATGCCTGCAAATCCCCCGCCGACGATCACTACGTGCTTCATGGATGGGGAGTATGATGATTGCTCAAGGTGCGATCTCTTGTAACCTATTGCTGTTAAGGCCAATAACAGAAAAGCCCCTGCCTGTATTGATACCGCATTTTACGATATCTAATTCCGTAAAAAAAGCATTCTTTCCTGATTTTTTACGCTGTACAGCCATCCTGCCTTCATCGCATGTTCAGAGAAATAGACTGCCTCTTCGTATATTTGAGCAATAATTGCACCTGCCAGGCCGCCAGACCTTTCGTGCACTCAGGCCGCTCTTCTGTGATGAACCGTCAAGCCAACCATTCAAAAGGAGCTGTTTCGTGAATCAGAGAAACGGTAATCCCCCGGATCCTATTGTCAAAGAGATCAGATTTGCCGTAGTCATGTACGGTGGGGTCTCCCTTGCCGTCTACATGAACGGAATAGCCCAGGAACTGCTGAATCTGGTCCGTTCGACCTCAAAACCTTCCGGCAACCAGGATTTACAGGAAGGTACGCTTCCGGTCTACAGGGAGATCGCATCGCACCTGTCGAAGAAAACCGGAAATGCGTTCGAGCACAAGTTCGTGGTCGACATCATTTCCGGTACGTCAGCCGGAGGCATCAACGGCATCTGCCTTGCAAAAGGCCTTGTCAGGGGCCTTGGAAACCTCAGTGCGCTCGAGAGGACCTGGCTGGACAAGGGTGATATCGACACCCTGTTCAACGACAAGGCTTCAGAACCCTGGCGATTCACCCCGAAAGAGCCGAAAACATCGCTCTTCAACAGTCAGCGAATGTACGGCCTTCTGCTCGAAGCCTTTTCGGTCATGGAGGACAATGCCTTGGCAGACCATGCGCATGTCGAGTCCATGGACCTGTTTGTGACGACCACAGACATCCTGGGGCTTCAGCTCCCCATCCTGATGAGTGGCGGACAGGCGAACGAACGCATCCACAAAAACGTCTTCCCATTCACGTACCGTGCCGGTGAATACTGCGGCGACAAGGAGCTGAACCATTTCAAGCGCGAGTTCGACCCGATGCTGGCTTTCGCATCGCGATGCACCTCCTCATTTCCTGGCGCATTCGAACCGGTCACCATCGACGATGTCAGGAGCTGGATCGACCTTCAGGGCCCGCGAGGGAAACACAGGGCCGTCTGGCAGCAGGAGCCATGGCAGGAACTGTTCTTCAGACCATACCTCGATGTGGATGACGGCATCCAGCTCGAGAAACGTCCATTCGCAGACGGCGGCTACCTCGACAACCGCCCGTTCGGCCATGCCATCAGGTCCATCCACGCACGCAAGGCCGACTGCCCCATCCATCGGAAACTCATCTTCATCGACCCGAAGCCCGAGATGCCTGACACTCGCCGTCAGGCACGCGAGATCTCCTTCGCCGAAAATGTCGCCACGTCAGTCTCGCTGCCGCAATACGAAACCATCCGCGAGGAACTTGAAGGAATATCGAGCCGGAACGACTGGATCGCAACCGTCAACGACATTCTTGACAGCCTGCAGACGAAAAACGAGAACGAGCTGAAAGCGATCATCAGGGAGCAGTTTGTGCGCTTCTCTTCAGGATCCGGGTCCCTCATCACTGCCGAAACCCGACCTGAGGCCTCCCGGATGCTATTTTCGGGGAGTGTCTCCAGCAATCCCCTCCCTGAGGGTACAGCAACCGGCGAAGATGCGGACCGTCTCTTCTGGCGACTGGTCTCGAAGCAGGGCCTTCGGAAAGCGCTCACACCCGAATCCGGAGTGCCTGAAACTCCCCTGTCCGAAGAGCCTGAGGATTTCGATGGCATGTCCAGACTGCTCGGCGACAGCTACCCATCCTACCATTTCACACGTATCGACGACACGACAAAGCAGATCTCTTGCATGCTCATCAGGGCAATGAACGCCGAACGTCAGCGAGAAACGGTCAAGACCGTCGAACAGATCATCGCCGCCTGGCGCTCAGCCCTCTTCGTGTCGTCACGCGAAGAAGCCGCACTGCTCATGGAGACCGAAACCGAAAACCTTTTTTTCCGATACTTCGACCTCGACTTCAGAATCAGGCGCCTGAACTTCTTCCGCAGAACCATCGAGAAGGCCATCCTCGAACAATCGCCGAATCGACTGCTGTTCGGCCTGACCGACGGAACGGTGCCGAAACCGGAGTGGGATAGCACCCTCGAACAGGCCGTAAGGTCATTCTACCACAAAACCGTGGCTGCGCTGCGGTCGCTCTACCGCTTGCGCTCGCTCCTGTTCTCCGGCCCGGTGAGGAACCCGCTTGCCGACGAGGCGAAGGTACTCCGTGAGCGTGTTGAACACCTGCTCGCCGACAATCATCCCGAAATATCGATTGGCATCGGAGGCGTCCCGGTGCTCCCTGAAACATTCGACCAGATCGCTGCCCTCTTCGACCACGATGGAGATGAAGTTCTGCATAACCGTAAGACGTTTGCAATCCTTATCAAGCAGGTGACGGACCATACGAAAGCCATCGTCAGGGACGGGTGGGGCGCCAATGGAAGCCCCTGCTCCCTCGCAGGCACGAAGGAGATCAGCGCATCGATGAGCAACGCCTTCGCTGATCTGGGCAACAGTTACCCGGAACTTGCCGGCCGCATGCGGTCGATCTACGATTACGGTTACGACATCTACGACTGCTCATGGCTTCCGCTCATTTCAGGAGGCGAGTTCGGTGAAGGAAGCCTGATCGACGTCTTCCGGATCAGCCCCGCCGACTCTCTCTCGCTCTGGGACGACCGCGACGGAACGAGGGCCAAGCTCGCCGGAGTGTCGACCGCATCCTTCGGGGGATTCCTTGACCGGCAATGGCGGCGAAACGACGTGATGTGGGGACGACTCGACGCTGCCGAGCGGATCATTACGGCCATGCTGCCGGATAAGGGCGACGACGGATTCAGGAAAGAGCTGATTCTGAAAGCCCAGCATGCCATCCTGATGGAAACCACCGCATCATGGAGGGACGATCTCGAGAAGACCCGCCATAAGGCACCAGAAGACCAGGCCCACTACGAAAGGCTCGGAGGTATCCGCGAAAAGCTGCTCTACGGTCCGCTCCCGACGCCACAGCATCCCGGCGACAAGGATGGTATGCCGGACTGGAAGACCCATTTCATGAGCGCTTACGATTTCAACCGGGAGATCGAACCGTCGATACAACTGCGGCGTCTCGGCCGGGGTTCTGCAATCCTCTCTTCGATGATCGACCGCCTTGACGGTGGAAACGGCATCCTCGGCAAGATCGGAGGCTATCTCAAGGCATTCAACAAGATCCTGCTCAGCATGCTCGACTTTTCGACACCGAAAAGCATGCCCGATGTGCTCGGTCGCTACTGGCTGCACCTCGCCACGCTGATCGCACTGGTACTCGTCGGAGGCGGGACACTGATCGGCAGCGTCTCGAGCCTGTCGGACACCGCTTCGACGGTCAGGAGCGTAGGATTCGCCCTTCTGTGCATCGTCTTCCTCGTCTGGATCGTAAGGCAGGGTTTTGAAATCCTCATCCTCCGGATATCGAGGACGCATCTGCAACGAATGCTTCTCAGGGGCATCGCCATCGTGGTGGCTCTGGCACTGTTCATCGCCCTGCTCCTCACCTGTGAAACCCTTGCGGTGTTCGGTAAACAGCTGCTCACGATCTTCCTGAACGGTTGCGTTTTCCTCATCAAACGTCAGATCGGATGGCACGAGTGAACAGCCAAAGCATGAAAACTCCGGCCAGGATGGTCGTCGCAGCGTCATGCGCCGCCATGCTGCTCAACGGATGTGCCGCCCGTAATGCCAACCGTTTTGAAGCTTTCGCAAAAGCGGGTGGCGAATACGCAGATTCCATGGGATCGCTCATCGAGCAGGCGGGATCACTGGCCGTCGATACGGACAGCGATATCCTGCTGACCATCAGGGAACCGCTCAGCCGGCAGGAGCGGCAACAGCAGTACCAGGCCCATACCGAGGAACTCAGAAGCCTTCTCGGCCAACTGAAGGAGATCGACAGGCACGCCTCACTCCTGAAGAGCTATTTCCTCCTGCTCGCGCGCATGGCCGCATCTGACCAACCCCGGCAAGTGGCCGGGGATGCCCAGCAGCTGATCGATTCGTTGGTCGCTGTCGGTGGTGTCATCGGCAAGGGTTCGTTCGGCAAGTCGAATGCAGGTCAATACGTCGGCACTGGCACATCCTTCATCGTCGGTGCGTTCCGTCAGAAAGTCCTCGAAGAAGAACTCCGGCTCCACGGGGCATTGATCGTCAGGGAACTCGACCTGCAGCTCTCAGTCCTCAAGACCCTGTCGATCCAGATGCGCTCCGACAGCAGCGTCAGCGCAGGCATCAGGGAGTACGCCATGCTGATGAAGCCCTATGCTTCAGGAGCCCCCATGCCCTCCGAATGGAAACGCACCAGGCAGGAGGCGCTGAACGGCAAATCGCCCGTAACAGCACTTGATGCAGCCGCCAGGTCGGCATCAAGGCTCAGGGAGAGTTTCATCGCACTTGCAGAAGGCAGGCTCGATCCTGCGGAGATAGATACTTTGCTTGCTGACATCGATGCTGCTAAGAACTCCATAAAACGGATAACTCCGGGGAGGTAGGGGCAACAGGGTGAATTGCCGGAAAACCGGACGCTCAGGGACGCCTGAGAAATCCGGCGTTCTCGAGGCTGGCTTTGGCCGTATAGTAACCGATGCCGATCGCCTCGCGCATTGCAAGGGCTGAAAGGTCCAGCTTCTCAGGATCGGGTATGTAACTCAGGGTATTCGTCGGATCACTCTGAGACGCACGGAAATCGACCGGATAGGGTTCGACCAGGAATCCGGTCCTGCTGAACAGCATCGTCGCACGCTTCATATGAAAGGCGCTCGTCACCAGGATGATCTTCCGGGGGTGCCCCCTGTCGCAGCCAAGCAACCGGGACACCTCGAAAGCTTCTGCCGCGGTATTGCCGACAAAACCGGTTACCCTTATCGCCTTTTTCGGTATACCGACCAATACGGCCCGCCTCTCAAGCAACTGCCCTTCCGATACCGGAGGCGAATCATTGCTCTGTTCGCCGTAGGAGAACACCAGCAAAGGGGCCTTGCCGGCACGGTAAATGTCGAGGCCTCCGTCGAAACGATCAGCAGCCCCGTTCCACTCCCCGAGCGGAGCACCCTTGGTATGCGAGATCATGCCGCCCAGCACCACGATGGCATCGGCTGAACGTACCCCGGAAACGGGAATGCGCCGATAGGGCCATTCGACAACGCGCATCATCGAATCGCTGAACAGCGGCACGCTCAGGACAAACAGCAGCCCCGCGCCGATCCTTATGAGGAGTGTCCGGTGAAGAGCCTGGCCAGCAATGATGAGCAACAGGCATAACCCCGGAGGCAGCACCAGCAAGGGCAATATTTTGTGGAGGATCAGCATATGGTAGTAATGTAATCATTTAACGCAAACACATCCGCAGACAGGCGTTCCGGTCATGACGAACCACCAGCGGCCTCTCCTCGAAACCTGATGAAGCGGGCGCTGCTGAATCCGGAGATGTCCGCATGAAAATGAAGTACATAAATCTATCAAATCGGCTGCATATTTTCGTCATTAGCTCTGCGAACATAAACTTGAGACGGTTTATTCGTGCTTCCCGTCGAGACACGCCCGGATCAATCTCCGACACAAATTTTCCGCACTCCCGGTGATGTTGTCAGGAAGACGGACAGTTTGGCTATATTTAGCTGATGACAGCAACCGGTATGCATCACAACAAACCCTCATGTCATGCCAGTGCAACCCCCCTCTGCTCCGGAGGCATTGAAAGAGCAGACGCTCACGCAACTTATCGAGATCAGGGAAACCCTCCTGAGCCAGGATTGGCAGGAGAAGATCGACAAAATGCCCCCGGACAAGCGGCATGAAGTGATACTTCTGGTTTCGCAATCCCAGATCAATTACCTGAAACTGCAGCGCACCGAACTCGAAACCATCACAAAAGGACTTGCGCAGCAGGAAAAGGAGCTGATCAAGGCAATGAAGCAACTGCAGGATTCAATGGACAATGTCTCCAAGCTGGATGCATTTGTCAACGGTGCGACCGGATTCATCAAGCTTGTCCAGAACATCCTGAAGGCTCTATCGCCGTTGATCTGAGTGTGGTTTCCGCTGTTGTTTCCCCTCCGATCACGATAACCGGACGCAACGTCTGATTCCGGTTGGATAATTCAGTGAGAGTGTGCATCATGTCTTGTGGCTGAGAGGCAAGTGGCACCCTCCCGGTGACACACCCGGTCAACCAACGGCAAACCCGCATGACCGCCCTGCCTGCCATACGCAGTTTCCATGGCCAATAAACGCCAGTCAGTCAATGAAATCGCTGTTCAAACTTTTCCTGCTTTTCGTCATTATCGTGAGCACGTTATGCACAGGGCTATTTCTCAGCCTCGGGTTCATGGTTTCAACCCATGCATCCCGGCCTCACAAATCCGACGTGATCGTCGTACTCGGGGGTGACGAGGGGCTGCGGGTAACCAAGGGTGCTGAACTCTACAAGGCGGGTTATGCGGGCAATATCATCCTCACCGGAATCGACAGCAAGTACTACCGGCCAAACCACCCGAACTGGCGGGAGCGGAAGCTCATGGCGCTCGGGGTGCCGAGGAGTGCCATCAGCGTCGACACCTGGTCCGAATCGAGCTGGGAAGAGGCGGAGAACGCTGCCGAAACCATGGACAAGAACGGATGGAAAAGCGCAATCATCGTCAGCGATCCGCCGCATCTGCTCCGTCTGCATAAAAGCTGGTCCAGAGCCTTCGAAGGCAGCCCGAAAAGCTTCGTCCTCGTCCCGACCAGCCCCGAATGGTGGAACCCCCTGCTCTGGTGGAAGAACCGGACGAGCTTCCAGTTCGTCATCAGCGAAATGAAAAAGAACCTCTTCTACACGGTGATGTACCTGTGATCCGGGCGTTTCTGCTCGGATCCGAAGCATCAGCAGATGAGTTCACGATAAACCTGTTCGAGACGCCTGACGAAACCGGCTTCATTGCATAACGGCGAAGCCGTCATCGCCGGGCGTAGCCCCGCACGGATTCCGGAAAGCCGGTCAGCGTCGGCTGCCAGCCCGGCCAGAATACCGATATACCCATCGCGATCCGAGGCGATCCATTCTGAACGGCCGATCTGGTGCAGGATGCTCGCCGAGAGACGACCGGCAGGGCGAGACCCCGAAAGCGTGACCACCGGAACACCCATCCACAGCGAGTCGCAGGTAGTAACTCCCCCGCCGTACGGCATTGGATCGAGAGCGATATCGATCTCCGAATAGGTAAGAAGAAAGTCCGTAGATGAAGGGCGAAGATCGAGCCGGTCGGCATGGATACCGAAGGCTTCAAACATCCCCCTCATGCGTCCCACCGTACCCGCATCGGCAAGATGACCCGACTGGAGCAGCAGCCTCGAACCCGGCACAGCGTGCAGTACCCTTGCCCAGAGAGCGGCAACCACCGCGTTCATCTTCCTGACGTTGTTGAGGGAGCCGAACGTCACGAACCCGTTGCGTAAAAGGGGCAGCCCGCTGACCTCCGGAGAGGCGACATGGGGCCGGTAGCTCATCATGCCGCCGGGAATTCGGAGCAGCTGTTCGGTATGCAGCGATTCGGTCAGGCCCGGAGGATCCGCCCAGGCGTCGGTCAGGCGATACTCCATGGCGGGAAGCCCCGTCGTACCGAGATACCCCATCCAGCTCAACATGACCGGTGCCGGCTTTGCTGAAAGCGCTTCGAGGCGGCCTCCCTGGGTATGTCCAGCGCAATCGACGAGGATGTCGATGCGGTCCCCGGCGATCCGCTCACGAAGAGCCGCGTCGTCAAGCGTGTGAGTCCATACCCAGGAGTGACCGTAGGATTGCAGCCGTTTCGTCTGTTCGTCGTTTGCCGGCCCTTCGGCATAACAGGTAACGTCGAACAGCGCAGTATCTTGGTGGGCAAGGATCGGCTCGAGGAAATGCAGCATGGCATGGGTCCTGAAGTCCGGCGAAAGGTAGCCGACACGGAGTCGAGTCCCGGCTGAAGAGATGGGGATCGCCGTGGAAAGGGCCGGGGCCGGATACCCCTCTCCCCATCGGCAGTGGAGCCCGAACAGGGATTCCTCGCTGATCTCCGGATCATACAGATGGTTCATCAGCATCCCGCCGCCACGGTTGTGCCTGGCCGCAGGAAAATCGGGCTTCAATGCAAGGGCCCGATCAAAACAGGCGCTTGCCTCGTCGAGCCGCCCCTGTTCCGCCAGGGCGTTACCGAGGTTGTTCCATGCCGGAGCAAATCCGGGATCGAGCCCGATCGCCTTCCGCCCGGCCTCTTCCGCCTCGCAGTTCTTGCCTGCCGAGCGAAGCGCATTGGCCAGGTTCGACCATGCCGTGACATATCCCTGGTCAACAGCAATCGAACGCCGATAGCATTCGAGGGCTTGCTTAAGATCATGTGCATCGAGCCATGCATTGCCCTGGTTGCTCGAAAGAATCGCCAGCTCCCGGGCCAACGCTCCTGATCGAACCGCGTCAGTGCGCTGCAGCGCCTGACGATGGGCCGCCTGGAGGAGGGGAATCAGGGAGTCATAAGCCGGGATGAAACCGGGCGCCAGGGCTATGACTTTCCTGAAATTGACCTCTGCGTCATGATTCCTGCCAAGCTGCCGCAACGCTTCGCCGTAATTATGGAGATAGAACGGGTTGCCGGGCTCCAGAGCACAGGCGGCCCCGAAATGTTCGGCAGCGGCCCCATGCTCTCCCTGCAGGCCCGCGACCGTTCCAAGGCCGGCAAATGCGGATGCATTCCCGGGGGCCAGGATGAGCATCTTCCGGAAAGCTTCCCCGGCCAACCTGAAGTTGCCGGCCGACATCGCAGCATCTGCCGATCTGGCAAGATGCTGCAATGGATCATCTTCTGAAGTCATCACGTGCTGTTGACCGTCCATGCGCAAAAGCCTCCTGTTGCAGTCCGATGGAGCATCACCATCGCGAACCATTTCAGAATATGAATGCAGCCTCCAACCAGAATCGTGGATTGCGCTTCGTTCCGTCATGGTCGTGCCCCTGGGCATCGGCAAGCGGATTGCTGCCCAGCCTTTTGGCAACAGTACCCCTGACGATCAGGTTATGGAACGGCCTGAGAAGAAGCCCTGCGCCGATGCCTTGAAGGCTGTAGGTATTCGGTTCTCCGTCCAGGGTCTGCCAACCCTGCCACAGATGCAGATGTTGACGCAC
Organism: uncultured Chlorobiales bacterium; assembly: GCA_903929135.1. Taxonomy (GTDB): domain Bacteria; phylum Bacteroidota; class Chlorobiia; order Chlorobiales; family Chlorobiaceae; genus Chlorobaculum. Next base: position 66,770 of record CAIYTH010000032.1, read on the forward strand.
GAAACCCCGGTCGTAGAAACCGAAGAGTTGAATCGCATTTGTCGCCTGGTGCCGAAGCTCCGCCGTGAAGAGCATGCCGTTATCGCCGGCACCTTCGCTCATCGGGTATGCCCGCACACCGGAAGGGCCGCCGAGTATGAACTTTTCCGAACTGTCGAGGTTCCGGCTGGCAATCTGCCCTGTAACGGATGCCGTGAGACTGAGCCGGTCAGGCACCAGTTGCTGCTCCCTTGAAAAGCTCAGGTTCGCTTTGTTGTAACCCCCATCGGTTCCGGCAGTCTGGCTGTCCAGCGTTTTCACCACCGCGACCTTCGAAAGGTCGAGAACGCCCTTCGTGATCAAGGCGCTGCCTGCGGTCCATCCTCCACCCATGAAGTCGTCCCTCCAGCCGCCCGACAAGCCGATGCTGACCGTCTGCAGATGTTTGTCACCAGTACGGCTCTGGGCAACATCATCCGTGAAATTTTTGTAGTCGTACCCGATCGACCCCGACAGGCTCGAATGCTGGCCGGCTACCAGGGTCTTGCCGACGAACGCTCCGGCGGTAACCGACTGGCCGGTAGCGTCAAGTGCCTTGAAATCGCCGCCAAGCTTGTATCCAAGCCAGCTTGCCGATACGCCGGCACTCAACCCGTTCGTCCCAAGCGGAAGGGTATAGAGAAACCTGCCATAGTTCAGGCCGCCGGAGTGAAGGGCCTTCAGGGAGAGACGGTCTCCGTTACTCGAGGGGCTTTCGAGATTCACCCCTGCATTTACCCTTCGTTCACCTGTCGAGACATCTCCGAAGTTGTCGACGCCGACGCTCCACCGGACAAATGGAACTTTGTCGAGCGAAAGCACCGCGTCGACGGTGGAGGGCATCGTTCCCGGCCTGATCACCGCACTCGAACTGACGCCGGGCGTCGACTGCAACAGGCGAAGTCCCCGCTCCAGTTTACGGGTATCGATATACTCTCCCGGATGTTGAGATGAGGTTACATAGCCCCTGGCAAGATCCGGACGCAGCCGCGAGCCAGGTTTTGATTCGACGAAAACCCTGCCGAGCCGGGCCTCGACCACGCGAATCGTCACGACGCCGTCATGCACCTCCTGTGCCGGAACATAGGCCTCGGCGATATATCCTGCACGGTTGTAAGCCGACATGATTCGGACAACCCCGGCATTGAGCTCATCGAGCGTGAGTGACTTGCCGATCAATCCTGACAGTTCTGCCTGCAACGACGCCTCACTGATGAGCGTCGCCCCCTCGATAACGAAACGCCTGACCGTAAACCTCAGGGCACCCACGTTGCCCGAAACAGCAGCTTTGCCGGGAAGCTTGATCACCGTTGGCGATTCCGGCCGGGACACCGATGGGGTTTTACGCTCGACATCCCGCTGGATGGTTCCGGCGTCGGGAGCCGCGGCCTGCAGCTCCGGGACAAAGGACGAAAGGATCATGCTTATGCAAAGCATGCGAAGAGTTCTTGATTTGGACATGAGTCTGGATAATTAGCGTTGTTTGATCATGCTATCAGGCGATCCCCGGTTATTGCAAAGTGAAGGAGGTCAAAGAGGAATACGAGACCTTCAGTTCACCGAGTTGTGCGAAGTTGTTCCAGCCCTGCAGCGAGGGGCTCCAGCCCTGCGACGTGGAGTTCTGGCTGTCGGACGTGGTGCTCTGCAGTTGTGGCGCACTGACATTCACGACGGCCCCGGAACTCTCCAGCGGATAGATGTTCGCCGTCAGCCCCTGCGCCTGGACCAGCCTGTAGTTGCCGGCATCCCTTCCGCCGAGCGTATTGCCGGTCACCGTCACCGGCTTGGCGAATCCGCTGAAGCGGTTGGCGAAGCTCCCCGTCGGCGTGCCGCCAAGGGTGACGCTGTCGCCAATGAACGGGCTGACCGATGCTGTTCCCCTGAGGGACGCGGCCGTTGTCGTATCGTAGAACTTGCTCTGTGCCGTCAGGCCCGTGACCGTCAGGTTGGCTCTGGTGATGTCGGCAAAGAGACCTGTCGGCTGCGTCAGCGAGTAGTTGCCCGCCCCCGTGCCGACAAGGCTCAACTCCGCCAGCACGCTCTTGCCCGTACCGACGTTCCTGTCGCTGAAGCTGCCGCCGCCGATGAACGAGACGACGCCCTCATCTCCGGCGACAACCCCGATGATCGATCCGGAGATGGTCGCGGCGGTCGTTGCATCATAGACCTTGCCCGGCACCACGACTCCGTCCAGCATCAACTCCTTCTTCGTGATGGTGCCGATATCGGCGCTGGCGGCGGTCGCGGCAAGACGGTATCCGTAGACCGTGGCCGAACCGTTCGATGCCGAGTTGATGGAGAGTCCGCTCACCGTCACCGTTTTGCCGGTGGCGACCTCCTTGCTGTTGTAGCTGCCTGCCGTTGGGTTGTTCAGCACGACCGTATCGCCATTGATATTGCCGATGTAGGAATAGTTGCCGGCGGACAGCGTCGCGTTGCCGCTGCCGTCGTAGGTCTTGCCGACCCCTCCGGTGAGCGAGACGATGATGGTGGGCGCCGTCGTGTAGAGGAATCCGTTTCCGCTGCCGAGGACGGTTGAGGTTCCCCGGGCGGCGTCATACTGCGTGAAGTCGTTCACAAGTCCGCCATTCCTGTCGCTTGACGGGTCGCCCGACCAGACGAGCCACCGGCCGCTGAACGTCGAGAGCGCCGTGGCTCCGAAGTTGTTGGTGAAATCCTGCCCGGAAAGCTCGATCGCCGTGCCGGTGCCGGAGGCCGTAAGCGCACCGTCCAGCGTAATGCCCGAACCGGCGGTGGTGCCGAGGTTCATCGCCTTGATGGAGCCGGCCGTGATCGAGCCGAGCGTGATGTCGCCGCTGGTGGCGTACGTCTTGCCCGTACCTGCCCGCAGTTCGATGTCGACGATGCCGGTGGCGGCATTGATGGCGGCGCCGGCGGCCATGGTGATCGTGGCCGCACCTGCGTTGCGCCAGGCGTCCACTACACCGTTCGACGCGTTGTCGTTGGCGATGAGGGTGAGGTTGCCGTTGTCGGTGACGATGCTGGCGTTCAGCAGGATACTGCGGCCCGCCTGGAGGGTCAGCGCACCGCCGTTACCCGACGGGTTGTTGGCCGTGATCGCCGAGTTCACCGTGATGTCGTTGCTGGCCTGTAGCACCAGGTCCGCTCCGGCGTTCAGGATCGCCGTGATTTGCGACGGCCTGAAGGTGTTGTCGGAGGCAGGGCTGACGGCGTAACCCTGGCCGGGCGCCGCTGGCGTCAGGATATCCACACGGCCGGCGTTGTTCGCCATCGTGCCGTCGGAGGACCAGTAGGGTGACGAGAGCACGATGCTGTCCTTCAGGCTGCCGACCGTGAGCACGGTCAGGCCGCCGTAGCCGAGCATGTCACCCGCAGTCGCACCGACGATGCTGTTCTCCGATGATACCACACCGGTCAGACGCGTGCCGCCCGTGCTGCCGTCCCCCCACGTCACCGCGCCATGGGGGGTGACGAGCTCCGGCCAGCCGTAATAGGGATCCAGCGTTCCGTCACCGTGCCAGTAGGTCGAAAGGACCACGTAGTTGCCGTTCGAGAGGGCGTAGACACCATTACCACTATTACCACCATTATAATGCCGATTCCATACCGCCCCTGCGCCGACATAATCGGCACGCTGGTCCCCGACAAGGCTGTTGGTGGAGGAGACGGTGCCGCCTTTCGAGCTGGAGTTGGCGATGTACCCGTTGCTCCCGTCCACCCACGTCACCGCACCGACCGACACGTTGGAGGTGTTATGCCAGCAGAAGGAGCTCACCACGTAGTTGCCGTTCGCCAGCGCAGTCACTCCGTAACCGACCAGATCGGACGTCTGCGTTCCCACCAGGCTGTTGGTGGAGGAGATGGTGCCGACAAGGCGCGTGCCGACTGTGCTGCCGTCACCCCAGGTAGCCGCGCCGGCCCACGTCTTGCTGCCGGCGGGGTTCTGCCAGTAGAGCGAGTCCACCACGTAGTTGCCGTTCGTCAGCGGGGTTACATAATAGCCGATCCGATCTCCCGCACGTTCCCCGACGAGGCTGTTGGTGGAGGAGACAACGCCCCCTTTCGAGCTGGAGTTGGCGATGTACCCGTTGCTCCCGTCCACCCACGTCACCGCGCCAAGGGCAGTAGCGGTTGACGTGCCATTGTTGTGCCAGGCAGTCGATTCCACCACGTAGTTCCCGTTCGTGAGCGCATCTCCCCACCCGCCGACCTCGTCGTTCTTCTGCGTTCCCACCAGGCTGTTGGTTGAGGAGATCGTGCCGACGAGGCGCGTGCCGCCAGTGCTGCCGTCACCCCAGGTCGCGGCACCGGCGTTCGCCAGAGTGCCGTTGGCCCAGTACCCAGAGCAGACCACGAAATTACCGTTCGTAAGGCTGATTCCACCAGTGCCGACCTGGTCGTCTTTCTGCGTGCCCACCAGGCTGTTCAGGGAGGTGATGGTGCCGCCTCTCGAACTTGAGTTCGCAATGAAGCCGTTGCTCCCGTCACACCAGGTCGCCGAGCCGACGGCAGCTACCGTACCGTTGGCCCAGTTGGGCGACAACACCACGTAGTTGCCGTTCGTCAGTGCAAGTGCTCCGTACCAGCCGACATTGTCATTCGTCTGTGTGCCCACCAGGCTGTTCAGGGAGGTGATGGCGCCGACCAGGCGCGTGCCGCCCGTGCTGCCGTCCCCCCAGGTTGCCGCACCTGCTGCTGCTGCAGTGCCGTTGGCCCAGGTCGATATCACCACGTAGTTTCCATTTGTCAGCGGCACTGTCCAACCGACCATTTCGTCCACCTTCGTGCCCACCAGGCTGTTCAGGGAGGTGACGGCTCCACCTCTCGAACTTGAGTTCGCGATGAAGCCGTTGCTGCCGTCACACCACGTCGCCGCGCCGGCGGCGGTTGACGTGCCGTTGTTCCACAAGTACGACATCACCACGTAGTTCCCATTCGTCAGCGGAGCAACTGCCGAATATTCATAGGTGAGGTTCGGGGTGGCGATCGTGTTAGTGTAGGTACTGCCTCCAACCTGGTCGTCCACCTGTGTGCCGACCAGGCTGTTCAGGGAGGTGACGGTGCCGGTGACCTGAGCCGTGCCGTCGAACCAGGTCACCGCCCCGGCATTCGTCGACGCGCCGTTCTTCCAGTGGGGAGAAGCCACCACGAAGTTGCCGGTGTTCTGGCCGTTGTTCGTCAACGCGACCAGATAGGTTCCCACCCGGTCGTTGGCATTCGTGCCGGTGAAGGTCGACAGGAGCGTGCCGTCGGGCTTGTAGAGGCGCACCGCTCCGGCATCGGTGGCCACCGTGTCGTCGAAGGAGCTCGCCACCACGATGTTGCCGTTCGGCAGCTCCAGTGTGCCGCCCGATCCGGTCTGAGTGCCCGAGCCGGCGGTGAAGCCGCCGAGGGGAATCACGCTGAAGGGGGTCGAGCTTCCTGCCGTGTCGATCGTGATGTTCTTCGGGTCAAAGAGGATCGTACCGCGGGCGCCGCCGTGCGTCGCTGCCGAGATGGCGCCGCCCCAGGTGAGCAGGTCGTGGCTCGACACCTCCACCCTGCCGCCGTTGCCCCCGGATGCTCCCCCGTCGGCCTCGATCCTGCCGGCAACGGCCGTGGAGGATTCGGACCAGGCAACCACCGTGCCGCCGTCGCCCTGCGAAGCAGCGTTCGCCGTGATGACGCTCGGGGCGGTGATGACCGTGGTCGAGGCGTTCGTGACGTCGCTGTCCTTGCCCTGCCAGCCGCCGCCGATCCGGATGCGACCGCCGCCCGTGCCGCCGTCGGCGTGGATCGCCGCGCCGGCCACCACCGTCTGCGGGGCGGTGATCGTGATCTCGCCACCCTTACCCGACGTGCTGCTCGCGCTGAGCAGGCCGGAGAGGTAGAGCCCCGTGCCTGCCTTCAGGGTGATTGTTCCGCCCGAAAACCCTCCGTCAGCCCTGAAGCTTGAGCCCGATACCTGTTCGACCGTGCCGATCGCGTTGAGGGCGATGTGGCCTCCTGAGGCCGTGCCGATCGCGCTCCACGTGCCTGCGGCGATGAGGTTTCTGACGTTTGCCGTGATGGCGCCGCCGTTCGTGCCGTCGCCGGCAGTCGTAACGCCGGTGTCGATGAACGTGCCGGTGGACGATATCGTGACCGACCGGCCGGCGTCGAGGGTGCCGCTGTTCAGGAGCGTTCCCCCTTCGAGCACGATGGTGCCGTTCTTTTCGGCGACATTCGACGCCCGCACCACACCCGAGGTGTTGATGACCGATCCGAGCAGGGCGTCCGCGGTCGAGGAGCGCATCACCACCGTGCCTCCGTCCGCGTGGATGATGCCGCTGTTTTCGATCAGGGTCGCCACCGCTGCCGGATCGACGGCTACGCTGTACAGACTGTTGCCTGCCATCGTGAGCGTTGCGGTTTCTCCCGAGGCGAGCATCACGCTGCCCAGACGGGCTTCGATGATACCTTCGTTCTGAACGGTCGCGCCGAGAAGCGCCACAAGCCCGCCGTCAGCCGCAGTGATGCTCCCCTGGTTGAGGATCGACCCCTTCGAGCCGTTGCGCGTGAACCGGTAATTTCCGGCGTTGAAGTCGCTGTCCGAGATCGACATGGTCGAGGCCACCAGACCTCCCACATTGACGTTCGATCCCTTGCCGAAGATGATCCCCGACGGGTTGATGAGAAAGACCTGGCCGTTGGCCGAGAGCGATCCCATGATCCGGCTCGGGTTCTGGTCCGCAATACGGTTGAGCGCGGCGGCGCCAGCGTTCGGCTGGCTGAAACGGACCGCGGCGTTCTGGCCGATGTTGAAGCTCTGCCAGTTGGCGATCATCTGCTGGCTCGTCTGCTGCACGGTCATCGAGCTGCCGCTGGTGGCGATCGAACCGCTGCCGGAGGTTATCTGACCCCCGGCGGGCAGTGCCCCGGGATCAAGCGCGTACGCCGTCCCGCCCGACGCGAACATCGCTGCCGCGACGGCAAGGCTGATCAGCGGCGACGAGGGAACCTTGCCGTTGCCTTTGACTTTTTCCGAAACGACGATCCAGCGTTCCCTGGTCGTCGACCAGATGAGGTTGAATATCCTGTTCATGATTCATCGTGTGCTTTGAATGAGGGAAAACATGGGCGTTGGCGCAGCAACGCCGATTGACGCCTTCCGGTGTGGAGGCGTCCATGGTGTCTTGCATTTCAGTGTACCTGCAGGTTTCATCATCGTGGGGGTTGGGTTCGATAATGAATGGTTGTCAGGCCTCGACCGGGCAAATCGCTAAAGCCGGGTCGGGAACCTTCAGAGGAGGACAGAACAGTCGTCTGTGTATCGGAATGGAATATCGATCTGTTCCGATGCAACGGAACGAGTAGACGCAAATCTTCAGCGGAGCGTCATAAATAACGCAGGCAGCCGGATAACGACTGCTGAAAAAGAGGGGCTTGCTCACCTGCATGCCTTGAAATCTCAGGGGGACCATGAGTCTCGCATGAACCGTTTATACATTCACCCGGCAAATTTTGCCGGACCATACATATCACACATTTACTCCGGATATGTCAAATATACACACAAACACAAATAAACAAACATAAAATATATGTATACACGCAACACTATATATCACATTACGCTACTCATATCGACAGCATACGCTCAATGATCATGGAGCATCATGAAACAGAGGGAATGGAGATGGTTAAGATGAAAAAAGGGTGGCCAACAGGCTCAGCGACGGCTGATTCCCGGTCCGGAAATAGCGCTGCGGCCACCGGTGAGCGGGGCGACGCGGATCTGTGTGGAGATGCGCTCCCTGAGCGCCGGTACGTGCGAGATGATGCCGATGAGCTTGCCTGACTGCTGCAGGCCGGCAAGGGTTTCGAGGGCTGTTTCAAGAGCATCCTCGTCGAGGGTGCCGAAGCCTTCGTCGAGGAAGAGCGAGTCGACCCTGACGTTCCGGCTCGACATCTGCGACAGGCCAAGCGCAAGGGCAAGGCTGACGATGAAGCTCTCCCCTCCCGACAGGTTGCGGGTCGAGCGAACTTCGCCTGCCTGCCAGGTATCGACGACGTTGAGTTCGAGCGGTGATTCCGGGTCCCGGACAAGCAGGTATCGGTCGGTCATCAGGACGAGCTGGCGATTGGCGCAGGAAACCATGAGCTCGAAGGTCATCCCCTGGGCGAAGTTGCGGAATTTCTTGCCGTCGGCCGAACCGATGAGTTCGTGCAGCAAATCCCATCGGCGGCACTCTGCTGACTGGGCCTCGATGGCTAAAGCCTTTTCGCGCTGCTCTGAGGCCGCCTGTTCGTTGTCGGCAAGCTGCCTGCGGATGACGCCTACCTCTTCCAGCAAGGCGCCGAGCCGTTCACGGAGCTTGCGTATGCCATCAGCAAGCTCGTCGGCAACACGGTTGTCAAGGCGGGCGGCCTGCTCCTGCCTGAGCCGCTGTTTGCGATCCTCACTGCGGGCATGAAGCTCTCGTTTCCGGTTCTGCAGTTCCCCGGCCTCACGTTCGAGGTGTTCCCGCTCACCGTCCGAAAGACGGAATGCGAGAAATGCTTGTTCGTCAGTAAATCCGTTCGCCTGCAGCTCAGCAATAAATCCTGACTGAAGCTCTCCGACCGCTGACCGCCTTACGGCAATACCCGACTGAAGGGTCGCCAGGGCAGTTTCGAGGATGCCGAGTTCCTGCTGCGCCCGACCCATCTCATCCCGCGCCCGATCGAGCAGGAGACGCGCATCATCGGATGCTTCGGCCAGCCGGGCCTCTTCCTCCGCCGGATCGCGTTCGCCGAACAGGTCGCTCCGCTGTAAGACGAGACCGGCAAGGTCACGTTCTGCAACCTTCACCTCCTCCTGTTTCACCAGCCGGTCACGGAAGAGCGCTTCGGACTGCACCAGCATGCGTTCGCACGCGGACTCCAGGGAGATGATCCCCTCCCTGAGGGATCGGGTACGCTCCTCGCCGCTCCTCCACCGTTCGCTTCTCGACGCCAGTTGATCGATGAGCCTGGCGGCATCGCCGTCGGAAGGGAGTGTTGCGCCGAAGGGCGACAGCAGAACCTTGAGCTTCTCCGTTCTCGCTTCGAGATCATTTCGTGCTGCGGCCTGAGCCTCTTCGAGACGTCGAAGCTCAGCGGCGGAAGCTGCGACGCGTTCCCCTGCCTGCTCGAGGCTGCGCGTATCGGCGATGCACGCATCAAGGAGGACCTGCCTGAACGATTCGGCCTGTCGGGTACGTTCGTCGAGCGAGTCGGCAGCCTCGACAAGGTTTGCCAGGCGTGCGGTGTTTTCATGGGCTGCATCTCGTTCCTGAAGGATTTCAGGCTCGGCTTCGCGGACGTGTGACGCGATGCCTGCGCCGGCGAGCAGTTCGAGGCAGCGCCTTGCATAAACGCCACGTTCACGATCGAGCTCCATGCGGCGGAGTTCGTGCTGACCGAGAGCCGTATCGCACTCGAGAATGGATTTTTCGATGTCCTGGAGCGTCGAGGCATGGGAGTGCATCGAGTCTTTCGCCTGGCGAAGCGGCACATCGACATCGTCAGTACCGGCCGGCAGACCCGAGGCGTAAGGATGGCTGGTCGATCCGCAGAGTGGGCAGGGCAAGCCTTCGGCAAGGCGGAGACGATCCTCTTCGTAGCTCATGACGCGAGCGGCGAGCAGCTGGTTCGCCTCACAAAGCGCAACTTCACGTTCCGCACCCTGCAGCAGCTGAAGGGCAGGGCCGAGCCTCTCCCCGGCGAGGCTCTTGCGGCTGAGCAACTCGCGGATCGCTGCATCGACGACGTCGATCTTTGTTGCGAACTCCCTGCCGGATGCATACAGGGCCGCGATCCCGTCGAGGAGCTGGCCCCGCTCCCTGGAAGCATCGAGTTCGAGGCGAAGGGCTTTGTTCGTTTTTCCGGCGAGCAACTCCTCCGCCTCCTGACGCAACCGAGCAAGGACCTGATCAGCCTCGGCGAAACACACTCCGGAAGCTGCCGCAGCGGGTTCAATGGAAGCTTTCGCCTCAATGCAGGCCTCCATGTGGCTGCGCGCCCCGGCAGCCGCGGCATCGGCTTCGACCTGTCGCCCTGAGGACACACGAAGCTCCTGCCAGGCATGGCGCATGCCCGACAAGGAGGTTTCGAGCCCGGCGTCGGCCCTGTTCGCATCGAGCCACTCCTGAAGCTCCATGAGCTCTTTCCGGGCTACGACAAGCTTGCCCTCGATGGCTGAACGCTCGGCACCGAGTCCGGCGAGCTGCGAATCAGCGGCATCGAACGCCTCCTGCCTCATCTGCAGCAAACGACTCTTTTCCGCAACCTGCCTGTCGAGAGCCATGACCTGCTCATGCAGTGGGCGGGCAGCTGCCGACGCGGCGGCTGCCGACCTGCATGCCTCGTCGGCCGAAGCATGCAGCAGCACGCTTCGCTTCGTTTCCGAGTCGAGGATGGCACGACGTTCCACGTTCAGCGCGAGTTCGGCGATCTCGCGAACCAGCTCCTGTCGCTGGAGTTCCAGAGGAACATACCGGCGTGCGAGCGATTCGGCGAGTCGTGCCAATGCGAGCCGCGTCTCCTGCGGCGCAAAGGCTGCAAGCTCATCGTCGAGATCGCTCCGCTGAGCTTCGATGCCGGCAAGTTCCGCCTCGAGCCTGCCGATCTCTTCGAGTCTGCGAAGCGCCGAGGAGAGGTTTTCAAGCTGCAATTGTCCTGCCCGTTCGGACTCGACGAGCTGTTCGAGGCGAACGCGGAGTGAGGCGAGCTCGTCTTCGCCAAACACCCTGATGCCGCCGGATTCGACCCTGAGCAGGTCGAGCGTCGACCGTTCGGCCCGCTGCCGCTCGTGGACCCGCATGGAGATGGCGGAATAGACCTCCGTACCGGTGATCTGCTCGAGCACAGGGGCCCGGTGGTCCGGGTCGGCCTCCAGGAATGCCGCGAATCCTCCCTGCGCGAGCAGCATGGAACGGGTAAAGCGTTCGAAGTCCATACCGGTGAACTCCTCGACCGCGGCAAGGGTATCCTGGACCTTCGTCTGCAGAATGTTGCCCGCGGCGTCCGACAGTTCATGCTTCTGCGCCTGCAGCTCCCCGCCGGCCCTGCGCCTCGACCGGTGCTGGCTCCAGTGGCATCGGAAGGTGCCTTTTGCGGTCGAGAAGGTCGCCTCCGCAAAACACTCCCCGGCGTGGCGGGACATGATCTCGTTGCTGCTTCTGGTGATCTTGCCGAGCCGTGGGGTCTGGCCGTAGAGGGCGAGGCAGAGGGCGTCGAGGATGGTGCTCTTTCCGGAACCGGTAGGCCCGATGATGGCGAAGATGCCGTCGGAGACATACTCGGGACGGGTGAAGTCGATCACCCACTCACCTTCGAGCGAGTTGAGGTTTGCGAAACGAAGGCCGATGATCTTCATGCTGTCCCCCCTTCGACGCCGGGGGCGTCATCCTCGTCGATCGAATGCAGCACCTCGCGGTAGCACTCGATCAGCCCCGGACGCAGGGCCTCGTCCATCCCCCGCGCATCGAGACAACGCAGGAAAACGGTCTCACGATCGAGCTCGCCGAGGGTTTCCTCTTCGTCGAGGCGGCAGAGCATCTGCAGCTTGTTCCTGCTGCTCCGGATGCGCCTGATTTCGAGGAGGCTGCCGGAAACGGCATCGTCGAGCGACTCCTGCACCAACGAAGCCGGTTCGTCGCCGCAGTACTCGATTTCGAGCCAGGCATCGCTCCCGGCCGCACGCAGCTCGAGAATACGGGCGGAGAGTTCGCCGAGGCTTCCCGAGAGGCGTTCGAGGGGCTGGAAGCAGGGTACGTGCAGTTCGACGACCGTCGGTGTTCGTCCCGAGAATTCCACAAGCAGAACCATCTTGCGCTGGCCGGCCTCCCCGAAGCCCATCGGTATCGGGGAACCGCTGTACCGGAGACGCTCCTCACCGGCGACCCGTTGCGCTACGTGCAGATGGCCGAGGGCGAGGTAGTCGATGGATTCGGGAAAGGCCGAACGGCCGACGCGGGCAAGCGAGCCGACGTAGATCTCGCGAACCCCGTCGCCGTCGAGGGTGGCGCCGCCTGCAGTGAACAGGTGGCCGGTGGCGATCAGCGGGATCTCTCCGGAGAAACCCTTGCGGCGTTCGTCGGCGATGGCGCAGACCCCGGCGTAGTGACGTTCGATGCCCTCCAGGAGCTTGCGGTTCTTGTCCTCGGCGCCCTCCCCCGGCTCCACCGTACGGATATCGCGGTCACGCAGGTACGGCACAGCGCAGACGACGGCCTCGGGCTCGCCATGGGCGTCGCGAAGCACCAGCACCTCGTCTCCGGGATCGCCGGTCACGGCACCAAGAACATGCACATCGAGCTCCCGGAGCAGGGCCCTCGGAGCGTCGAGCAGGGTCGGCGAGTCATGGTTCCCGCCGACGATGACCACGTGGCGGCAGGACAAGCGAGAAACCCGGTGAAGGAAACGGTAGTAGATCTCCTGTGTGCGGTTTGCGGGGGTCGTGGTGTCGAAGATGTCGCCCGCGACGAAGAGCGCGTCGACAGCCTCGGCCTCGATCACGCCGGCCAGCCAGTCGAGGAATGCCTCGAACTCCTTTTGCCGGCTGCGACCGTAAAGGGGCCTTCCAAGATGCCAGTCTGAGGTGTGGAGGATCTTCACGGGGTGGAGGCGGTTTCTCGGGTTCACGTTGCATCAGCCCCGGAAGAGCTCCCGGGACCGCATGAGCAAGTATACGTAAATCGGGCGACTTGAACCACACTCGGCTGCTTCCCTGTCATCCTGAGTCCGGCGACGCCGGGCGATGGATCCATCTGCTACGTGCCTCCTTCCATCCCTGGAGCCGGGGTCGAATGGATCCTTCGCTCCGCTCAGGATGACACTCCCCTGATGTTTGGAACCACACGCGGCTGTTTACCTGTCATCCTGAGTCCGGTGAAGCCGGGCGAAGAATCCATCTTCTGCTACGTGCCTCCTTCCATCCATGGAGCCAGGGGTGAATGGATCCTTCGCTCCGCTCAGGATGACACTCCCCTGATGTTTGGAACCACACGCGGCTGTTTACCTGTCATCCTGAGTCCGGTGAAGCCGGGCGAAGGATCCATCTTCTGCTACGTGCCTCCTTCCATCCATGGAGCCAGGGGTGAATGTGTCCTTCGCTCCGCTCAGGATGACACGACCATGATTATTGCATTACAAACGGAAGACACTTTGACTTGTAAAGTTCTTTGTCGCCAAAACGAACAAAAAGCGAAGCTCAGTCACTCCTCCTGTCCGGCGCCGAAATCCGGCGGAAGCTGCCGGGATACCTTGGCGCCGAGTTTGCGGATCTCCTCCGCCTTGCCGGCAAGGTTGCCGCGTCCTTCGGTAAGGCGCTTCATGGCGAGATCGAAGGATTCCGAAACGCCGGAGAGCTTCCGGCGGGCCTCGACCATGGCTTCGGCCACCAGCACCACCTGGTCGTAGATCTTCCCTGCCTTGTCGGCGATCTGCTCGGCGTTCCGGTTCTCGTTCTCGCGACGCCAGATCTGGGCGATGAGCCGGAGGGTGATCATGAGGGTTGCCGGTCCGGTGACCACCACGTTGCGGCCGGCAAGACGGTAAAAGAGGTCGGGGTCGCCCTGCATGGCCGCCTGGTAAGCCGGTTCAAGCGGAATGCACATGATGACGAAATCGAGCGTGCGGTTGCCCCTGAGCGAGGCGTAGTCCTTCGCCTCAAGCTCGGCCACGTGCCTGTTGACCGACCGGAGGTGCTCCTGCAGGGCTTCGGACCTTCGGGCGGGATCATCCTCTGAGCAGTAACGTTCGTAGGCAGTGAGCGACACCTTGGCATCGACGATGACCGCCTTCTCCCCCGGCAGCAGCACCATGAAGTCAGGACGCACCAGCCGGCCGGCGGCGGTACGGTCGCTCTCCTGCACGATGTACTCACGCCCCTTCTCGAGGCCTGAGGCTTCGAGCATGCGCTCGACGATGAGTTCGCCCCAGTCACCCTGCTTCTTGCTCTCGCCCTTGATGGCCCGTGCGAGGTTGTTCGCCTCGTCGCTCACCCGGCTGTTCAGCTCCTGCAGCTGGCGGACCTGTTCGAGCAGGCGTGCGGAGAGTTCGGTGTCGCTGCGGTGCACATCGTCGACCCGCTTGCGGAACGCGTCGAGCTGCTGGCGAAAGGGCTCGAGGAGGCCGTCGAGCCTCTGGCGGTGCTGCTCGGACAGCGCCGTACCGCGCTCTTCGACGATCCTGTTGGCCAGGTTCTCGAACGCGGCCTGGAGCCTCGCCTCGGCCGCCTTTGCCTCGTCGGCCTTCGTTGTTGCCGCCTGCCGTTCATGGTCGAGGTCGGACTGGAGCCGGGCGTTGTCGAGCGAAAGCCGCTGCGCCTCGCTATTCGCGCGGAACAGGAGATAGCCGAGCACGACGACGATGACGGTCAACAGAAGCATGGCAAGGGATTCGGACATGGATGCAGGGGTTTTGTTTCCTCAACGGGCATTGCGGGACACACAAGATCCTGGATCTGCCATTGTCCCTTGAAGAGGCTGTCTCAGAAGCAAAACAGAGATAGCCTTTTCTTTTGGTGGTTCCTTTCGCGCAAATCTCCGTTCTGTCATTCTGAACCCGGCGAAGCCGGGTGAAGAATCCATCTGAAAATTCGTAAAGTATTGCAAATCATATGATAAGAGCTGACTTCCGAGAATACTGGATCCTTCTCTTCGCGTAACTTCGCTCAGGATGACAAGAAAGATCGTGGGAAATGCCGAGCGCTGCGAAACATAAGCGCCAGTCACAAGGTACTGCGGAAACCGCAGCCGGGCAAGGCCGGCGGCTCAGGGATGGATGGCGATGATGTCGTCCCAGCTGGTGGTATAGTGCGGCGACAGGCGCTCCTGGCGCTGTTTCCAGGCCGATGGGGCATCGGAGGCGACCCGGAGGGTACCCTGGCCGTACCGGGAGTTGACCGCGTCGAGCGCCTGCATGAGCCTGGACGAAGCTTCGCCGGAGGCATCCTCCTGCACGAACAGCGACGGCGCCGGGCAGATGTCGGCCCGTGGGGCGATCTCCCCGAGGATCACGCCGGCCTTCTTGTAGCGGAACCCCTGCCGGAAAATGTCGCCAAGTACGGCTTCGGCCGCCCTGACGATGGCCAGCGTGTCCTGCGTCGGGACCGGCATGGCAACCGTACGGGTGCCCCAGTAACGATCCGGAGGCTCCTCGAAAGGGCTCGTGCAGGCGAAGACCGTCAACAATCCGGCAATCCCCCCCTCGCCCCTCAGCTTCAGGGCGCACTTCGTGGCGTAATGGGACACGGCCTCCTCCAGCCCTGCCTTGTCCGTGATGCCGGTGCCGAACGAGCGCGAGGTGCAGATGCTCTGCTTGCGGGGCCGCACCAGCTCGAGCGGCAGGCACGAACGGCCGTTCAGCTCGGCCTGCACACGGGCGCCGGTGATGTGCAGGTGCTTCCGGACCCAGGAGGCAGGCGCGTCTGCAAGGTCGAGGGTCGTCATGACGCCGTTCCGGTTCAGGAAGGCCTGATGGCGGCGGCCGATCCCCCAGACGTTGCCGACCTCGACCATGGCCATGGCCTGCCGGGCCGCAGCCGTATCGCCGAGCATGCAGACCCCCTCGAATCCGTGACTCTTCTTGGCCATGCGGTTGGCCAGCTTGGCGAGGGTCTTTGTCGGGGCGATGCCGATGCTGACCGGGATGCCGGTGCTGCGCCGCACGGCCCGCCGGATCATCCGGGCATGCTCCATGAGGCCGAGCCGCCCGAAGCCATCCACGTCGAGGAAAGCCTCATCGATCGAATAGACCTCCATGGCGGGAACCAGCCCGGCAAGCGTGTTCATGACCCGCGAGGAGAGGTCGCCGTAAAGCGGGAAATTGGCCGAATGGATCGCAACACGGTGTTTCCGGAGGATATCGCGGAACTTGAACGCCGCCCCGCCCATCGGCAGCCCCAGAGCCTTGGCCTCTTCCGAGCGGGCGATGAAGCAGCCGTCGTTGTTCGACAGCACGACCACCGGCCGCCCGTTCAGCGCGGGGTTGAACACCCGCTCGCACGAAACATAGAAGTTGTTGCAGTCGACCAGAGCGAACATGGGCGTATCTCCCGGCGGCATCCTCAGCGTGCCTTGTGGATGATATAGGTGACGATGCCCCAGATCTGGAATTCGCTCTCCTCCGTGATGCGGATCGGCTGGAACTCGTCGTTGGCCGGCATGAGGTACAGGCCATCCTCCCTGCTGGAGATGCGCTTGACGGTAAACTCCCCGTCGAGGAAGCAGACGGCGATGTCGCCCTCTTTCGGATCAAGCGACTTGTCGATGACCAGGATGTCACCCTCCACGATGCCGGCATCGATCATCGACGAACCCTTGACCCGGCCGGAGAAGGTGGCGTTCGGATGCCGGATGAGCGCCCGGTTCAGGTCGAGCTTGAGTTCGAGGTGGTCTTCGGCGGGCGACGGGAAGCCTGCGGAGATGGAGGTCGAGGCCAGCGGCAGCTCGAGCTCTGTGGTCAGGTCGGCCGCATAGAAGTCCATGCGGGGCGTCTTGCAGATTCTGGTCAGTTTCATGGTTCTCGGGCTGATCGGTCGGGAGGGGACATCATGAAGGCAAGGTAGGTAAAATGGGCCGGAAACGAAAAAACCCGGAGTCTCCCCCGGGTTTCGCCCGCAGGACGATATGCCGTCAATACCGTCGATCAGGAAATACGACTCAACCCGTCACCTTGATCCCGCTCATGGCCGCCCTGATGCATTCGAGCTGCATCAACATTTCGCACAGGCCGTCGACATCCAGCATGGAAGTATTCTGCGAATTGTAATCCTCCCTGGACATGAGCTTTTCGCGCCTTGATCCGGAATAGGCCGAATAGGTGAGATCCCTGTTGTCGGCCGGTATGCGGTAATATCCACCCTGGTCCTCGGCTACGGTCATCTCTTCCCTGGTAAGCAATGTCTCGTAAAACTTCTCCCCGTGCCTGGCACCGATGATTTCGACCGGGATGTCGGAATCGAGCAGTTTCCTGACGGCTTCGGCAAGAACCCCGATGTTGGCGGCAGGAGCCTTTCGTACGAAAATATCGCCCGGCAGGCCGTACTGGAAGGCGTGGCTTACGAGGTTGACCGCATCCTCGATGGTCATCATGAAGCGGGTCATCTCCGGGTCCGTAATGGTGACCGTCCGGCCCTCCTGGATCTGTTTGATGAACAACGGGATCACCGAACCCCTGCTGGCCATCACCGTACCGCATCGGGTACAGCAGATAACCGTCTCGTGGTTGGGCCTCCTCGATTTGGCTATCGCGAGCTTCTCCATCAGGGCTTTTGACATTCCCATGGCGCTGATCGGATCGACAGCCTTGTCCGAGCTCAGCACGATCAGCCGTTTCACTTTGGCTGCAATCGCGGCGTTCAGGACGTTTTCGGTGCCGAGGGTGTTGGTTTTGACGGCTTCGATCGGAAAGAATTCACCGGAGGGCACCTGTTTGAGGGCCGCCGCATGAAACACGAAATCCGCACCGCGCATCGCATCCTGCAGGCTCGACTCGTCACGAACATCACCTATGAAAAAATGCATCTTCGGATTGACGAAATGCTTCCGCATCTCATCCTGTTTCGTCTCATCCCTGCTGAATATCCTTATTTCACCGATATCCGTCTGAAGAAATCTTCGCAACACAGCATTGCCAAAGGCCCCTGTGCCTCCTGTAATGAGTAGTGTCTTACCTTTAAACATGCTTTTCTTCTTTTATGATTTGCCTGTCATACACATTCGAAACGTCGGAATAAATCACTCGTACACATCTGTTCCACCCGAACCCTGTCAGCATGATCAGCTCTTTTGCCATGCCCTGAAGAAATGAACAGGAGCGGCAAACCGGCATCAATGAGGTCGGACGCCCTGTTGCAGACCCATCATGCCAATGATTTTCGCATTGATCTTCTTTACATCGAATCTGGCTTCGGCTATCTCACGGCTTTTTGCCCCCATGTGCCCGAGCATGTCGGGATGTTCAATGAACCAGAACATCCTTTCAACCAGGGCGTCGACATTTTTGACCTCGACCATGAATCCGTTTTCTCCGTTTTCAACCGTCTGCCTGCAGCCCGGCACGTCGGTGGTGAGTACCGGCCGTCCCATCGACATCGCCTCCTGTGTCGATCTCGGCAGTCCCTCATGATACGACGGCAATACGTAGACACTTGCCTTTTCAAGATACGGGCGCACATCTTCGGCAGTACCCAGATAATTCATGGCTCCGGATGCCCTCCACATATCGACCTCTGCTTCAGGTATACCATCATGAGAAGTATCGAACTGTCCGAGAATATTGAACTGAACCTCCGGATATTTTTTCTTCACGATGCAGGCGGCTTCAAAGTACTCCCGCAACCCTTTTTCACCCAGAAGACGGGCAATCGTCAGAAAAACAAAAGGGCTGCTGGTAACGGGCACCTGCCTGAAGTGCTCCAGATCCACTCCGATACCATCCACCATCGAACACTTCCGGGCGGGGACGATTTTTTCTTTTATGAAGACATCAAGGTTATCCTTGTTGAGAAATATCGCCTGATCGGTTTTATACATTGCCAACCTGTACAACAAAACGGCCACCAGCCTCAGCAACGCTCTTTTGAATCCGCCTTGATAAAAGGCAAAACCAAGTCCCTCGATCAATGCATAATATTTGACAGACTTGCTTTTATCCACAGCAAAAGAGCCCCAGATGACCGGTTTGATATTGTAGGCAAGGACCACATCCGGAGCAATCTGCCCGATGATCTTTTTCAGATATGAGACCGTCTCCAAATCCTTGACGACATTCACCTGATTCCGCATTATGGGATACGAAATAAACTTCGCCCCCAGACTCTCGATTCTTTCCTTCATCATTTCGTCGCCCTCTCCGGCAAGCGAATACACCTCATGCCCGGCAGCGACAAGATCCAGAATCAGATCGCCTCTGAAAATTATCATCTCTTTTGCCCGAGCCCCCATGATGACCACTTTCGCCATATACCTCTCCTTAATAATTGACAGCCAATCAGAACACTCCGGCCACGAAACAATTCATACAGCCAAGCAGATTACGGCGGCGCGACACTTCCCGTTTCGATCTTTCATCATCCCGGCAACATTCATCTGCGGCCATCATGACTGCAACGGTCACCTATCTCCGCCATGTTCAAGGACATCATGCCATATTTTTCCCGGTTCTCACGATAGCTTTCGAGCACGCTCCCCAACACCGCCATATTTTCATCCAAATCCTTGCCGAAATTATGCGGATGCCACCACAGGTGGTATAATTTCCCCTGTTTTGCCGCATCCTCGATCCCTCTGGTTATCCGTCTTATGCGAAGCGGCTCGAGAAAGGCCCGATTGCGTGAATACGGCCTCAGAAACCTGCTCGCCGGGATATTCATCAGCCCTCCATGAGCCTCACATGGAAAACCGGATGTGTTGTTTCCTGAAATATTGACATATGAATCCATCAGCCCCAATCCACGCCTCAACAATCGACCCGGACCTGCCCCGACCGGCTGATAGAGCCATGACTCCGGATTACCGCGATAAGCACGAATACCATGACCCTCAAGAACAGGAAGGTATTCGCGCTTGACCTGGTTTCTGGGAAACACGATACTCCTCAAATCGACCCCGTTTCTTTCCGATATCGAAACAGCTCGTGAAATATCATTTTCAAAATCCAGTATCGTCTGCCCATCCTCAAGACAGTAATAATGTGAAAATGTATGCGTACCGACTTCCTGGCCTTTTACATCTTTGATTCTCCTGATAATCCCCGGTGCAAAATGGAACCGGTCATCAAGCCCCGGACACTCATGCATGTGATGATACGCGGATAACCGCTGATCTCTGTATGCAGGTGGTTTATCAGGAACATCCTCTGACAGGGCATTGATATTGTCATAAAAAAGGAACCCTACCACAGCCCACGTCGCATGAATATCATAGTTTTCGAACATGGTGAGCATTCTGTCGACAGCCAGTGGCACACCTTCGAGATTTTCCCGGTAATCCTCGATGCTGATTTTATCGAACATCCCCCAGTAGAGCTCAAAATCCAGTGATATCGTAAAAACTCCGTTCATACCGGTACGCTTCATCTCAATACTTTTTTAATTCCGCCCATCTTCGGCGTTTTGCCTGACAAGCTTCCTTGAATCCATACGATGCAGGCGACACTGGCCTCCTGTCGGTCGACACGGTGACCCATTCCACCCCAGCCCCCTTGCTGCGTGTACAGCAGCGGCAGAGAGCGACTTCCCGAAATATCACTTTACCAATACTGCAACATCTCCGTAAAACAATCAAGGCTTTATCGGAATTTGATAACCGATCATCACCATTTTCCGGAGCCCCCTGACGTGTGGACAGCCGTGAAGGAGTACTCCATTCCGATATGTATCATCAATTAACATGCCACAAAAACCAAGCAAACACATATATCATTATATTATAATAGATTAATAGATAATTAACAATTTCCGGTACTCGACGACACCTGATTTCAGCACAAATGCCTTACCACCGAAACAACACCAATGTCTCATTTTGCGATTCTTCGTTGCTGCCGGCAAGATTTCCGGAATATTTCCCATGCATGAGAAATCCTGAGAAAATGGATGCTGCATCGAACTCCCGCTCCGGGTATCGGGCTCGCTTTCATTGCATTCGAAAAGGATTTTCTTATGATGTATTCAACAACAAAATCCTGTAAGGTCTATGTGCGGACGTTTCGGATTCTTCGAGCTTGCCATTTTCATCGAACAGCTCCGGCAACTCGAGCTCCCTTTCGAGGAGGCTCAGGGCTTCAGTTACCGCCAGAGCTGGAACATCGCACCGGAAAGCGGAATCGTCGCACTGCTCGGCGATCATGGACTTCTCTCGCTGAACCTCTTGCGCTGGGGCCTGATCCCCCAATGGTCGACGTCGCTTCCGAAGGTCAGGCCGATCAACGCCCGTGCGGAAAGCCTCGCCGCGAAACCATTCTTCCGGCACATGCTGAATCGTCACCATTGCATCATCCCTGCAAGCGGGTTCTATGAATGGAAAGCCGCTGCCGGGCAGGGGAAAGAGGCGTGGTATGCCCACCGCGCCGACGGTAAGCCCATGGCCATGGCCGGCCTCTGGGACGAATGGAGGGAACCCGGGACCGATGCCCCGCCGGTGTTGTCATGCACCATCATCACAACGGTTGCGAACCGTCGGATGAAACCGGTTCATGACCGCATGCCCGTCATTCTCGAACCCCATGACTGGAAGTGCTGGCTCGAATCAGGTACGCCGGACGCCCTCGACCTGCTGAAACCTTCAGATGAAGGCATTATCGACCTTTACGCTGTCTCTTCGAAGGTCAACAACCCCCGGAACAGCGACCGTAGCTGCCTCGAAAGGCTTGATGGCGGGAAATGAGAAATTGAGTTCCGGCTGCTTTGGGAAACTCCAACTTTTTCTTACCTTGAGCTTCCGTTTGGCGAAGTGGCCGAGTGGCTAGGCAGAGGTCTGCAAAACCTCGTACAGCGGTTCGAGTCCGCTCTTCGCCTCCACCAAACGAAAAAAGCCTGCATCGTGCAGGCTTTTTTCGTTTGAGCAAAAGGGGCTCCCTACCCGATTTTCTCAGAACCTGAAATGATTGCTGCCACCAGACGTTCGATGGTAGCGTCGTCCATCAGTACCGGGATGTTCAGGCAGATGCTGCTCTGCAGCAGTTCGCCGGTCCTGGGCCAGAGTTCCTCGAGTTTGGCGTCGCGGTAACGGTCATAAGCCTTCAGGAGATGGCCCCAGATCGCGGCGTAGTGCCAATCGATCGCCTCGGGCAGGATTTTGGTGCCGAAGCCATGCTCCGTCAGGTGAGCCTCGAACTGCAGTGCCGTCTGTCGGTCACGAAGCTTGAAGATGAGCGTATCGCCCTGTGCCCCTGCCTCGTCGGCGAACGGTCTCATCGCAAGGTTGTCGAGGTGGCTGATGCGATCCTTGATCCTGTACTTGTTCTCCCTCGCTTTCGAGAGAATGTAGTCGATCTTGCCGAGCTGGGCGATGCCGATGGCCGCCGTGACCTCGCTGAGGCGATAGTTCAATCCTTTGGCGCGCCTTGGGTCCTTGCCGCGCGGCAGACCGGGTACGTGCATGTGGCCGTGGTCGGAGAACTCTGCCACCCGATCGTAAATATCCTTGTCATCGGTCACGATGATGCCGCCTTCGCCGACATGCAGGGTCTTGCCCGCATCGAACGAGAACGAAGCCACCTTGCCGATGGTGCCAAGCTTTTTCCCCTTGTAGGTCGCGCCGAGCGCCTGTGCGGCGTCCTCGATGAGGATCAGGCCGTGGCGGTCGCAGATCGCCTTGATTTCGTCCATCTTCGGGGAAGCCCACATCGGGATGGCCACAATTGCCTTCGTTTTCGGGGTAATGGCTTTTTCGACCTCGTTCGGGTCGAGATGGTAGGTCTCATCGATTTCGACCGGCACCGGCACGGCGCCGAGGGCTGCCGCCGCTTCGACTGGCGCGATGAAAGTCCAGGCCGTGGTGATGACTTCGTCGCCCGGGCCGACTCCGGCGCCGGCGAGCGCACAATGGATGGCAGCGGTGCCGGAAGAGACGGCATGGGCATATTTGACGCCCATGTACGATGCGAACTTCTCCTCGAACTCCCTTGCCTTGTAGTTGCCCGGTGCGTAACGGTACAGGGTGGTTTTCTCCCTGCTGAAAAGATCCTGGATCTCGGCAAGCTCTTCGCGGCCGATAAGTTCAGCTCCAGCCATAGTATGTTTGGTTTTAATTGAAGAAAATGGACTTGATGGACGCAATGGACGTTATGGACTGGGACGGACGAAACTGGAGAATACCTGCCGGATTCTCTTTGTCCATTTCGTCCATGAAGTCCATCACGTCCACCCTCCCTTCTCAGGTCAGCGCATCAAGGACGATGTTGGCCGACTCCTCGGTGAACTCGACGGGGTTTCCGGCGAACGAACCCGAAAGCGCCATCGCAGCGTTGCGGGCCAGTTCAGCCTTGTTGGCCTTGCCGTAGCCATACGGCGTCAGCGTCGGGATATTGAGCTGGCGATAGAGCGAATCCATCTGCTCCAGCAGTTCGGCAGTCGCCTCCCTGGCAGATACGCCGGTGTGCATGGGATTGAGCATGGCATACTTCTCGTAACCCTGGTTGTGGTTGTAGCGCATGACCTCTTTCAGGAAGATCGCGCCGGCAAGGCCGTGCGGAACCTTGTGCTTGACCCCGACATAGTAGGCGAAACCATTGGTCGGGCCGTCGCCGGAGTTCATGAGCGCCGTGACGCCGCAGATGCTCCCGAGGGCCAGGTCGAGCCGGGATTCGACACGGTCGAGCTGCCCCTGCTGCAAGGCGTAGAAGGTGCGCTGGAACCCTTCTATCGAAAAGATGCGGCTCAACGGGGTATGCTTGACCGATCCGAAGCTGTCCACACAGTGCACGAGGCTGTCCATCGCCGAGGCGATCACGCTCTCCATGGGGGCGGTCATCGAAAGCCTGGGGTCGATGACCGATCTCTTCGGGAAGTTCTTCCTGCTGTTGATACCAAGCTTGCGGCCTTCGGCCTCATCGATGAATACGGCGTTGTAGCTTGCCTCGGCGCCGCTGCCAAGCAGCGATGGCACGGTGATCAGCGGCACCGGGTCGCTGACATCCTTCGGAAAGCCCTTGAGCGAGAGTGCCGGGACGTTGTTGGTCAGCAGCAGTGCTACGCCCTTGCCGAGGTCGATGGTACTGCCTCCGCCGATGGCGACAAGACCGTCAGGAGACTCGCGCCGGAAAAATTCAGCGACGTTCTCGAGATGAGCATATGTAGGCTCACCCCTGAACTCGTTGCAGTAGACGACGCAGTTCGAGTAGCAGGCGTTGATGTTGCGAAGCACATCCTGGAAGTAGAGGCTCCCGGTCAGGCTCGCGTCATAGACAATACCGGGCTTTTTGATGCCAAGGGCCTGCAGGTGCTCATGGACGGCGAGCGCTTCGTTGACCCCGATGCAGAGATCGGTAGACAGGAAGAAGTTCATGGTACGTTTGGTTCTTGTTGGTTGTCTGGTCGGACGGCCGGCGCGAGCAGGCCGTTTTTCTTCATATAGTACTCCACGAGGTCCACCTCTTCGATGGTGTCGATCTCCCAGGTCTGCCAGAACTCCATCGGATATGCCGTAAGCCTGTCGCCAATCCGGTTGCCATGTCGTCGGAGCACCTCCGGGGTGAATATGTAGATCGATCCGTTCTCGATATACTGGGCCGGGCGGTCCTGCCGCATGCCCCGGTTGCGGTAATCGAAGTTCACGCTGTTCCAGGCATCGCCTCTGCGCTCCCAGATGGTCAGGTCGTCAGCCTTCGTGACCGAGATGAGTGAATCAGCGCCCTCACTCATGAAAACCTCTATCGACCGGTCGATGTCACCGGGAAGACGAAGCGGCGAAGTCGCCTGCAGGAATACCACGATATCCGGATTGATGTCGTGGTCCCGGGCAATAATGTCGAGCGCATGCTGGATCGCCGATTCGGAGGTGGCCTTGTCGCCGCTGATCTCCTCGGGCCTCTCGATGACCTCGGCCCCATAGCTGCGGGCGACCCCGGCGATATCAGGATCGTTGGTCGTAACGAACACCCTGTCGACCAGGGTGGAGTCACATGCCTGCAGCACGGTCCATGCGAGCAGCGGCAACCCGGCCACGGGATAAATGTTCTTGTTGACGAGCCCTTTCGAGCCACCCCTTGCGGGTATCACTGCGATGATCTGCATCTTTCGGTCAATGGTTCTTGATATCGTTGTTTCAGCCGTCGATCACCTGCCGGCAAACCCTTGCGATCTCACTCGCCGCAGCACGGTTCTGAAGCGGCGTCAGCGCCTTGAGGTGCTCGGGATCGAGGCCGCAATGCACCGGTTTGTTCAGGGCCGATCCAACGAAAATGGTCGAGGAGAACTGTGCGATCATCATCTGCGAGTTGGCGATCATCTCCTCGGTCTTTCCTTCGGAGAACACCAGGCTGTCCGGAGCATACCGTTCGATCTCCCCGGTCGCACGTTCGAAATTCTCGTTCGGATGGAGCTTGAACAGCAACTGCCGTCCGTTTGCCATTTCGAGGTACTTCTCGATGTTCCTGCGACGGTTCTCGTAGATGAACGTTTCCCTGTTGTCCGACGTACAGACCAGCACGTAGTCGCGATGCGGAAAATCGTTGACCAGATACTGGGCACAGTCATCGAAATTCGGTATGCTGGTCACTTCGATCTTTGCCGGGTTGACCCCCTTGCGGATGAACAGGTCGCGGTACCCCTCGCTGGCCACGCAGAACTTTTCATAGGTATCCGAAAGGCCCGTGGCCGCAGTGCCGGCGATCCAGCGCGGTACCCACCGGAAATTGCGTGCCATATGGAAAAGGATGGTCTCCGGTTCGGTCATTCCTTCCTGGACCAGCACGGTTTTCCTGCTTCGAATGTGTTTCGGTACGATGAGGTCGGTGCAGGTAACCACCAGATCGTACGGATGAAGGAGTCCTCCGATGTCGAGCCGCAGGTTGTTCGAAATCAGGTAATCGATCGCCCGGCCTGCGCGCTTCCGGCCCATGATCGTAAACTCGAGCATGCCGAGATCGCTGGCCTTTCCGAGCAGGCCGTCGCTGAAGAACGGTGTGAACCACTGGTCGTAATCTCCCAGATGCTGCGAGATCTGGTGCATCTGGGTGGTCTGGTTCATCGATCCGCAGATAAAAAGTATCTTTTTCCTCATGCGCTCTCTTCGCTTCCTCGTTGCGCGTCTTTGAGATTGATCCCCTCCATGAACATCACCCCGTAACCGATGGCATACCAGATGACCTCCTTGAGCCTGCGGAGCAGCACGAATGCCCCGCCATAAGCGAGATAGTCATGGATGCCGAGCGCCTGGAAAAATGCGAGATAACCGAGATCCTGGATGCCGAGACCGGAGGGAATGAAAAAAAAGATGGCCCTCAGCATGGCAAGCGCCGTATCGAACGCAAGCACCTGCAGGAAGGTCACCTGGACGCCCAGCAGATGCAATATAAGGTAACTCTCGAAGCCGAGCATCATCCATGCACACACGTAAAGGAGCATCAGCGGCACGAAACCAGCAGCCCCGTCGGCCTTCACGCTCTGAAGTTTGCGGTCGGTTTCGGCAAACCCCTCCTCCCGCTGCAGAAGCCACTCCCTGACGCGGGCAAACGGGACGAGCATCAGCAGGCGATGCAAATTCTGGACGGCGTTGCCGCTGGTCATCATGATCAGCATGAACAGAAACACGACCGTAACCGTCGTGCCTGCAAGCGCCATGATAATACCCAGTCCGCCGAACCCGAGAACTCTCGTGGAAACCTCCTGAAGCATGGTGAAACCTGCGACCGCGCCCAGCACCGTATACAGTCCCTGAGCAGCGCCGAGCAACAGCTTGCGCACCGCAATGCTGGCGAAACCGTCCGGAAGCGGTATACCTAAAAACCGGCGGCAGAGCCAGGGCCTGAGGGGCTCGCCTACGGCGACGCCGGCAGGAAGTGTCATCGAGACCGTCTCGGTCACGACCTGGATCTTGAAAAGCTTGAGAAACGGTATCGGACCAGCTCCGGCTGGAAACAGGCGCCGCCATGCAACCGTCTCGATCACGTGAAGCAGGAGGTAGGGTACCAGGATCAGGAGCGAGGAAACCCCGATCGAACCGATCAGCTTTGCCGAACGTGCAAAATCGACCTTGCTGAAGAGATAGGCGATCAGGAGTATGCCGAGAGCGAGGCCTGCGTAACCGGTCCAGGCCTTACCAGCTTTTTTTTCCGAATTCATGGAATAACGGGGATACAATCTATGCCGTCACTGCACAAACGGCAGCAGGTTCGAACGACAGACCATTTCGAGAACAAATCACCTCTCATTGTACGCACCGGAAGACAGAGTGCCCATCCCGTCAAGTCGGCGTCACTGGGCATGAGCCCGGAGAAAGAAGGTTGTGAACCGGTATGAAACGATCAGGTACGACTCTCCCTCCCCGCCCGCAGCAGAACCCGTTCGAATATACTAAATAATGATTGCCCCGGAAAAGCAGGATTCGAAAAGGTGTTGGAGAAGAAAGTATCTATTGTTAAATAATTGTTACACGTATGTTAACTTCTGATTATCTGCTTCAGGTCCCGAAGCGGCCATAAGTTGCTGTCGTCAGCATCGGCCTGCGCCGGCTTTCATGGCCCTTCATCCATCTTCCCCGAATCAAACCATTTGTTTATGGGACTTATCAATCCTGATTTTCAAACGTTGCCGGAGCTGTTCACCTCGGTTTTCAGCCATTTCAGGGGACAGCCGGACAAATCTCTCATCTCCCGGAAGGTCAATGGTTCCTACCAGTCCATCAGCTATGATTCGTTCGAGCAGGACTACCGGAACCTTGCGGCTTACCTCAGGACGCAGGGCATCGGGAAGGGTGACCGGGTGGCTATCCTCTCAGAAAACAGGCCCGGCTGGTATCTTGCCGATATGTCGATCCTGTCGATCGGAGCGATTGACGTGCCGTTGTACCCATCGCTTCCACCGAACCAGATCGAGTACATCCTGAACAACTGCGGGGCAAAAGGGATCATCGTGTCCAACATGCTCCAGCTCGGCAAGATCCTCTCCATCTGGCAGAATCTCTCCGAGCTGAACCTCGTGATCGTCATGAACAAGCTCGAGGAGAGTATCGAGGATGTGATCGACCTGAACCATGCCAAAATGGAGGGGAAGCAGATCATGCAGGACAAACCGTGGACTCTGGATGGCCTCCTGATCGAGCCGGATGACACGGCGACAATCATCTACACCTCGGGCACGACAGGCCTTCCCAAAGGTGTGATGCTGACTCACCGCAATCTCTGCGAGAATGTCAAATCCAGCTCGTTGATCATCCGGCTCGACGAAACCGACCGCAGCCTCTCTTTCCTCCCTCTCTCCCACGCCTATGAGCGGACAGGTGGCTATTACCTGCTTTTCTCCTGCGGTGCGCAGATATTCCTTGCCGAGAGCATTGAGACCATCTCCCTGAACATCAGCGAATCGAAACCGACCATCATCTTTACCGTCCCGAGGCTGTTCGACCGGATGAAAACCAGTATCCTCAAGGCCGCAACGAGCGAGAGCGGCCTGAAACAGAAGATCTTCTTCTGGGCGGTCAGGACCGGCGAAAAGTACCACAGACAGCTTGACGCCGGAAAGGTCACATCGTTTGTCAGCATGCAGTACAGCCTGGCCGAAAAGCTGGTCTACAGCAAAATCAGGAACAAGTTCGGCGGCCGGTTGAGATACTTCGTCTCCGGAGGCGCAGCCCTCCCGCAGAAAACCGGGGAGTTCTTCCAGTCCATAGGCATCACGATCCTCGAAGGATTCGGCCTTACTGAAACATCGCCGATCACGCATGTCAACAGGCCCGAAAAGGTCAAGTTCGGCACGGTCGGTCCCCCGATCAAGAACGTCGAGGTCAAGATCGCCGCAGACGGCGAAATCCTCCTCAAGGGCCCCAATATCATGAAGGGATACTGGAAGGACGAGGCTGCAACTGCGGAAGTTATCAGGGACGGATGGTTCTACAGCGGCGACATCGGCGAAATCGATGCCGACGGCTACCTGAAAATCACCGATCGCAAAAAACATATCATCGTGACCTCGGGCGGCAAGAACATCGCCCCCCTGCCGATCGAAAACCTGATCCTCGACAGCCCGTTCGTTGACCAGATCATGATCGTGGGCGAAAAGCGGCCATTCCTCATCGCGCTTATCGTCCCCGATTTCGTGAAACTGAAAGAGTTCGCCGCAGAACATGGCATCAATGCTTCGGGCAACCGGCAACTCGTCGAGAACAAGGAGATCGTGCAGATCTACGAAAAGCTCCTCCGCAACATCTCTCGACAGCTCGCCACGCATGAGAAGATCAGGAAGTTTCTGCTCACCGACGAGGCCTTCACCGTGGAGAACGCGCTGATGACCCCGACGCTCAAGCTCAAGAGGAAGGAGATCATCAAGAAATTCACCCCCGAGATCGATAATCTCTACAACGCTCTCAACATGGTCTACAATTCGGAGTGATCACCATCCGGGCTCGGGGCGGTATCGCCCGGGGGATCCTGATGCTTCCGGTCATGCGCCCCCTGCCGGCTCTCCCTGCCGCATGAGCGGCTGCTACCCCTTCATCGCACGAACGCCTCGTCTTCTCCATGGATCGAGGCGTTCATGGTTTCATCCGGCAGCTTCTTCGCGGCTGCCGGCAATCCCGACGATGCGCCCTTCTCCGTACAATTCCGCAAGGCCCTCCCGGACAAGCGCCTCGACGATGACGGCGATACCGTAAGGGCACGCCGCATAACGCTCCTCGAGGCTCTCCATGGGCATCCGGCCGGCAGCTAGCAGTTCGCGAAGCAACTGACCCCGATACCAGCGCCGGGAGCCCCTGAAGGTCGACTGCTTCGTCAAGGGCGCGATGCCGGTCTTTTTGCCGGTAAGTTGGAGAGCGCCATAGTCCATGAGTGCGTTGTGCCAGTCCCGGCTACGGCCTTCCGGCAACACCTCCAATGCTATCCGGCGCAGTTCTGTCGGTGCGATCTCCGGAGGCAGCCGAAGCTCGTGGATCAGCACGCGCCTTATATTTGTGTCGACCGCCGCGAGATCACGGTTGTCCGCGAATACGGGAATGGAAGAGCTCGTGTAGGGGCCGATACCGGGAAGGGTCATCAGGGCTTCAGGCTCGGCAGGGACAATGCATCCGAACCGTTCGACGATTGCTGCTGCCGCGAGATGAAGACGCTGCCCACGTGCATTGTAGCCAAGGCCATTCCAGAGTTGCAGCACTTCGCGAAGAGAAGCCCCGGCGAGGATCTGGACGTCGGGGAATCGCTCCATCCACTGGAGGAAACGCGGCACTACCCTGTCGGCCTGGGTCTGCTGCAGCATGATTTCGCTGACCATGACGGCGTATCGGTCTCTTGTGCGACGCCAGGGAAAATCACGCCCCCGTTCGCGGTAGAAATCGAAGACCCTCTCCCTGAATGCTTCGACGGAAACGCTCTCCATTGAGTCCTGTCTTTTTGTGTCTTGAGTGCTTCAGAATTCCGGCGCCGGGCCCGGAACGAAACCGCAGGGACCTCGAAGCACCGTGGCGGCATGCCTGAACGGATCGTGGCCGAAAAAAAGGATCCAGCCCTTCTTGCAGGCCTCCTCGAGAATGGCGGCCTTCTCTTCCAGCACCGTTCGTGCATCGATGTCGTTGCCCGTGACCCTCGATGTCGGATAGTGCGCCGTGGTTGGAATAAGGTCAGCCCCGTGTAGCAGTGTCGTCTGGTCGTCGCTGACACGAACAAGCTGCTGGCCGCGGGTATGGCCGTTGCTGATGATAACGTCGATGCCGGGAAAAAGTTCGTGGGTTCCGGAAACGGTGCGGAACAGGAATAGCTGTCGGAACTCCTCGATGAGGGTCTCGTTGTAACTCAGGCGTTCCTGATCGTCGGGCCGGCATGCTGTCCGGTAATTCTGCTCCTGCACGATGACCTCGGCATAGGGGAACACCGGGACCAGACGGTCCCCGCCGCAGGTGAAGGCTCCGCCAATGTGGTCGCTGTGCAGATGGGTCAGCACAAGATGCGTGATATCGCCCGGTTGCAGCCCGTGCTTTTCGAGCTCCTCCTCGAGCCTGTAGGGCGTTGTCGCATTGGCCGCCCAGCGGCTCGTCCAGCAGAGATCGCCAACGCCGGTATCAACGAGTATGCGACGGCCGTTGCCCACGATGAGGAGCAGACGTGTCGCAAGACGGACGCGAGGCCTTGGTTTTGTCGGATCGACTCTGGAGGGCAGAGGACCACCGTCAAAAAGGAATTCCTGTACCGTCAGGGAATGAAGCTGGTAATCACCGATGGCGAGCATTTCTGGAACGGATGTGAGTCAGAGTATGATAATGCAGACTTCGCGGGCGTACGACTGGCAAATAACCCGCCAGAAGGCGGATTGGTCTGCAGGATATGAGGGATGGCAGGGAGTGCGGACAACCTCAGGGGGTGTCCGCACCCGAATGCATCCTTATGCGGAAAAAAACTTAAGCCTGGGCCGGGGACTTGCGCTCCTTGACCTTCAGCGCAGCTTTGCCGGTACGTTTGCGCAGGTAGAACAGCTTTGACCTTCTTGCCTTGCCGTGCCTGACAATCGTCACGCTCTCAACGTTCGGCGAGTTGACCGGAATGATCCTCTCGACACCGACGCCATGGGAAATCTTGCGCACGGTGATGGTCTTGGAACCACCGGCTCCCCTGTCGCTGATCACGACGCCTTCGAAAGCCTGGAGACGCTCCTTTTCACCTTCGATAACCTTAAGCTGAATCCTGACGGTATCGCCGGGACGGACTTCAGGAATATCGGTACGGTTCTGGGTTGCTTCCACCAACTGAATTAACTGATCCATGATGACACTGTTATCTTTATGTTGTCTTTACTCTTCCCATTCTTCATTCTCAAGCAGGTCCGGCCGGCGCTGAAGCGTACGTTCATGCGCATTCTGCTGCCGCCAGAGCTCGATTTTCTCGTGATGTCCCGAAAGCAGCACCTCTGGCACCTCCATCCCCCTGAACTCGGCAGGACGAGTGTACCAGGCGCAATCGAGCATGCCGGTCTGAAACGAATCCGTCAGTGCCGATTCACCATCGCCCAGGACACCGGGTACAAGGCGGACGAGCGCATCGGCAAGCATGAGCGCCGGGATTTCACCCCCGGACAGCACGACGTCGCCGACTGAGATTTCCATCGTCACAAGCTTCTGGCGGATCCTTTCGTCCATGGCCTTGTAGTGGCCGCAAAGCACGATCAGGTTCCCGTTCCGGGAAAGCCTGTTGGCTATCTTCTGGTCGAACAGTCTGCCGTCGGGCGTCATGAAGATCACCTCGTCGTAAGCCCTTTCAGCAAGCAATCCCTCGATGCACGCGAAAACCGGTTCGGGTCGAATCACCATTCCTGCACCACCCCCGAATGGCGTATCGTCCACCTGACGATAGTTGCCCAGCCCGAAATCGTGCAGATTGTGCACATGGATCTCAACGAGGCCTTTCTTCCTCGCAATGCCGAGCACTCCCTTCTCAAGCGGCGATGCGAAAAAATCGGGTATGACGGAAATGATATCTATCCGCATGGCTTACACACCAGAGACATTGCTTCAATCAATCTTGTCAAGAACAGTTGCATGCTACAGGAACTCCGAAAAGCGCCGCAGCACCATGATCCCCTTCCGGAGATCGATTTCGTCGACGAACTCCTCGACCGCCGGAACAAGCACTTTGCGGCCGCCGACTTCAATTTCGTAGACATCGTGGGCCGGCATCTGCAGCACGTCGCTGATGATGCCGATCCGTCCTCCCTTTTCGTCCAGAACCTCCAGACCGATAAGGTCATGGATATATGCCCGATCGTCAGGGAGGGTTTCCAGCTCTTCACCGGTCACGTACAGCCGGCAACCGGCTGCCGCTTCGGCATCCTCACGGGTGCCTATACCTTCGAACACAATCCAGGCGAACCCCTGGTTCAGCTTTGCAGACAGAACCTTCCGAAGCACCGCTTCCCCCGGGGTCTTGCCCATATAGAACTCCCGGCGCTTCAGGAAGCTCTCCGGATAGTCGGTCACGGGCTGGACCTTCAGCTCACCTTTCAGCCCCTTGGGCTTGAGCACGATGCCGGTCAGATAAAGCTCCACCCCGTTCAATAAAAACGTTATCAGGCTTCGGCGGAACCGGCGGCGGCATTCGCCTCGGCATCCTTCTTGGCCTGGCGGCGGCGGACTTTGACCGTGAGTCGCTTCTGACGGCGCTCGGCCTCTTTCTGCTGCCAGGTTTCCATCTGGGCTGCGATATCGCTCTCGCTGACGCCGCGGCGCTGAAGGTTCAATTCATGAAGCAGGCCGGTGCCGCGGATAAGGCTGCGGACGGTGGCCGTCGGCTGTGCACCGACGTTCAGCCAGTAAGTTACGCGTGCCTTTTCGATGGTAACGGCATGCGGCTTCGCGGTCGGATTGTAATGCCCGATCACTTCAAGAAACTTGCCATCCCTCGGTGAGCGGCCATCCGCTGCAACGATCTGGTAAAACGGGAGCTTTTTCCTTCCGGTCCTTTTCAGTCTGATCTTAACCAAAGCGAATAATGTTTAATTAATTAATAGACATTGATCATTTACTTTTTCAAAAACTTGTCCAGCGCAAGGTTCTGCGAGGTTATCTTGCGACCCGACTGGGTGAGGCGGGATACCGAGCGCATCATCTTCTTCATCTCCTGAAACTGCTTGAGCAGCATATTGACCTCCTGCACCCTTGTTCCGCTCCCCTGAGCGATCCGCTGGCGGCGGCTGCCATTGATGATGTCGGGCGTCTGGCGCTCCAGTTTGGTCATCGACGAGATCATCGCCTCAATCGGCTTGAAGTCGAGGTTTTCGAGATCCTGCTTCGGAACCATCTTGTTCAGGCCCGGCACCATCTCGATCAACCCCTGGATCGAGCCCATCTTCTTGAGTTGCTGAAGCTGGTCGAAGAAGTCGTTCAGGTCGAACTCGTTCTTCATGAGCCTGGACTGCATCTGCATGGTCTTCTCGAGATCCAGGGTCTCCTGGGCTTTCTCGACGAAGCTGACGATATCACCCATGCCGAGGATCCGCTGGGCCATACGCTCGGGATAGAAGAGATCGAGGTCGTCGACCTTCTCCCCGACGCTCATGAACTTGATCGGCTTTTCGACCACCTGCCTGATCGACAGGGCCGCGCCGCCGCGGGCGTCACCGTCGAGCTTGGTGAGGACCACGCCATCGAAATCGAGACGGTCATTGAAGGCCTTGGCGGTATTGACCGCTTCCTGGCCCATCATCGAGTCCACGACGAACAGGAGTTCGTCAGGCTTGAGGGCATTCTTGAGGGCTTCAGCCTCCGCCATCATGTTCTCGTCGATCTGCAGGCGACCTGCCGTATCGATGATGACGACGTCCCTGCCGCCCGCCCTGGCAGCCTCGAGGCCACCGAGTGCAGCCTTCATGGCATCCTGCGCTTCAACCGAAAAAACCGGGACATCTATCTGCTCGCCGAGGGTCTTGAGCTGGTCGACGGCAGCAGGACGGTAAACGTCGGCCGCAACCAGGATCGGGTTCTTGCCGCTCTTCTTGAGCCTCTTGGCAAGCTTGGCGCAGAAGGTGGTCTTGCCGGAACCCTGAAGGCCTGCAACCATGACGATGGCCGGAACCTTCTTCGGAGGAAGGTTCAGCGGCTTGTTCTCGCCGCCCATGATCTCGGTCAGCTCGTCGTTGACGATCTTGACGATCATCTGTGCAGGCGAAACGCTCTTGATGACCGACTCTCCGAGGGATTTCTCCCTTATGTCCTCGACCAGCTTCTTCGCGACCTTGTAGTTCACGTCGGCGCCGAGCAGCGCGCGCTTGATATCGCGCATGGCGATGCCGATGTTGATCTCGTTGATCGTGGCCTGGCCGGCTAGCTTCCTGAACGTCAGTTCAAGTTTATCGCTGAGATTGTCGAACATGTTTGACCTGTCACATAAATTCTAAAAATGGATAGCTTTAAAAATAACAAAATTCTCGTAAAATAAAACCGTATACAACAAGCTTCTTCCGGCTTATTTTCAGCATGGATTCTCTCCATGACATCGTACACCGAAATTCAGGGGTTCCCCCGTAAACGCCACAGATGAAAGCGTTTCGGAAAGCCCGACATCAACCAGGCCCATGACACCCGACCTCATCGAAAAACTGTTCGATTCATTCCGGCAGCAGAAAATCGCCGTCATCGGCGACGTCATGATCGACAAGTACATTTTCGGCCATGTGTCGCGCATTTCACCCGAATACCCGGTACCGGTCGTCGACGTGACCCACGAAAGCAGCCGACTCGGCGGCGCAGCCAACGTCGCGCTGAACATCCACGCCCTGGGGGCTGAAACGTTCCTGATCGGCGTAACGGGAAAGGACCAGGGACGAGAAGCCCTGATCGGGCTCATGAACGAAAAGGGGCTCGAGAGCGGCCTGCTGGTTGCCGACCCGTCGAGACCGACGACCTGCAAGACAAGGATACTCTCACAGAACCATCATATCACGAGGGTCGACTACGAAAGCCGGCAGCCCCTCGACGAAGCGACCGAGGCAAGGCTGCTCGACCTGTTCCGGGAAGTTGCCGGCACGCTCGGCGCCGTCGTTTTCGAGGACTACAACAAGGGAGTCCTGACCGAATCGCTCATTGCTGCGGTGACCGCCATCTGCAGGGAACTGCGCATACCGGTGCTGGTCGACCCGAAGCTCAAGGGGTTCTTTTCCTACCAGGGGTGCTCCGTCTTCAAACCGAACCTCTCGGAACTGGCTGCTTCGCTCGGCGTCGTGCTTCACAACACCGACAAGGAGGTCGAGGAGGGATGCCTGCTGCTCAGGGAGCGACTGGATGCGGAGAGTTTCGTGGTGACGAGGAGCGAAAAGGGAATGACCATCTACGACGGGACGTTCACCCATATCCCTGCGACATCCCTGGAGGTGTCGGACGTCTCAGGAGCGGGCGATACGGTTATCGGCATGCTTGCCCTGGGAAAGGCGGCCGGCCTCGACCTGGTGACGAGCACCAAAATCGCCAATCTCGCAGCCGGAACCGTGTGCCAGGAGGTAGGAGCCGTCCCGGTGAAACGTGAACGGCTTCTCAGCGTGTGCCGTGATCATCTTCGATGACGAAATGGTCGTCGACCACAGAGGGCCATGGCGGATTGTATGATGTGTCCTGCGCAAGCGTCCTCATCTTCTGCAGCGAGTAGAAGGGCACCTCGAAAAGTGCGGCATTGCTGAGTGCTGGAGGCACGTCGTTGCCAGGATTCATATGCATGACAAACGTGATATGTACCTTGCCTCCCTCGATCGGCATGAACACCCAGACACCCCTCGTTTCACGCACGCGATGGAGGTTCGGCCGCAATGGCAGGTATTCAGGAACCCCCTGCATGGTCAACGCCACAGCCCCTGCCTCCGAAGCATGCAGGCCGGTCCGGACGATCATCTCCCGTTTCGGCATGGGCCAGGGCGTGTTGATCACCTGCCGGATGACGTACTCGAGTTCGTTGTTGCTGTCCAGCACCTCCATCTCGGCAAGCTGGTGGACCCAGCGCCGGTAGCTCGTGAAATCATGGAACAGGCTCACCAGCTTCCTGAAAGGAACCTCGAACTCGGCTTCGCCCTTGAAACCGAGCACGCTCGAACCTGCAATCCTGGAAGAGTAGACCCGGATCCCCTTGTGCTCGACACGGAATTCCCAATTGCCCGCAAGGGCGGTAGCGACATCCATTGACACTTCGGTTGTTTTGATGAATGAAATAGCCGCCGTTATCCCACAACGAAATCCTCGTAATTCCTGATGATTTCATCCGGCGCGGTTCGGAACGGCGCTTCGACCGGGGTGCGGTACTTCTCCCGCTTCACCATGTCGCGAAGATTGCACATCGTGTGATAGGGTGTGTCGATCACCGCGATGTTCGCCAGCCAGGAAGGTATCTCACCACCAGGTTCGATGTGAAGCCTGAAGACTACCCTGCAGCTGTTTTCAGAAAGGGGGAGGATGTTCCAGGCACCCTCCATCTGACGGACCCGTACATAACGTTCATCCTCGGGAAGGAAATCGGGAAGGCACTCGATCCTGATGAAGGCCTCCGAAGTCTTCGGGTCCATGAATGCTGTCGAACGGGAGATGATCTCACGATCGGAGACCGGCCACGGAGCGCTGACCAGCTGGTAGACAACCCTGCCGTCGTTTTCCGTCAGCTCCTGGAGAACCCGCATTTCCCGGGTTTTCCATACCCATTCTGTAGCGACATCGATATCGTAAAGCAGACTGAGCACCGACTGCTGGGAGGCATCGACGGTAGCTACCGCCACGAACGAGAGAAAACTTGACGAGGGGACGGGACAGGTGAAAATCTTCAGCCAGTCGTTCTTGAACCTCTCAGTGCATGTGGCACTGTTGATTTTTTCGAGCAGTGACATACTGTGGTGACCTGATTGTTGATGAAAAATAATGATGGTGCCATGGCTTTCAGAGGCATCACGAAGCTTTCCTGCCGATGAGCTGCCTGGCGACCTGCATGGAAGGATCGCCTTCTCGGATCAACACCTTGAGCTGGCCTTCAGTTCCGAAGAGCTGCCTGGCGATCCTGGCCTTGAGAGCAACACGGATATATCGGGCATCCTTGACAAATTCGTCGGAGCTGAACGATATGCCCTTCAACCTGCACTCCGCCCTGACTCTGGACTCGAGGTCTGCCGGCACTGGGTAGCCGCCAATGAAATCATCCTGCGATCTCCGGTACTTCTGGACTGTACTTGCAGGATCGTCGATCAGCTTCAACGCAATATCTTCGAATACCCCCTTCGCAAACAGCTCCTGGTAAAGATTCGTGTAAGGCCGTCCGAACACCCAGTAGTCAGGCATGATGCCGCCGGCTTTCGCCAGGACCTTCCTGAGGCTGTCGCCCGGAACCACCCCCGAAACTCTTCCGGTGCTGTAGACGGAAATATCACCATTGTCAAGATACAGGGTACCCACATACTTTTTCATGAAATTATCCGGCAGAGACATGGTGTGCGTCTCCTTGTAATACTCCTCGCGTCCCCGGCTCCCTTCGTCGTAGCCCCGCTGTATCTGTCTGCCGGCCGGCGTGTAATACCTCGATACCGTCAGGCGCAAAATCGAACCGTCGGATAGATCGAACTGACGCTGTACCAGCCCTTTACCGAAAGTCAGTTCCCCGACAAGGAATGCCCTCCGGTTGTCCTGCAGGGCACCCGCAAGGATTTCAGCGGCCGAGGCACTTCCCCTGTCGACCAGCAGACAAACCGTTCCGCTCTCGAAAAGCCCGCCCGGCTTCGCCAGATATTTCAGTTCGTCGGCCCCGCCATGCCGGCTTCTGGTATAAACGATCAGTTTGTGGTCGGAAAGCAGTTCGTCAGCCACCTCGACAGCCTGGTCAAAGAATCCGCCGGGATTCCCCCGAAGATCGATGATAAGGCGCTGCATCCCCTGCTTGCGAAGATTCAGCAACGCCTGGTGGAACTCGCTCGCGGTAGTCTCGACGAACTTGCTGATCCTCACATAACCTGTTCCTGCATCGACAAGAAACGCCGCATCGATGCTCGATGTCGAAATCTTGCCCCTGGTCACCATAAAATCGATCATACGGTGAGTTATGGGCCGATAGACCTTGAGCGTCACCCTGGTTCCGCTCTTTCCCCTCAGCTTTTTGAGCACAGCGCTCTTGGTGATACCCACAGCATTGATCGAATCGATGGAGACGATCCGGTCGCCCGGCATGATGCCTGCGGACTCGCTCGGACCTCCGGCAAGGGGCGTAACCACCAGCAGGGTATCGTTGACCACATCGAATTCAATACCGACCCCCTCGAAATTCCCTTCAAGCTCGGCATGCGAAAAGGCCGCCTTCTCCGGTTCGAGATAGACGGTATGGGGATCAAGCGATTCCACCATCCCGCGTATCCCTGCATTGGCAAGGCTGTCAGTATTCACCGGTTCCACGTAGGAAGTGAGTATCCGCTGATAAACTTCCTGCACTTTTTTCTGTTTCTCGTCGCTCATGCTGCCACCACCCGTTTTCAGCCTGGTCCCGATAAATATTCCGAACACAAGAACGACAATCATCAGGACGACACTGAGTACACGAGACATGTGAGCAGAATTAAATGGCTGAGGAACGGGAAACGATGACGCCGGGCAATGGGCCTCCATGCCAGGCTGCTTCCAGGGTCAGGCGCGGGGGCATGAATTGCGACCCATCTCATCTGTCAGGTGCGATGCTGCATGAGAATCAGGCGCTCGTCCCGAAGTTTTCGGGTGCCTTAAGTTTACCGAAGAGAAGAGTAATTCGCAAAAAAACATTACCAACGCCGGGTAGCAGGCCTACAGCCGTAGACAGCACCTGCATCCTTACGTCAATTCACGCACACCTTATACCTGAATACCGACAACATTATCAACAACACTAATAAAGACAGTGAATCGCCATCTATATCACATTATAAAATATCAATCAACACAACAATATGATCGCAATACCATATCGCCATCCCCATAAAACAAAATAGATAAAACTTTATAACACAGCTAACCGAGCGCAATAAATAATTACAAATACCGGATCTTTCCACAAATATAGAAGTCATAATCACAATATTAATAATCACATTAAATACATAAAATTATTATTAATACAATA
>CAIYTH010000033.1 GCA_903929135.1 uncultured Chlorobiales bacterium
CTTGTGCCCTTGGACAGATTCGAACTGCCGACCTTCAGTTCCGGAAACTGCTGCTCTATCCACTGAGCTACAAGGGCCTGCTGACCATCAGGCCAGTCGTTCATCAAGGCACGTAAAATAACACATTAATCGATAAAAAAAGAACAACTTTCGTATCATCGCAAAGTTTCTTCGCATGCAAGGAGGGCTCAGCTATGCGCCGTTCCTCCCGGCCTGCCGCACGATGCCGTCGACGGCAAGGTTGGCGCTCATGACTGCCCCGCCCATAGAGTCGTAGAAGAGCTGCTGCGAGAAGCCTCCTGCGAGGAAGAGGTTGGGAACCGGAGTGACCTGCGTCGGGCGGTACTGCTCCATGCCGGGCAGAGGTGCATAGACCGACTGGGGAATCCTGACGACGGTGGACTTGAGGATCTTCGCTCCTTGCGACTCTTTCGGGAAATTGGCCCTGACGCTCCTGTCGACGCGCTGCACGATCTCGTCGTTGGTCAACCCCATGAGATCCCTGGCGGGAGCGACGCAGAACTCGAAGCGGGTGCGCCCCTCGAAGGCCTCGCCCCTGAGGGTCCGGTAATCGGGGGTGGTCCTTGCGAGGTTCGCGTAGACGGGGATGACTCCGTCCGGGCTGAAGAGCACGTTGTCGGTGCTGCTGATCTCCTGGTCGTACCAGATCTGCACGGAGATGACCGGCACCCCTTCGAGGTGCTCGAGATTGCTGAAAAAGCTGTCATGGCGCTTCAGCGATGCCGGCATTATCTTGCGGAGGTTGTGGATCGGCAGCGCCGACAGATAGTAGTCGGCGTCGAGGATCTCGCCGGTGCGAAGCTGCACGCCCTGGATCTTCCTGCCGTCGAACAGCAGCTCGTCGACCGTGGATTCGGTCTGGAACTGCGCGCCGCGCTTCGTGGAGTAGTCGATGAGCGGCTGGTGCAGGTACTCCTGCGGCGAACCTTTCAGGAAACCCATGCAGGATGATTCCGGAATGCGGTAGAAGGTCTCGGTGACGTCGAGGATGATCTTGGCCGAAATCACTTCGGGCGGAATGAACTTGAGGGCAAGGGCCATCGGCCTGAACATCTTGTCCATCAGTCGCTTGCCGAACTTGCGCTGCTCTGCCCACTGGGCGAAGGTCAGGTGGTCCTGCGTCGGAGGGTATTTATCCTTCCTCAGGGCAAGGGGTATGAGCGACTTCGAGAACGAGGCCATCTCGCCGAACGTGAAATAGCCGTTTTTGACGATGGCCGGAAGCAGGTGCAGCGGGCTGGGAAGGTCCCAGGTGTCGAAGGTGAATCTGTGGCCGCCGTCAAGGGTATAGGTCAGGCGATGCTCTTTCCAGAGTACGGCATCGTAGGTGCCGATCTCCTTCATGAGGTCATAGAGCACGTCATAGGCGCCGAAAAAGCAGTGGGTGCCGGATTCGACCCAGTCCCCTTCCTGGTCTTTCCATGCCGAGACCTTGCCGCCGTAGATGGGCCGCTTTTCAAGGAGGCGGACCTGGAATCCGCGGTCGACAAGACGCTTTGCCGCGGTGAGGCCCGCAAGACCCCCGCCGATGATCAGTACCTTTTTTTTATCTCCGTTCATCAGTTGCTGTTGGTATTACGAATTTGCCGTGTTTCTGCCTGCCGCCATTTCAAATCGCCGAGCGGCCCTCCATGGCGCGCGACAGCGTGGCTTCGTCGATGAATTCAAGTTCGGCGCCGACCGGTATGCCCCTGGCTATCCGGGTGACGCTGATTCCGAGCGGTTTGAGCAGTTTGCTGATGTAGAGCGATGTGGTCTCCCCTTCGACCGTCGGGTTGAGGGCGAGCACGACCTCCTTCACCTCGGCGGAATCACCGGGATGGAGTCGTGCGAGCAGCTCCCTGACCTTGATGTCGTCGGGACCGATGCCGTCAAGAGGCGAGATGACTCCATGGAGCACATGGTAAAGCCCCTTGTAATGCCCGGTCTTTTCAAATGCCAGCACTTCGGTGGGCGATTCGACCACGCAGATCACCGTGCGGTCCCGTCCCTTCGAGGTGCAGACCGTACAGGGGTCGGTGCCCAGGTCGGTGATGTTCTGGCAGACCGTGCAGCGGGTGACCTTCTCCTTGACGTCGACGAGTGCGGTGGCAAGCTTGTCGACCTCCGAACGACGCTCCTGCAGCACGTGCATGGCGAGGCGCTGGGCGGTCTTGCGACCGATGCCGGGCAGCTTGGCGAACTCTTCGATCAGCGCTTCGATGGCGCCTGAGGTGTAGCGCATGAAGGAGGGGTTACTTCCCCAGGTTCAGGTTCTTCAGGAGGTCGGCGGGGTTCATCATGCCGCCGGCGGCTTTGGAGATTTCGTTCTGCGCGAGCTGGGCGGATGCTTCGAGCGCATTGTTGACCGCAGCCACGACGAGGTCCTGCACCATGTCGACGTCGTCCATGATCTCGGGGTCTATGGTGAGTTCGAGCAGCTTCTGGCGCCCGTTGACCTTCACCCGCACCATGCCGCCGCCGGCTTCGCCTTCGGCGATGAGCTTCTCGAGCTGCTTCTGCACGTCCTGCATCTTCTCGCCAGCTTCCTTGAGCTGCTTCATCATGTCATTGAAATTGGGCATCGTCATCGTCGTATCTCTCCTGATTATATAATTCAAACTTCTCCGGAATGGCCGAGCAGCCGTCGTGAGCGGTTCAAGTGCCAGGCGGACGGAGAGGATAAACCGGAATGTACAAAGAAGTACATGAGGATTTCGTGCATCGACCAGCGAAGCAATTGAATTGCGGAACAGGCTGACC
The DNA here is from genome assembly GCA_903929135.1 of uncultured Chlorobiales bacterium. Classification (GTDB taxonomy): domain Bacteria; phylum Bacteroidota; class Chlorobiia; order Chlorobiales; family Chlorobiaceae; genus Chlorobaculum. The sequence goes on from CAIYTH010000033.1 coordinate 2,764, forward strand.
GGCTGTTCCTGTCAATCTTTTCTGCGCAGGGCCAGATAGATCTTTTCGAGAATGTCTTCGGTGGTCAGCTTGTACTTCTTCAAAAGGTCGTCCGGCTTGCCCGATTCGCCGAAGGTGTCCTCAACGGCGACCATCTCGATCGGAACAGGAATGTTCCTGGCGCAGACATTGGCGACCGCCTCGCCGAGGCCGGTGTACATCTGGTGCTCTTCGGCCGTGACGATGGCGCCGGTCTCATGGGCGGCCATGACGATGGCGAGCGTGTCGATCGGCTTGATGGTATGCATGTTGATCACGCGGACCGAGACCCCCTCCTTTTCAAGGATCCTGGCGGCTTCGAGTGCCTTCCAGACCATGATGCCGCAGGCGATCACGGTGACGTCAGTGCCTTCATGGAGACGGATGGACTTGCCGATCTCGAACCCGTCCTCATCGGTTGTGAAGTCGGGCACGTTCGGGCGTCCGAACCGGAGGTAAACCGGTCCCTTGTGCTCGATGATGGCCTTTGTGGCGCGTTTGGTCTCGCTGTAGTCACAAGGCACCACGACGGTCATCCTCGGAAGGCTTCGCATGAGGCCGATATCCTCGAGGATCTGGTGGGTAGCACCGTCCTCGCCGAGCGTGAGGCCTGCGTGGGATGCGCAAATCTTGACATTAAGGTTCGAGTAGCAGACCGACTGGCGGATCTGGTCGTAGACCCTGCCGGTGGCGAAAACGGCAAAACTCGAAGCGACGGGAATCTTGCCGGTCGTTGCGAGGCCTGCCGCCATGGAGACCATGTTGGCCTCGGCGATGCCGGTCTGGATGAAGCGGTCGGGAAACTCGTCCCGGAACTGGTTCATGTTCAGCGAACCGGTAAGGTCGGCGCAGAGTGCCACGACCGAAGGGTTCTGGCGGCCAGCTTCGAGCAGCGCTTCACCGAACCCGGTGCGGGTGGCCTTGTTGCCCCGGGAAGCATACTTCCCTACCTCTTCGATGGTATTTTTCTCTCCCATTAATGACACAGAATAACTTAAATTGTAAAAAGTACTTCCAGCCGGTTGCGCTGCTCTCCACATACCCTGGCCGATGACGAAAGTTGAATATAAGCATACGAATATAGCGGCAAAAAAAAAAACTGGGCCAAAACTTCCTGACCGACAGGAACATCCCGAGAAAGATCGTCCGTGAATCCGGCATCGCCCCTGGTGACCGGGTGCTCGAGATCGGCCCTGGATTCGGCGCGCTGAGCACCGCCATCCTCGAGGTGATTGCCTCCTTCACGGCCGTCGAAAAGGATACCGGACTGGCGAAGTTCATCCGTGAGCACCATCCCGAGATCGACCTGATCGAAGGCGACTTCCTGAAGGTGCCGCTCGAACCGATCGCCGCAGGAGGCAGAATCGCCGTGCTCGGCAACATCCCCTACTCCATCACCAGCCCCATTCTCTTCAGGCTGCTCGATAACCGGCGCCTGGTCTCGTCGGCCACGCTCATGATGCAGCATGAGGTCGCCCAGCGCCTGGCGGCGTCGCCTGGCACGAAGGAGTACGGCATCCTCGCCGTGCAGATGCAGGCTTTCTGCGAGGTGAAGTACCTGTTCAAGGTGGGCAGGGCTGTCTTCAAGCCGCGCCCCGAGGTCGACAGCGCCGTGATCAGGATAGTGCCGAAAGCGCAGGACCCGGTCGAGGACAGCGAGGGGTTCAGGAGGTTCGTGCGCTGCGCGTTCCATCAGCGGAGAAAGACGATCCTGAACAACCTCAAGCAGGATTACGACACCTCGTCGGTACCGGAAGCCACGCTGAAACTTCGTTCCGAAGCGCTGGGAATAGAAGAACTTATCGCGCTCTTCTCTCTCCTCCGGCCGTTGGCGCCAGCCCTTCATGGGGAGACTGAACCACGGAATCGGTTGCATGAAGAGAGCGGGGCATAGCAATCACCTCATTGCTTAATTCTTTATTTTTGTTAACATTGGTTTTCAAAAAATTCACCGTCCTTCTTACACGCATGCAGCATCCACAGCTCCATCGTCACGCCGCTTCTCACTCCGTTCAAAGCTCGTATCTCCCGATACATCAATCATAACATCACTCTAAAGGGGGTTGTCAGTATGTCATCATCCTACAGCGCCGTCCACCGGCAGTCTATCGAAAACCCGGAACAATTCTGGGGAGACATTGGCGAAAAGCTACACTGGTACACCAAATGGGACAAGGTGCTCGATGACTCCAACCCTCCTTTTTACCGCTGGTTCACCGGCGGCATAACCAACACCTGCTACAACGCTCTAGACCGTCATGTCGATGAGGGCCGCGGCAACGAGATCGCCGTCATCTACGACAGCCCGGTGACCGGTACCATCGAGAAGTACACCTACCGCGAGTTCCGTGACCGCGTTGCCCTGTTCGCCGGTGCGCTGAAAGCCCGGGGCGTCAGGAAGGGCGACAGGATCATCATCTACATGCCGATGATCCCCGAAGCCGTCATCGCCATGCTTGCCTGCGCAAGGCTCGGCGCGATCCATTCGGTCGTTTTCGGCGGCTTCGCTTCGCACGAGCTGGCCGTCCGCATCGACGACTGCAAGCCGAAGGTGATCATCTCGGCCTCCTGCGGCATCGAACACGGCAAGATCATCGACTACTACCGCCTGCTCGACTTCGCAGTCGAACTGGCCCACTTCAAGCCGGAGCTCTGCATCATCTACCAGCGGCCGCAGATGAGGGCCCTGCTGAACGAAGATCGCGACATGACCTGGAAGCAGGCCCTCCTGGGCGTCGCTCCGGCACAGTGCGTGCCGGTCGAATCGACGGACCCCCTCTATATTCTCTACACATCCGGCACCACCGGCCAGCCGAAAGGTATCGTACGCGATAACGGCGGCCACATGGCAGCCCTGAAATGGACCATGGAGAGCGTCTACAACGTCAAGCCGGGAGAGGTGTTCTGGGCAGCCAGCGACGTGGGATGGGTCGTAGGCCACTCCTACATCGTCTACGCTCCCCTGCTCCACGGCTGTACGACGGTCATCTTCGAGGGCAAGCCGGTCGGCACCCCCGATCCCGGCACCTTCTGGAGAATCATCAGCGAGCACGACGTCGCCGTACTCTTCACCGCACCGACAGCTTTCAGGGCCATCAAGAAGGAGGACCCGACCGGAAGCTACATCCCCCGCTATAATTTCTCGAAGTTCAGGGCACTGTTCCTCGCCGGCGAGCGCGCCGACCCCGATACGGTCAGATGGGCAGAAAACCAGCTCAAGGTTCCGGTTATCGACCACTGGTGGCAGACCGAGACCGGCTGGGCCATCGCGGCCAACTGCCAGGGCATCGAGCCCGGGCCGATCAAGTACGGATCAGCGTCAAGGGCCGTACCGGGCTATGACGTCAAGGTGGTCAACGCCGAGCTCGAGGAGCTTCCCCCCGGCCAGATGGGTGACATCGTCGTGAAGCTGCCGCTTCCTCCCGGCACCATGATGACCCTTTGGAAACAGGACAACCGCTTCAACGAGAGCTACATGAAGGCCTACCCGGGCTACTACCAGACCAGCGACGCCGGGTACATCGACGAGGACGGTTACATCTACATCATGTCGAGGACCGACGACATCATCAACGTCGCCGGACACCGCCTCTCGACGGGCGGCATCGAAGCGGAGCTCTGCGAGCATCCGGATGTGGCCGAAAGCGCCGTGATCGGCGTTGCCGACGACCTGAAGGGAGAGATACCGCTCGGGTTCCTGGTGCTGAAGAGTGGCGTCGATACCCCGCCGGAGCTGATCATCAAACACGTTGTCGAGTATGTGCGCGAGAACATCGGGCCGGTCGCTTCGTTCAAGCAGGCCGTCATCGTCAACCGCCTGCCGAAAACACGTTCCGGCAAGATACTGAGGAGCACGATGCGCAAAATCGCCAACGGAGAGGCGTACACCATTCCGCCGACCATCGACGACCCGGCCATCCTCGACGAGATCGCCGAGGCGCTGCAGACGATCGGTTACGCGAAAAAACGTTCATGAACCAATTGACCGCTCTGCCATGATCAACAGATTGGACCACATTGCCATAGCGGTTCAGGACCTCGATGCCGCACTCGGGACGTTTGTCAGCGTCCTCGGGTGCGACCCGGGTTCGATCGTCATCGAAGAGGTGCCCTCGGAGAAAGTCCGGGTGGCATTCATCCCGATCGGCGAAAGCCACATCGAACTTCTGGAACCGCTCGGCGATGAGGGAGCGGTCTCGAAGTTCCTGGCAAAAAACGGCGAGGGAATGCATCATATCGCCCTGGCGACCGACGACCTTGGACAGGAAACCGAACGGGTAACCTCCCTCGGGCTCAACCCGCTTGGCCAGCCGTCAACGGGAGCGGGAGGTAAGAAGATCGTCTTCCTCCATCCACGCCAGACAAACCGTGTTCTTTTTGAATTAGTGGAACCCGACCCACATCACCATTAAGACACCTTACGCCGATTACCGTGAAACATTTTTACCTTCCTTTCGAGAAAAAAGAGCACTTCAGCTATTCGACCAAGTCCATCAAGGCACTGACGGAGTACGAGAAATACCAGCTCTCGTTCCACCCTGAACGCCCCAAGTACCTCGACTATCTCGAAGTCTTCGACAACGTCGAAGAGTGCCTCCAGAACGACCTCCACGGCAGCTGCCTGATACAGACCCACCGCGCCGACATCCGTTACAACGACTCCAGCCACCCCGTCATGTTCATCGGACAGCAGTCCGGGCCGACATCGAATTTCGGTGAGCTGAAGACGATCATGAAGGACCAGTCCGAGGTGGTCAGATGGAACCACGGCATGCCTACCCCGGCCGCATTCCAGAAAGCCATCGACGCCATCGCCATCGCAGAGAAGGAAAACCGCATCGTCATCACGATGATCGACACGGCCGGAGCAGATCCGACCGAAGATTCGGAGTCCGGCGGCATCGCCTGGAAAATCGGCAAATGCATGCAGGCGCTTGGCGAGTCGAAGGTACCGACCATTTCGGTGATCATCAACCGCGGCTGCAGCGGCGGCGCCATCGCCCTGACCGGCTGCGATGCCGTTCTGGCCATGCAGTATTCGACCTATCTCGTCATCGGCCCAGAAGCCTGCTCCTCCATCCTGTTCAGGACAAGGGAAAAGGCCAACTTCGCGGCCGAAATCTCACAGATCACGGCAAGGGAAGCGCTGCTGAACGGCATCGTCGACGAACTCATTCCGGAACATGAAGGCCCTGCCCACCGGTTCCGCAAAGAGGCGCTCGAGTCCTTCCGGGATGTGGTCTCCCGTTGGGCCGGCAAACTTGCAAGTGAGGAGAACCAGGGTGTATTCGGACGTCGCATCGACCGCTGGCAGCGGATCGGACAGTGGGACCTGACCACTGATGAGGCCATCCATGCCTATGAGAAACCGGTGTCACGCATGATCGCGAAACCGAAAAAGAACCATTTCATCCCTCGCCACAAGAGCTGCCGCAACGAACTCGGCAAGCATGTGGCAGACCCGGTACTTTATACCCGGCTCCTGGCGGACAATTTCGTCTGCGATACCTGCGGCCACCGCTACGTGCGGCTCACGGCCCATGATTACCTCGACCTCATCCTCGATCAGGGCACCTTCAAAGAGCATTCGGAGACCCGCTACATCGTCGACCGTGACATCCTGAATTTCCCGGACTACAGCGAGAAGATCGCCGAAGCCCGGCACAAGAACGGCATGTCCTCCGCGCTGATCAGCGGCAACGGCAAGGTCGACGGTCACGATGTCGTGATGTGCGCGACCAGCTTCGGATTCCTGGGCGGGTCGTTCTGCATGTCGACCGGGGAGAAGGTCTGGCGGGCTGCACAGCTGGCACTCGACCGGAAGTGTCCGCTCATCATCCAGGCCGCCGGCGGCGGAGCCCGCATGCACGAAGGATGCTCGTCGATGGTCAGCATCCCCAAGATCCACGTGGCTCTTTCGCGTATCGAAAGAGCGGGCCTTCCGCTCATCACGATCGTCACCGATCCGACGCTCGGAGGCGTGGCCATCGGATTCGGCTCGAGGGGCATCAGGATCTTCGAGCACAACGCCGGCAATATCGGATTTTCCGGCAAGCGGGTCATCGAGCAGTACACAGGCAAGAAGACAACGAAGGACTTCCAGACCACCAACTGGCTGCAGAACAAAGGCTTCGTCGACATGGTCGCCCGTCCGTCCGAAATGAAAGCGCGAATCAGGGAGATCATCGAAAGCCACCTAGCAAAGTGAAATAACGGGTGCCGATGCGGGCCGATCGCGGCTCGCATCGGTGGCTGAACGCAAGAACCAGCAGAACATCATTACCAATGTCCCAGGCTGAACCTCTCTTTTCAGGATTTCCTCCGGTCACCTACGACGGATGGAAATCGCGCGTTCTCGAAGAGCTCAAGGGTGCCGATTACGCGAAAATCGTCTGGAAAACCCCGGAAGGATTTACCATGGAGCCATGGTATAATCGCCGGACCGCCCTGCCCTCCCCTTCCGTGCCGTTCGCTCGAAGCTCAAACCTCTGGAGGATCTGCGTGCAGATCCCTGCGTCGTCGCCTGAAACCGCGGCTGAGGCCGCACGGATAGCGATCGACGGCGGTGCGGACGCCATCGAATACCGCTTCTCCGACCCGGCCCAGGCCGGCCCGGAAGCACTGGCGTACCTCTTGAGCGCAATCGACCTGTCGAAGGTCGCCATCTACCTGTCCGGAGCGACCGGCGAGCTCCGTTCGCTTGCCGCAAACCTGCTCAACGCCGCAGAGTGCCCATTCATCAAGGGCGCAATCCTTTCAGAATCCCCGGATGCCGCCGATGCGCTCGTCGCCATCCGTCCCGAAGGGTTCAGGACCCTTGCCGTCGATACCGGCCGGTTCCATGATGCCGGAGCGACCATCACCCAGGAGATCGCCTTCGCGCTTGCGGGGACCAGCGACCTCATCAGCCGTGCCACTGAATCCGGCATCACGGCGGAGAGGGTTGCCGCAGCCATCTCGGTGGTCTTCAGCGCCGGGACCAGCCATTTCCCCGAGCTCGCCAAACTCCGGGCCTTCAGGGCGATGTGGGCGCAGCTGCTCGCCGCCTATGGCGTGCCGGCCACGGAGTGCCCCGAACCTGAAATCTTCGTGCGCGCTTCCCGGCGTTCGGCTTCGGTGCTCGATCCGTACACCAACATCCTCCGCCTTTCGACTCAAGCCGTGTCGGCCATCCTCGGGGGATGCGACACGCTCCAGCTTTCATCGTTCGACCCGGGCGGCTCTGTCCCGTCCGACCTGGCCGGTCGGATCACGACGAACATCCATCATCTGCTCAGGGAAGAGTCGGGTCTCGACCGCGTCATCGATCCCGCTGCAGGCTCCTCCTATATCGACACCCTGACGGCCACGCTCTGCAGGGAAGCGTGGAAACTTTTCCAGCAGATCGAGGCCGCCGGGGGCCTCAGGCAGGCCGAAGCGAACGGTACGGTCGCATCCATGACCGCATCTGCGGCTGAGGCACAGAGAAAAGCCATCAACACCAGGAAGCGTTCGCTGATCGGCATCAACCGTTATGCGGTTTTGCCCTCCCCTGAGGTAACGGCGCTGTTGAAAGCCACCCCTGAGGCCGCCGCTCAAGCTCCGGAATTCGAGCAGCTCAGAGTGCGCGTACTCGCGCATGTCGCCCGAACCGGCTCGGCACCTCTCGCGGAACTCTGGCTGCACGGCGACACGGTGAAATGCCTCCGGGTCGCGGCCTTTGCCGAGGAGTTCCTGCGCTGCGGGGGATTTGATGTGGCTCCATCCGCAACCATGCCCCTGGAAACCAGATCCTGCCGCTCCGTGCTTCAGGACGAACCCGACATCGTAGTGCTCTGCTGGACAGGCGAGGATGACCTGCAAGCTCTCCCGGCAATCCTCGGGACAATGCAGGAGCTCCGCAAGGAGACGGTCGTCGTCATGGCCGCCAAGCCTCCGGAAAACGCCGCCGACCTGATCAGGAACGGCCTGGACCAGTTCATCCACATGGGCAGCGACGCCTATGCCACCCTGCTTTCGCTCCAACACAAAACCGGTGTGTTATGAGACCCGATTTTTCCAGGATAGAACCATACAAGACAGAGGACGCCGCGACCGCTTCACACGCAACCGGCAGGAGCTGGACGACCTCCGAGGGGCTCCCCGTCCACGCGCGGTACGACCGTTCCGCCCTCGAAGGAGCCGAACATCTCGATTTCGCGCCCGGCTTCCCGCCGTTCACGGCCGGCCCATACGCCACGATGTACACCAGCAAGCCGTGGACCATCCGCCAGTACGCGGGATTCTCGACGGCCGAGGAGTCGAACCGCTTCTACCGCCAGAACCTTGCGGCCGGTCAGAAGGGCCTCTCGGTTGCTTTCGACCTGCCGACCCACCGCGGCTATGATTCAGACCACCCGCGCGTCGTTGGAGACGTCGGCAAGGCCGGCGTGGCCATCGATTCGGTCGAGGACATGAAGATCCTGTTCGACCGGATCCCGCTCGGCGACATCTCGGTCTCGATGACCATGAACGGAGCGGTGCTTCCCGTCATGGCCTTCTACATCGTCGCTGCAGAAGAGCAGGGCGTGCCTCCGGAAAAGCTCAGCGGCACCATCCAGAACGACATCCTGAAGGAGTTCATGGTCCGCAACACCTACATCTACCCGCCGGAGCCTTCGATGCGCATCATCGCCGACATCTTCAGGTATACCAGCGAGAAGATGCCGAAGTTCAACTCCATCAGCATCTCGGGCTACCATATGCAGGAAGCCGGCGCCACGGCCGACCTGGAGCTCGCGTTCACCCTGGCGGACGGCCTCGAGTACATCCGCACCGGCCTGAAGGCCGGCCTTGACATCGACGCTTTCGCACCGCGCCTCTCCTTCTTCTGGGGCATCGGCATGAACTACTTCATGGAGGTTGCCAAGCTTCGCGCCGCAAGGATGCTCTGGGCAAAGATCGTCAGCCAGTTCAACCCGAAAAATCCCAAGTCGCTGGCGCTCAGGTCGCACTGCCAGACCTCTGGCTGGAGCCTGACCGAGCAGGACCCGTTCAACAACGTCACCCGCACCTGCATCGAGGCACTCGCTGCGGTGCTCGGCCATACCCAGTCGCTGCATACCAACGCCCTGGACGAGGCCATCGCCCTGCCCTCGGTCTTCTCGGCCCGCATCGCCCGCAACACCCAGATCTATCTCCGGAAGAGACCGACATCACCAGGGCGATCGACCCGTGGAGCGGTTCCTATTACGTCGAGCAGCTCACCCGACAGCTCGCCGACAAGGCCTGGTCGATCATCAGCGAGATCGAGGAGAACGGCGGCATGGTGAAGGCGATCGAACTGGGGCTCCCGAAAATGCAGATCGAGGAGGCGGCCACGCGCAAGCAGGCCCGCATCGACAGCGGCAAGGAGGTCATCGTGGGCGTGAACGCCTTCCGGACCGACAGCAGGACCGACATCGACCTGCTCGAAGTGGACAATACGGCCGTGCTGCAGCAGCAGCTCGCCCGCCTGAAGGAGATCCGCGACACCCGCAACGAAGCCGATGTCAGTGGGGCGCTCGATGCCATCGAGCGGTGCGCCGCAGGCGGCGAAGGAAACCTGCTCGAACTCTCGGTCGACGCCGCGCGCAAACGCGCCACCCTGGGCGAAATCTCCTCGGCCCTCGAAACCGTCTACGGCCGCTACCGGGCCACAGTCAAGCTCAACACCACCATCTATCTGTCGCAGATGCAGGAAAACAGCCTCTTCCAGGAAGCCCAGAACCTCGCCGACACCTTCGCTTCGCTCGAAGGGCGCCGCCCGAGGATTCTCGTGGCCAAGGTGGGCCAGGACGGCCACGACCGCGGGGCGAAGGTGATCGCTGCCGCATTCGCCGACATCGGGTTCGACGTCGACATCAGCCCTCTGTTCCAGACACCCGAAGAGGTCGTGCAGCAGGCACTTGACAACGACGTCCACCTCGTCGGCATATCGAGCCTGGCAGGCGGGCACAAGACCCTGATCCCGACCATCGTCGAGGAGCTGAAGGCCGCCAACCGGGACGACATCCTCGTCATCGCCGGAGGCGTCATCCCTGAACGTGACTACGATTATCTCTACGAGCGCGGTGTTGCAGGTGTCTTCGGACCAGGAACGGTGATCGCGGAAGCGGCCATCAAACTGCTCGGCATCCTGCTGGAACGGCACAAACCGTAACCGGAATCTGGCGTCATGACCCACAAACCCCTGCATGAGCTGACCGTCGACGAGTTCGTCGACGGGATCACGGGAGGCAGCCGCCACCTCCTCAGCAGGGCTGTCACCCTCGTCGAGTCAAACCGCCCCGATCACGAAACGAAGGCCCACGCCATCCTCGACCGCTGCCTTGCCAAAGGGAGGCGGTCGATACGCATCGGCATCACTGGAGCGCCCGGCGCAGGCAAAAGCACATTCATCGAGTCATTCGGCCTCGAGATCATCCGGCATGGGCTTCGCGTGGCCGTCCTGGCAATCGATCCGAGCAGCACCCGTTCAGGGGGCAGCATCCTCGGCGACAAGGCACGCATGGAGCAGCTTTCGGTGAGACCGGAGGTGTTCATCCGCCCGACAGCATCCTCCGGGTATCTCGGCGGCACCTCCCCGAGAACCCACGAAACCATCCTGCTCTGCGAGGCGGCCGGATACGATGTCATCGTCGTGGAAACTGTAGGGGTAGGTCAGTCGGAGATCGTGGTGAACTCGATGGTGGATTTCATCCTGCTGCTCATGCTGCCCGGTTCGGGCGACGAGCTCCAGGGCATCAAGCGCGGCATCATGGAGATCGCGGATACGGTGGCCATCACCAAGGCAGACGGGGAGCGGACGGGCATCGCGCAAATATCGAAATCCGATTTCGAATCCGCGTTGAGGCTGCTGCCGGAAAAGCATCCGGGATGGGTGCGCAAGGTGCTGCTCACCTCAGCACTGGAAAGTTCAGGCATCGCGGAGGTGTGGCAGAACATCACGGAGTTCATCGGGTCCATGTCCTCAAGCGGCGAGCTCGACAGGAACCGTCGGGAACAGCTGAGGCTGCTGCTCTATGCCATCATCGAGGACCGCCTGAAGCGGGAGTTCTTCAAGCGTCCCGCCGTGGCCTCGCTCCGGGAATCGATAGAGCAGAACGTGCTTTCGGGAACCCTGAGCCCGTTCAGCGGCGCCATGGCACTCCTTGATGCCTTCAACACCCAGGGAAGCCACTGACACTCCCCCTCACGGTTCGGACTCGCTCTACCCTTCCGAAATGAACTCCTTCTCTTCGGCCTTGACGATCAGCACCGGAATACCGGCCTTGCGGACCACCCCCTCGGCTACGCTGCCCATGAGGAAGCGGCTCAATCCGGTTTTGCCGTGCGAACCCATAATCAGGAGGCTGATGTCGAATTCGGTGAGCTGCTGGAGGATCACCTCCACAGGGGTGCCGATCATCACGTCGGACTGCACCGCGATCCCCTTCTTCTTCGCCTCCTGCACGAGCGGCTCCATCTCCTCCCTCGCAGCCTTTTCAAGGTCCTCCTCGACAGGGATATAAGTGAGTGTCATATCTGCGGCAAGGGGACGGGGTTCGACAACGTTCAGAAGCTGGATTTTCGAACCCATCGCTCTCGAGAACTCGCAGGCGTAGCGGAACGCATTGTTGGAAGCATCTGAAAAGTCGATGGGGCAGAGTATCGATTTGATCGTAATCATGGCAGTCTCGTTTTGTTTATGGAATTGCACTCATGACTGCTTGTCGAAAAACACCTTGAACAGGTCGACCGGTACCGGGAAGATGGTGGTGGAGTTGTTCTCGGCGGCGATGTCCTGGAGGGTCTGGAGGTAACGGAGCTGCAGTGCCGCAGGATTTTTCCCGATAATGGCGGCAGCGTCGGAGAGACGTTCGGCGGCCTGGAACTCACCTTCCGCGTTGATGATCTTCGAACGGCGCTCACGTTCGGCTTCGGCCTGCTTGGCCATGGCCCTCCGCATCTCCTCGGGAAGATCGATCTCCTTCACCTCGACCTTTGCTACCTTCACGCCCCAGGGCTCGGTATCCTTGTCAAGAATACCCTGAATCCGGTCGTTGATCTCGTCGCGCTCCGAGAGCAGGTCATCCATCTCACCCTGTCCACAGACGCTCCGAAGGGTCGTCTGTGCAAGCTGGGAAGTTGCAAAATGAAAATCTGCCACCTCGATGATAGCCTTGATGGGGTCGACCACCCTGAAATAGACTACGGCGCTCACCTTCACCGAAACGTTATCCCTGGTGATGACATCCTGCGGAGGCACGTCGAGCGTGACCGTCCGGAGGTCGACCCTGACCATCCGGTCGATATACGGGATCAGGATGATCAGCCCGGGGCCTTTTGCGGCGATGATTCGACCGAGGCGGAACACCACGCCACGTTCGTATTCCGAAAGGATCTTGACCGAGGCCGAAAGGAAAGCGCCCAGCAGGAAAAGAATGATCAGCAGATTCATTGTCAGCATGTCGCCATTCCGTTTTTTAATGGTTTAACCTTACTCGAAAGAAACAGTACTCCTGTCGAAACAGAAAGGGCAGGAGGAACATAGCAGTGGGCTCGGCCGGAAGTGATGGCTGGAGGCGGGCACTGGATGATGCGCCAGCTGCCTGTCAAGCCGGCAGAGCTGGCGGATGCAATTCTCATGGAAGCTACAGGTTTCACGAATTGATCAACCGGTAATCGTGCAGCTTGAGGTGGATCAGCACGGGAAGCGGCAGCGGCTCACCCGCAAGTCCCCTCGGCGTCACCCTCCGCTCTGAGGGGTACACCAGCCCGTCGGCGTTTTTCGCATGATTCAGGACCACGTTCGAGGCCATCGCGAACGGGCTGATGATCTCTGCCGTATAGTCGTGCTGGATCAGGCGGCCGGTGTCGAGGTCGAACTTGAACTGCTGCACCCTGCTGTGTGTCGGAACGGATTCGGGAAAACGGGCCTGCAACAGGCCTGGACGCAGTTCACTCCAGGCAATATCTTCGCGCATGAGCAAGGCCGGGAGCGTGAAGTAGTTCCAGGATGCGTAGTTCGCGAAATAGGCCATATCAAGGTCGTCCCACCAGAACAGGCGTCTGCCGATCGTAAAATATTCCCGTGCATTGCGTCGCTCTGAAAGGATCCGGTTATGCCCATCCTCAAGACGTACATCCGGACCTTCGAGCACACCTGAAATCCCCGGATCATGGCCGATCGGCGTCAGGCTGGAATAGGGCCGGTGAACCTCCTCGACGATTCTGGAATGTCTGAAAAAAGGGCGCAGTTTCAGGACGAAGGCAAGTCCCGTTGCGCTTACTTCGACTTCCAGCCGCTTTGCGTTTTGCCAGAGCGTTGCACCACCGTAAGCGGCGATCGCCTTCTCAGCAGTTTCAGAAAGAGCCATAGGGGTATCGGTCTTGGTTGATCCGTTCACCCGGAGCCGGGTGAACGGAGAATACCTGATTCTCCAACTGCAGATGTTCTGCCACCTTAATTTAATAAATCATCCCCCCTGATGGTTCCCTCCTCCGTGCCCATTGAGCCATCAAACCGATATTTTTCGAAAAAACTCGTGCACCATACGCCAAACCACCATCTTCCGGCGAAGCATGCGCACTCCGAATGTGAGGAAACGTATGAATTTATTCCGAATCGCGATCGTTCGTGATGTATCGAGAATTCTGTTTGTTGTACAAGGTGAGATCGATCAACAATGAAAGGAGGATATGATGAGTACTGAAAGAAAGGAGTGCAATCCGGTTGTCTGGTTCGAGATTCCCGTAGCTGACATGGCGAGAGCTGCCGCCTTTTACGAGTCTGTTTTCCGGTGGCCGATCAAGGTCGAATACATGGACGACGGCAAGGTAATGGGCTGGTTTCCTGCGAGCGAGACGGGCTATGGAGCATCCGGGGCGCTCGTGAAAGACAATGGGTACGAGCCGATGCCTAGCGGCATGGTTATCTATTTTTCCGAACCCGACATCGACGGAACGCTCGAATGCGTGAAGAAAAGCGGGGGGAACGTGATCCTCGAAAAGACTCACATCGGCAAATACGGGTTTTATGCCTGGTTCGAAGACACGGAAGGCAACCGCATCGGGCTGCACGCCATGGCTTGACCCGGCTTATCGTGCATCGAGAACGCAGCATTGTCGTCGAAACCTTTCGCACGAAGGGTTTCGGCGTTTATCAGCGCTCATGGATTTATTTTCAATAAATGTGCATCGACAATTAGGAAAGCACGGAAATTCGGTTAGATTCATACAACAACATCGTGGGGTGGAGCAATTGGTAGCTCGTCGGGCTCATAACCCGAAGGTTGCAGGTTCAAGTCCTGTCCCCACCACCATAAAGCCGCTCTTCCAGGGCGGCTTTTCTTTTTCCGACCGCTTCACCCCTCCTTCCCGTCAGCAGGTGATGTTTTTACTCTGTATTTTCTGTTTATCGCCAGTCGTTTCATATATTTACTGGACTGAATAGTGTCATATTCCTCAATAAGATAATCGGAGCACCAAATGAAGATGAAACTTCTGAAAAGCTCGTTGGTGTCGGCTACGCTTCTTCTGGGTATCGCCCCTTCGGCAGTCGCAGGAACCGGGGATGTCGCGCTCGGAGTAAAGGGCGGCACCCTCGGCATCGGCGCTGAAGTGACGGTCGGCCTCCTGCCAAGCCTCAATCTGAGGACGGGCTACAACGCGTTCAATTACAACGGAACCGCCACCAAAGACAACATCGATTACGACTACAAGCTGAAACTCGGTTCACTGCCGGTGCTCGTCGACTGGCACCCCATCCCGGCATCGGGCTTCAGGCTTTCGACCGGCCTCGTGTTCAACAACAACAAGGTTGATGCGACCGGAAAAACCAAGCTCTCGTATTCCATCGGCGGCACAACCTATTCTTCTGCACAGTTGGGTACCCTGACCGGAAATATCGATTTCAATTCGACAGCCCCCTACGCGGGCATCGGGTGGGGTAATGCCGTAGCGAAAGGCAGCCCGCTGAGCCTCTCCTGCGATGTCGGCGTCCTTTTCCAGGGCACGCCGAAGGTCTCCCTTGCTGCTAGCGGCCCGATCGCGACGGACGCGACCTTCAAGGCAAACGTCGCCAAGGAGGAAGCCACCATCAGGGACACGACGGACAACTTCAAGTACTATCCCGTCGTCTCGCTCGGTCTGGCATACAGGTTCTGATCCCTTTTCAGGCAGTTCTGTTCCGAACCGTCGCACTCCCCGGGGTTGCGACGGTTTTTTTATGCCGTTGCTGAAGCTGAGCTGCCTTGACGGCAGACTCCCGGACTGAGAGCGCAAGAATCTGGCGGTTTTCAGCGTCATGAACAGATGGTGAGGGAAATCTTGACCGGCAACGAAACCTGAGCTATCTTTCATCCGAAACTTATGTGATCCCTCCCTTGTTTTGTAAGCGGTTGCCTGGGCAACCATGATTGTGCAACGATAATTCATAACGACCATGTTTTTCTTCGATCCTTCATATTTCCTGTTTGCAGGCCCCCCGCTTCTCCTGGGCCTCTGGGCACAGTACAAGGTAAAGTCCGCTTTCAAGAAATACTCGCAGGTTCCGACCCAGAGCGGGATCACCGGCGCCCAGGCTGCCTTGAGGCTGCTTGAGCGGAACGGGCTGGGCAATATCACGGTAGAGCCCACCCAGGGAATGCTTTCAGACCACTACGACCCCGGCAGCAAGACCCTGCGGCTGAGTGAGGAAGTCTACGGCATGTCGAGCATCGCATCGGTCGGCGTTGCCGCACATGAAGCCGGCCATGCCCTTCAGGACAAGAGCGGTTACGCTCCGCTTCATCTCCGTTCAGCCATGGTGCCGACGGTGTCGATCGGCAGCAACCTCGGCCCTATCCTGTTCATGATCGGACTCTTCATGCACGGCGCCCTGGGCAGCTCACTGGCCTGGGCGGGGGTGATCCTGTTCGCTGCCACTGCCCTGTTCGCCATCGTCACGCTTCCGGTCGAGTTCGATGCAAGCCGCCGGGCAAAAGCGCTCCTTGTCTCCCAGGGTATCGTCTCGCAACGTGAAATGGAAGGGGTGAACGCGGTACTTGACGCGGCAGCACTCACTTACGTGGCGGCTGCAGCGCAGGCAATCATGCAGCTTCTCTACTATGTCACCGTGCTGAACCGACGAAACGACTGAACCTGATTCTTTTTCCGAATCCAGGAAAAGCAGAATGGCGCCCGAGGGCGCCATTCTGCTTTTCCTGACTATCTCTCATGCAAACCTGTAACAATACTCAGCGCCGCTCTGGAGCTGGAAACCTGCTGCCGCTTCCATCTGGCGATCGACGTTCACCTTTTCAACCTCCTGCAGGAGCCGTACCATACTGCCCGGCAATCGATGAAAACCGGCTTCCAGCTGCTCATGATGAGTTCGTCGAGGCTCTTTGCATAGCGGTTGATCTGACGGTTGAGTTTCGGATATGGGGTTGGCTCCTGCTGGAGTAAAACAGCAGAGGAGGATTTACCGTTTCTTTTCTTCCTGCGAGTTGCTTATTGTTATGACCAGCATGCAGGTTCGATCATGGGGATGCTTCCCGAAACGATGCTGAAACTTATAAACTCCCTGCAGGGTTGATCTTGGACGTTGACAACAATATCAACAACCTCCCCTGGCATTATTGCCGGAGAGCGATAAACCCAACCTCAGCACATGAACGACGTCCTCGAGAAACCGAGAAAAATCTACGTCACCCGGAAAATAGAGTTCAATGCCGCCCACAGGCTGTTCAATCCCGAACTTTCCGAAGAGGAGAACCGTCAGATCTACGGCAAATGCAGCGCACTGCATGGCCACGGCCACAATTACGTGATCGAGATCACACTCTACGGCACCGTCGACAGAAAAACCGGTTTTCTTTTCGACCTCAAGGAATTGAAAACCATGCTTGAAGAGGAGATCGTGGCCAGATTCGATCACCGGCACCTCAATTTCGACGTCAGTGAGCTGGAAAACTGCGTACCAACGACGGAAATCCTTGCCATAACCATCTGGGACATCCTCGAATCGCGGCTGAGATCCATTACCAACAAGGAGGTTTCCCTCCATGAAGTCAGAATCCATGAAACAGGAAAAAACAGTGTCAGATATCTTGGTGAATAGCGCCATGAAAACCCGGAACCACGAAACATGCGACCTCGATGACCCTTGCGGCCACGAGCATGAACCTGAACGCGAAGAGAGCTTTCTCACCCCGATGGCCGATGCCGTCTACAGCCTTCTTGAAGGGATCGGTGAAGACCCGGCACGTGAGGGCCTCTTGAAGACGCCTGAGCGCGTGGCCAAATCGCTGCGATTCCTGACACAGGGATACCGTCAGGATCCCGAGCAGCTGTTGAAAACGGCTGTCTTCACCGAATCGTACGACGAAATGGTTCTCGTGAAGGATATCGACATCTACTCGATGTGCGAGCACCACATGCTCCCCTTCTTCGGCAAGGCCCACATTGCTTACATTCCCGACGGTAAAATCGTCGGGCTTTCGAAAATTCCGAGGGTGGTCGAGGTGTTTGCCAGGCGCCTCCAGGTCCAGGAGCGTCTCACGCAGCAGATTCGCGATGCCATCCAGAACGTACTCTGCCCGCGCGGTGTCGGGGTGGTGATCGAGGCTACCCACATGTGCATGGTCATGCGCGGCATTGAAAAACAGAACTCGCTGACAACGACTTCAGCCATGTCCGGCGAGTTCCTCACCAACCAGTCGACCCGGAGCGAATTTCTGCGTCTGATAGGGTCAAAATGAAGCAATGGACAATAAAAAAGCCCCGAATTTGGGGCTTTTTTCATTGCTGATCCGGCTGATCTCACTCCCCGAGCCAACCTTCGAGAACCTCCACTGCCATTGCAACGCCCTTTTCAAGGTGCCCGCGCATCACGTCGCTCAGGCCGCCACCGAGGTCGAGGTTGTGCGGCGGTGCACCGATCAGCACGATCTCGCCGGGAACCCTTCCGTGCAGCCTTGCTACGCCGAGCAGTTCGCTCAGCCCCATCTGGTGGGCGGACATCTTACGGTGAATGAATGCCGGAAGTTCATCATTCCTGTAGAGGTAGACCTTCGGTTCGAACTCGACCGGGATGATCGAATCGAACACGAGCAAGGCGTCACACGACTCGAAATAGTCG
Source organism: uncultured Chlorobiales bacterium (assembly GCA_903929135.1). Classification (GTDB taxonomy): domain Bacteria; phylum Bacteroidota; class Chlorobiia; order Chlorobiales; family Chlorobiaceae; genus Chlorobaculum. The sequence continues at coordinate 20,885 of CAIYTH010000033.1, forward strand.
AGCAGATAGATCCCCTGGGTGCCTCCGTCGACGAAGTTGACCGATTCCGGAAACTGCCGGCAGGCTTCAATCGCCCTCACGGCCTCGACGCCGAATCCCTCATCGCCGAAAAGCAGATTGCCAAGACCGACAACGTTGATTTTTTTCAACTCTGATACCTGAAATTGACAGTTACATAACTCTTTTCATCACTTGTCACGACATAACAAGAAAGCCCGTCACTTGCTACTCCAATGACGGGCCTCCGCATTCAACTCCTGCTCCTCGCGAATGCTCACAATGAGCGTTCGTCCTCCACCTTGTGCTTGTAGCCGGTAATGATCGACGAAGTCACGCTGGTGCGATCCACGACGTCGTGGCGAAACACGGCATAGAGGTGCATGATCACGTAAAGCGGAAAGATCCAGGCCATGATGTGGTGAGCGAAATGCAGGTTGTAGCTGCTCCCGAAAATCGGCAGGACCCAACCGAAAAACCTCTCGATAAAGCCCCCCGGACGGTTTTCACCATACATGGCAAGGCCGGTGAGGATCATGAACACCGACCCGCAGAAAATGAACACGAAATGGGCAAGCGCGGCGACCGGGTTGTGACCGACGTAGTTGGGCTCATCCTTTCTCAGGAAGAGGTATGATGCCACCTGCTCCTTGAAAGGTTCGCCCCACCATGCCGGAGACCAGGGCCGGAATCCGCCGAACTTCGCATACACGTCATCGGTCAGCAACGCATAGTACAGGCGATACAGGAAGTTGCCGATGAAGACGAACGCCACACAGTAGTGCACATAGCGCCACATGACAAAGTTGTGCTGCCAGACCGCCTCGCCCAACGGGGGGTTCAGTGCCGGAGAGGCGATGTAGAGGCCGGTCACGGCGAGAGCAACGATGCACAGGGCGTTTATCCAGTGATATACCCTGACCGGCAGGCGCCAGACATAGATTTCCTCGATTATCCTACCCATGGCATTCTCCGTTTAAACGATGGTTACCTTGGTGATTTCATTACCGTTCATGTCGAAGACATGGGATGCGCACGCAAGGCACGGATCGAACGAGTGGATGGTCCTCAGGATCTCGAGCGGTTTTGACGGATCGGCCATCGGGGTTCCCTTCAGGGCGGCTTCGTAAGCGCCGGAGTTGCCCTTGTTGTCCCTCGGTGAAGCGTTCCAGGTCGATGGCACAACGATCTGGTACTCGTCGATCTTCTTGTCCTTGATGCGGATCCAGTGACCGAGCGACCCCCTCGGAGCCTCGGTGTAGCCGAATCCCTTGCACTCCGCCGGCCAGGTCGAAGGATCCCAGCGGTCGCTGTTGAAGGTCCTGTAGTCCCCCGTCTTGACGTTGGCGATGAGTTCGTCGTAGAACTTGCCCATGAATCCGGCGGTCTGCTTGCATTCGATGCCGCGTGCAGCCGTACGGCCGAGCGTCGAGAACAGCGCTTCGGGCCCGACACCGAGCTTGCCGAGCACCATGCCGACCGTGTCCTTGAGCATCGGGTCGCCCTTGGCGTAGCCGATCAGTACGCGGGCAAGAGGGCCGACTTCGACGGCATGGTCCTTCCAGCGAGGCGTCTTGAGCCAGCTGTACTGCTTGTCCGTATCCATGTACTCGTAAGGAGGTTTCGGACCGGTGTAGTGTGGTTTGGTCTCGCCTTCCCAGGGATGGAGTCCCTTGTCGGAACCTTTCGAGTAGGTGTACCAGCTGTGGCCGATCTCCTCCTTGATCTGGGCGGTATCCCTCGGGTCGACATCGTGGATCGTGGTCAGGTCCTTGTTCAGGATGACGCCGCGCGGCCAGAGCAGCGACTTGACGTCATTGACGTTCTTCTCCGGGAAGTCTCCGTAGCTCATGAAGTTGCCGAGTCCTCCGCCGTACAGCCACCCCTTGTAATAGCTTGCGATGGCCAGCAGGTCAGGGATGTAGACCTGGTCGATGAAGGTCTGCGTGTCGTCGATGATCTTCTTCACCATGGCGAGACGTTCGATATTGATCGCCGTATCGCTGTTGGGGTCGATGGCGCATGCCATGCCGCCGACAAGGTAGTTCGGGTGCGGGTTCTTGCCACCGAAGATCGTCTGGATCTTGATGATCTCTTTCTGAAAATCGAGCGCTTCGAGGTAATGCGCCACAGCGATCAGGTTCACCTCGGGGGGCAGCTTGTAGGCCGGATGACCCCAGTAGCCGTTCGAGAAGATGCCGAGCTGGCCGCTCTCCACGAAGGAGACAAGGCGCTTCTGAAGGTCCTTGAAGTATCCGACGGACGACTTCGGCCAGGGCGAGATGCTCTGCGCGATGTCGGAGGCCTGCTTCGGGTCGGCTTTCAGTGCGCTGACCACATCGACCCAGTCGAGCGCGTGCAGGTGGTAGAAATGAACCAGGTGGTCCTGGGTATGCTGGGTAGCCTCCATGAGGTTCCTGATGATCCTCGCATTGGTCGGCACCTCGATGCCCAGGGCGTCCTCGACGCAGCGTACGGAAGCCAGCGCGTGGACCGTGGTGCAGACGCCGCAGATACGTTCGGCGAAAGCCCAGGCGTCACGAGGGTCGCGGCCCTGGAGGATCACCTCGATGCCGCGCCACATGGTGCCTGTGCTCCAGGCTTCCTCGATGACGTTGGCGTCGTTCGTTTTCGCCTCTATCCTGAGATGTCCCTCGATACGCGGGATCGGATCGACAACTATTTTTTTGGCCATGCCTTGAGCTCCCTTGGTTTACTTTTCTGACTCTGAGTCGTGCTGTTTTTTCTTCACGGCGGTTACGGCTGCGTGCGCAGCGGCGCCGGCAGCGGCCGCACCGACCGCGACCACACCGATCTGGTCGGCTGTCGTGTCGGTACCGAGGAACGAAACCTCGGCAAGCCTCGAATAGAATGGTCCCTTGTCCCAGAAGCCCGGTTCCGAGCAACCGATGCAGGGATGGCCGGAGCCGATCGGGAAGCTGGTACCTGCATTCCACTGGATCTTCGAGCAGGAGTTGTAGGTCGTCGGGCCCTTGCATCCCATCTTGTAAAGGCACCAGCCCTTGCGGGTCGACTCTTCGTCGAAGCCGCGAACGAACATGCCTGCATCATAGAAGGCCCTGCGATAGCATTTGTCGTGGATCCTGGTGGCGTAGAAGGCTTTGGGGCGGCCGAGCCTGTCGAGCTCGGGAAGGGTACCGAAGGTGTGGACGTGGGTGATCACGCCGGTCATGACCTCGGAGATCGGAGGACAACCAGGCACCTTGATGATCGGCTTGTCCTTGATGACTTCCGAAACCGGAACAGCTCCGGTCGGGTTCGGATGTGCGTTCTGTACGCATCCGAAGGAGGCACAGGCACCCCAGGCGATCACTGCTGCCGCTCCGGCAGCCGTCTCCTTCACCACGTTCAGGAATGAGTTGCCACCGACCGTACAGTACACGCCGTCGTCCTTCATCGGGATATTTCCCTCGATGGCCAGTATGTACTTGCCGTTATACTCCTTCATGATCTTCCTGCGGACATCCTCGAGCTGCTGTCCGGCAGCGGCACTCAGCGTCTCGTCATAGTCGAGCGAGATCATGTTGAAAACGATGTCCGCCATAACCGGATGCGATGAACGGATGAAGGACTCCGTGCAGCAGGTGCACTCAAGCCCGTGCAGCCAGATGACCGGCGTGCGCGGCTTGGTTTCCATTGCATGGATGACGTCTGGAAGAAGAGCTGGAGAAAGGCCGAGGGCGACTGAAGTCAGACTGCAGAACTTGAGGAAATCCCTTCGGGACACGCCACGGGATTCGAATACTTCTGCGAACGTTTGCTTGGTGGGCATTAACACCTCCGTAGATTTGGATGCAGTGTCTTGATGGAGCTGGCCTGTCATTCCTGTTCCGCTGTACCGGAATGAATCGGGAAAATCGAAACTTGATTTCCGATAATATACGTAACGATCGTTATTTACAAAAGCCGGAGTTCAAGATTCAGGTTGATGGCCATGTTTTTGCGCATAAAAAAACCCGGCTCACGTCTTTCTTGTGGCCGGGCTTTTTAGGCTCGGGAGCTATTTTCCTTTCATTTATCAGTTCAGCACGGCCCCGAACATCGAAGCTGAGTACCTGGCATACTCGGCGACCGGCTGGAAGAAGAGGCCGAAGTAGATGGTCAGCACCATCAGCACGACCGTGATGGCATTGGAAAGCATGCCGGTCCTGTAGTCCTTGTCAAGGTTCCTGTCGGAGTCGCGAAGGAACATGTTCAGCGGAATCAGCATGTAGTAGTAGAGGGAGATGACGCTGGTCAGGATGCCGATGAGTGCCAGCCACATGAAAAGGTCGCCCTTTCCGATCAGCGCGGTGAAGATCATCAGCTTGCCGATGAACCCGAAGGTCGGAGGAAGGCCGACGAGCGAAATCAGGAATACGGTCAATGCGGCTCCTGCAAGCGGCATCTTCCTGCCGAGTCCCCTGTAGTCCTCGAGGTTCTCGCTGCCGGTCTTGTTGGCGATGACCACGACCACGTAGAACGCGCCTATGTTCATCAGCAGATAACTTGCAAGGTAGAGCAGCACGGCCTGGGTACCCACCTTGTCCATGGTGATGATGCCAAGCAGCAGGTAACCCGCATGGGCGATCGAAGAGTAGGCAAGGAGTCGCTTGACGTTCTTCTGCCAGATGGCCACAACGTTGCCATAGATCATCGAGGCTGCCGAAATGATCATGAGGATCGTGAGCCAGTCGATGCTGAGCATGTCCTCGATTCCATCGGCGGCATGAGGCACGGCCACGAAGAAGAAGCGCATGAGCAGGGCGAAACCGGCGGCCTTCGATCCGACCGAAAGATACGCGGTGATCGGGGTCGGTGCGCCCTCGTACACGTCAGGGCTCCAGAAGTGGAACGGGACTGCGCCGATCTTGTACCCGAGACCCGCCATGACAAGAAGGGTTGCAAGGATCATCACCAGCGGATCGTAACCGTGCTGTGACAGCTCCATGCTGATCTTCGAGATGTTCGTCTGTGCCGTGAGGCCGTAGATAAGGGAAAAGCCGTAAAGCAGCATACCCGAAGAGACCGCTCCGTACACCAGGTACTTCAACGCGGCTTCGGAGGAGCGTGGCTCACGCTTCAGGTAGCCGGTCAGGACATAGGCGGAGAGAGCGACCAGTTCCATGGAGAGGAACATCATCAGGAGGTCGGTGGAAGAGGCCATCATCATCATACCGACGACCATGGCGACGATCAGGGCGTAGTACTCGCCCATCCCGGCTTCCTGGCTGTTCAGGTGCTCGTCCTCCGCCGAAATGACGACAGCGAGGACGCCCGTCAGCACGAAGAAGTATTTGAAGAAAATGCCGAACCGGTCAAGCGCATACATGCCGAAGAAGAGCTCCGCATCGGGCATCGCATGCTGCTTGAAGATGAAAAACAGGGTACCAAGGAGACCGATGATCGTCGCCGAGGCGAGTATCCTGTTTTTCCTGCCTCCGAGCACAAGGTCCAGGATGATCAGCACCATGAACAGGGCTGAAAGGTAGAGTTCAGGGATAAAATAATCGGCACCAGCCCTGAGGGTCGAAATGATGCTCTGTATTTCAGCGCCTGATGGCATTTCGAACATATTGCTCCAACGTTTATTCTTTTACACGGAAATACAGAATCAGTTCACGGCCGAAATCGCAACAGGTGCGAGAACGGTGACCAGCTTGTTGATGCTGGCAGTCAGCATGCCCATGATCGGCATCGGGTAGATTCCGAGCGCGATGACGATGACGGCGAGCGGCACAAGCATGGTGAGCTCCCTTGCATCAAGGTCGAGCTTGCCGTTCCAGTCGTGGAAGTGGATATGCTCGTGGCCTTCGGCATCTTTCTCGAGGTCATATGCGGCATCCGGCCTGCGCTTGCCGAGGAACATCCTCTGCAGCGACCACAGCAGGTATGCAGCGCCGAACACGATGCCGAGTACGGAAACCATGGCGATAGGCCTGGTGGTCGTCGAGGTGAAGGCTCCGACGAAAACGAAAGCCTCCGATATGAAGCCGCTCAGGCCGGGCAGACCGAGGGAGGCGAACCAGGCGACGGTGACGAGGCCAGCGTAAACCGGCATGTAGGAGGCGAGGCCGCCGAACTTGTCGATTGCGCGGGTGTGTGCACGGTCATAGATGACACCGACCAGAAGGAAGAGCATGGCGGTAATGGTGCCGTGGTTGAACATCTGGTAGAGTGCGCCGAGCATGCCTTCGCTGTTTGCGGCGGCAAGGCCGAGAAGGACATAGCCCATGTGGCTGATCGACGAATAGGCGACCATCTTCTTCAGATCCTGCTGTGCGAGTGCGCAGAAGGCGCCGTAGATGATGTTGATCGCGCCGAACACGCCGATGACATAGAGCCCGGCATGGTAGACCTCGGGGAAAAGCGGGAAGTTGATCCTCATCATGCCGTAGGTGCCGAGCTTAAGGAGCACGCCGGCAAGGATGACCGAAATCGGGGTCGGGGCCTCGACGTGTGCGTCAGGAAGCCAGGTGTGGAACGGGAACATCGGGACCTTGATGGCGAAGCCGATGAAGAGCACGATGAAGGCGATGGTGCGCCACATGGTGCTGTCAGGGCCGAGGATGGCGCCCTTGAGGTAGTTTTCCTGGCTGGCCATGGCGACAAGGCTGAAGGTGTGGTGACCGGTGACAGGGTCAACGACACTGAAGTAGAGGCCGATCATCACGAGAAGCATGAACACGGAACCGAAAAGCGTATAAAGGAAGAACTTGATGGCGGCGTATTCCCTGTTCGGTCCGCCCCAGATGCCGATGAGGAAGTACATCGGAAGCAGCATGATTTCCCAGAACACATAGAAGAGGAAGAAGTCGAGCGCAACGAAGCAGCCCATCATGGCGGTACTGAGCAGGTTGAACAGGATGAAGTAGCCTTTGACCTGCTTCTGGATGGTCCAGCTCGACAACACGCCGATGATCGAGATCAGGGCGGTCAGGAGGACCATCGTGATCGAAATGCCGTCGACGCCGATGAAGTACTCGATGGTCATCGGGCCGAACGAGCCGAGGTTCAGCGATATCCACGGAATGCGTTCGATCAGCTGGAACGAGCCGACCGGCGAACCGCCCGGTGAGGCTATGATACCGGCCATGGTCGGATCATAGTGGCGCCAGATAAGCACGGCGATCACCCCCTGCGCAATTGCGGCGAGCAGCGAGACAATCCTGATGATCTGCTTCTGCGACGCAGGCACAGCCAAAATAATGAGTCCGGCAATGATCGGCAGAAATACAATTAAGCTCAGCATGTTCAGTACCTGTTATGTTCGGAGATTAAAAATAAACCGTTCGTTATTTCATGAGCTGGACAAGATATACGGCGAAATAGCCGAGTACCGCCACCATCACCATGACCAGGTAGGTCTGCACCTTGCCGGTCTGGATCTTCCTCATGACTGCGCCAGATGTCTGGACGAAAAATGCCGTGAAGTTCACCGCTCCGTCGACCACGTATTTGTCGAAACCGGCGTTGAGGAATGCGAACTTCCTGAATGTGGTCGCCACCCCGTTGACGATGCCGTCGACGATGTTCGTGTCGAACCAGGCAAGCGCCCTTGCGATCAGCATTGAACCCCTGATCACGGTCGCATCGTAGATTTCGTCCCAGTACCACTTGTTGAACGAATAGAGATACAGGGGGCGGATCGCCTGCGCGGTCTTTTCCGGGTCGATCGCACCGAAAGCGTAGACCACCAGGGCCAGGCCGATGCCGAAGGCAACCATGCCGGACGACAGGTAGATCGCCGTGAAGTGGTTCGCGTGGGCCGCATGAGCGAGTTCGGCCTGGCGGGGATCGGAGAAGACGGGGCCGTGGGCTTCTGCTGCCGCTCCATGCTCAGGTGCAGCAGCCGGAGTGGCGGAGACAGTCGCATGCTCGGCATCGTTGGACGCCTCGGCGAGCAGTATGCCGCCGGTAGCCGCCAGTGCTGCCGTTTTCGGAGCCTCGGCTGACTTGACCACCGTCGACGGGGTCGGCACGAGATGCATGAACCATCCCTTCGCGCCATCGAGCGGGTCCGGAGAGAAGACGATGAAGACCGAAAGCGTGGCGAGAACAACCAGCGGAGCCCTCATGATCCAGCCGACCTCGTGCACGCCGTGGTGTGCGCCGTGATCGTCATGGCCATGGTCATCATGACCGTGGGCATCATCGTGGCCATGTTCGTCATGATGCGCTTCTGCCGGCTTGAGGTGCGTGCGGCTTTCGCCGAAGAACACCAGCCAGACCTGGCGGCCCATATAGAATGCGGTCATCAGGGCCGAAGCGAAACCGAGTACGGGAATCAGATAGAAGACACCGCCGCCTTCGACGTTCGCGAAACCGAGCGCAGCAGCAAGGATGGCGTCCTTGCTCATGAAGCCGCTGGTCAGCGGAAGACCGGCCAGGGCGAGGGTGGCGATACTGAAGGTCGCGAAGGTCCAGGGCATGTTCTTGCGGAGTCCACCCATCCAGCGCATGTCCTGTTCGTGGTGCATTGCGTGGATGATTGCACCCGAGCCGAGGAAGAGGCAGGCCTTGAAGAAAGCGTGCGTGAGCAGGTGGAACAGCGCGGCGGAATAGGCGCCGACGCCGAGGCCCATGACCATGTAGCCGAGCTGCGAAACGGTAGAATAGGCCAGCACCCTCTTGATGTCGTGCTGGGTAATGGCGATGGTTGCCGACATGAAGGCTGTGGCAGCTCCGATGAAGGCGATATAGTGCAGCGCATCGGGGGTCAGGATCACGAAGATGCGGCCGACGAAGTAGACACCGGCGGCGACCATCGTGGCCGCGTGGATGAGGGCCGACACCGGGGTCGGGCCTTCCATGGCGTCAGGCAGCCAGATGTGCAGCGGGAACTGTGCCGATTTGCCGACGCAACCGAAGAAGAGCAGGATGCCGGCGGCAGTCAGCCAGCCGTTCGAAAGGTTGAACTTGCCTGCGGCGATATTCTGGAAGATCTCCTGGTAGCCGAAGGTGTGGAACTGAGAATAGAGGATAAGGATGCCGAGCCACATGCCGATATCGCCGACCCTGTTGGTCAGGAAGGCCTTCTTCTGAGCATCTGCGGCGCTGTCCTTCTCGAAGTAGAACCCGATGAGCAGGTACGAGGAGAGGCCGACCAGCTCCCAGAAGATATAGATGGACAAGAGGGTGTCCGAAAGGACGATGCCGAGCATCGAAAAGGTGAAGATGCCGAGGTAGGCGAAGAAACGGCCATAGTTCTTGTCGCCTGCCATGTAACCGGTCGAATAGAGATGGACCAGAAGGCTGATCAGGGTCACCATGGCCAGCATGATGGCGGTCAGGTTGTCGATCACGATGCCCATCTTGACCTGCAGCGGGCCGACGCCGGGCACGTTGCCCAAATCGAGCCAGGTGAAGTTCCAGGCGATCCTGTATGCCGGATCGTAGTGCTGAACGATCACGGTCCAGAAGATATATGCCGAGATGGCGAACGCCGTGCCGAGCATGCCGACGCCGACGAAATCGCCCATGCGGGGAAGCCTGCGGTTAAAGAAAATCAGTACCACAAACGACAGCAGCGGCAAGAGCAGGACTACGATCGATAACTGGATTAAACTGTGCATCATGTTTCGTTTTACAGAGTATTTGCAGCTGAATTGTTTTCGGTTCGGGTCACTCCTTCATCGTATCGACGCGGGAGACGTCGACCGTCTTGAAGGTCTTGAATATGTTGATGACGATCGCCAGCGCCACTGCGGCTTCGGCGGCAGCAAGCACGATCACGAACATGCTGAACATCACACCTGCCATCCCGCCGTTGTACTTGGAGAAGGTGAGGAAGTTGATGTTGGCTGCGTTCAGGATCAGTTCGACGCCCATCAGGATCACGATGGCGTTCTTCCTGGTCATCACGGCGAACATGCCGAGCGAGAAAAGTATGGCTGATATGGTCAGAAAGTGGTTCAGCCCTATCGTTGTGAACATTTCCATGTACGTCACTCCTTAGTGTTCATTTTTGTGAGCCTTGTCGAAGCGCGCCAGGAAAGCCGCGCCGAGCAGGGCGACCAGCAGGACGATCGACGCCATTTCAAACGGAAGCATGAAGTGCGACATGGTCTCGAAGCCGATCCGCTGCACGACGCTTCCCTGCAGCTGCGCTTCGCCCGGCATCCAGTCGCCGGTGGTGTAGAAGGTGTAAAGCATGCCTGCGATCATCAGGATGAGCAGCAGCGTGCCGGGCACCACATGGAGCACATCCGTCTTCAGTTCGGCCTGCATGATCGTATTGGTGAACATCACGCCGAAGAGCAGCAGCACGAGGATGCCGCCGACGTAGACGACCACCTGGGTGACGGCGATGAAATCTGCGCTCAGGAACACATACAGGGCAGCCACTCCGAAAAAGGTGAACAGCAGCGAAAAGGCCGAGTAGATGATGTTTTTCGAAAACACGACAAACGCCGCCGACAGGACCGTCAAGGCCGCGAATACGTAAAAGATGATAGCTAAGGTCAGTTGATTCATGTTTGTCTGCACTTGTTAGGTATTCGGTACCCTGTTACTCCCCTGCTTCATCGGCAGGCGGTTTCGCGGCAGGCGCCGGCGCTGTGCCGGATGCTGCAGCTGCTGCGGCGGCGGCGGCTTTCTCCTTCGCTGCCTGCGCCTGCTGTTCGGCAAGCTTCTTCTTCTTGGCCTCAGCCTCGATATTCGAAAGGTTGCCGAAATGGTAGATCATGTTCCTGACGTCGAACTCCGAGAAGTCGCTGACCGGCGTGTGGACGAGGCACTCGGTCGGGCACACGCTGACGCAGATGCCGCAGGTCATGCATTTGGCGACGTCGATGTCGAACACCGGAACCCACATGCGCTTCTGCTGCCCCTGCGAGGTCTTGCCGCAGGCTGCGAGGTCGTCGGCCGTGGTCTTGATGGTCTCGATGGTGATGCACTCGATCGGACAGGCACGCTCGCACTGGCCGCAGCCGATGCAGTCGTCGATATCGTTGTACAGGCGGTAGCGGCCGAGAGCCGGAGTCGGCACGGCCTCCCTCGGATACTGGAGGGTGCACAGGCCGTCGACCTGCTTGAAGTAGTCGGCGTCGTCGATACCGGCATCCCCTTTCCGATGGATCGCATTGAAAAAGTGGCGAAGGGTGATGGCCAAACCGGTCGCGATTGTCGTGGCCCCGATCCTTATATTGCTGAAGTACTCACTCATAGTTGATGTTTCGTCTTGCTTGCCTGTAATCTCGATAATTCTCCGCCGGGTTATTTGTAGATCTCCCAGATGGCCGTCAGCACGAATGCGACAAAGGCGAACGGAGTCAGAACCTTCCAGCAGAGGTACATCAGCTGGTCGACCCTGAGCCTCGGAAGGGTCCAGCGAAGCCACATCTGCACGAAGATGAAGAAGAACCCTTTCATGATGATCCAGAACGCACCCCACACCGGACCGTTGGTCAGGTCGTTCAGTGCGAAACCGCCGATGTTCGGCAGCGGCGAGTTCCATCCGCCGAGGAATACGATCGAAATGACTGCGGAAACCATGAACATGCTGCCGTATTCTGCAAGGAAGAACATGGCGAACTTCATGCCGGTGTATTCGGTGAAGAAACCTGCGACCAGCTCTGATTCAGCTTCGGGAATATCGAACGGAGCACGGTTGGTTTCGGCCAGCGATGCGATGAAATAGATGATGAACGGCAGCCAGGCGATCGGATTGTTGAACAGGTAGAAATGGGCGAATCCGTACGGACCTGACTGAAGGACGCTGAACTGCTGCATGCTCAGTGTGCCGGACATCATGGCGCCGCAGAGCAGTGCCATCGAAGCCGGGATTTCGTAACTGACAATCTGGGCGACGCTCCTGACAGCACCGTAGAGCGCCCACTTGTTGTTGGAACCCCAGCCCGAGGCAAGGATGCCGACGACCTCGAGGGCCACGATGCCGATTGCGTAGAACAGACCGACGTTCAGGTCGGCGCCGATGAAGGCGGGGCCGAAAGGAAGAACGGCAAAAGCGAGGAATGAACCGACGAACATCACGAGCGGACCGATGACGAACAGGAACTTGTCAGCGGCGGTAGGCACGATATCCTCTTTCTGGAGAAGCTTGAGAATGTCGGCCAGCGTCTGCAGGATACCCCACTTGCCGACCTCCATCGGGCCAAGACGGTCCTGCATGAAAGCAGAAATCTTGCGCTCGCCGTAAACGCCGTAGGTCAGCGCATAGAGCGCGATGAACACGAGTGGGATGGCCGCGACGATCACGAGCCCGAGCGGGAACCAGCCGAGGTGGAATCCTGAAAGGGCGTCTGACCAGGTATTGAGAGATGGTGACTGACTCATAGAAAACGGCTTGCCTGTCTATGGAATAAGATTGTTGTCTTGAAAAAACGTTCAGCGGTCCACTTCACCCAGCACGATGTCGATACTTCCGATGATGGCCACAAGGTCAGGGATCAGCTGGCCTTTTGAAAGGTCCTTCATGGCAGCAAGGTTCACGAAGCACGACGAACGGGCCTTGCAGCGCAACGGCTTGGTCGACTTGCCGTCGCTCACGATGTAGAATCCGACCTCACCCCTCGGGTTTTCGGCGCGTGCATAGACCTCGCCGGCTTTGGGACGGATCTTCTTCGGAATGGCAGAGCGTGAGTTGAATCCTTCGACCTCGGGCATTTTGTCGAGGCACTGCTCGATGATCTTCAGGCTCTCCTCGATTTCAAGGGCACGGACAAGGTGCCTCGACAAGCTGTCGCCGATGTCGGAGAGCTTGCCGTCAGGCACGGGAACGTCGAAATCGAGTTCCGGGTAGATGGAATACGGATCGTTGCGGCGAAGGTCCCACTTGACACCTGAACCGCGAAGCATCGGACCCGACCATGCATAGTTGATGGCCACCTCGGCCGGCATCATGCCGACTCCCCTGGTGCGCTTGACGAAAATCTCGTTTTCGGTGAGCAACTGCTGGAGCTCCCTGGTCTTCGGCTTGAAATAGGTGACGAACTCGGCGACACGCTTCTTGAAATCTGCCGGAACATCGAAGGAGAGTCCGCCGATCCAGATATAATTGTAAAGCATGCGTGCGCCGGAGATCCACTCGAGCAGGTTGAGGATGTGCTCCCGGTCACGGAAGCAGAACAGGAATGGGGTGAATGCGCCGAGATCGATGCCGTAGGTGCCGATGGCGACCAGGTGGGATGCGATCCTGTTGAGTTCGGAGACGATGACCCTGATGAACTCGACCCTCCGGGGGATTTCGATGTCGAGCAGCTTCTCGACGCCGAGGCAGAACGCCAATTCGGTGTTCATGCCCGCGAGGTAGTCCATACGGTCGGTGTAGGGCACGATACCGGGATAGTCGACCTTTTCGCAGTACTTCTCGAAGCATCGGTGCAGATAACCGAGGTAGGGCTCGGCCTCCACGACGACTTCACCGTCGGTGATGCACTCGAGACGAAGCACGCCGTGTGTCGACGGGTGCTGCGGTCCCATGCTGAGAACCATGTATTCGGTGTCCAGATCCTTTTCGATGACGACGCGGTTGTCGTCCTGGCGAATGATCCTGGTGGAGTTCAGTTCAGCTTTACCTAATTCCTGCATGCTCGGAATGCTTGTTTACGTGTTATGGCGTCAGTACGGGACCTTGATGCCGTGATAGGTTTCCTGTACCTGGTAATCCTTGCGGAGCGGAAAGCCGGTCCAGTCTTCCGGACAGAGAATCCTCCTGAGGTCCGGATGGCCGTCGAAGGTCATGCCGTACATGTCGTAGGCTTCCCTTTCGTGCCAGTTGGCCGTATGCCATACGCACGAAACAGACGGGATCGATCCGCCGTCCCTCTGGCACTTGACCTTGACGGCGATCCTGTGGGGGTGATGTCCTATCGACTCGAGGTTGCAGACGATGCCGAGCTGGTTCTGCTCGAGGTAGTCAACGCCCGAAAGGCAGGCCATGTAGTTGAACTTCAGGCGCGAGTCGTCGCGCATGAAGAGGGCGATGTCTACCCATTTCGAAAGGTCGAGCACCTCGAAGAACGGCATGGTCGGGTTGGCGTCGAACTCCGACACCGCATCACCGAACCGAGCCCTGATGAGATCATAGGCAGCCTTGCTCTGCTGAACCGCTGCCGACATGCTGTTTCCTGCTTCTTCCATCCCGTTGTCCATTGATGATAGATGTTTATGCCGTTGCCCTGCGGGCCTGGTCGATGATCTGCTGGGGATCGACGCTCTTCTCGGCAAGCTTCTTCAGGGCCTCCTGGCGGGAAATGCCGATGCCTTCCATCCGGATCAGCTCCTGGATCTTCATGAGTCCGCCGATGAGCGCTTCGGGCCGCGGAGGGCATCCGGGCACGTACACGTCGACCGGAATGACACGGTCGACCCCCTTGAGCACATGGTAGCCATGGTTCCAGTAGGGCCCGCCGCAGTTCGAGCAGCTGCCCATGGAGAGCACGTAGCGGGGTTCCGGCATCTGTTCGTAGAGCGTGACGACCTTCTCGGCCATCTTCATGGTCACCGTACCGGCGACAATCATGAGGTCGGACTGGCGTGGCGACGAGCGGGGAAAAATGCCGAAACGTTCGAGATCGTAGTTGGATGCGTTGGTAGCCATCATCTCGATAGCACAGCAGGCAAGACCGAAACCCATGGGCCAGATCGAAGAGAGGCGGGCCCAGTTCATCACGTTGTCGACCGAGGTCACAAGGACGTTTCGGTTCGATATCCTGGCATCAAGCAAACCCATAGCGTTAATCGATGAAGATTGAAAGATTATCCGTTCGAGCGCCCGGCGTCGCGATTCGGCAGCTCAGGCATTTTCGGAATATTCGGAGTCGGCCTCACCCAGTCGAGATCACCCTTGACCCATGCATAGACAAGGCCCAGGATGAGGATGCCGGCAAAAATCAGAACTTCGACCAGGGCGAAAACGCCAAGAGACTTGAACACGGTCGCCCATGGAAACAGGAAGACGATTTCGACGTCGAAGATGATGAAGATGAGGGCTACGACATAAAAGCGGATGTTGAACTTGACCCAGGCGCTGCCGACGGCAGGTTCGCCGCATTCGTAAGTCGAGTTCTTTTCGGGGTTGGGTCGGCTCGGGCGAAGCAGTCTTGCCGTCAGGAAACCCATGACCACAAAGATGATGCCGAGCAGGAGAAACACGAAAACGGTACCGAAGCCGGTCAGCGTCTGATCCATGTGCTGTTATTTGACAGTTATGTGCAGGGATTCCCCAGACTCCCCCGCACTCTCGAAAATGCCTTTGAAACAAGTGCGGCAAATATAAAAAATAATCCGTTCAACCGCAGATAAAAAGCTGATTTTTTCAGCGGTTCACCATCTGAGGGCGCCTGAATATTCAAACGGACACGTCAGAACCGGGGCTGAGCCATCCCCTTATTTATTTAAGGACGCCTACCTGTCGCCAAATATTTTTAAGGCATATCGCCTGAATAGACCGACCAGGCCGAACACCACCAGGAGGGTTGAAACCACCAGAATTGCCACGATCGGGCGCCAGTCGGCGAACAGGTACTGCATCGCCGGACCGAGCAGGGCGACCATCAGCATCCAGACCATAGGGGTCCAGGCGACCGCGAAAATAATCGGCAGCCCCTTTTTCCTGAATGTGTTCATTTTCTCTTTTTCGGGGAACAGTCTCATCGTCATCGTCTCCGTTAGAATGCCCTGCCGGGCATCGACGGGGTGCCCAGGAGCATGGGAATGGGTTTTCAGAGCAGCAGTTCGGCAATCTGGTCGGCCATGTCGTGATCGAGATCGCGGAGCACTTCGTACTCGTGCCGCAGGCCCTTCATGTCACCGCGTGAAAGATAGTACATGGCGAGCTTGCAATGGGGTTCGGGATTGGCGGCGTCCAGGCCGAGGGCCGTATCGAGAGCCTCCTTCGCATTTTCGGACTCGCCGAGCTCCATGTAGACATCCCCGAGCACGCACCACGCTTCGGCAAACCGGGGCTCTATCGCGATGGCGGCCTTGAGGGCCCTGACTGCGGCCTCCTCCTTGCCGAGGGAGAGGAAGACGAACCCGAGGTGAAGGTACGCCGGCAGGAAGCTGCGGTCGATGGCGATGGTGAAGACGAGGTCGGTGCCCGCTTTACGGAATTCGCCGGTCGACAGGTAGGCGACGGCCCGCGCATAACGGATACGAGCGTCCCGCGAAGCCGGGCCCGCGAGCGTTTCGAGGATCTCCAGCGACTTCGGGTAATCCCCTTCGCCGATGCAGTCGAGAGCCTGCTGATAGTCGCATTCGGTTACCGGATCCATCGCTGATGCTGCCGGTTCACGATAAATGGTGTCGTTCATGATGCCGCTCCGTTGTTCTGGCCAGGGTTTTCGTTGCCGCAGAAGATTGCATGCTGCCAGTCGAGCAGCCGGACCTCCTCCTCGATCCGGGTCGCAAGCCAGGCGGAGAAGTCAGGAGATTCATTGATGCAGGGAATATACTGCTTGAACCTGATCTCCGATGCATCCAGCTGACGGCGTGCCTCGTAATCGGTTTCGCTGTTGTCGGCGAAATAGCCGAAAGGGAACATGGCGACGGCATCATACCCCTCCTGCTGAAACTCGCCGAGCGCTTTCTCGACCGTATCGGAGGTCCATTCTCCCCCTGCCGTGTGGTTCAGGCACCCGAGCCTGACCTCTCCGAACATGTTCCGGGGATCCCCGAGTATCCGGTCACGCATGACCCGGAAAAACTCGTAGGTTTCCTCCAGTCCGGTGAAGACGGAGGGCGGATTGCCCTTCCGGTTGCGTACGATCGTGCCGTGGATGACCAGCACGAGCGCGGGTTTCCGCTCTCCACCCGCAAATGTACCCTGCGGAACGGAACCGAACAGATGATCGAGGTAGATGTCGTGAAGCTCCTTGTGCTTCCAGAGGCCGTGCATGACACGAACCCTGCCGGGAAGTGCTTCGCCGTAAACGTCGATGGCCATCTGGCATGCCACCCCGCAGGAGAAGGCCGACTCGACCGGAATCATGGGGACAACGACGACACCGTCCATGCGTCCGAGGAACCGTTCAAGCACGGTTTCAAGGTAGGGCGGCACGAAGTAGTACGCGTCCTCGACCTCGACGCCCACCCCCATCGAAGCCAGACGCCCGCTCCGGGCAATCTCGCGTTCAACCCCCTGCTTCTGGATCCGGTTGATGGCGACCAGCCTGGACCGGTACCGGTTGATCTTCCAGTCGATGTAGTGCTTGATAGAACGGTAGTCGCCAAGGGCGTAGATCATCGCCTTGGGCAGCTTGACGATCTGGCGGGTAACGACCTGCACGATCTTCCGGGAACTCGGCACAAGGGTCCGCACGGCAAGCTTTTCGACTTCGCCGTAGGTCACCAGGACAACGCCGTACCGCTTCCCTTTCACAGCGAAAGCCACCATTTGAATTCCGTGAACATCAGCAGGAAACCGATCGTGGCGCCAACAAGCGTCTGCATGAAATTATGCGCCTTGAGGTAGACCCTCGACCACATCAGCAGCGGCACGGCCGTCAGCATCCAGAGCGCCTGCTGGCCGAAATGCAGATAACAGAGGGCGATCGACGAGCCGAGGCTGAAGAGATGGATGCTGATTTTCCACTGGAGGGTGACCAGGAGGATGAACACCGTGTTGACAGCGTTGAAAAACAGGATGCCCGAAAGGAAGCGGGGGGCATTGAGCTGCTTCATCAGCTCGTAACCCAGCACGTTGATTCCCACCAGCACGAGCAGGGGAAGAAACCGCTGCTCCCTGAACGTGATGTTGTAGTCAGATACCTTGCCGATCTTCTTCAGGCCGTAGATGAGCATCAGCGGTGCAATGGTTGCAGAGACGAAGAGCACATAGAACCAGGAGATGTAACGCGGATGGCTTGCGTATCCGAACAGCACGATAACAAGGTAGGCCGCAGGTGCAACGACGACAGGGCTGATGACCCAGGAGACCAGAGATGCGAACCGGCGTAAATCAGCGTGCATTGAAAACCAGGAGGATGATCAGATAAGTTTTATCCCTTGTAATTTCGTCCCTTGCGGAGCCCCGAAAGCCAACCAGAAGATAGTTTTATTATGATAAAAAACCGCGTATATTAGCACTTCATGACGCGAGAGTGGTGAAATTGGTATACACGCCAGTCTTAGGAACTGGTGCCGTGAGGCGTAAGGGTTCGAGTCCCTTCTCTCGCACATGTCATCAAGCCAGAGTGGCGGAACTGGTAGACGCGCTGGACTCAAAATCCAGTGAGTGCAAACTCGTGTGGGTTCGAGTCCCACCTTTGGTACAAGGTTTATTTTCCGGCGGCACGGATGTCTGGAGCCGCTTCTCTTATCATATTCCGGTCATTCGCCGCACCCACTGCACCTCTGATCATCGTTGAGCACTCCGGGTGGAAAGGAGGGACGAAGCGCAGAAACCGGAACGTATATGTGGGGAATGAGGATTTCGATCACCGCGAAACGAGGCGGTCGGATTGCGCAGCAGATTATCAGTGGATCCATATGCAAAGAATGTACTCACCCTGGCGTGAAGTCTACATGCAGTCCTTCAAGGATGAAAAGCCCACGCCGGCCGCAGAAGGCAAATCGGTCTTCGCCGACATCCCCCCCGAAGAGGACGAAGAGCGCTATGTGCTCTGCAGGGGCAAGCACTGCTTCGCCATCCTGAACCTCTACCCCTACAACTGCGGGCACCTGATGGTCATCCCCTACATGCAGACCCCTGAATTCAGCGACCTCGACGATCAGACAAGGCTCGAGATCATGCAGCTCTCCGACCTCTGCATGCAGGCCCTCAAGATCACCCTGAAACCGCAAGGCTTCAATCTCGGCGCCAACCTCGGCAAGGTAGCCGGCGGCAGCGTCGATTCCCACATCCACTTCCATATCGTGCCGCGCTGGGAAGGCGATACGAACTTCATGCCGGTGCTCGGCGATACGAAAGTGCTGAGCAACGACCTCCGCAAGACCTACGTACAGCTCCGTGAGGCGATAACCGCACTGACAGCCGAAAAGGCCAAATAAACTCCTGCCGCAATGGAACTGGTCCCCTGCCCCATCGCCGGCGACCGGGATTTCGCGCCCTGGATCGAAGCCCCTGACAGGTTCGACCTTTCCGGACCCTCCTGGTCGATCGTCCGCTCCAGCTCATCCGGCCTGGTGATGCTCAATCCGAGACCCCGGGAGGGTGAAGCCGCGAAACACTACCCTCCGCAAGCCTATGACCCGTTCATCCACCAGGGAAACGCAAGTTCGGCCAGAGACCGAGCCTACCTCCTGACAAGCTCACTGCTCCTCGGCCTCAGGGCATCCATCGTGATGCGGGGGTTACGAAAACCGGCCGGGTCCGTCCATATCCTCGAAGCGGGCTGCTCGACAGGACGTCTGCTGATGCGGCTGCACCGGGATTACGGGATTCCCGTGCAGAACCTCTGCGGCATCGAACCGGACCGGACATCATCGGATGCCGCCCGGGCCTCGGGGCTCCCCCGCATCTACGGCACCGACCTCGACCGGACCGTTTTCGGTTGCAGGTTCGACCGCATCGTCTTCTGGCATGCCCTTGAACACATCCACCGCATCGAAGAGGCCCTCGTTTCGGCGCAGAGCCTTCTCGAACCAGGCGGCATGCTGGTTATCGCGCTCCCGAACATCGGCAGTCGCGACTCCCTGCACTACGGCAAAGGGTGGGTTGCGCTCGACGCACCTCGCCACCTCTACCACTTCACCCCTGAATCACTTGGCCGGCTCCTCTCCAAACACGGATTTTCGGTCACCGACGTCAGGGCGTTCGCTCCCGATGCCCTCTACAACGCATGGTACAGTGAAAAACTGGTGAGCGATATCTCGGGACGCCGTTTCGGCGGGACGGGAGCGGCGCGTGCCGCGCTTCAGGCGGCATTGTCCGTCATTGCCGGCATCGACCCCTCGAAAGCATCGGGAATCGTCTGCCGGGCGGTCAGGAGCAGTCAGGAACCGGGTATTTCGGCAGGGATCCTGCCAAGGGACTTCTCGATTTCGGCAGAAGCCACCAGGTAGTCGTAGACCGCCTGCAGGTAGTTGATCTTCGCCGTGTTGAGCTGAAGCTCCGAATCGGTCAGTTCGAGCCTCGAGCCAACCCCCTCGCGCAAGCGCAACATCGTGATCCGGTAGCTCCTTTCGGCAACGCTGACGGTTTTCGACTGCACCTCGATCCTCCGCCTTGATTCGGAGAGGTTGGACATGCGGACCTCGACGTCGGCCCTCACCTGTGCCTTGAGGTCCTCGAACCTGGTACGGGTCTGCATTTTCGCGATTTTTGCCTCGGCTATCCTCGCACTGGTACCGAAACCGGAAAAGATCGGCACGCTGAGCTGCAATCCGACCGTCGAAGAAACCGGCCAGCGGCTCTTGTCGATCGGCGCACCATCATTGAACTGCGTCTGGGCCTGGATCTGGCCGAACGCAGAAAGCGTCGGAAGTCCCTCCGAGCGTGCGGCGGTCACCTTCTCTCCCTCGGCTTCGAGCTGAAACGAAAGGCTGCGGACGTCCGGACGTTTGTCGAGCGCCTCGGCATAGGCGGCAGCGATGTCCTTCGGGCTCTGCATGTCACGGAATGCGAGCGAATCCGACAGGATGAGTTCCGAATCCTGATCGACCCCCATAACCGTCTTCAGCCTGGTGGAGGCTATGGCAACGTCGTTCCTGGCACGAATCAGCTCCGGCTTGAGGTTTTCCACGGAAAGGAACGCCTTGAGCGTATCGATGTCCGCAGCGACCCCCTGCCTGAAAAGCGATCCCGTATCCTTTCGGGAGGCCTCCCAGCGGTCGATGCTCTGCTCCACCAGCTTGAGTTTCTCCTTCGTGATCAATGCGTCATAATAGGCACGCCTGATGGAGGTCACCACCTCGGCATTCGTCTGCCTGAAGGATTCGTCGCTGATCTTCCGGACCAGTGACGATGCCCTGATGCCGGCAATCGCCGAAAGCTTGAAGATGTTCTGGCTCACGTTGACCGAGGCCACATACGAGTTGTCCTGGCTCACTTCGAAGGCCTGCGTCCCCAGATCGGGCCGCCCGAAAATGCTGCCTGGCAGGAAAAGCACGTTCGGCTTCAGGCTTCGGGTATAGGTAAAGGCCGACGAGACATGCGGCAGCACTTCCGCCCATGACTCCCGGACTTTCTGGCCCGCCATGTTCCTGTCGAGCCTGGCAAGCTCCAGCGAGCGGTTCTTCTTCAGGCCGGTCCTGACGGCGTCGTCCAGGCTGACGGACATTTTCCGGGGCTCGTCCGCTCCTTCGGCGAAAGAACGCCCCGCGAGGCCGGTGATCAGGAGGACGATGGCGAACGAAAAAATGAGTCGGTGACGGATCATGTCTGCACGGTCGGAATTGACAATTTTATGAAATATAGCTCGACGGACATTGTACGCCAATCAACTTCCGTAACGGCCGGGCCACAGCGCCTCGAGCCGCTCCTTCAGGTACTTTTCCCGACCCTCGGCGTCAGGACGGTAGAAAGCCTTCGGATCGATCTGTTCGGGAAAATAACGCTCTTCGACGAAATGGCCGGGATAGCTGTGCGGATAGCGATACCCTTCACCGTAGCCGATCTCCTTCATGAACTTCGTCGGCGCATTGCGCAGGTAGAGCGGCACCGAGAGCTGGCCGGCAGCCTTCACCACCGCCGAGGCCTCGCTGAGTGCTGCGTAGCTCGCATTCGACTTCGGGCACCCGGCGAGATAGGTCGCCCCCTGAGCCAGGTTGATGCGAGCTTCGGGCATGCCGATCACTTCGACGGCATGAAACACCGACATGGCGAGCGTAATGGCGTAGGGGTCGGCATTGCCGATATCCTCGCTTGCAAAGATCACCATGCGCCGGGCGATGAATTTGGGGTCCTCCCCTCCTTCAAGCATCCGGGCCATCCAGACCAGGGCAGCGTCAGGATCGGAGCCGCGCATCGATTTGATGAAAGCCGATACGATATCGTAATGGGACTCTCCGCCCTTGTCATAGTCCGGCGCCCGGTGCTGCAAGGCCTGCTCGAACAGCCTCCTGTCGAGCACAGCGTGCTGCGTACCGGGAGGCAGCAGCGAGAGCGCGGCTTCAAGCGCATTCAGTGCCTTGCGTGCATCCCCTCCGGCATACTGCAGCAGGAACTCCATATCCCCGACCTCGATGCCGGCACACGCGAGCTCCTCATCGCCGGCAATCGCACGATCTATGACCTTGCGCACATCTTCATCGCTGAGCGGCTGAAGGATGTAGACCTGCATACGGCTCAGGAGCGCCCGGTTGACCTCGAACGAGGGGTTCTCGGTCGTTGCGCCGATCAGCACGATCAGCCCCTGCTCGATCGCATGGAGCAGCGTATCCTGCTGCGCCTTGTTGAAGCGGTGAATCTCATCGATGAAAAGAAGGGTCTGCCGGTTCTCGAGCCTTCGGCTCTTCTCGGCCGTTTCGAGAACCCGCCGGACATCCTTGACTCCTGCGTCCGTGGCAGAGAGCTGCTCGAAACGGTAGTTCAGGGAGTGTGCGCAAACCTCGGCGAGCGTGGTCTTGCCGGAGCCGGGAGGTCCCCAGAAAATCATGGAGGGAATACGCCCCTGCTCGAGGTATCGCCTGACCGGACCCTCCGGGCCCACCAGGTGCGCCTGCCCGAACAGGTCATCGATGCTCCTCGGCCTGACCCGTTCGGCGAGGGGCTGAAAGCGACTGCCGGCAGCATCCCCGCCATCCTGCCCGAAAAGGTCCGGCAGCAATGTGAGGCCTGGGGTCATGAAAACCCCTGTTCGGACAGCCAGGATGCGCTGATGCGGCTCCCGGACCCGGCGGCGGCTCCCGCCAGGTGCTGCCGCGACACATACTTTCCGAGGATGTCGAACTCGAGGTTCACCTCGCTTCCCTCGCGAAGCCCGGAGATCGAGGTGTTGCCGAGCGTATAGGGAATGAGCGCGACCGTCAGGAGGGACGGCTCGACACGTGCGACCGTCAGGCTCACGCCGTCGATGGCGATCGAACCGACCGGCACGATCCATGCGTCGAAACCGGCGGGAAAAGCGATCGAAACCAGGCGGCTCTCACCGGCCTCCTCGATGTGGGCGACCCTGCCGACGCAATCCACGTGACCGAGCACGAAATGGCCTCCAAGCCGGTCCATCGGGCGAACAGCCCGTTCGAGGTTGACCTTCGTCCCGGGGCGTAAGGCGCCGAAGGTGGTCTTCTTCAGGGTCTCCTCGACGGTATCGACCTCGAACCAGCCCGCACCGCAGGCAACGACCGTCTGGCAGGCGCCGTTCACGCTGACGCTCTCGTCGACCGACAGGTCCGCGAACGCTTCGACCGAAGCGTACTGAACCCTCAACCTGAGCCCTTTGCCTCTCGGGGTGATGCCGGCGACCGTGCCGACATCCTTCACAATTCCTGTAAACATGGAGTAATGATCCTGTTGCCGTCAATAATCATGGTGTGCATCAAGGTAACAAAAATTCAACGGTAGACCACGAACCCGCCCGCAGGCACCATTACGCGGATCGAGGCGCCGCAAGCTTCCCCGACGGCCGTCTCCATGCCAACCTGCGACTCCGAGGTCGAGAAGCGGCAGCTCATCAAGCTTCCGGCAGGATGAAGCTTCCTGTCGACCACGGCCCACACCGAAAGATCGTGATCCAGGCTGGTATTGATGGCGCACAGGCACTCCGATTCGGCGAAGATGCGCGACCAGGCCACCACCCAGTGAAGCTCTCCCCCGAGCGGCTGGGGGTAGAAAAACTCCCCGTCGATTCCTGAAGCCGAAAGCTGGCGGAGGTACTGGCGCCCCCTGCGCAGGGCGATCTCCTGACGGCGGAATGCGCAGAGGTCGCTCACGAACCTGTAGACCTCGTGCTCCTCGTTGAAAAAATGGCGTCCCCTGCTCTGCAGCGATCCGAAGGGCCCGCCGAACATGCACTCCCTGAGGAAAACGTCGCTCCATGAACTGTCGTCCGTACGGCGGTCCGCGCCGTCGAAGGCCTGTTCGGTCCCGTAGTAGATGCAGCAGATGCCTTCGGTAGCCAGGTTCAGACCGAGCGCCGCCCTCAGCAGACGGTAGCTGTCGGGCGAGTCGCCGCAGAAACGGTACTTGTGCTGCTCGCCGACCTGGTCGTGATCGTCGATCATGGTCACGATATGCTTCGAATACCATTGATGGCTGCTCTTGCCGTCGAGCAGGCTGTTGCGGAACAGGTCGAAATAACCCTCCTGGGCTTCAGTGTCGGGATTGCCGGGACTGCGACGCCCCTTCACCAGGAATTCGAGCTTGTCCGGCAGGTCGTCGATGCCGAGAGCCGCATCCAGGCCCGTCGTGTTGAGAATGTCGATGGCGTTGGCGCGTCCTCCGGTGATCTCGCCGATCACCGGGAAGTTTTCCTTGCCGAGCGACTGGGCGAACTCATGGATGGCCGTGACGAAATAGCGCACCGCCCCCGGCTCCATATGCTTGACGGTATCGAGACGGAACCCGTCGATATCGGCAAAAGCAATCCAGAAACGGTAGATCTTGATAAGGTGATCGAGCACAGGCGAAGGGGTGAACGCCTTGATCCGCCGCTCAAGGTCCCAGCTCAGGAACGGATCCTCAAGGCCGTCGCCGAGGTGCATGTCCTTGAGGGAGCAGAAATCGCCGCCGAGGTACTCCGGAAAAGCGTCCCAGTTACGGATTTCACCGCGCCTTGTCCAGGTCGCTTCGTCCTGGAGCTCCTCCGGCCAGACGGCTCCGTCAGGCCAGATTCCGTCACAGCACTGTCGACCGGCACTGTCGAAGGGAATGCTGCCGCCATCGCCGCTGTGCGCCCGGAATCCGTCGACCGGCCACTGACGGCCCTGATAGTAGGCGTAAGGCTGGTTGTCCCGGTATGCGAACACATCCCCGGCATGGTTGAGGATGATGTCGAGGATCACCCTGATGCCGGCGGCGTGCGCCGCAGCAACGAACTCCCGAAGCTCATCCCTCGTTCCGAAATGCGGATCAACGTCGAGGAAGTTCTGGATGCCGTAACCATGGTAATCGCTGCTGCCGGTCACCTGCCTGAAGACCGGGCTGACCCAGATCGCCGTGACGCCAAGGCGACGGAGGTAGCCGATCTTGTCCCGCAGGCCGGCGATCGTGCCGCCGCACCACCCTTTTCCGGCATCGAACCACACCGTTCGGGGAGCGTTGCCGGCATCGGTTCCGAGATCGAACAGCGCCGTCGTTCTGCCCCCATCGGGACCGCTCACCGGGCGACCGGCGACGTCGCCGAAACCGCCGGACTCCTTGCCGTCCGAAAAACGGTCGAGCATCAGGAAGTAGAGCACCTCGTCCTCCCAGGTCGACGGGGATGGATGAAACTCCTTCCCGGAAGTCAGGGTTCCGAGATCGATCTCGTCAAGCCTGCGCTCAACCTGGAGGTTGTCTGATTTGAATTCCATTGGCATGAGCTTGCGGTTTTTGGTGGCAAAACCTTCCGGGCAAGAGACGATCCGCTCCCGGCGACCGGAGCGCCGGGAATTCCGCGGAGCAAAAGGATCAGGCAAGTGCCGCGAGGGCCCTGGCGTAATCTGGTTCCTGCACGATCTCGGGCACCTGCTCTGCATACAGCACCTTCCCGGAAGCGTCGGCCACGATGACCGCCCTCGACAGCAGTCCTTTCAGCGGTCCGTCGACGATGACAAGACCATACTCCTGCCCGAATTCGGGCGACCGGAACACCGAAAGCGGCACGACCCGGTCAAGCCCTTCGGCCACGCAGAAACGTGCATGTGCAAAGGGAAGGTCGGCCGAAATGCAGAGCACCAGAGTATCGCCGAGCGAAGTCGCCTCCTGGTTGAACCTCCGGACCGAAGTCGCACACACCGAAGTGTCGAGGCTTGGAAAAATATTCAGGACAAGCCTCTTTCCGGCAAAATCCGGAAGCGAAACTTCGGAAAGATCGGTTTTGACGAGCGTGAACGACGGCAGGATGCTTCCGACAGCCGGAAGCTGGCCGGAAGTGCTGATCGCATTGCCCTTGAGGGTGATCGTTGCCATGATGGATGGGTATTATTTATTTGTTTGAAACCATTTGGAAGAACATGCCACATCAAACCCGACAGCGGCCAGTGAAGTTCCTTGAAGATAGAAAGGAAATGGACTTCATGGACAGAATGGACGAATGTAAGAGATGGACTTCATGGACAAATACAAGAGAAAAACGTCTTCCGGGCTTTTTCTTACACTGTCCATAACGTCCATACCGTCCATGATTTCTTCGTCCATTCCGTCCATTTCATCTTCCGCTCACCCCGGCACAGCCTGGTAGAAACCGTTGGCCCGAACCATCTTCACGGGACAACCGAACAGTCCGGAGACCCTTTCGGAGGTCAGAAGCTGCTCCTTTGCACCGTCGGCAACCACGCGCCCGTCCCTGATGAAGACGATCCGGGTGATCTCCGGGGGAATCTCGTGCAGGTGGTGCGTCACCAGGATGACCTGTTTGCCGGATCGCATGAGTTCCCTGACCGTTTCGATGTACCGGAACGTTGCTGAAAGGTCGAGGCCGCCGGTAGGCTCGTCGAGCAGGAGCGCTTCAGGATCGTGCACCAGGGCCCGGCCAAGCAGCAGACGCCGCTGCTGCCCCGTCGACATCCTCCCGAACGGCCGGTCGGCGAGATGTTCGATGCCCAGTCGTTGCAGGAGCACTTCCGCATGCGACAGTTCAGCGGCGCTGAACTGCTGATGGGTATGGGTTCCGATGCTCGAGTAGTAACCTGAGAGGATAACCTCACGGCCCTTTGCGTAACGGCCATACTCCTGTTGCAGGTCGTTGGAGACAATGCCGAGCCGCGAACGCAGCTCCTCGACATTCCATAGCTCTCGCCCGTAGACCAGCAACCGGCTGTCCGGATGGTGCACGGGATAGATTTCGCGGGAAAGCAGCTTGAGGAGGGTTGTTTTTCCCGAACCGTTCGGCCCGATGATGGCCGTGTTCCTGCCGGTTTCGATGCAAAGGTCGATTCCGTCGAACACCAGTGTTCCGCCCCTGTAGGCGCTCACGTTCCTGCAT
The DNA here is from genome assembly GCA_903929135.1 of uncultured Chlorobiales bacterium. Classification (GTDB taxonomy): domain Bacteria; phylum Bacteroidota; class Chlorobiia; order Chlorobiales; family Chlorobiaceae; genus Chlorobaculum. Next base: position 47,875 of record CAIYTH010000033.1, read on the forward strand.
TCGAGCACGCATGGCCCGTTTGCGCCATTCCCGTCTGCCTTAGCCATGCTTCCTCGCGTCGCCGGTTGCAGACGATCTCAGTTCCACCGTCCTGAACCGCCAGAAAAACTGTAGCTGCCCGAACCGAAGAAAAACACCGCAAGGGAGCCGAAAAAGTAGAACGCCTGGAGTTCGAGCGCGTATCCGCCCATGGGAGAGATCGACGTCAGCTGCCCCATATGCACCATCCAGACGGCCATGGCCATGAGAAACGCTTCGACGAGGGCTGCCGGCCTTGTGAAGAGCCCGAGAAGGATGAGCAGTGGTGCGACGACCTCGCCGATGGGCACACCTGCGACCAGGAACACGGGAAGGCCGACCGCATGGAGCTTCGCCACGATGAAACCGTAACCGTGGACAAGCTTGCTGATGCCATGGAAGAGCATCAGGCCGCCGACGCACAGCCGGATCAGGAGCTTTCCGAGATCCTCATTTTTCATGTAGCCTCTGCCTCCGGATGAAAAACTCCGCCTGCCTCCGTAACCTTTTCTGAATAAAGCTGCCATGAACTCTCCGGGGTGATGGTTTGATATGATCAGATCACATACGCTTCAAGCATGAAGTCCTGGCCGGACATGCCGGCCTCTGTAAAACGCAGTTCGACCGACTGTTCGGGCAAAAGGACGTCGAGGGTTCCGAACGATGCCAGGCCGTCGCCGCCGAACAGGCGGGGTGCGATGAACATCTGTATCTTGTCCACGAGCCGCTCCCTGACGAATGCTGCGGCAAGTCGATTGCCGGTCTCGACCATGACGGAGAGCACCTGCCGACGATGGAGCTCGCCGAGAACCTGGTGGAGGTCGAGCCCGCCGGGCGACTCGCCCACCTGGACGACCTCGATCCCCCTCGCTTCGAACTGTGCGATCCTGCAAGGGTCCGATGCCTGGCCGGAGCTGAACACCAGGGTCCTGGCCTGATCGTTGAACACCTTCGATTCGACCGGCACCCGGAGCTGACGGTCGAGAAGCACCCGGAGCGGCTGCCGTCCTTCACAGCGTCGGACGGTAAGCTCCGAATCGTCGGCGATGACCGTCGACGAACCGCTGAGCACGGCATCGTAGCGGCTCCGTAACCGATGGACCTCCGTCCTCGACTCCTCCCCGGTAATCCATCTGGACACGCCCATTGACGTGGCGATGCGTCCGTCGAGAGTCTGGGCCACCTTGATGCTGACGAACGGCCTTCCCTTGCGATGACTGGTGATGAAGGCCTCGTTGAGCCGTTCCGACTCCCCGGCGAGCACTCCGACCTTCACCTCGACGCCCGCAGACTCGAGTGTCGCGATGCCACGGCCCGAAACCTTCGCGAACGGGTCTAGGCATCCGACGACCACCCTCGGGATTTTTTTCGAGACGATCAGGTCGCTGCACGGCGGCGTCTTGCCGAAATGCGAACAGGGTTCAAGGTTGACATACAGGGTCGATTCCGTCAGCAAGCCATGATCAGGGACAGAGCCGATGGCGTTCACCTCGGCATGCGGACCGCCGAAACGCTCATGCCAGCCTTCGCCGATGATCCGGCCGCCATGCACGATCACCGAGCCGACCATGGGATTCGGACTCACGCTTCCGGCGCCCCGCCGTGCAAGCTCCAGGCAGCGATGCATGAATGCTTCGTCCGTCGGCGTGATGTCGGGTATCGAACTCATGCAGGTCCGCAGTCAGTGCGTTTCCGCAGAAACGTTCACGAGACGGACGCCGGAGAGCCGCAGAAGTTCGGAGATATGTTCGATCTTGTACGGCTTTTCGTAATAGATGGTCTTGATGCCGACGTTGATCAGCACCTTCAGGCAATGGATGCAAGGGCTGGCCGTTATGTAGATGTCGGCGTCCTTGATCGAGACGCCGTGCTTTGCAGCCTGTGCAATGGCATTGATCTCGGCATGAATGGTGTTGACGCAATTCTCCTCGACCGTGCCGTCAGGATGGGTGCTCCTGAAGATCCGGCAGTTGGTCTCGTTGCAGTGCGGCAGACCCGACGGCGCTCCGTTGTAGCCGGTCGACAGGATGTTGTGGTCACGGACGACGACGGCGCCGATGTGACCTCTCGTGCAGGTAGCCCTGCGTGAGATCAACTGAGCGACGCTCATGAAATACTCATGCCAGCCGAGCCGTTTTTCCTGACCGGAACCGGCCTCTTCGCCGGAGGTGCCGCAAGAGCACTGGTCGCCCTCTTCATGCATAGCGATGATTTTTTATGCTTTGGGAGAATAATTCATGAAATTAATCTAAAAATAGAGCAAAGAACCTCCTCAAGCAACTCTTCAACCCTCCATGCACCGAAATTACTTTGCGCTGTACCATGCCGCACAGGAACTGCACGAAGTGATTGCGGGGGGGTACCTTTTCGAAATCCATTCGCAGGACAGGAACGAACTCACCCTGAGCTTCGTCACGCCTGACGGCCGTCACCTGCAGCTCATCGTCACCGTGCGCGCACAGGAGTTCTCGATCTCGACGCGGGAAGGGCTGAACCGGAAGCGCCGGAACGCTGCGGCCATCATGACCATGGCTTACGAACTGCAGGTCACCGGCGTCAGCATGGCGCCACGCGACCGGGAGATCCTCATCGCACTCGAAAGGGAGCACCTCATCGTGGTCAGGTTCTTCAGCGCCGATACCAACGTGCTGCTGGTCCACGAAGGCCGGATCGTCGATGCCTTCAAGGACAAGCGGGTACTCGAAGGTACGCCCTTCTACTCAGGAGCCTCCGGGGAGACGGTATTCCGGTCACTCGAACTCCTGGCAGGCGACAAAGCTCATTTCCTGGCCCGGTTTCAGGCCTCGGACGCCAGTGCCCCTCTCGACAGGCGCCTTGCCTCCTTCCTGCCCGGCTTCGACCGTGCGCTCGCCAGGAAGCTCGTCATGCGTGCGGGAGGCGACCCCTCGCCGGAAGCGCTCTTCAGCGCCCTCACCGGAATCCTCTACGAGCTCGCATCCCCATCACCCTGTGTTATTGAATCTGCCGGAAAAGCCCCGGAATTCTCGATCCTCGAGCCACCGGAAGGGAGCGAATCAAGCCGTTTCGAGGAGGTGCTCGAAGCCCTGAGCCACTACACACGGAACATGCACCGGTTCCTGCACCTGCATGCAGGAACCGGCGATCTGCGTAAAGACCTTCTGCAGCGCATCGGCAGAACGGAGCGGGAGATTGCGGAACTGGAGACTGCAGACCCCCTGGAGGCAGCCGGTCGCTATGAAACCTTCGGGCACCTGCTTACCGGAGCCATCGGCAAGGCGGAGTCAACCTCCGGTAGAGTCACCGTGCCGAACCTGTTCGAGCCTGACACCCCGGATGTCAGCATAGCGGTCAAACCGGAACTCAACCTGCAGCAGAACGCCGCATGGTACTTCTCCCGGGCCGCCAGAAGCCGGGAGAAAGTTCAGGCAACCGAAGCGAGGCGGTCGCTGCTCGATGCACGGCTCCGCTCGCTCCGGCTGAAGCTCGACCAGCTCGAGGTCGCACAATCCGGGGAAGAGCTTCGGCAGCTGATCGGCAAGGGAAAGCAATCGAAGGAGAAGACGCCGGTCCAGGGACGCAAACAGCAGGATCGACAGGCCCGGTTTCGGACCGTACCGCTGACCGCCGACATCACCCTCTATGTCGGCAAGGACGCCACAAACAATGAACTGCTGACCTTCGGCCACGCACGTCCCGACGATATCTGGCTGCACGCCCGCGGCGCATCGGGCTCGCATTGCGTGCTCAAGGGGGCCGGAATGGACCAGATGAGCGAGATCCGCCGGGCGGCTGAAATCGCAGCATGGTACTCTGCCGCCAGGACCTCGGGACTGGTGCCCGTCATCTACGCACTGAAGAAATATGTCCGGAAAGCCAGGGGGGCGACAGGAAGCGTCATCGTGGAACGGGAAAAGGTCCTCATGGTAAGGCCAAGGAAAGAGTGAAATGTAAGAATGGACGAAGTCCATCACGTCCATAACCACAATATTTTCTTTAACCAGCAATTATCAACTGTCCTATGCAAACTTACAAACTCGTCATGCCCGAGAACCTGAACCACTTCGGATTCCTGTTCGGTGGCAACCTGCTCAAATGGACCGACGAGATCGCCTATATCGCCGTGACACTCGACTATCCCGGCTGCAATTTCGTAACGGTCGGCATGGACAAGATCGAGTTCAGGAAAAGCATCCGCCAGGGAACCATCCTCTGCTTCGAATCCAAACGTAACCGGGTCGGCAACACCTCGGTTGAATATGTAGTGGATGTCACCAGGGAGGATATCACGAGCGGCGAGAAGGAGCTGGTATTCACAACGCGCATCACCTTCGTGAGCGTCGACTCGGATGGACGGAAACAGGCGATCTGTTCACTGAAAAAGAGATAGCTGGAAGGTGGCTGCAGCATGGACGCTCATGCCCATGCTCAGCGCGTCGATCCGCTGATCGAGTTGCTCAGCCGCCGGAGCATGTACAAACCGATCGCCGCAAGCAGGATATCGGGCATCCAGACGGCGACAGCCGGCGACAGGATGCCTTTTTTCGTCATCTTTTCACCGCCGATCATCAGGGCCCAGTACATGACGAAAAAGAGCAGCGACAGACCGGCACCGACGCCGAACCCTCCCCTGCGGGCCATCACGCCGAGGGGGGCCCCCACGAGGGCAAACACGACGCAGGCGAACGAAAGCGAGTACTTCTTGTGATACTCGATCATGGTCATGTAATACGCCTCACGGAAATGGTCGAGCTGATCCAGCCCGGAGCTCATATCCGCAATCCTTTTCTCCGTGACCTCGATCGCCCTGGTTACCCCTGGTTCAGTCGCCACCCGGGACGCAGCAGGATGTGACGGCCTTGAAGTCCGCCTGATCAACCCGACCTGGTTTTTCAGCTCATCGACACCGCTGTTGACCGCTCGTTCTGAAGCATCCACACGCAAACGCAATTCGCGGCCCACATCCAGAAGTTCGGAGGCAGACAGCTCGCGCCCGCCCCGCTTTCCCTTGTTTTTGTCGGAGCGTTCGAAGCCGTAACCCGTCGCCTCAAAAACGTAACGATGCTTTCTGAAATAAATCCTTCGATACTTGTTCATGCCCGGCAGGGAGAGTTCGTGGATCTGCCCATCCTCCAGGGTCATCACCAGGTAACGGTAATCGGGCGTGAAGGTGATCCTGCCCTGCCCGGCGGTAACGACCGTTCTGATGTTCGGCCGCTCCTTGTCGTACATGACGACATCTTCCAGGTCGCCGGTTTTGCCGTCGACCTTCCTCACCATGAGGGAAAACCCTTTGATCGCATTGGAAAACGACCCCTGGTCAACCGCGAAACCCGGTTTCAGGCGGGTAATGTCGGAAAGAAGCACATTTGCCCGGTAGTTGGCCTCCGGCAGCAACACATTATTGAAACGCTCATCGCAGAGCGCCAGGAGAAGGCTTCCGATGAGCACCGGCGTGATCAGCCGGTAAACCGAAATACCCCCGGAGCGCATCACGGTCATCTCCGAGCTGTTGGTCAGGGTACCGAATGCCATGACCGTGGCGATCAGCACTGACATGGGCAGGGCGAGGCTGACCATCCACGCCGATTCGAGAAGCACCATCTCGATCAGCACCCCTATATCGAGCCCTCTTCCCACCAGACGATCGATCAGGCCGGTCAGGAACGAGAGAATGAAAACGAACATGATGGTAAAAAAACCGAAGAACAGCGGTCCGGCATGCGCCTTCAGAATATATCTATCGAGAATTTTCATCGACGGTCCGTTAATGCCTGATATCCTACCCCGCACCAGGTTCCGCCGAATCCGGCAGAACAAGTGAAGCACACAATATACGGCAGAACCGGCCGACTGCAATATCTCCACCGTTGCGATACCCTTTGCCGGTTGAACACCATCCCGATGACGAAAAAAAGTGAAATTTCGGCCACTGCGTAGTGAGGCATTATATAATTTTCATTATATATCACATATACGAGCGCATGACATCCCTGGCATTCTGAATGCCGGCCGCACGGATGCGAAGATAGTGCGCACAAACAAACACCCCCTCTGCCATGCTTACGGAAACTTCATTTTCGGGCATCAGACAACCGAAGAAGAGCGAGTTCGTACACTTCGAATCCTTTGAGGAACCGGTCTTTGTCATGGACACCAAAGGCGACATCCTCTACGCCAACAGCATCTTCACCGAACGATTCCTGAAAAGTCCCCATATCGGTGCAGACCTCAACCTGTTCGTCCAGGATTCATCCAGACCAGTCGTCATGGCTTTTCATGCCGACTGGGAAAGCATGAGCAAAGAGGTGTTGCGCACCAACGAACGGTTCACTTTCGACAAGGACCTGGATGAGTGCACTCTGCGGTATACCCTCTATCCCTACAACAGTTCGCATCTTCTGGTCATCGCCCAGGACATCACCGAGCAGAAGAGATTTGAGCGCCAGGCCCGCCAGGGCAAGGAGCTCCTGAGTGCTCTGGTCAACGCCATACCGGCATCGGTCATCATCGTGGATGCCAATATGCACCTTGTCGGCTGGAACCGGTTTTCCCAGGAAACCATCAACGGAAAGTCCGAGAAAGAGATGATGTCCGGCGTCAATCCGTTCGGCCGCGTCCATCCGGACGATCTTTACGAGCTCAAGAAGCTCTTCTTCAATATACTCAAGCTCGATGTCGAGGAATCAGCCGAATTCAGGATGTTCCATAAGGATGGCCCTCCTTACAAATGGGCGACGATACGGGGAAAACGGATCATCATCGAGGAGAAGCCGTGCGTGATCGCCGTCGTTACGGAAACGACCGATCTGGTGTCAGCCGAAGAACGGCGAAACAGCCAGGAGTCCCGGTTGCATCAGATCCCGAAAATGGAACTGCTCGGCCAGTTTACCGGAGGCATTGCCCACGATTTCAACAATTCGCTCACCGGGATTCTCATCAACACGGAACAACTGCTTGAAAAGCTCGACCCGGAGCTTCCGTTCGTCGAAAACATCAGGGATATCCGCAGGTCCGCCCTTGTTTCGGCCGATATGACCCGCAAGCTTCTCGATTTCGTCAGGAACGAAACCTCTGAACCCGAGATCATCTGCCTGAACAAGGAGATCGAAAACCTGATCCCGATGCTCAAACGGATGATCGGCGAGAACATCCGGATCGAATGGGCCCCCGGCGGCAGTGATCCCCAGGTGCGAATCGATCCCTCCCAGGTCGACCAGATCGTCTCCAACCTGTGCATCAATGCCAGGGATGCCATTTCCGGCAGCGGAAAAATAATCATCGCGACGGGCAGCATACACGTCGAGCAGTCCGACTGCGACGATGGACATCCATGTCTGAGTCCGGGAGAGTATGTTTCCGTTTCTATCTCAGATAACGGCAGCGGCATCGACACGCAGACACTGCCCCATATCTTCGAGCCCTTCTTCACCACGAAGAGTGCAGACAAAGGCACCGGCCTGGGGCTTTCCCTGGTCCGTGGAACGCTACAGCAGAACAACGGGTTCATCGACTGCCGGTCGAATCCGGGAAAAGGCACCACCTTCAACGTCTATCTGCCGGAATATCGGGAGTCAGCGATGCAGCCGGCAGCCCCGCAGAGTGAACCATTGCCGGAATTACCCATAAAAACGATACTTCTGGTCGAGGATGAAATCAATATCCTCAAGTTCATCAAGGATATCCTCGAGGAGAAGGGTTTTACGGTCTTTGCAGCTCAGGATGCCGAAACGGCCTGCCGGATTTTTGCCAGGCAATCGTCCAGGATCGACCTGCTGATAACCGACATCATCCTGCCGAAGATGAACGGCGTGCAGCTCGCCCGGAAGCTGACTGACGCACAGCCCGACATGAAACTGCTCTTCATGTCGGGCTATGCTCCCGAAACGCTCTGCCAGCAAAGAAGTTTCGAGGAGGGAGTCGACTTCATCCAGAAACCGTTCGGTCTCCACGATTTCATGAAAATCGTGCACCAGACCCTGGTAGCGCCTGCGAATCAATAAAATACTGACGGCAGGAGCTGACCGTCGGATACCGGCGTCCTCTCCCGCTAAGTCCCCCTGCACAAGTCTCCCCCGCCTTCACGAATACACCGTTTCCCTGTTTGTCCTGGCAACACCATCCACATCCCGTTCGGGCTCGTTTCCCGATGAATTTGCGTTATAAGAACGGGAACCCCCGGATTGAGCACGGGATGTCAAGAACCACCGTACGAGAAACAAGGAATGGAATTCGATGAAACAGAAAGCCACGAAAAGAGAGAAACTGATCGACGAAATTGATCGTGCCAGACATCACGGAGCTGAATTCATCAGCTATCCCGGCCATGAAAACGCCATCAGGATCGAGAAAGCGATCGAGTACCTCGAGAGGATGCCTGAGGAGCTTGTCGGCATGTCCGGAGATATCGCGAGATGGTACGAGTGCGACACCTCCGGCAACCGGCTCATCAGGGCCCGTGAGATTTATGAAGGCCTGACCATGCACGCCTCAGGCGTCATCGTCTGGGACGGAAGCGCGGACACTTACTGCGGGGAGTGGATCGGGCTGAAAGGCATGCCCCGTTCGTTCGGAGCACCTGACACCAGCGGTGAAGGCCGGAAGCTCGTTGCCGTTTGCCTCGAACGTCAGCGACTCGACGAGGACACGCTGGAACTTGCCTTCAAGGCAGCATATGCCAGAGGGGACAGCTCCCCTTCCGTCCACGAAGTGTTTCGTGTCAACGAACTGGCCACCATCGTCACCTTCGAAGGCTGGCCCTGACGCCGGGTTCCCGCCCTGCCATGCCGACCTCACCGACTTAGGCAAGGCGAGGTTTTGCGTGGTCCCTTCGCAGGTTTATGACTATCTTGTCGTTGCCGGGCAACCACTCCCAAACCAATCACTGAAACCATGAGCGAATCGATAAACCTCAATGACGATCCGAAATACTCCAGGGTGCTCGCAGACCTGGACAACATCGAAACCAGACTCCTTGAAAACGGCAAACTGATGGAGCTCACCGGAACCGTCGCCAGCAGCGTCACGATTGAATTCGGGATTTACGGCGAAGGCAAGGATGCCGAACCGAGCATCCTCATCAGGGTCACCACGCCCGACGAAATCGACCCGGAGGAGGATGTGCTCGACGACTTCGAGGATTTCGTCATCGAAGAGCTCGAAGCCGCATCACTCGAATGGTCACAGGAGGTCAAAAACTCACTCGGAGACAACCGCCAGATCATCCTCATCATCAACGAAGAGGAGTACTGATACTGAGGCCTGCGAGCGGAACTCCGTCCCGGAGGGCAACCTCACCCGCCGGCGTTCCGGTCGCTGAAGATCACCTTCGGCTTCGCATCCTCCCAGATGGTGCCGTACCTGACCTTTTCAGCATCCGTAAACCGGATCGAACCTGCCAGGAACCATGTACCGGGCTGCTTTTCCGGGTCATCTCCCTCTGTGGTGCCCAGATGCTGCAGATCGGCCACATTGCCTCCTTCGCCGCGGATCACCCGCCAGTGCCCCATGATATAGTGCTTCGAATCGGCAGCCACCACATCCAGCACCTCTTCGATCGCACCCATGTCGCCGTCGCCCCGCAGGGCAAGCCCTCCGTAAGCATAGGCTGCGGAGTGGTGCTCTTCGAGCACGAAGCGGATGTATTTGTTCCGCACCATGTGATGCAGTTCAAGTTCGTCGATCAGGTAGATGAACTGCCGCCCCTCCTCCGAAACCCCTGAAATCGACCTCGGCACTATGCCGTTCTCTTTCGCAAGGCTCGAATACCACTCCGAAAACTCCTCGAAAAGCTCCGAAAGCAGCTCCCTTGATTCATTGTATTCCATACATGAGGATGGTAAAATGATAATAATACGCAGTTCCGGTGAACAGCTGAACCTTATGCACTGAGGCCGGAAAAGCTGCTCTCCTTAAGATACATACAGCAGTTCCTCCTGCACCCCTTGATTATGCAACTGATCCGATAAAACTCCCAAAGATGCGCAAACCCCCGCCCTTCACCTCGGCAGGCAGGGCGATCATGGTTATTCCGGAACATAACCGTACATTGGTGTAGAAATCAATTCTTCTCCGCACCGACCTCAGCAATGCATGCTGTCAACCGAAATTAACCTTTCCTGAGTTGCCGTACCGCGAATCGCGGCCCCATCAGACCTCCGAATTTCAAGTAGTAGCAGACAGAGAAGTGCGTTTGCCTTCCCTATGGTGTTATCCGATTTCCGAATCGTTAACCAAGGAGCAACCATGTCACCACTCAACCGCAGAGAATTCCTGCAGACCTCTTCCGCAAGCCTTGCACTGGCGGTTCTGGGCCTTTCCGGAAAAGCGGATGGCGCTGCCGCCAACAAGTACCCTTCGATCAGGATAGGCAACATCCGTGACCTCAAGACCGGGGAACCGGTCCAGTTCAACTATCCAGACAAATCCTCCCCTTGCAACGTGGTCATGCTGAATGGCAATGCTGTCGGCGGCATCGGTCCATTCAGCAACGTCGTCGCCTTTTCAGCCCTCTGCCCGCACATGGGTTGTCCCGTCAACTACAGCAACGGCCGCTTCGTGTGCGGTTGCCACTATTCGATGTTCGATGCGGCCAAAAACGGCCAGACCTACCAGGGCCTCGCTTCGCAATGGCTGGCTCAGGTCTCGCTGCGGCTTGACAAGGCCAGCGGCAACATCTATGCGGAAGGGATCGAAGGGCTCGTCTACGGAAGGATCGGCAACCTGAACATCAGCTGAGGAGATACGACCATGTCACTATTCACCAGAAAAGAGAGCCTGCCGATACCGCCGAAAGACGCGGAACGCTACACGACCGTATGCCAGTACTGCAGCGCCGGTTGCGGCTACAACGTCTATGTCTGGCCCGTCGGCAGGAACGGCTCGGCAAAAAACAATGCGTTCGGCATCGACCTGTCGATGCAATCCCCCATGCTCTCCGGGCACTCATACACGGAGACCATGCATAACGTCATCACCCGGAAAAACGGGATCAGCTACAACCTTGCCATAGTTCCGGCGAAAGAGTCGCGCATCAACAAAGGTAATTATTCCGTCCGTGGCGGTACCAACGCCATCGCCGCCTGGTCGGACACCGGCTATACTAAAAAACGCCTGAAGCAACCGCTCCTGAAAAAAGGAGACTCGTTCGCAGCCATCTCATGGACGGATGCCGTGGAAATCATAGCAACGCTCACCAAAGCCTCGATCGACAGATACGGGGCCGACAGCATCGCCATGAAGTTCTACGACCACGGCAGTTCAGGCCTCGGCTTCGAAGACAACTGGGCCGCCGGCAAGCTGTTCCTCAGCGGCATCAGAACGAACCACCTCTCCATCCACAACCGCCCGGCATACAACTCCGAAGTATGGGGAACCAGGGAACGCGGCATGCATGAGCTCAACTACGACGTCGACGACGCAAGGCTTGCCGACACGGTCGTGCTCTGGGGAGCAAATGCCTATGAAGCCGCGACGATCCTCTACACCGAGCACATCATGCCCAACCTCCAGGGGGCTTCGATGGACGAGAAAAAGAGCGCTTTCGATACCGGTGAACCGGCCGCCGAAGGCCGCCTGATCGTCATAGACCCTAGGAAGAATGCATCCGTCACCGTCGCACAGGCGATCGCGGGCGGGCGAGTCCTGCATATCCGCCCCAACCTCGGCACGGACTGGATCCTCGCCAACGCCATCGCACGCATCGCCTGGGAGAACGGGTGGTACGACAAGGCGTTCCTCGAGAAACGCACCGATATGAAAACATTCGAGGAGTACAAGGCAAAGTCGCTTCAGCTCGCAAAACCACTCAACGACCTGCTTGCCGAAGCCGAAAAGATCACCGGTGTCAGCAGGAAGGAGATGGAACAGGCCGCCGAATGGATCGCGAAGCCTAAAAGCGGCGGATTCAGAGCCAGGACCCTGACCATCTACGAAAAAGGCATCATCTGGAACATGAAAAACTACGACCAGGTGGCCGCCATCGCCCAGCTCAGCGTGCTGACCGCAAACATCGGCAGGCCGGGTACCGGATGCGGCCGTGAGGGCGGGCATCAGGAAGGTTACGTCAGGCCCCCCGCCCCGACCCCTGGCTCGATCTATGCAGGAGGTCCGCCAAAAAACGTCGACAAATTCCTGACCGGTGGCGGAGGCAAGATCTACTGGGTAGGTGCGACCGATCCCTACCTTTCCACTCCCAACAGCCAGTTCTTCAGGAAGGTCCTGAAAAAAAGAAGCGCCACCCTGCTCGACCACATCGATCATGGCGGAGTCCCCTCCGACCCGAAAGAGCTCGTCGCCAGGGTTCTCGACGCATTTGAAAAAACCGACGGGCTCTTCATGGTCGTGCAGGATATCTACATGACCCAAACCGGCAACGACGCCATGCTGATCCTTCCCGCTGCTGGATGGGGAGAAGCCGCAGACACTTCGATCAATTGCCACAGCCGCCTCCTCAGGATCTACGACAAATTCATGGACGCACCCGGGGAAGCCCTGCCTGACTGGAAGATCCTGTCGATGGTCGGCATGAAGCTCAGGGAGCTTTACACCGCCGCAGGCAACAAGGAGATGGCCGACCGGTTCAGCGACATGGACTGGAAATCCGATGAAGAGGTTTTCCTTGCAGGTTCCCGCGAATTCGGCGACAACCGCGTTCCCGAAACCGAGGAGGCGAAGTTGTCTCCGGAGTGCTACAAGGGGGTCACGCACCAGATCCTGAGAAAACTGGGCAACACCGGCATCCAGACTCCCGTCCGCGTCGATCCCTCAACCGGAAAGCTCGTCGGAACCAAACGACGCTACAAATACAGCTTTGCGACAACGGACGGACGCTTCAGGTGGTACGGCACCGACCCCTGGAGCGGTTATCCGCCGGAGGTAGCCAAATACGTCGGCAACCCGAAGTATCCTTACTGGTTCACCACGGGCCGGTCACAGCTTGTCTGGCAGACCATGTACCACGACAGGTACCTTCCGGAAAAGTACTTCGCCCTCCCGCTCCCCTATATCGAGGTGCACCCTGAAGATGCTGCGCATCTCGGAATCAGGGGCGGCGACATGGTGGAGGTGTTCAACGAGGAGGGCTCCAGCATCGCGCTGGTCTACGTCAACGACGCCTGCAAACCGGGACTCGTCTTCGGAATCATGTACCATGCGAAAGGCTCCATGAACCACCTGACCTCCTCCTATACCGACCCGAAAACCACCATGCCCTGGTACAAGGGAACCAAAGTGGGAATCAGGCCATACCATGGAACCCCTGACGAGGCGATCAGGACAACAAGCCTCCTGCCCAACAACAACTTCTCGTAACGGCACCACCTCCTCTTGAACAGAACAGTGAACCCCGGCTCATGGACCGAGCCGGGGTTCACTGTTTCAGAGATGAGGGCATGGGCTCGATCGAGCATACCCGAAGCCAGCGTCAGGAAAGCATTTCAACGAAGGCGCGGACCCTGGTCAGCAACTGCCCGGAGGGCGGCCCGACCTGAAAACTGCCTTCAAGGCCGATCGACGGTATCCCCAGTTTGTGGAAATGGTCTCGCTGTATCTCCTGGTGCACGCCGGCGAAGGAGCAGCCGACATAGGTGTAAAAGAGGATGCCCTTTGCGCCGTAATGTTCGATCACCTGCTCCAGCGGCTTCAGGCGGTGGACCGGCGATCCTACGGTGTGCCCGCCGCTTCCGCCGAGAATGCGCGAGGCGATCGATTCCAGGGGAGTATCGGCCTCAGGCAGGTCGTGCGACCATGAATTGGGAGTATACCAGGCGAGGATCGCACCTCCGCAATCGTCCACGGTCTTGTACACGCCGAACTCCTGGCCTCGCCCTCCGATCCATGCGAGCGGAACGACCTTGCCGAGCGGTGACGGGACATGGTCCGCCACCTTCATCTCTTCGATGAGCTGGTCCAGGGCAGCTTCATACTCATCCGGCTTGCCGAAATAGTGGCCGCTCCCCATCAGCAGGAACATGGTCGCCAGGCTCTTGATGTAGAGCGGATTCTCCTTGCGCAGCTCGAAGATATCCCGGACCTTGCCAAGAATGCGGTTTGTCCGCTTGATTTCGTACGCCACGCGCTCCTCGTCCACCGGCTTGCCGGTAAGGCGGATCGCCACATCGGCGAGTTCGTCAGCGAGGAATCGGATATGCTCCGCTAGCCGCACCGGATCGTTGTCGGTCGGCCGGTTGACCGTCTCGATCCGATAGATCGTATAGCCTTCGTCCGCGATCAGCTCCCAGGCGAGATTGAGCGGCTCGCACAGGCTGTTGAACACGACAAGGTCCTTGACCGTATGGTTGCGGCGCAGATACCACTCGCCCACCACCGACGCCACCATCGAGCAGGTCTCCTTGGGAAACTGGAAGTAGTCCTCGGCAACCGACATGGCATCGCTCGAACCGAGCCGGCCGAGTTCCGTCAGCGAGATCGGCACGATGTCCATGGCATACAGCAGCGGCGCTTCCCAGAGCCCCATGACCCAGGCCGAGCGACCGCCGTTCCTGGCATGCTCCTCGGCAAACCCGACATAGTTCAGGGCCAGGTCATAAATCCTGGCGACTGCCGGGGAGTAGCTGTGATCCTTTTTGCTCTGCTCGATATACTCGAGCTGGCTCTGGAGCTCCTGCCGGGTCGAGATTCCGGTATCCGGGGCGATAGAGGTACCCGGCTCGACGAAATTGATTTCAGTACCGTTCAGCGACATCTCAAATCTCCTGCTTTTCTTTTAACACTTCGACAAAGGCGTCAAGGCGGGTTTTGATCTGGCCGGTGTCGCCGAGGGAATAATCGCTCGCCAGCTCGAGGACGGGAAGCTCCATCTCCTGGAAACGGCGGACGAACTTGTTCTTGGCCATGCCGTAGCAGGGGCAGAACTTGAGGTAGAAGTAAATCACCCCCTGAACCCGATATTCGGTCGCCAGCTGAGCCGAGAAATCGATCCGTTTGCCCAGCGGCGTCTGCCGGGCGCAGGGCGCCTGGTCGAGATATGCATTGGCAAGCGCCTGCCATGGATCGATCTTTTCATCGGTGTCGTGGTAGAACGGCTTGAGGCCCGAGCAGTGGTCTTCCACGACAATCCGCGCACCGATCTCCTCTTCGATCAGGTCCAGCAGGCGACGGTCTCCTTCAGCCACGATACCGCCTGCCATCATGAGGCGCAACGGAGCCGGGCCGGTGTCCGGAGTGCCCGAAAGCCTCAGGTAGACATCTTCAAGAAGCACGAGCTGCTCTTCGGGCTGGAGGGTATAAAAAGCTTTGGTGATTTCCAGGAAATCGCGGCCGCTCAGTGGCGGATTGTCGCGCTTGCGCAGCGCCGAGATGTCGCGGATCAGGCTCCGGGTCCGGTTGTAGAGCTGAATCTGCTCGGACAACTCATCATCGGTGACCAGTTTGCCGGTGAGCCTGGCAAGGTCCTTCCGGAAATGCATGATCTCCTGCCGGAAGAACTTCCTCCCCGCTTCCCTGCCGCCATCGCGCGGCACGACATAGCCCAGCGAAGGCACAAAAAACCTGTCGATGGCCTCTGCGGCCGCCTTCATCGAGTCGCAGGAGTAGAAGGTCACGACCTGGTCGAGCCCGTCATGCAGCGGATCCTTTTCTGCAAAATGCCCCAGCACGCTCTTGGTGAAGTCGCAGAACACGCTTTTGGTGATCAGCTCCCCACGGGAAACGACCTCAGGCTCGCCGCACTTCAGGATGCGTGTATGCGCCGCACCCGAGGCGGCAAGCAGTTCGATCGGCGTGTAGTTGCACAGATGCCCGACTTTCTTCACATCGGTGCGCTCGATGAACGACTTTTCGGCTTCCGAGGTGCGCCCGATGATTTCGGTGATGTCCGCTTTGATGATCGCATCGTATTCGTCGGGAAGCTTGCGCTCCTCGGCAAAGAAACGCTGGGCATACACCGCAGCCCCGAGCGCACCGGCATAGACCGGATCGAGCCTGAACGGCTTG
Source organism: uncultured Chlorobiales bacterium (assembly GCA_903929135.1). GTDB lineage: Bacteria > Bacteroidota > Chlorobiia > Chlorobiales > Chlorobiaceae > Chlorobaculum. Next base: position 63,826 of record CAIYTH010000033.1, read on the forward strand.
ATCGGCAGACCGATCAGATCTTCGAGCGCTTTTTTCATACCGACGTTGTTGGAAACGCCGCCGGTGAACACCAGATCCCCTTCGAGCGGAATCTTGCTGACCAGGTTCTTGACGCGCCGCGCCGAAGCATAGTGCAGGCCTGCAGCGATGGCTTCCCGGGTCTCGCCCCGCGCCCGGTGCGAAATGATCTCGGATTCGGCGAACACCACGCACTGGCTGCTGATCTGCGGCTGGGATTCGGCACGCAGCGATGCCGGCCCAAGTTCTGCGATGGTATATTCGAGCAGGCTCGCGGCTTTTTCCAGGAAGCGCCCGGTACCCGCGGCGCACTTGTCGTTCATGATGAACTTGGCGACCTTGCCGGTTTTCGGGTCGACCTGGATCGCTTTCGAATCCTGGCCGCCGATATCGATGATCGTGCGCGTATCGGCATTCAGGAAATGCGCGCCCATCGCATGACAAGATATTTCGGTCACGATCTCGCTCGGAATGCTGATGAATTCCAGCGCGATCCGTCCATACCCTGTGCCGACTATGTACCTGATCTGATCGCGGTCGATCCCGGCTATCTCCAGGAGTTCATAGAGCAACTCGTCGGCCGTCTCCTGCATGTTGACTCCGGTCGGCACCTGCACGGCAAACAGCTCGCCTCCATGCAGCAGCACCGCCTTGGCGCCCCGGGAACCGATGTCGACACCCAGCACGCTGCTGTTGTCGATTTCGCCGACCACCCTCTGATCGAGGACTTCCGCAAGTTTCATGCTACCCCCTTTTCCCGGGCGTCCTGGAGCCCTTCGTAATACCGCTGTGCAAACACCGCCGCTCCCAGAGCCCCCGCGTAGACCATGTCGAGCTTTGTGGTCCTGATCGGATGGCCGATCAACTCTTCCAGGGCATGCTTCATGCCCGGATTGTTGGAAACACCTCCTGAAAAGACGAGTTCAGGCTCCAGCCCCAGCCGGTTGACCAGGTTGCGTACACGCCGTGCCGAGGCGAAATGGATCGCGGCAGCGATATCCTCGCGCCGCTCCCCCCTGGCCTTGAGCGAAATGACTTCGGACTCGGCAAACACCACGCACTGGCTGCTGACTTCAAGTTTCTTGCTGGCCAGCAGCGCCTTTTCACCAAGCTCTTCAAGCCGGTAGCCGAGCAGTTCTGCGACCTTTTCCAGGAATCGGCCGGTGCCTGCGGCACATTTGTCGTTCATCACGAATTCAAGGACCCGGCCGTTGTCCGGATCGACCTTGATCGCCTTTGAATCCTGCCCGCCGATGTCAATGATGGTTCTGGTGCCCGCATTGAGAAAATGCGCCCCCATCGCATGGCAGGAGATCTCGGTCACCACATCGGAGGGAAACTCCTCGAAATCGATCGCGATGCGACCGTAGCCGGTGCCCACCACGTACGCGATATCCCCGGGACCGATTCCGGTCTGCCTGCCGATTTTCCGGATCAGCCGCTCGGCGGTTTCCTGGGAATCGACGCCGCTTGCCGTGATCGCCGTATGGACATCATCGCCATGCACCAGAACCGCCTTTGCCTGACGTGACCCGATGTCAATGCCGACCACAGTGACCGGCCGCAGATCAGAAACCTTTTCGTCGGCCAGGACTTCATGTTTTTTCATTCAGTATTTCCGTTTGACGTTCATATGCATGCCCGTGTCCTCACAGGAGTGGTCTTGTCCAGACATCCGGTTTTCGATGTGAATATATCGGCAAACGCCTGTCAGCCGACAGGTTATACCGTTATTTACCTTATAAATACCGCGTATGAGGTAGTACTCGTCAGACCTCCTGTCGCACATGCCCGATGTGTTTCAGGAAAGCTGTTCTGCCATTGCGGCAGCGAATGAGCACGCCATGCCGTCGATGAAGGAGGCAATCCTTCCGGCATAAAAAGGGTAAACCCTGACACAGCCCGGTGTGTGTCAGGGTTCATTCAAAACCTTCAATACATCTCCTGTAGCACCCGGCAAGCGCCGAGCCTGCGTTACTCCTGGTTTCCCGGCCTGGAAATAATTTCCACGTGCTGGACATCCCCGGCGTCCACGGGTCTGCCTCCGGGCTGGAGTTTGCCTGCCTTGATGTCCTTCATCACTGCGTTGGCGATAAAAACGCCTGCACCGGCAACCAGAAGCCCGGGCAACCCGCAGGCGACAATGGGAACCCCGAGAGCAGGCAGGAGGAGGGCCCCTCCGGCAACACCGACAGCTTCTTTCAACATAGCAGCTCCGTTCGTTCAGAATTTGAATCTCAAGCCTGTATCAACAGCAAATATATCAGTATTCGACGTAAGAAGAAGCGAACCGATACACCATCGTCCGCCAAGCCGAACAGAACAGGCCGATCATGCCCCCGGAAATATCGGCGGCTCCCAGTCATCGATCAGGTCCCAATCCCTGCCGGCGATCTCCCCCATGCGGGTACCTTTCCTGTAGACGCTTCGCGTCTCCATATCCACGGCCAGCCAGTCGCACGGCATGCTCAACCCGCCGGCCGCACCTTCGAAAACGCAGACATCCTTCCAGTATCTCAGCCCATCTTTTTCTGCAGAACACTCGAACCCCAGTTTCCACCACTCTTTCAGAAGCGCATCCATCGCTTCAGGATTCATGGCGCCGTCACGAAACAGATGCTCATCGTACCAGACCCTGCCGCCGATCGCCGGCTGGTGATCGCTCAGGCACTGCTCCCAACCTCCGGGGTACTTCTCTTCGATGATCGAAATCGGAACGATCAGGTCGAGAAACTCGGTCATCACCGCCATAGCTGTATCTCTAAATTTGAATTACGGACAACACGGGATAATTAACGAAAAGTTTTCATGCTCCCTGTCGTATCCATTCCCTATTCTCGGTAGTTTCGTTGGTGTGTCATCCCGTGTAACCTTATACACAGCATCGCCTCCAACGCCGACAAATACAACCTGATCATGAAAATGATACCGACACAAGCCGTTCAACCCTCTCGAACAGGGAAACTCAGAGGTTTCGCGTTCATCTTGCTGGCGATCGCATTATCCTCATGTTCAGAATCCCACCCCGTAACAGATGCGGCCATAGATGCCTGGGAAAAGGCATATACCTATTCGGGAGAGGATGTTAAAGTTGTTTCGTTCAGAAAGCAAAAATGGACCAAGTGGCAAATCAGCGGGACGACCGAATACGTCATGGAGTGCACCGCCATTATCGAGTACCTGGCTGATGTTCCCGGACCATTTGATCTGCTTTTGCACAAGAAAGGCGACAGGGTTCGTGAGTTTGCGCAAATACCCTTCATCCACAACAAAAAGGGATGGGTAGTCGATGAATACTCGATCCAGCTCGGTCATGGGCCCCTATGAACCATATCCGTTTCTCCTTCTTTGCCTGGCGGACTCTTCCACCCCGACCCGGTATCATACCCTGGCTTCCCAGTCATCCATGGCGGTAATGCCGCCGGCCTCCCAGGTCCAGGATATTTTCTCGTAGGTGAACGTCACCTCCTCCTGTGCGGGGTGAGGCGCAACCGAGGGCACCGTGTCGAACGACATGATCAGCCTGATATCCGAGATGTTCGCATTGGTCAGCCGTATCGTGTAATAAGGGACTTCACGACCTAACCTGTCCTGCTGCCAGAACTGGAGCACGACCTCCGTCAGGTTCTCGTTCGTCACCAGGGTCGTCATCAGAAGCGGGCTCGCGCAGTCCACCTCCTTGAAAACTGTCAACGGCTTGTGTATGCGCTGGCCGGTCGGAAGCCCGGACACGATGTCCCTGGGTGACATGATCTCATGGTACCCCTCGTGGACCCGGATCATATCCTTACGGCCATGCAGGGTCACCGGTCCCCTGATTTTCCCCTGCTTCTGTCCGGAAACCGACAGAAATGCGCTCTGTGCCATGATCCCCTCCTTTCGTTAGAAAAACAGAATAACCCTGCATTCTCTCCATCCCGTAAGATACAACCGGGGATCATCCTTTCAGAACCGCACGCGATGCCAAACTTCGAGAAACGACTCCTGTATCCCGGCCAGGCAAACCAGCTTCAGTTGCCGAGCGACTTGCACTGCATGAAGAAATCGCGCAACCGGTGAGTGCCGTACTTCGGAGAGACGATATCGATTTTGCTGAGTGTGGTCGCGAAAAGCGCAACGTCACGAATGTCGGGATTGAAAATCCCAACCGCCGCCACGAGCCCATCGGCAAACCAGAACGGCAGTGGAAGCAGCACCGGCCTGGCTCCGGCGATTTCGATCGCCAGATCGACCATTTCGTGGTAGGTGAAGACCTCGGGACCGCCGACCTCGACCTCCAGCTCCGATCCCTTGACCGCATCGACGCATACGGTTGCCAGGTCGGCGCCATGAATGGGATTCTGGCGCTGGTAACCCTCCCCCACCCAGAACATGAAACCCTTTCGCGCCCTGGCAACGAACTGCCCTATCTCCGAGAAAAAGCCGTTCGGCCGGATGATGGCGCTCTCGATGTTCGCCGCCTGCAGCTCCCTGACGAATTTTTCGTGAGCCTGGACGCTCGGGATGTTCATCATCCGGTGCGCATCGAACACCGAAACGTACACGAACTTCCTGACATTCGCCTTCAATGCCTGATCAAGGATGTTCATGTTGCCCTGGTAGTCCACATCGAAGCAGGTATGCACGAAATCCGGCTTGATCATGCCCAGCGAAGAGAATACCACATCGATGCCGTCGCAAACCCCGGCGAGCGTTTCCGGTTTCGTTGCGTCGCCGAAAACAACCTCGTCGACGAGGTTGTCGATGGCAGGCGCGAACCAGGGACCGGGCTGCCTGAACTTTTCCGGGTTGCGCACCAGGGCACGTACCTGATATCCGCGATTTTTGAACTCCTGCACGACAAAACGACCGAGATAGCCTGTTGACCCGGCGACAAGTACCTTCTTCATGAATGGTGATGATAGGGTTGAATGAAGCTCCCGAACAGATTCAGTAACCCTAATAAAATCATTTTTCGCCTGAAGTTCCGGAGTTTGCTGCGCCAGGGTTGAACTTTGTTCTGCATCGGCCGCTGCGGATATCGCCGGGCAGATACGGATCAGCCCGCCTGTGCACCAGTCAAATGGTGCACAGGGTCAGGCGACAGGCACCGGCATCATGGGGTGGGGATACTCATGACCTGCCGGGACGGCGATGCAGCCTCGTCAGGCATGAAGAGTCATTGTTCGTGATCGGATGCGGCTGAAGGTTTTGTGCCGGTAAGTGCCGAAAGTGCTTCGCCCGTCAACCTGCACACCCTCCGGAGGTAGTCCGTCCAGCCCTCTTCGGATGGGCAGCGGCCTTCGCGAAGCGCCTCGCTGATCCTTACGGTAATGGCGAGAATCCTGGCAGCTCCGATATTGGCGGCCGATCCCTTCAGCGTATGGTTGGCCCGTATGGCACGCGTCCAGTCCTGCTTGCCGCAGGAATCCTCGAGATCGTCGATAATCCGGCCGGTCTCCTCGACAAAAAGCTGGAACAGGTTGGCCATGAACTCCTCGTCCCCGAGTTCCCGTAGGCTTTCAATGGTCGAACGGTCAAGTATCTCGATACTCTCGACCTCCTGCCAGGGAGGAGAAACCGCAATCACGCCCGGCTCTTCAGACTGGCGCTGCACCTCGGTCAGATACAGGAGGTCCGAAATAGCCTTGATCAGATCCTGTTTTCTGACCGGCTTTCCTAGATGGAAGTTGATCTCCGTCTCCCTGGCGGCGGTTATGGCCTCCTTATCGGTATAGCCGCTGAGCATGATGATGGGAATCTGCCTGCAGTGCTCGAGCCGCCTGACCAGGCCACCGGCCCTGATGATCCTTGATGCCTCGATGCCGTCCATGACCGGCATCTCCATATCCATGATGATCAGGTCGGCACCGACGGTTTCAAGCATTTCGAGGGCCCGCTTGCCGTTTTCGGCCTGATAGACCCTGAAGCCGAGCGGTTCCAGCATCGCTTTCAGAAACTCCCGGCTCACCATGTTGTCCTCTACTATCAGAATACTGCCTTCCAGGGTGAGATTCGACTGGTCGGTTACGGTCATGGTTCGTTCAAGGAAGAAGTACCTCTCCACGATCGGGGCGATATCCTGCTTTCTGATCGGCTTGAACAGGCACTCGTCCATTCCCGAGCCCAGCGCACGCCTGCGGCCCTCCTCTTCGGGCAGGGCCGTAATGCCGATGATCGGCACTCCGAGATAGTGCTGCACCATCGTCCTTTCGATGCCGATGCCATGCCTCAGGCGGTGGACTGCTTCGTCACCGTTGAGCTCGGGCATCTCGATATCCATCAGGATCAGGTCATATCGGGTTTTCCTGGCCATTTCAAGCGCGACGAGTCCGTTGACCGCCTGGTCGCTCGCACAGTTCATTTCGCTCAGGAATTTCGAGAGCAGCATCCTGTTTGCCGGCTGGTCGTCGACGATCAGCACCTTTTTGTCGCCGAGAATCTCGTGTTTCAGGAACTCGACCGGTTTCGCGTTGTATGCAGGCAGCTCGATGACGAATTCAGTCCATTTGCCGACTTCAGACCGGCAGGTGATACCCCCCGAAAACGCGGCGGCGATCCGCCGGCAGTACGCGAGTCCGATGCCGTTTCCTCCGGGCTTTCCATAGGTGTAGAACGGCTGGAATATTCGTTCAAGCCTGTCTGGTTCGATTCCCGGACCGCTGTCCCTGACGACGATACGGTTGCCCGATGGCAGGACCCCGGTCGTGATATCGATCCGGAACCCGTCGACATAGCTGTAGTAAAGGGCGTTATTCAAAAGGTTCGTCAACAGGTTGGAAAAAAGGTCCTGGTCACCCAGGAAATCGAAATCGCATGAGTCGTCGACATTGACAAGAGACTTCTCTTCATCGGCGCTGAACCCGTACCCGTCTAGAGCGCAACGGATTGCCGCCGCTGCGGTCAGGTGCCGGAACTGGCTCTGGTCGATCCTCCTGCCGGTAAGGCTCGAAAGAATGGACTCGATCACCTTGTTGGCCCTATGGATGGTATCGGAACCAAGGTCGATGGTGTCGTGAATCCTGGTGAGAGAAGCATTAGGAATGGCGGTATCTTCCTGGCTTTCATCTGTTTCGAACGGCTTCAGGGGCAGCAGCCCCCTGACCGATTCGATGCTCAGCGCCACCGCGTTGAGGGCGTTCCTCATTTCGTGCGCAATCGTTCCGCTCAGGCTTTTCAGGATCGTGAACCGCATCTCCTGGTAGGATCGCATCCATCTCGTCGCGACCATCACGCCGGAAACGCTGAATACGAAAGAAAACAGGTAGGTCCAGTCCAGATGGGTGTACCTGATGACGCCATCCTGCAGCATGACGGTTGCATAAGCCGCCAGGTAGGCCAACGTCATGAGCAGCAGTATGAACAGCCAGTCGTACGTGATCACGATGACGACCATGAGTCCGCCGAGGGCCGTCGTCGTCCATACCTGCGACCACTCGTTTTTCATCGTCATGAAAAAAAAGAAGTACGGACATGTGAACAGGGTGTAAAAGAGGAAATAGTATGGAAACGGCTTGCGCAGCGATCCCGGCAACGAGCGATAGAAGATCAGCGGCAGGGCGAGAACAGCCTCCAGAACGCGAAAACCCGGATTTTCGTAGGGCTGTGGTATAAACCAGACCAGAACAGTCGCCCAGAGCAGAAAGGAGATGGCTGCGTAAAAACCGAGAGCCGGCATATTCGGCTCCGAATGATCCAGGACATCCTGCGCCCGCTGCCTGAGAGACGCCATCAGAAGGTTGCTATTGATCATGCTGATCCATGAATGGATGTCACGATCCTCACGGAACCACAGAAATGACCTTGGAAACACATGGGGGTCGGTCGATCGTTGGGGGTTTCACGGAATCCTGTCTATTCCATCGGCAGGACCCGGTCGAGGCTGTAACCAAGCCACACCATGAATATAATAAATCACTACAAAACACAGCGATCATATATAGTTTCAGATAGTTTTTCGTGACAGAAAATGCATCACGGTTCATCGCGGTTGCCATCAGGGAGATCTCGAAGTGCTCAGCAAACGCCTGCTGTGATGACGAAATGGAGGGCTCCGGCGTATCGCCATACCTCATGGCCGGTCTCGGCGACGTAACCGTCTATCCGCAGGGCACCCATCCGGAAGGGGCCGCCGGGTGGGTGAGTGCTTGCCTGGCAGGCGGGCGCCGACGCAGATCGACAAAAAAGGGGCGTTTTGCCCCTTTTTCGGTTCAGACCGGCCGCGATGCGACCACTTCGAACCGCTTCTTGAGCTTCAGGAAGGGACGTTCGACCACCCGGTACGAGGCGATGGACATGACGACGGTGAACAGCATCGAGAGGGAAAAAGAGGCTGCCTGGGGAAAGAGCAGCTCCGGCAGGAAGCCCAGCACCCAATTGGCCAGGTCGATCCCGAAAAAATGATACAGGTAAAGCCCGTAGGAACGCTTGCCCAGGTAAACGAGCACTTTTGCTGAGAGGAAGCGCTTCATCCCGTCGCTGCCGACGGCCGACTGCAGCACCAGAGCCGTCGAGAGTCCGGCCAGGGCATACGAGGCAAACAGCAAGAAGGAAACAGTCTGGATGGGCGGCAGCAGGCTCATCAGGTAAAAGCACGCCACCCCGGCCAGGAACAGGAGCATCGGCCGGATCTTTACGGCAAAGAGATCCATCCCCCCGAAACCGATGACCATGCCCAGGGCGATCGACTCGAAATGCGTAACCGGCAGCACCCATATCGCCGGATGCGGCACCCTGTAGACGATCATCACTGCCCGGAGCGCAAAAAACACCAGGCTGACTGCGGCCAGCAGCAGCAACCTTGACCTCACGCCCCACCGTGCCAGCACCGAGATGAGGAGCGGAATGAAGATGTAGAACTGCTCCTCGTATCCGATGGTCCAGAGGTGGCCGACCAGGGGAACGGGATTGTAACCGGAGATCGCACTGAAAATATTGTCGGTAAAGGTCAGCAGGCCGAAAAGGCGGAGGCCGCTCTCCCCGGTCAGGGCGTGGTGATGCAGGATGGTGAAGAGCGCCAGCGAAATGGCGACGTACAGGTAGTAGACGGGCCAGATCCGGAACACCCGACGCAGGTAGAACTTGCTGAAGCTGATGGAGCCGGATACCTGGCGTTCGACCAGCAGCAGCTTCGTAAAAAGGAATGCGGACAGGGCGAAGAACAGGTCCACGCCCGCCCACCCGAAATCGTGGAGGAACCTGAGCTGGGGTATCGTGGAGAACAGCTCAGTATGGTGGATGAACACAAGGAGAAAAGCGAAAAACCTCAGGCCGTCGAGCTCTGGAAAGTAGAACGAGCTCTTCTCCCTGCCGGAATCCCGGAGTGAAGCGTAGTTGGAAATCCTCATGGGAGCTGTACGAAAATTGAGCTGCTGCAAAGCTGGCAATTTAGGCCGCCTTCGCGTAATCACCAATTTTCATCCGACCCCGGGCATTCCACCGCTCAGCGAAAGCGATGCTCAGTGGCATGAGCTGCAGCTTGCCGTCGTCCGGCGGTGCAGTTCATCGTCAGGAGCCTGGCCGTAGCTGCTCCCGGAATTGACGGCCGCATCGGCCCGAGAAGGGGCAACGTCGCGGTTATACGCAAGTCGCGGGGATTCAGAACGGGATTCGTAACGGTCTTCGTCATGATGATGCCTGTGGCGGTCGGACATTGCCTGGTCGTCATCGGCGGCCCAATCCTTGCCGCGCATCTCCGGATGGAGCGGAATGGCCTGCTGCACCTCCGGGGTGGCCGGATAGGGCTGCGTCGCCCTTAGCGTGCCGACAGCCACCAGTACCGTCAGCGCCACCGTGGCCAGCAGTTCAGCTGGCCGCCTTACTCCTTTCGCCGTCGTTCGTTTCAGGTATGAGAAAAATGGCTCACGGTTGACCACGAACAGATGATACACCGACAGCATGACGAAGATCGCCCCGAAAACCAGGTGCTGGTTCAGCCAGGCGCGCCTTGTCAGCCCGCCGATCCCGGCACCGACGACGACCGGGAACACATAGAGAATCACTCCTGAAACAAGGAGCATCGAAAAAACAAGAAACAGTCCGAGGCTGGTGAATACCCGCCAGTTAAAATCCTTTTTCATCGTATCGTGCAGTTAGCTATCGTTCGTCAATACCTTACACTTCGTTTGACGACCGTTTTCCGGAAACCCGGCTCTGCGAGGCACACCCATGGAAAAAATCGATCCCTCGGCATACAGGAACATCGTGTTCTTCACCGGAGCGGGCATGTCGGCTGAATGCGGCGTGCCGACCTACCGGGGCAAAGGGGGCATCTGGAACCAGTACGACTACGGGGAGTATGCCTGCCAGAAAGCCTTCGAGCGCGATCCGGAAAAGGTGCTGCGGTTTCATGAACTCCGCCGCCGCGCGGTGCTCGACTGCCAACCCCATGCAGGCCACCGGGTGGTCGCCGGCATGCCTCGATCCATCTTGGTCACCCAGAACATCGACGGCATGCACCAGCGAGCCGGGTCAATGAACGTCATCGAGCTGCACGGCAGCCTCTGGCGACTCCGCTGCGACCCATGTGGCTCGATGAGGGAGGATCCGGGAGATGATTACGAAACGCTCCGCTGCGATTGCGGAAACTGGCTCAGGCCCGACATCACCTGGTTCGGGGACATGCTCGATGAATCCGTGATGCGGATGGCGACGGAAGCCATCGCCTCATGCGACCTGTTCATCAGCATCGGCACCTCCGGCAGCGTCTGGCCCGCCGCAGGCTTTCCCTCGCTCGCCCGCGATGCCGGAGCGTTCTGCATCGAGATCAACCCGGAACCGTCGGGTGCCATCTGCTACGACCTTGTCATCCGGGGCTCAGCCAGCGAGGCGCTGCCTTCGTTGTTCGTATCCTGACACTCCGACGACGATATTTTTCGGCTGTCTCTTTTTCCCTACATTACATATGAAGGGTTCAGCCTCTTTTCATTCGGGCACTCCTTCATGTTCCCGCTCTTCGATCCGGCTGTTCGAGTCAACTTCGAAAGCTCAATCATGTTGAATGGCTTGCGGGCATATGCCTTTCTTTCCGATCCGGGCTCTCCCCTGCCTCGCTTCCACTCTTTTTGTACGGTTTGTCATCCAGGTGTTGGCACTCTTGCCGCAGATAGCGATCTGTCACCATAAACCGCTTACGTCACATGTCGAACCTGACAACTTCCGAATCGGGCAAAATCACCAAAGAGGTTCGCTTTGCCGTCGTCATGTACGGCGGCGTCTCACTCGCCATTTATATGAACGGCATTGCCCAGGAGCTGCTGAGCATGGTCCGTTCGACCTCAGGCGACGAAAAGATGCAAAAATCGCTGAAGGGGACGGCGATCGTCTATCATGACATCGCCGAATACCTGTCGAAAAACCGCCATAGCGGGGCATTCGGATACCGGTTCATCGTCGACATCGTCGCCGGGACATCGGCCGGCGGCATCAACGGCATCTGCCTTGCCAAGGCCCTGGTCAGGGGGCTCGAAGATCTCAATGACCTTCAAAAAACCTGGCTTGAAGAGGGCGATATCGACAAACTGCTCAACGACCATCACTCCGACCTTGAAACTTACCGGTCGCAAGATCCGAAAACCTCGCTGTTCAACAGCCAGCGCATGTACGGCAAGCTGCTCGACGCGTTCAAGAACATGGAATCGAAAGCAGATGAAAACAAGTCGCATATCGAGTCCATGGACCTGTATGTGACCGCCACCGACCTTCGCGGCATAAATCGCCCCATCGTACTCGAAAACTGCGGAGGTGAAAAACAGGTCAACGAAGAAAAGATATTCAAGCACGTCTTCCCCTTCAGTTACCGGGCTGACGAAGCAACGCTCTATCGGAAACTCAACCACTTCACGTCCGAATTCGACACCGTCCTAGCGTTCGCGGCAAGGTGCACCTCGTCGATCCCCCCGGCATTCGAGCCGGTCACCGTATCGGATATCAAATCCTATCTCGCGCAGCGTTCACCGGAAGACCTCAAGCTCTGGAACACGACATCCAGAGACAGATTCACCTACTGGCGACAGCTCTTTTTCAGCGCTTATGCCGATACGGACTCCGATCATCAACTCCTGCATCGCGAATTCGCTGACGGAGGGTACCTTGACAACCGTCCGTTCGGTCATGCCATCGATGCCATCCACGCCCGCGAAGCGGACTGCCCGATCTCCCGCAAACTCGTCTTCATCGACCCCAAACCGGAACAGGCAGAGAAAAGGCACAATCATGAGCAGATCGATTTCGTCAAGAACCTTTCCCTTGCCACCGTCTCGCTTCCGAGATACGAAACCATCAGGGGCGAGCTCGACGGCCTGAGGCAACGAAACGAATGGCTGTCGACCGTCGATGAAATCATCAAGAAGCTTGAAAGCCAGAACGACGTCCAGTTGAAAAAAATCGTCGCCAGGCACTTCCAGTATTGCAGGCACGACCTCGGGGAGTCGCCGGCCGAAGAGGAGATGCTCCCCGTCAACCTGTTCTTCCCGTTCCGCCCGGCTGATCCCCAGAACCCGGATGCGACCGAAGTTCTCGCACCACAAGGAGAGGTCAAGCGTTTCTGGGACGCGATCGCCCTGCAGAGCATGCCGTCGAAACAACGCCTGGCCAATGCAGCTCACGACAGCAGGAGCCTCGATACTATGGTCGATGAGCTCGGAAGCGGCTACACCACCTATCATTACGCCAGGGTCGACGCGCTGTCCAAGGAGATCTCGAAAATCGCGCTCCGGGCGATGAACGCCGAGAATCAGGACGACATCGTCAGGACAGTCAACCGCATCGTCGAGTTGTGGAGAAACGATCGTTACGAATCGAATCCTCCGTCGGAAGCGAATCAAGAGGCACTTGCCCCAAGGGAACTCGAAAACAGGTACCTGCGTAACTATGACCTCGACTTCAGGATACGGCGACTGAGCCGTTTCAGGAAGCAGATCGAAAAGGCATTGCGTGACAACTCGACCAAACGGCTCTACTTCGGCCTGTTCGTCAAGCCGAAGTGCTCCGGGACCGAAGAGAAAATCATGCAGTGCCGGAACAACTGGGATGCCGGGTTCACGATGACCGACGAGTTCAGGGAAGCGATCATCCACTTTTACCACAAGCTCACGGAAACATCACAATCGCTTTACCGGTTGCGGAATCTGCTTTTCTCCAGAGGCGATCAAAACCCGCTGCACAAGGAAGCCGAGCAGCTCAAAGTCTTTATCGATGAGTTTCTCAAAACCCGGAAACCTTTTGAATTGGCCCTCTTCTCCGACGAAAGGAACGCGACCGCCTGCAAACACGCTTCACCGGAAGCGACACCTCAACAGAAGGCTGCATTCGAGAAGTGCATACAGGCGTTCATGGACGCGCTGCACAAGCGGGTCCGCATAACATCGTCGGAAGGGCTGGGAGAAGAAGCCCTCTCCTATGAGGGCACCGTCGACTCGAGCACGCGGATCGACATGGCCTTGAGAGATCTGGGCAAGCGGTTCCCGGAAATCGCAGGATGCCTGCAATACATGTACGATTACGGGTACGACCTCCACGACATGACCACGTTCCCCTTGCTGGCGGGAGGAGATTACGGCGAAGGATCGATCGTCGATATCGCCCGCATCAGCCCGATCGACGCGACCTCGCTCTGGAACGAAAACGAGCGCAAGCTCTCGAAACTCGCCGGGGTGGCTCTCGGATCCTTCGGGGCGTTCCTCGACGACGAGTGGCGCAGGAACGACATCATGTGGGGACGTCTCGATGCCGCAGAAAAACTCATCAACGTCCTTTTCCAGGCAAAAGACGAGGACAAGGTGTATCCGGAAGGGATCTCCGTCGAAGAGAGGAGGGCGCTGGAAGACAGCGAAGTCGACGCAAAAAAACGGTTTATCCGCAGGGCACAGTTCGCCATCATCAACGAGTCCACGCAAACATGGATCAATGAGCTCAAACCCAAAAGCTTCAACATCCAGGACATCAGAAGCCAGGTGCAATTCAACAGGATCCAGAGCATCAGAAAAACCCTGGATACGCAGCTCTCTTCCGATCCCGGCAACCAGGGGCTCGTCGTCATGCCCGAATGGATCAACGTGTTCAAAACCGAATACGATTTCAATCGCAAACCTGACACGCCCCCGAACCTCCAGCGCATGGGCAGGGGGTCGGCGATCCTTTCCTCGATGGTCAACGGGCTCGACGATGCGGATTTCATCGGAAAGCCGGTCGGCGGCTACCTGAAAAAGCTGAGCTGGGTCATCCTGGGCATGCTCGATTTCCTGACGCCCAAAACCTTCCCGAACATTCTGCTTGGCTACTGGCTGCGGCTCTTCCTGCTCTTTGCCATCTTCTTGATCCTCACAGGGATCGGTTTACGAGGCGTGAACCTGTTCCAGGATGCAGGCAACATCTTCTTCTGGACAGGATGGGTGCTCTTTAGCCTCGACATCATCGTTCAGTTGTCGAAAGAAAAGTTCACCGGCATCATCCATGAAGCCCAAAAGTCCTCCACCATCCACCACATCGTGTTTGGCGTGATCACCGGAGGACTTTCGGCCGGGATGTTCTATTACCTCTGGCAGATCATCACGAACGCACCAAAATAACGAAGGACATGGCCGAAAAGAACCCTACTGCCACCGAAGCCGATCCTGCCATCAACGGCATTCAGGCAGCCACCGACAAGGCACAGCAGCAGCCGAAAACGAATGGCACGGCTCTCGCGTGGACAGCAACCACCCTTTTCATGGGGTTGTCCCTCATCGTCGAAATGCCCCTCGCTGCCCACCGGCACCAAGGCCAGTCATTCGGCATCATCCGGCTCGAGCTGGCTGACTCCTTCAAGTCGTTCGACGGCCTGATGGCCATCTGGAAACCCGATGGGCCCGCATGGGTCGGATTCTCGCTCGGCTTCGACTACCTCCTGATCATCGCATACAGCGCCGCTTTTTTCCTGACCTGCCGCTCGATAGCCGCAAAAATCAAAAGCCACCGGCTGAAACCGGTACTTGTCGATCTCGCTATCCTGTTCTCGTTTCTCGGCCCCCTTGCCGGGGTTCTCGACGCCGTGGAAAACATCCTCCTGATGACCAGCCTCTCACACTGGCTCAGCCTGACAACCTCCGTATGCCTCCAGAACGGCCAGGCAGTCGATCCGGTAAAGATCATGTCGACGATCGACACGTTGGCCGGCTCTACGGCCAAGGTCGCTACGACCAAATTCGTCCTCGTCATCGCCGTCCTGCTCTTCATCTCCGCCATGCATTTCACCCTCGCATGGTCGGAAAAACAGACCCCGAGACGTTCGCCTGAAACAAGGGTGTAACCGGTGAAGCCTGGCGGGCGCCCGCTTGATTACCGTCATACGCCTCCCCCGAGGGCCTTCACCCCGGGGAGCAAGCGACGCCGGTTGACGTTTCGTGAAGCGCTTAACTCCGGCTTCTACTGCCATACATGCGGTATATTTCGGGTATTCTGACGTGCATTCGGCTTGAAGTTGCGTTTATTGGCTGGCAAACGTAACGCCAACCAATTCCGATACCCGTATGAGCACGAATCAGCAGCATGACAACGGCAAACCACAGACACCGTCAAACGCCTCCATCGGTCCGAACCCGTCAACGGCAGCAACCTTCGCCGCCAACCGGCAATGGCTCTCGAAACTCCCCTTCTCCGACACCCGCGATTTCGAAAATGCGACCCGCGGGTTCATCGACACGGTCGAAGAGGGCATCATCCGTCAGGAGGACGGCACCGAGGTACTGAACCTGAACCACTACGCCTTCCTCGACGATGAAACCGCACCGGATACCGTCCACCCCTCCCTGTGGCGACAGGCTCGCCTGAACCGCATCAACGGCCTGTTCCAGGTTGCCGACCGCATCTATCAGGTCAGAGGGCTCGACATCGCCAACATCACCTTCATCGAAGGCGATACCGGCCTGATCGTCGTCGATCCCCTGACCACGGTCGAATCGGCCGCCGCCGCGCTCGAACTCTACTACCGGCACCGGCCAAGGCAGCCGATCCATACGATCATCTACACCCACAGCCATGTCGACCATTTCGGCGGGGTACGCGGACTGATCAGCCAGCAGCAGGTCGAGAGCGGAGAGGTACGCATTATCGCCCCGGCAGGATTCCTCCCGGAAACGGTCAGCGAAAACGTCCTGGCAGGACCGGCCATGTCCCGACGTTCCCTCTACCAGTTCGGACAGCAGCTCAAGGTCGGCGAGCGGTCGACGCTCGACGCCGGCCTGGGCAAAGCCTCGAAAGCAGGCACGATCACCCTGATCGCACCTACGCAGGAGATCGTCGAGAACATCGAGAAGCACATCTTCGATGGCGTCGAGATCATCTTCCAGCTGACACCCGAAAGCGAAGCCCCTGCCGAGCTGCACTTCTACCTGCCGCAGTGGAAAGCGCTGAACCTCGCCGAAAACGCCACCCATACGCTGCACAACCTGCTGCCGCTGCGCGGGGCCAAGGCCCGAGACGCCAAGGCCTGGGCCGAATACCTCAACACCGCCCTGGAGCGTTTCGGACGAAAGGCTGAAATCGTCTTTGCCCAGCACCACTGGCCAATCTGGGGAAACGACAATGTCGTGGACTACCTCGGCAAGCAGCGCGACATCTACAAGCACCTGCACGACCAGACCCTCAAGCTGGCCAACAAGGGGTTCACCGCCCCGGAAATTGCCGAGATCATCACCCTGCCGGAGGAACTGGAACGGGAGTGGTCGGTCAGGGGGCTCTACGGCAGCGTGAAACATAACGTGAAGGCAATCTACCAGCGCTACCTCGGCTGGTACGACGGCAACCCGGCAAACCTCGATCCGTTGCCGCCGACCGCTTCCGCAAAAAAATGGATCGATTACGCCGGAGGGAGCACGGTCGTGCTTAAACATGCAGCCGAAGACTACGAACAGGGGGAGTACCGGTGGGTCGCCGAAGTGCTCTCGAAACTCGTCCACGCAGAACCTGATAACCGGGAAGCCGCCCTCCTGCTAGCTTCGACCTTCGAACAGCTCGGGTACCAGAGCGAATCCTCCACCTGGAGGAACGCCTACCTGCAGGGCGCCCATGAGTTGCGCAACGGACTGAACAAAAACCAGGGGGATCTGGGCTCCGGCCTGCGGGAGGCCCTGGACGCTCACAACCTCTTCGATGCACTCGCCGTGAGGCTGAACAGCCAGAGGTCGGCCGGAAAACGGATTACCATCAACTGGCATTTCACCGACCTCAAGCAGGAGCACCTCCTGACGGTGGAACGTTCGACGCTCAACCATGTCGCCGGATACAGCTCCGAAAAGCCGGACGTCTCCGTGACCCTCACCCAGGCCACGCTCAGGACGCTGCTCTTCAGGGAGCTCTCGGTACCGAAAGCCGTTGCCTCGGGCTCGCTCTCCATCAAGGGAAATCCCCTGAAGCTCGTCGAGTTTTTCGGCCTGTTCGACCAGCCGGACAACAACTTCCCTATCGTCACGCCGAGACCGGTTCAGGCCGCTCCGTCGGTGAAACATTCTCGCATCGGCAAACTTGCCTCAGGAACCATTAAAAAAATCGAATCGGTTCTGGGCAGAACGGCAGGATGAAAGCGCTCTGCCATTGGTGGTATCCTGCGATATTCTCGCTATACTGCAGGAGGCCCATCAATCTTCAAACCCGTTCTCCTATGATGACAAGATCCATCAGGATGCTCGCCCTGCTGTTTACACTCCTCGCAGGTCTGCTCCCCCGGGCGGCCTCCGCCACGGTCCCTGATCCCGAAAACACGATCTATCTCGACCTGCCCGCAGGCAGGGTCGTCATCCAGCTTCTGCCCGCCCTTGCCCCAAACCATGTGGCGCGGATCAAGGAACTGACCCGCAGGAAGTTTTATGACGGCCTCAGCTTCCACCGCGTCATCCCTGGTTTCATGGCCCAGACGGGTGATCCCCAGGGTGACGGAACCGGAGGTTCGGGCAAAGAACTGAAAGCCGAATTCTCCCGCACCCCGCATCTCCGCGGCACCGTCTCCATGGCGCGCGCCCAGGACCCCGACAGCGCCGACAGCCAGTTCTTCATCTGCTTTGCCCAGAGCTCGTTCCTCGACGGTCAGTACACCGTCTGGGGCAAGGTCGTCTCCGGCATGGAGTTCGTCGACAAGATCAAAGCCGGCTCGGCATACAACAACGGAGTCGTCTCCAATCCGACCAGAATCATCCACATGCGTGTCGCCGCAGACGTCAAACCCTGAACAGGAAACGCCTCACGGGTTTCTCCCGCTATCGCAGAGAAACCCGTGAGGCGCCGCGTTAAATTGCCCCTTCTTCCCCCCCGGACTGAAGTCCGGGGCTATTGAAACCCCTCGAACAACAAGCTCTTCCAATTGCCCCACCCCCCGGGTTGAAATCCGGGGCTATTGAACTCCCCGAACAACTCTCTCCTCAATTGCCCCGGACTGAAGTCTCCCACACTCAGGAGGGTTTTAACCCAACGGACATTCACCTTTTACATTTTCTTCAAATTGCCCCGGACTTCAGTCCGGGGAGAAGTCAAACCGAGCGACGTGTTGACGGATTCTATCAAATCCCTGATCGTGAAAGGCTTCGGAATGAATTTGCACCGGCTGTCTGCCACAAGGTCCTTGTCGTGCGATGACGGTGCATAACCCGACATGAAAAGCGTCTTCAGGTTCGGATAATCAGCCTGCATCTGACGACTCAGCTCAACACCGTTCATTATTGGCATCCTGATATCAGTCAGCAACAGATCGATCTGAAACGGGTATCGTGCAGCGATACCCATTGCGGTCTCGGCATCACTCGCCGCAATAACCCTGAAATCATATTTTTCCAGGATGCCTTTGACGAGATTCAGCACATCAACCTCATCGTCAACTACCAGTATCGTTTTCTGGTCGGTTGACGTAGATGCATCAGTGTTTGAAACAGACCCCGTATCACGTTCGATCTGCTCCTGAGGAAAGAACAATGTGAATGTTGTCCCTTGACCCTGCTCGGTATTGCACTCGATCGACCCCTTGTTCTGTTTGACGATTCCATACACCGTAGAAAGCCCCAGGCCGGTGCCTTTCCCGATCTCCTTGGTGGTAAAGAAGGGTTCGAATATATGCGGGACAACCTGCTGATCGATGCCGCATCCCGTATCGGAAACAGACAAGCTCACAAGATACTCCGGATCTTCGCCTGGAAGCTCTTCAGCGCCTTCCCCCCTCTTCATCTGCACAATATCGGTTGTTATCGTGATCTTGCCTTCACCGGAAATGGAGTCCTGTGCATTGACGCAAAGGTTGGTCAGGATCTGATCGAGCTGAGATGGGTCGATAGAGAGGAACGCCTTGCGATTTCCCGGACGCCAATCAATGTGTATACGTCCATCAATCAGACGGCTCAGCATCGGAAGCAGTTCTTCGATCTCCATGTTCAGATCGAGCACCTTCGGAACCGCTTTCTGCTTTCGTGCAAAAGCAAGGAGTTGGTTTGTCAGTTCTGCCGACCGAAGGGCGGCCTGCCTTGTATACTTGATGTACTCGGCAACCGGGTGCGAATCGTCAACCTCACCGATGGCGAACTCGATATTACCGAGAATCGCGGTCAGATGATTGTTGAAGTCATGGGCAATACCTCCGGCAAGCTGTCCGACAAGCTCCATCTTCTGTGAATGCAGAAGATGCTCGTGCATTATCTCCTGCTCCTCCTCGGCACGCTTCCGTTCGGTTATGTCCTCGACGATGCCGAGGACATGATTCGACTTTCCCTCCTTGTCAGCCTGAAAAGCACCTTTGACCGAAATCCAGCGCACTTCGCCATCGAGCCGGGTGATGCGGCAGTCGAATGAATAGTCCTTCTGATTTTCAATCGAATTCCTGATGAGCGGCTCGAGATTTTTGCGATCATCAGGAACGACATGGTCAAGGAATTTTTTCAGTGTCCATTCAGAATGTCCAGAATCATATCCGAAAATCCGGGCATGTTCACGAGTGCGTTTAACGGTAAAATCTTTCAGATTCATGCTCCAGATGCCCACGAGACTTTTTTCGAGGGCAAAGTCCATGATCTTCCGGTTTTCGTTCAGTTCGTCCGCGATCCGCTTGCGTTCGGTTACATCGACGACCATGCCGATATAGCGGCAAACCTTGTTACGCTCATTCCGAAGCGGTGCCCCCCGGGACATCAGCCAGTGAACAGACCCGTCAGGGTGGACCACCCGATATTCGAGGTTGAGCTCGTTTTCATTATTAACAGCAGCAGAAACCGACTGGAAGGCTGTATCCCGGTCATCAGGGTGAACGGTGCTTGCCCAGAGTTCGAAAGATGCGGCTTGCCTGTTCATTTCCAGGCCATACAGGCGCCAGAGCTCGTCAGACCAGATGTTTTCGCCGGTTACCAGGTCCCACTCCCAGACACCGGCACGCGCCAGCTCCAACGCAAGATTGAGCCTTGATTCTTTCTTGAAGGATGTCTGCAGGAGATGCTTGTACTTGGTGATATCCTGAATAATGACGAGCAGTTGCGTAATTTCGCCTTCTGCTGACCTGACCGGATTGATCGAAATGTTGGTGATGTTCTCCCCACGGGTGTCTTCAAACCGGACCTGTTTGCCGGTACGAAGCACCTTTTCACAATGCACTCTTCGATGATTCGCAACCTCCGGCAAATGCAGGAGATCCGAAATCATATCGAAGACATTGGCATTGATGCATTCCCGGGGGCTCTTGCCGAATCGGTCGGCAAAAATGGTATTGAGCATGAGGATATTCCCCTCGGGATCCAGGAAGCAGACTGCATCATTGCTGGATTCGATCAATGCAGAAAACGCCTGGCCCAATGCCGGGAGGGTAGGTGGTGTCATTGACATGAGGAGTGCCCGGAAGCCCCTGCAAGCACGTATCGACCTGTGCATTGCAAAGCATTTCGAATCTATCGCTGCTTCGGTTGACACCCGAAAGTCTCTGGGAAGTCAATGCTTCTCCTGACTTTTCAGGTTTAAGCAGAATATAGACACCTCGCCAAGCACACACAACAGCGCTCCATAGGTACTTTATTTATAGCAGTATAGCGGAGAACAACATGGCGGTTATTCTTCGGCTCCCCTCCTGACCTTCACTAAAAGCAGCATTGCAGATCCCCGTTTTCCTCTTCCTGTCAATCATGGGAGGCAACATGATGCCAGGGATATCAAGGAGCTTCAGACGATGCGTTGCTCCCCCTGATCCACGCACGTCCCTCACTCATGACAGGGTGTTTCGCTGATTTCGGTCGAAGTCAGGATGCCTTGCGTCGAAGGTCAAGCCCCCTGAGGTAACCGACCGTTCCAGCAGCGGAGAGGCCCTTTTTCGATCATGATCGTGCAATAGTTGCACATGGTGCATCGTGAGGAATCCTGGCGCCCCTCCTGGTATTTCCTCACGATGGCGGGTTCGATGATGAACGGACGTGACATCGACACGAAATCGGCGGATCCGGATGTGATGGCCTTCGACGCATCCTCGAAGACATGAATTCCCCCGACGACCACGACCGGTATCGAAACGGCGTTCCTGATGACACTGGCCACCTCCAGGTTGTAGGATCGGTATGGCTTCGGACTCTTCGGACCGATGAGCGGCAGGATCCGAGCCATAAACGGTTTCAGCATCCCTGGCACGGCAGCCAGCTTGAAATTTGCTGCGAGTATCGCGTCGGTCGGCACCCTGGGCCCCCGCATGATCGAAAGCCCTTCGCCGATCGTACCGGACGAGATCTCCACGGCGGAGCACCTGGACGATTCGAGCAGCATGGCGACCTTCACCGCCTCATCCCGCCTCATCCCTCCGGGCATACCGTCGAATCCGTTCATCTTCGCCAGCACCGGATACTCGCCGAGCCTCCGCCGGATACCCGCCATGATCTCCGAAACGATCCGGAACCGGTTCTCGAGGGAACCGCCCCAGCGGTCGCGCCTTCGGTTGGTGTGGCCGGAAAGGAACTGCGCGAGGAGATACCCATGCGCCAGATGCAGCTGCACCCCGTCGAAACCTGCCGCCTGCGCCCGCGCCGCAGCTGCGACAAATGCATCGATGATCTCCCTGATCCCCTCCTCCGTCAACTCCTCCGGAACATCCTCGCTGTAAAAACGGTCCCGAATCGGGGATGGCGCAGCCGTCCTCATGCCGGTCACCGCCGAGCGTGTCTGGCTGCCGCAATGGGCGAGCTGCATGATCAAAGGCACTCCCTCGCGATGCACCGCATCGACCAGCCGGCGGTATGCGGGGACCAGTGCATCGTCATGCATCATCAGCATGCCGGGAAAACTGCACCTGCCCTGCGGCAGCACAGCCGCATACCCGGTAACGATAGCGCCGACTCCGCCCCTTGCGAGGCGGACATACAGCTTTTCAAGCGACTCCAGCGGCGCCCCGTCGGCATCGGCCATCCCCTCGTGCGTCGCCGAACGGATAATGCGGTTGCGAATGGATATCCCGCCGATCTGAGCCGGCTCGAAGATTTCTGGCGATCCCGTCATAATAATTGATGATTGAAGATTGACGATTGTGTTTCGGAACGGTCGCCGGGAGCGCCGACCTTTTGATGCAATTAGGGAAATCGATCCGAGGAACTGATTGATTAATGTCACAAACGTCAAATAAAAAGTCCCCTTTATACCAAAGGGGCTTTGCTGGTCGAGATGTGTAATACCGAGTGCCCGGAGAAGTAAATTACTTCCCTGCCTCAGGTGTGGCTGCTTCGATCTTTTTTGCTTTTGCCTTACTCACAGCTTTCTTTTTCAAAACTTTCTTCGTTTCCGGAGCCTTCGTTTCAGGAGCAGCTTTTACCTCTGTGGCTGCGGCAGGTTTCACATCGGGGGCCTTGTCGGCTGCAAAAGAAACACCACCAATAACACCGCTCGTCGCAAGTGCAACGACAACTCCGAGAGTCAGATTCTTTGTCATATCAGTCCTGTTTTTGTTGAGTGAAGCCGGAATATGGAACAATCCTCTATCCTATCATTAATACGTGGGCTCCGACTGTTTCTCTGGTATGGATGCAGTTTTCATGCGAGCAGAACAAAGCCTGAGACGCGTTCAGGGACCTGAACCCTTGACAGCGGAAGTTTGTGCCTCTGGATTCGTTACGCGTAAGAAACTATGGCCGCCGGTTTTGCGGTTGTTGTTGATTGACACAGAATGGTCATCCCCGCTCGTACAGGCAATGAATTCCGTAGTTCAATTCCAACCGGGAACTCGACATGCTGCGCTATTTCTTCAGGAACAAGCTGCATCTCTCGATTCTTTCAGCGCTTGGAGCTGCGAGCTGGTCTCTCTATTTCGATATTCCGGTCAATCGATGGGCTGTTCTGTCCGTCTTTCTCCTGACCTTTTCGATCTACCAGTACAACCGCCTGACCGATGATATCGAAGATGCGGCAAACGACCCCGAAAGCCTGGTAAGCGCCGTCAAGCACGATCTTCTCATCACCTATGTGATATTCTACCTCTGCTCCTTCGTTGCGCTCGTTATCGCCTTTCCATTCGGGCAACCGGCCTTCTGGGCTACGATCTTCATCATTGTCATCGGTTATCTCTACAATCAGAAAATCTTCCCGGATTTTCTCTCCCGGCGGTTAAAGGGCGCCCGTCGGCTCAAAGACATCTACATCGTCAAGAATCTCACTCCTCCGCTCGACTGGGCGACCGCCCTCGTCTTTCTTCCCCTCCTCTTCGCAGGTCGTCCTCTGTCGCTCAAAGCATGGATTTGCTGGGGATATGTATTTGTCTCCGCGTTTTTTATCGAAGTGATGTGGGACATGCGGGACCGCCGGGGAGACCTGTTGAGCGGCATCAAAACAATCGGAAACTCATTCACCTTTCTGCACACCAAACAGTTTCTCATCACGACGAGCATCTGCTCCGGAGCTCTCCTCTTTTATTTCACGTTCACGAAACTCCTTCCTGCATCCAGCTATTTTCTCTTGTTGAACAATGTTGCCGTCATGTTCATCGCGAGCATGTACCGGGAGGACAAGGAACAATTCATGCGAAAGATCAGTGACCTGACCATCATTCTGGCCACGGTGCTGTTTCTCTCTTTCGGCCTGATCGCGTTCTATTCGAAGTAACCATTCCAGTTCTGTCAACTTACAAGCCACCACTTCCTGACGTAAAACCTTTTTCAGCCTCCCGTTGTTGTCTTGGTGTACGATCATGCACCGAACTGACAAGAGGAAATGAAGATCATGAAAACCGTTATGCTGTTACTGACAACTCTCCTGCTTGCAGGATGCTCCGTGCTTGGAAAGCGGAGCGCCGCAGAACCTGCCTATCAAGTGCTGAAACGCGATGGGGCGTTTGAAGTGCGTCGTTACGGCCCCATGGTAATCGCTGAAACCACCCTCGACGAACCCGATTACGGTGCGGCAACCGGCAAGGGATTCAACCGGCTGGCCGGCTACATTTTCGGCAAGAACAGGTCGAAGATCTCGATCAAAATGACGGCACCGGTCCTGCAGGAGAGACGCAGCGAAAAGATCTCCATGACGGCGCCGGTCCTGCAGCAACGGAACAAAGGCGGGTGGACCATGTCGTTCGTGTTGCCCGAGGGTTACACCGTCGAATCGGCACCCGAACCGCTTGATCCCGAAGTGAAGCTCGGCGAGGTACCACCGGCAACGGTTGTCGTCGTCAGATTCTCGGGCCTGCACTCCTCCGCCAATCTTGAAACCTACGGAAAGCAACTTCAGGCCTGGATTGATAAACAGGGTTACCATGCGATTTCGGAACCGAAGCTCGCCTCGTACGATCCCCCATGGACCCTGCCATTTCTGCGTCGTAACGAAGTGCAGATCAGGATCGAGCCCGATCACGGCTGATACTCGAGTGTTATGCGGTGAAACCGCTTACTTGAACAGGATTGCCGTGACCGGGTGCACAAAGGCCAGGGTGAACAGCACGGTCAGCAAAGGGCGGATGGCGTTCTGCCAACTCGTGTTCTTCTCGACGATCAGGGACCATGTGTGGTTGGCTGCCGAGAGGATCAGAAACAGGCAGAACACAAAAACCAGCGCAATGTTGGCATAGGCGTTCCAGCCAGCATAGAATATGACCAAAGCCGTCACGGCGACGGCCAGGAACCAGAACCCGTTTTGCCGCTGGTAATGACTCCCCTGCTCGAACCCCTTTTCCGCAGCCGCTTCATTGCCGAAGAACAGCCCGTCGATTGCCGAACACCCTGCGATTGACCCAATCAGCCATGGCGTCATGATGCGGAGCACCTCTTCAGGTGTCCGGCCATAGTAATAGGCGAGGAATACCCCAAGGCAGGCGCCCGCGATCCGTAAAACCTCAAGCAGCTTGATGATCATGATGGTATGGCTAAATGCCGGATTGGAAATTGCCCCATTTATGGTAACACCAGACTTTGGGAGGGGGTCAAGACCTCATTGTATTCCCTCAGCAAGTCAGAAGTGTTGAGGCAAAAAAAGATAAAAAAATGCTTTTCAAAGCATCCTAGAAAGCACCCTCATCGGGGATTCAGGAAACACAAAAAGCCCCTCAGGTGTCTGAAGGGCTTTTTGCTGTGTGGTGCACTCGCAAGGATTCGAACCTTGGACCCACTGATTAAGAGTCAGTTGCTCTACCAACTGAGCTACGAGTGCAAATCTTATTTTGCCGGCGCGGTCGGCAGGCTGTGTGCCGGTGCCATCGGGCTGACAGGAGCCTGGGGAAGGCTGTTCGTCGGCAGCGTCGAAGGGATCGATGCCGGGAGTTCCTTCTGCAGGATGCTCTTGCCTGCTTCTGCGCCTTTCTGACGGGCGGGAAGCGTGAACTGTGCAATGAAGCAAAGCAGCATGACAAGGCCTGCCAGAACGGCAGTGGTTTTGCTCAGGAAGTCACCGGTACGTCTCACGCCGAGCGTCTGCACCGTGCCGAGGCTCGAGATGCCGCCGGTAAGACCGCTGCCTGCCTTGGGGCTCTGCAGCAGAACCGAGCCGATCAGCAGCAACGAGGCGATCAGTGCAAGGACGATGATGAAAACGTGCATGTGCCGACTGATGAATTTACCTGATACAATCGTATCTTGTCATTAACGAGGCCATAAGTTAGCAACTTTTGACCAAATTGCAAATGATGTTTTGACCGATGGGGAAATTTCTGATTTTCGCCGGAGTTTCACTGGTTGTGGTCGGGATACTGGTGCTGCTGGCGCAGCGATCCGGGGCATCCGGCTTGTTCGGATGGTTCGGGAACCTGCCGCTGGACATCAGGATAGAACGGGATAATTTCCGTTTCTACTTTCCGATCGGAAGCTCTCTGCTTCTGTCCGTAATTTTGAGTATCATCATGGCCGTTATCAACAAAATCATCAGATAAGACCCTCCATGCCAGAACAATCATCCGGGAAGCTTCGCAAGGCTTCGTTCACGAGAACAACCTCCGAAACGGACATCACGGCCACCGTCGACCTCGACGGCACCGGGGCGTCGTCGATAAGCACCGGCGTGGTCTTCCTCGACCACATGCTGACGAGCTTCAGCCGCCACTCGGGCATCGACGTGCATATCGAATGCCGTGGCGACCTGGACGTGGACGACCACCACTCGGTCGAGGACGTGGGCCTGGTGCTCGGCAGCGCAATCGCGGACGCACTCGGTAACAAGCAGGGAATCGAACGGTACGGCTGGGCGATCATCCCGATGGACGAGGCGCTGGCGCAGTGTTCGATCGACCTGGGCGGGCGGAGCTACTGCGTGTTCAGGGCGGAGTTCGGGCGCCCGGTGATCCAGGGGCTTTCGACCGAGATGGTCGAGCACTTCTTCGTGTCGCTGTCAAGGACCCTGCAGGCGAACATCCACCTGGCGGTGCTGGAAGGCAAGAACACGCACCACCTGATCGAGGCGCTCTTCAAGTCGTTCGCCTACGCGATGAAGCAGGCCGTTCGGGTGAGCAGGTCAGGAATCACGTCGACAAAGGGTGTGATCTGAAGGGTATTATCGGGTTTTGTAGCAAGGGGGGAGGGCGCCGGGTACGGCGCCCTCCCCTTTTTTTATGCGTCTTTTGTTCCCCGGACTAAAGTCCGGTGCAATTAGGAAGAAGAGGAAGAGGTTTTTTATCTCCTCTCCCCGGGCTAAAGCCTGGGACAATTTAGGGAGAATGCAAGATGATTGGAGTTCAATGGCCCCGGGTTTTAACCTGGGGACAAAG
The DNA here is from genome assembly GCA_903929135.1 of uncultured Chlorobiales bacterium. Classification (GTDB taxonomy): domain Bacteria; phylum Bacteroidota; class Chlorobiia; order Chlorobiales; family Chlorobiaceae; genus Chlorobaculum. The sequence continues at coordinate 90,968 of CAIYTH010000033.1, forward strand.
GGCAATTGGGGAGAAGAGGAAGAGCTATTTTTATCTCCTCTCCCCGGGCTAAAGCCTGGGGTAATTTGGGGAGAATGCAAGATGATTGGAGTTCAATAGCCCCGGGTTTTAACCCGGTGTTTGTGATATGAAAATGACAATTTTTATATCTCATTATACGCCGGATTTCAGTGCTATCCGTATTCCCCCACCCCCAAGCACACGATCATGCCTTTTACCAGAATCTGGGTCCATTGCGTCTGGGCTACCAGGAAGCGCGAAAAGATCCTGAACCGGGAAATATGTTCGCAGCTCTCCGGGTATATGGTTCAACAGGCTCGAAACAATCAGATCTTCATCGACCGGATCAATGGCAGCAACGACTATATCCATCTCCTGGTGTCCCTGTCTGCGGATCAGAGCATCGCCAGGGTCATGCAGTCACTGAAGGGATCATCGGCTTTCCGGATGAACAGGAACGGGTTGCTGCCGTTCAGGTTCGGATGGCAGGAGGACTATTTCGCGGTTTCAGTGAGCGAGTCCCATGTCGATAAGGTCAGGAATTACATCGATGAACAGGTCGAACATCATCGGGTGAAGAGCTTTGACGATGAGTACCGGGAGTTCATCGAGAACTTCGGGTTTTCGAGGCAGGAGGATGGAACCGTGGTGGAGGAGTGATGTTCTTTAATTGCCCCGGACTTCAGTCCGGGGGAAAGGAGCGGACACAAAACAAAAAGGGACGGCTTAGCCGTCCCTTTTGATTCTCTGCTGATTCCCTGCCTCACTTGGCGAAGGCGACGGAGCGTTTTTCGCGGACGATGGTCACCTTGATCTGGCCGGGGTACTGGGCCTGTGACTCGATCTTGCTGGCGATGTCGTGGGCGAGTACGTCGGCCTGCGAGTCGCTGACGTTGTCCCCTTCGACGATCACCCTGATCTCCCTGCCGGCCTGCAGTGCGTAGGTCTTGATGACGCCAGGGAAGGTCTTGGCGATCTCTTCGAGGCTTTCGAGGCGCTTGACATTTCCTTCGGCGGTGACGGCTCCACGGGCGCCGGGCCTGGAGAGCGAAATGACGTTGGCAGCGTCGACGAGGTCGGCGATGGGAGACTCCTTCTCGACATCGCCGTGGTGTGCGGCGATGGCGTTGAGCACCACGGGGGACTCGTTGAACTTCGAGAGGTACTTCGTGGCGGCGATGGCGTGCGGCTCTTCGGTTTCGGGCAGGACGAGGCCGATGTCGTGCAGGAGGCCGGCGCGCTTGGCGAGGCGTGCGTCGAGCTTGATCTCGGAGGCCATCAGGCCGGCGAGCATGGCAACCTCGCGGCTGTGCTGCAGGAGGTTCTGGCCGTAGACGGTGTGGAACTTCATCTTGCCGATCAGCGTCACGATCTCGGCGGGCATGTCGGGGATCTGGAGCGCCGAGAGGGCCTCCTCGCCGGAGGTCATGATGACGTCGTCGACCTCTTTCTTCGCGTCCTGGTAAGCCTTCTCGATGGCGACGGGGTGGATGACGCCGTCGACGAGCAACTTCTGCAGGGTGCGCTTGGCCATTTCGCGGCGGAGCGGATCGAAGCAGGAGAGGATGACCACTTCCGGAGTGTCGTCGACGATGATGTCGACGCCGGTAGCGTTCTCGAAGGCCTTGATGTTGCGTCCTTCGCGGCCGATGATGCGGCCTTTGAGTTCATCGCTCTGGATGTGAACGACCGAAAGGGCACTCTCGGTGGCCTGCTCGAAGGAGATGCGCTGGATGGCTGTCAGGAGGGTCTTCTCGGCGATGCGGTTGGCCTGCTGTTCGGCCTCTTCGTGGATGTGATGGATGGTCTCGGTGGCCTCTTCCCTGGCTTTGGCGACCATGTTGTCGATCAGCATCTGTCGGGCCTCTTCGGCAGTCAGGTTCGAAATGCTCTCGAGACGCTGGTTATGTTCGGTGATGGTGCGCTCGAGTTCGGCGGCCCGGCTGTGGACGTTTTCGGTCTGGTGCCGGAGCTCCTCTTTCTGCTCCTGGAGACGCCGTTCGCCATCCCTGAGTTCCCGCTGCTGGTTGTTGATCGTGACCTCTTTCTGGCGGATCTGCTTCTGGAGCTGGGCGAACTTGTTGTTCTTGATGGTCACTTCGGAATCGAATTCACGCTTGCGCTTCTTCCACTCCTGGTTCACTTCGTTGACCTTCAGCTCCTTGTAGTCGTTGGCCTCTTTCTGGGCCTCCTGAACCACCTGTACTGCGCGCTCCTCAGCTTCGAGCACCTTGGTGGTCCCGATGCGCTCGAGGAACACCCTGCCAATGTAAAAACCAACCGCAAAACAGATTACCGACGCAAAAACAATGAGGAACAGATTTATGACAATTCCCATCAAATAGCCTCCTTTTCAACAGGCCAAAGCGGCCACACCTTAAAATTGACAAAAAAAAACCCGCACCAGGTTGAGATGTGTAAGATTCAAGAACCCGTTTTAATACGGTGGGCGCCTCCTTCAGATATCTCGCTTCCAATGCGGTGCCGATAAAGCACCGATGCACGAGGTTCATCACCGTCATGCAGCAAGGCCTGCAATCGAAATGAAGAGCTGGGCTCCCTGTTCTATCCTGTTAGTTCTTTTACTTACAGTACACCTCAAGTCATGGTGCGGACATTCCGTCTAATTCAATGTAACGCTTTACTCCAGATTCTGCTCGATAAATTCATTCACACGAGCCATTTTCTGCCTGAGCTGCGACAGCTCTTCCTCGAGTTCGTTCTTCTTCTCAGCGAACTGGATTGCGGCCAGCACTGCCAGTTTTTTCGGTTCCAGGTCGGGGGCCTTGGCGTTAAAAAGCCTCATGAGCCCGTCCACCTCTTTCGCCGCTTTTCCGGTGAGCTCGCTGCTCTCTACCCTCAAGGGATAGTTGTCGCCGTAAACATTGACGTTGATCTTTTCCATAGGCTTCAAAATCTGGTCTGGTCACCCCTGAGTTCCCTCTCGATCTTCTGGAGGAGCAGGGCAAGCTTCTGCTTGACCTGAAGCTTCTCGGCGTAGGAGAACCCATCGCCGGAAGTCCCTGATACACCGGGAGACGTCCCTTCGGTACCGGGCAACTTGAAGGACCTCAATATGTTCTGCAGGCTTGAGACCTCAGATTTCAACAGCTCATTTTCCTTACGGCTTTCGGACAGCTGAGCAACGAGCCTGCCAATATTCTCTTCAAGACCTGTGAGGATCTCATGGCCGTTTCGCTCATCCGCTGCATCCATGGTTTACACTGGATCAAACTTGCCGAATTACCGCACCAAGTTCACTCATGGCATTGTTGCTGACTTTGGTGATAACGGAGCTGATAAGCTCCTCGTTCATCGTTCCCGACCGGTCGGCCAGTTCGAGCGAGATCGCCACACTGCGCGATACTGCGCCCTCGATGCCGGGTTCGCTGCGCTCGAACACGTCGAAGACGTGCACGGACCTGACCAGAGGATCGCTTTTGACAGCCAGGTCAACCAGGCGCTGGACCGGAATTTGGCGGGGAAGCAAGAATGAAAGATCCCTTTCGACAACAGGAAACTTTGATGGCGGTTCGTAGGCGACGCGCGGATCGAAACATTTCTCCAGCACCGCAACCTCTATTTCAGCGATATATACATCCTGATCGAGAGCGAAGGCATCAAGTATCTCCTTCCCGACCTGCTGAATCGTACCGGCCTTCATTACGCAGGGTTTCCCGTTTTCAGCCACTGCGACTTCAATGCCAATCGTAGAATCATTATAAATATTAAGTGCTGATTTATCAAGTAAATTCAGCTTCTCCAGCAACATCTCGGCAACCCCCTTGATATCGAAGAAATCGACGGCGGCGTTGCTGTTGCTCCAGTTCCTCGGTTCGCGCCGCCCGGTCATGACCAGCGCCAGCAGCTCAGTTTCGCGGTAGGCGGAGAGCGGGCCCCGGCTTTCGCGCTCCCCTTCCGGCAGCATCGCGAACCCGTGCGCCACCTCGAACAGCCGCAGGTCGCGGTTGCCGTGGCGCAGGTTGTGCGAGACGACCTTGAGCAACGACGAGACGACGTTCGGGCGAAGCACTTCAAGCTCCTCGCTGATGGGGTTGAGCGCGCTGACGTGGATGCCTCCGAAACGCTCCGCCTCCTCCTTCCTGATGAGGGGATTGGTGAGGACCTCCCTGAAGTCCAGGCCGATCACGACGTTGCGCAGGTAGTCGGGGAAATGCTCCGGCACCTTGCGTGATTCCGGGTAGTTCGACACCATTGCCGGCGAGGGCTGGAGGTTGTTGTATCCGTAAAGGCGGGCGATCTCTTCGATGATGTCGATCTCGGCGTCGACGTCCACCCTGAAGGAGGGGACGGCAAAGGAGATCGAGTCGGCGTCCTGCGACACGGAGCCCTGGGAGACGGCGTCGATGCCGATCCTGGAGAGGAGGCGTACCATTTCCGGGGCGCTGATGGAGCTGCCGAGCGTGGCGTTCGCACGTCCGGGCCGGAGCGACACGATCTTCCTGGTTCCGGGCATGCTGCCGAACTCCTCGACGGCGTCGATGGTGCCTCCGGCGATATCGAGGATCATGGAGATGGCGTACTCGGCCGCCCGCTTGACGTTGCAGGGATCGACGCCGCGCTCGTACCGGTAGGAGGAGTCGGAGGAGACCTGGAGCTGCTTGGCCGTCCGCCTGATCGAGGCGGGGTTGAAGTAGGCCGCTTCGAGCAGTATGTCGGTGGTGTACTCGGTGACCGCTGAGTGCAGGCCGCCCATCACGCCTGCGATGGCAACAGGCCCGTCGGCGTCACAGATGGCCAGCATGCCCGGTTCGAGGCGGTATGCGGTCTGGTTGAGTGCCGTGATCGTGCTGCCGCTGTCGCTGCGCACGACGATCCGCCGTCCGTTGAGGCGGCTGATGTCGAATGCGTGGAGCGGCTGGCCTAACGAGTGCAGGATGTAGTTGGTGATATCGACGATGTTATTCCTCGGGCGGAGTCCGATCTGCTCGAGCCTCCTGGCGAGCCATCTTGGCGAGGGGCCGACCTTGACTCCCCTGATGACCGTGCCGGAGTAATAGGGGCATGCTTCGGTATCCTGAACCTCGACCAGTCCGCCGCCCCGCGAAAACTCGAGCACGGGAGCCGTCGGATAGGTGATTTCGGTCCTGTCGGCCAGTTCTCGGGCTACGCCGAGATGCGAGAGCGCATCAGGCCGGTTGGGCGTGACGGCGATGTCGAGCACGGTGTCGGCTTCGAGGTATGAGGCAAACGGATCGCCGACCTTGCATGCCTCGTCGAGCACCATGACGCCGTCGTGGTCGTCGGAGAGGCCGAGTTCGTCAGCGGCGCAGATCATGCCGGAGGAGTGCTCCCCGCGGATCTTCGCCGGCTTGATGGTGAAGGTTTCGCCGGAAACCGTCGTGAGCACAGCTCCGAGGGTGGCCACGGGTACGATCATGCCTGTCTCGACGTTCGGTGCGCCGCAGACTATCTGGCGATGCTCGGCCTCGCCGGTGTCGACCGTGCAGATTCGCAGCCTGTCGGCGTTCGGGTGCGGACGCACCCCGGTCACCAGGCCGACGACCACTTTCGGGTCGGGAAGTTTCTGTGTAAACACCTCTTCGACCTCGAGGCCGAGGAAGGTGAGGCGATCGACAAGTTCCGGGATATCCGGCGAAAAAGAGGGAATAAACTCTTTCAGCCAGTTGACGGAGATTTTCATAGGAAGGCGCTGCTTTCGTGAACTGGAACCGCCGGAAATCGTCTCATCGGCTGGTGGAGGAACGGATTATCTGAGATCCCAAAAAAAAAAGCCCTGAACCTTTGATGAACAGAGCTGCGTAACTTTTACCTGCGTGAACGGCCGCCCCTGGGGAGTCCGGCCCGGATGCCAGAGAAACCTGGTGCTTCCTGCTGGACTTGTCAACATTATTGAGTGACCCCAACGGGATTCGAACCCGTGCTACCACCTTGAAAGGGTGATGACCTAACCACTAGTCGATGGGGCCAAAATACTTGGGGTGAATGAGGGGACTCGAACCCCCGACCTCCAGGGCCACAACCTGGCGCTCTAACCACC